>NZ_JBXWOM010000006.1:0-360506 GCF_059610905.1 Ruegeria sp. CDSC002
CCACCGCCGCTGCCGCCGC
Source organism: Ruegeria sp. CDSC002 (assembly GCF_059610905.1). NCBI lineage: Bacteria > Pseudomonadati > Pseudomonadota > Alphaproteobacteria > Rhodobacterales > Roseobacteraceae > Ruegeria > Ruegeria sp. CDSC002. Next base: position 20 of record NZ_JBXWOM010000006.1, read on the forward strand.
CGTCTCCACCGCCGCTGCCGCCGCCGTCTCCACCGCCGCTGCCGCCGCCGTCTCCACCGCCGCTGCCGCCGCCGTCTCCACCACCTGGGCCACCTGGTGCTCCGCCGGGACCGCCTGGCGCTCCGCCACCAGACCCGCCGCCAGAGGAGCTACCTCCTCCAGAAGATTCGCCGCCCGAACCATTCTCACCGCTGGAATTGGAACCGCTCCCAGATGACTGGCTGGAATCACGATCTTCGCCATTCGAGGTCACCGCCGCGATCGTTCCAGTTGAAAAATCCGTCAACAATGCGGCCAAACCGGGGCACTGTTGACCAGTTGCGGCCAGTATCGAATCGAAATCGGAGTGCTTCTGCAGCCGGTTCAGGAAACTCGGGGTCACCTGAGTGCAATCACACAGTGTTTGGTAGTCTCCTGCATTTGCTGCGATCCGTGCTGTGCGTGCGTCGCAAACCCCAGATGCAGCTTGCGCTGTGGTCACCAGAAGCGCCCCAACAAACGGAGAGGCCACCAAAGCCGAAACGCTAGATTTCAGTTTAATTCGCATCATTTAGCTCCTTGCGCCTTAACACCCAAGTGCGTCAGGGTCTTCGATTACCAAGTGGGAGCCGCAAATGAAGTGCGGATAAATATCCGCTGAAGATGCGTTAACTTTGGCTCACCACCACTCATTAAACTCGGGCACAACACCAGTTGTGACGGTCCGATAGGCCAAATATACAACATCTATTAGGACCGCCACATCAAAAGTGGCAGAAAAGTGTCAAAATTTTGGAGAGGTATCCGTGATGCAACTATCGACATCCGCGGCAATCATAACTGGCGGCGCGTCAGGTCTGGGCGAGGCAACCGCCCGCTATTTCGCAGAACAGGGCGCGCAGGTGACGCTTCTGGACCGCGACGCTGAGCGCGGCCCAAAAGTGGCCGCAGAGATCGGTGGGCATTTTACAGAAACGGATGTGACAGACGAAACCTCAGTCGCGTCGGCAATTGAGCAAGCAAAGGACAAGATGGGCCGCATCACGGTCGCGGTGAACTGCGCCGGGATCGCCTATGGGATCAAGACAGTCGGCAAGGATGGTCCCCACCCCCTGGACGCGTTTCAGCGCACAATCGACATCAATCTTGTGGGAACGTTCAATGTCTCGCGCCTGGCCGCAGCTGAAATGGCTAAGAACGAACCCGAACCGGACGGCGCGCGTGGAGTAATCATCAACACGGCCTCAATCGCAGCCTTCGACGGACAAAAAGGACAGGCGGCCTATGCAGCCTCGAAAGGCGGTGTCGTGGGAATGACGCTGCCAATGGCGCGCGATCTGGCCTCAACCGGCGTTCGCGTGATGACCATCGCTCCGGGGATTTTCATGACACCGATGCTGGCCGGTCTGCCCGAAGAGGTTCAACAACAACTGGCGGCAGATGTCCCAAACCCTGCACGTCTGGGTGATCCGAAAGAATACGGGCGGTTGGCCGGTTTCATTGTCGAGATGGGCTACTTGAACGGGGAAGTCATCCGCATCGACGGAGCCCTTCGTATGCGTTAAGCCTGTCCCATGACAGAGCGGGAAAAGATGCAGTCCGGGCAGTGGTATAAATGCCTGGACCCGGAACTTGAGGCGCTGCGCACCCGCGCCCGGCACGCGGTCCACGCACATAACACCTGCCCGCCTGACGCCCGGGGTGCCATGGCACCCGAGTTGCTGGCGTTGTTCGCTCGCGTCGGGCCGGATTGCTTACTTGAGGCTCCGTTTCATTGCGCCTACGGGCTTAACATCCACCTCGGCGCGCGGGTCTATTTCAACACGGGTTGTGTCATTCTGGATACCGCACAGGTTCAGATCGGTGATGACTCGATGTTCGGCCCGCATGCCCAGATCTACTGTGCTCAGCACGCCAAAGACCCGGCAGAACGCGCACAAGGTTTGGAAATCGGGATACCGGTGACCATTGGCCGAAACGTCTGGGTTGGCGGAGGTGCCATCGTGATGCCCGGCGTCACCATCGGCGACAACGCCATTATTGGCGCAGGCAGCGTTGTGACCAAAGACGTCGCGGCCGGGGAAACGGTTGTCGGCAACCCTGCCCGACCATTGACGCGCCGCTAGGCGCCTTCGGCCTTTTCCTCAAGCACCAGCCACTCTTCTTCGGCGGCGGCCAGTTTCTCTTGCCGTTCGACCAGCGCCTCAGTCGCCTTCTGGAACTTGACTGGTTCACGGGTGAACAGCTCAGGATCTGACATAAGCTCTTCCAGCTTGCCGATTTCGGCCTCTAGGCGGGCAATCTCGGCAGGCAACTTCTCAAGCCGATGCTTATCCGAGAAAGATAGCCCGGATTTCGGCTGCGCTTCTTGCTTTTGCTTTGACTTCGAAGTCTTTGCTTTTTCAGCTTTCTTTTCTGCAACGTCACCCCGTTGCGCGATGTAGTCCGACCATCCGCCCGCATAGACGGTCGCGCGGCCATTGCCCTCCATCGCAATCGTTGTGGTGGCAACTCGGTCCAGAAAATCCCGATCGTGGCTGACCAGCAGGACGGTGCCGTCATAGTCGTCCAGCAGTTCCTGCAACAGGTCCAGCGTTTCAACGTCCAGATCGTTGGTCGGTTCGTCCAGCACTAAAAGGTTCGAGGACTTGGCCATCAGTTTCGCCAACAGCAAACGCGCTTTTTCGCCACCTGACAATGACTTAACGGCCGCTCTTGCCTGCGCATCATCGAACAGGAATTCCTTGAGATATCCGACCACGTGTTTGGGTTGACCCCCAACCATCACCTGATCCGCCTTGCCCGAGACCCGCATCTCGGGATCGCCGGTCAGGCTGTCCCACAGGGTCATTTCGGGATCCAGCTGCGCGCGAGCCTGGTCGAAAACCGCGATCTCAAGATTGGTGCCCAGCGTCACTGTTCCTTCGTCGGGCTGTTCCTTACCCAGCAACATCTTGAGCAGGGTTGTCTTGCCCACACCATTCGGTCCGACAAAGGCAACCCGATCCCCACGTTGTGCCAACAGATCAAAGTTCCGAACGATCTGCTGCGCGCCAAAAGACTTGGACAACCCCTTGGCTTCAATCACTTTTCGCCCAGACTTTGGCCCGCCTTCCAGCGACATTGCCGCTGATCCCTGACGTTTGATCTGCGCGGCCTTTTCAGCGCGTAAGGCCTGCAAAGCCCGCACCCGGCCTTGATTTCGCTTGCGCCGTGCACTGATACCTTCGACCGCCCATTTGGCTTCAGACTTGATCAGACGATTCAGCTTGTGACGCTGTTGATCCTCTTCTTCCCAAATCTTGTCGCGCCAGGTTTCAAAAGCCTCAAACCCTTGTTCCTGCCGCCGTACCATGCCGCGGTCGATCCACAACGTCACGCGGGTCAAAGCGCGCAAAAACGCACGGTCATGTGAAATCAGAACGAAGGCTGCGCGGGTCGATCCCAGTTCGCGTTCCAGCCAGGCAATCGCTTCGATATCCAGATGGTTCGTCGGCTCGTCCAGCAGCATCAGGTCCGGCGCTTCGGCCATCAGCTTGGCCAATGCGGCCCTGCGACGCTCGCCACCCGAAGCGGTTTCAATCGGGCGGGAGGGATCGAACTTCAACCCCTCGCCCGCGCGTTCGACCTTGTACAGCTCACCCGGCTCCAACTCGCTGGACGCATAATCGCCCAAGGTCGCAAACCCTTCCATGCCGGGGTCCTGCTCCATGTAGCCAACAGATTTTCCGGGCGGCACCACGATATCACCCTGATCAGGCTCGACCAGACCGGCCATGACTTTCATCAGGGTCGACTTTCCCGACCCGTTTCGCCCAACCAACGCGACTCGGTCGCCCGGCTGAACCACTAGGTCCAGCCCCGAAAACACCGGATCGCCCCCGAAAGTCAGGGATATGCCGGACATCTGCAACAAAGGAATTCTCGCCATGCCGCCAGCTAAACCGGTGGACACAAAGCGTCAACGCCCCTGTTTCACCTTTTCGAAAATACTCAAACTACCGGACCACTGCGCGCAGCAACCGTTTACGGGCCGGGGGGATCGCGCCGATCTCAAGCCCGGTGAATACATGCAGCGTATTCATATGCCGATCCACCACCGCATGATCACTGACCCAACCGCCCATCATCAGATAGGTGCGCAACAATGGAGGCATCCGCAACATAGCCTTTTTCACATCGGGCCTACGCCGCAGGCGAGAGGCAAACTTGAATACATCGGGGGCCTTGACCCGCGGCAACCAACGCTTTGGCGCCAGATGCCGTTGCTTTAACATGGCAAAGGCGTCCAGATATTCGACGGTTTCAGTTCCTGCAAAGGATGAACAGCCGAACAACATCTTGACGTTGTTCTGGTCCACGTAATTGGTCATCGCACCCCACGCGACCCGCAGGATATCCGGGTCTGTCCATTCCGGGTGAATGCAGAAACGACCCATTTCGACCATGCGCCCGTCAAACCCTTTGAGGGCAGACAGGTCATAGAACTGGGCAGAATAACTGCGGTCAACCTCGGCCCCGTGCTCTATTGTCAGCAACCTGAAACAACACACCAGCCTTCCATCGGAGCGCGAATCTTCAACAAGGATATGCGCGCAGACCGGATCAAATTCATCCCGGTCAATCTGATCCGTCCCAAATGCCAGGGTTCGCAGTTTCTGCGCCGCCTCCACATCCTGTGGGGACTGCGCCAAACGAGCCCGGTATCTGCCCTTGCCCAGCAATAATGCCATGGTCGCATCCTCCGCGGTTGCTGACCTGCTTCATGTTGCAACGGTTCTACCACAGAACATGTGACTGTCCTGTGACCGTCGCAAGAGGCGGCGCAGACTTAATTCGCGCCCGGAATGTTCGCAGGGTTGAAGTTGCCGATATTGCCCAACAGCTGGCGCAGGAAGCCACGGTTCTGAACGCTGGATTCGGTCACACGGCGGTCCAGTACCACCACATATCCATCCTCAAGACCAAAACGTTCGATATTCCGCACAACGCCACGCTGGTCAAAGCTGATCGCAACCAGTTCGCGCGACACCACTTCGGGGCGCTTAGGACCGTAATGGCGCACGCGAGAGCGGACATAGTAAAAACCCGAATCCTTCACCAGCCCGGCAGAGCTGGGCGCTCCGATGGTTTCAACAACGCTGTCGCGGGTATCGACGCCCACTTTGATCTCAGCCAGTTGGTCAGCCGGCGGGACGTATCCGTGATTCTTGAAGATTGGCGTGCAAGCGCCAGCCGCAACCAAACAGGCCGCAAAGACAAGCCTTTTGGACGCCGGTTTCAACCTGTTCACAACCTTCAACATTTACATCCTCTTGCCTTGGGACCTTGCGGACCCTATCCGATTACATAAACCGCAGCCCCGGTTCAACACACGAAAGGGTCACGAATGACGACTAATACATCTCTGCGGGTGGCCGACCTGCCCCAAAACGCGCCCACGCCGTTTGATCTGCGCCCCGATAGCAAGGGCCTGGACGCGATCAAAACCGAACTGGGATTGTTGGGCCTGCGCAAGCTCAGCTTTGTGGGTGACGTAAGGGCACAAGGCAAACGCGATTGGATTCTTGCCGGAAAACTGGGGGCGACGGTGATTCAACCCTGTGTCGTGACGCTTGAACCCGTAACCACGCGCATCGATATCCCTGTGTCACGGGTCTATCTGAAAGACTGGCAAAACCCCGACGAGCCTGAATTCGAAATCCCCGAAGGCGATGAGACCGAAGCACTGGGCGCGGAAATTGACCCCGCATCGGTGATGATTGAGGCGCTGTCGCTTGCCCTGCCCCAATACCCACGGAAGGACGGCGCAGAATTGGAACAGGCCGGCTATACTGAGCCGGGCAAACAGGCGATGACGGACGAAGACGCAAAGCCGTTCGCCGGACTGGCGAATTTGCGCGATGCTTTGAAAAAAGACGAGTGACATAGGTCTGTTTTCCTGTCATAGCAGGCCTCCAGAAAAATCGCTTGAACATGCCGAGAATCGCAGTATTTTCGCGCGCTCAACGGAATTTGGGTTGGACATTGCGGGGCCCGTCCCCTAAACGCGCGTCAAACCACTAGAAAAACGAAGAATGAAACCCGGCCAGCAGCGAATCTGCTGACCCTTAATAGACAAAGGTTGAGACCATGGCTGTCCAACAGAACAAAGTTTCCAAGTCGCGCCGCAACAATCGCCGCGCACATGACGCTCTGGTTGCTGCAAACCCGAACGAATGCGCAAACTGTGGCGAACTGAAGCGCCCGCACCACGTCTGCGCGTCCTGCGGCCATTATGATGACCGTGAAGTCGTCGCTCAGGCCGACGAAATCGACCTGGACGAAGACGCGGCCTAAGCCTCATAACTCGTAGGCCAAGGCATGACGGAACAGCCCACGCAAGCCGGACGGATTACCATCTCGGTTGACGCTATGGGCGGAGATTCGGGGCCCGCGACTGTTGTTGCGGGCATTGCCAAATCGGCAAACAAGAACCCCGATATCGCCTTCGTTCTGCACGGGCCCGAGCAAAAGTTGCGCAAACTTGTCGCCAAACGGCGTGTCCTGCAGGGACGCGTCGTTTTTCGTGATTGCCCCGACGTGGTCACGATGGAGGACAAACCTAGCCAGGTCGTCCGCAGCGGCAAGCAGACATCGATGTGGTCGACGCTGGAAACAGTGCGCAAAGGCGAAGCCCACGGGGCTGTTTCCTGTGGCAATACCGGCGCACTGATGGCGCTGTCGATGATGCGTTTGCGCAAATTGCCGGGTGTAAACCGCCCGGCAATTGCGATTCTGTGGCCCTCGCGCAACCCTCAGGGCTTTAACGTGATGCTGGATGTCGGCGCCGATGTGCGGGCCGACGCCAAGGATCTGCTGCAATATGCATTGATGGGGGCGTCTTATGCCCGCAACGGCATGGCATTGGATCGGCCCCGGATCGGTTTGCTGAATGTTGGCACCGAAGAACACAAAGGCCGGGCCGAACTGAAAGAAGCCCACGCGATGATCTCGGAATTCGCAGAGCAGGCGAATTTTGACTTCGCAGGCTTCGTGGAGGGCAGCGACATTCCCGGTGACAAGGCGGATGTCATTGTTACCGATGGCTTTACCGGAAACGTCGCAATCAAAACCGGCGAAGGCACGGCCAGCCTGATCGGTGACCTGCTGCGCGAGGCCTTCAAATATTCCCCCCTGTCCCGGCTCGCATCGGTTCTGGCCATCACCTCGCTGCAACGGTTGAAGAAACGCATCGACCCACGCCAAGTGAATGGCGGTGTCTTTCTTGGCCTCAACGGAACCGTGGTCAAATCACATGGTGGCGCAGATGCCACCGGAGTTTCGGCAGCGATCAAACTGGCCTTTACCCTGGCCGAGTCCGGTTTCGCCGAAAAATTGGCGGCACGGGTTGCATCGACAGCCCAGCTTGCACAAGATGCCGCGCACGTACCGCCAAAGGCGGGCGAATAACAATAAAGGCAGTACCCCCAAATGGCAGGCCGTTCAGTTGTTGTAGGTGTCGGACACTATTTGCCAGAGCGCATAGTTCCGAATTCCGAATTTGAAAAGACGCTAGATACGTCGGACGAGTGGATCAAAGCTCGCTCGGGAATCGAACGCCGCCACTTTGCCGCTGATGGTGAAACCACGTCCGATCTGGCGACCAACGCTGCTTTGGCCGCCCTGGCCGATGCTGGCCTGAAGGCCGAGGATATCGACGCCATCATCCTGGCGACATCGACTGCTGACCTGACTTTCCCCTCTGCCGCGACGATGGTCCAGGCGCGCCTGGGCATGACCCACGGATTTGCGTTTGACGTGCAAGCCGTCTGTGCGGGCTTTGTTTTTGCCCTCAGCAACGCCAACGCTTTGATCGTGTCCGGTCAGGCCAAACGTGTGCTGGTCATCGGCGCCGAGACGTTTTCGCGCATCATGGATTGGACTGATCGGTCCACTTGCGTGCTGTTTGGCGACGGTGCCGGCGCGTTGATTCTTGAGCTGCAGGACAGCGAAGGAACCGCGCAGGATCGCGGCATTCTGTCGACTGACCTGAATTCTGATGGGCGCTACAAGGATTTGCTCTATGTCGACGGCGGTGTGTCGACCCAATCGACCGGGCATCTGCGGATGCAGGGCAATCAGGTGTTCCGCCACGCGGTCGAAAAGCTGGCCAAAACCGCAGAAACGGCCCTGGGGCGTGCCGGTCTGACCAACGCGGACGTCGATTGGATCGTGCCACATCAGGCCAACATTCGCATCATTCAGGGCACTGCCAAGAAAATGGGCCTGCCGATGGATAACGTTGTCGTGACAGTTCAGGATCACGGCAACACGTCCGCCGCATCGATTCCCCTGGCCCTGTCAGTGGGCAAACAACGGGGCCAGATCAAGACCGGGGATCTGATCGTGACCGAGGCTATCGGCGGCGGCCTGGCATGGGGCGCAGTGGTTCTGCGCTGGTAACCGGCGCAAAACGGCTTACACAGCCTCGTGCAATTCATTGATATTGACAGCGAATTTGCCATCACCATATTCTCTGATATCAACAGGGGAAATGGTATGGGCGAAAAAACACTGACGCGAATGGATCTGAGCGAGGCTGTTTTCCGCGAGGTTGGCCTTTCACGTAATGAAAGTGCGCAGCTTGTCGAAAGCGTCTTGAACCACATGTCGGACGCACTGGTCCAAGGTGAACAGGTCAAGATTTCATCGTTTGGTACGTTCAGTGTTCGGGACAAAACCGCCCGCATCGGCCGTAATCCCAAAACCGGCGAAGAGGTGCCAATTCAGCCTCGACGTGTCCTGACATTCCGCCCGTCGCACCTGATGAAGGATCGCGTCGCCGCAGGGAATCGCAAGTAAATTCGGGACGGAACGGTCATGAGCAAGTCCCCCGACGCCTTTCGCACAATAAGTGAAGTTGCGGACTGGTTAGGCGTTCAGGCTCATGTCCTGCGCTTCTGGGAAAGCCGTTTTAGCCAAGTCAAACCCGTCAAACGCGCGGGTGGCCGCAGGTATTACCGGCCAAATGATATGCGCCTTTTGGGTGGTATCAAAAAGCTGCTGCACGAGGACGGGATCACCATCAAAGGTGTCCAGCGCATCCTGCGTGAACAAGGCGTGGCCTATGTGTCCTCGCTGTCGCCCAGCCTGGATGAGCCCGCTGCGCCTGAAAGCGCCCCGGCAGACGACACCGTTGTCGTGCCCTTTTCCGCCAAGCCTGCTACGCCCAGCGATCAGATCGATCTGGATTTGGGCGATCCGGCCCCGGTGGCCAAGGCAACTGCGCCGGCTGAACAAGCCCCTCCGGCCGAGACGCCCCCGCCTGCCCTGCAGCAATCACAAGCAGAGCCACCTCAGCCCGCGCCCGAGTATCTGGATGAAGCCCCCTTGATAGGCGGAATCGCCACACAAGCGTGGGAACGGACCGATTTTGACGACGATCTTCTGCGTCGGATCGCACCCATCGCCAAGGACTTGCGTGCTGTCATCAACCGAATTGAGAACCGGTCGGCAGGATAAGAAAAAAGGCGATGATTTCCTCTTGCCCCCGCCGGGAAAGTCTTTATGAACACCTCAACGTCGGGCTATGGCGCAGCCTGGTAGCGCGTCCGTCTGGGGGACGGAAGGTCGCAGGTTCGAGTCCTGCTAGCCCGACCAAATCACACCGACGTTTATGGCAGACAGGCCAGATCCCGCTCTGGCAACAGAGGGGATCGGAATGACAGGTGTATGTCCAAACCAACAGATCGAGGCGATGATCGGCCGCGGTGAGATCACCGCCAGCCCCGAGGTTATCCCGGCGCAAATTCAACCCGCTAGCCTTGATTTACGTTTAGGTACAGTTGCTTACCGGGTCCGCGCCTCGTTTCTGTCCGGCGAAGGACGCACGGTCGCGGATCGTCTGTCCGAGTTTGAGATGCACCGCATCGACATCACCGACGGAGCCGTTCTGGAAAAAGGCTGCGTCTATCTGGTGCCGCTGATGGAATCACTGGCCCTGCCCGCCGATACCAGCGCGGTGGCAAATGCCAAAAGCTCGACCGGACGATTGGATCTTCTGACCCGCACAATCACCGATGGTGGCACCGAGTTTGACCGGGTACCGGCAGGCTATACCGGGCCGCTTTTTGCCGAGATCTGTCCACGCTCATTCTCGGTTCTGGTGAGACCGGGCATGCGGCTGAACCAGATTCGCTTTCGTCAGGGTCAGGCAGTGCTCAGCGACGCGGAACTGACCGCGTTGCACAACGACTCGCCACTGGTCGACGGACCGGCAGTCATTCAGGATGGGCTGGGGTTCTCGGTCGACCTGCAATTGCCCGACACTGATCTGGTTGGCTATCGGGCCAAACCGCATACCGGTGTGATCGATTTGGACCGGATTGGCGAATACGACCCGCAAGAATACTGGGAAGAGGTGCGCACCACCGATGGCCGCATCATCCTGGACCCCGGTGCGTTCTATATCCTGGTCAGCCGCGAGGCGGTCCATATTCCCCCCATGTATGCGGCTGAAATGGCCCCCTACCTTGCAATGGTAGGCGAATTCCGGGTGCACTATGCCGGATTTTTTGACCCGGGCTTCGGTCACGCCGCAGCGGGTGGAGCGGGATCACGCGGCGTACTGGAAGTACGCTGCCACGAGGCACCGTTTGTTCTGGAACACGGGCAGGTCGTCGGGAGGCTGGTTTATGAGAAGATGGCCGAAATGCCGACACAGCTTTATGGTGCGGGCATCGCGTCGAATTATCAGGGACAGGGGCTGAAACTGTCCAAACACTTCAAGGCTGTTGGTTAACACCTGTTGAACCGGCGCACATGCGGACCATGCGCTGCGCCGGGCTTGTCTGCTAGGCTTGACGGTTGCTGTCGTCATTTGCGCCCGAGTCATGAGGCACAGCCGATCTTTGTTTCGGCTTTCCCATCCGGCCCGCCACATCAAAACCCTTGTCGATGCCTTTGTTGACGACCCGCCGCATGATCTGGCGGATGATCATGTCGATGATGCGATTCATATTCATTGCTCAACTCCTCAGCTTGGCCACAACATAGGTGATTCCAACGGCAACAAAAGGGCCAAGTTATCACTCTTCCTCGAACAGCTCGGTCTGGTCCTCATCTTCACTGTCATCACGCCCTTCGCCCAATGGCATCGTGCCCGGGGGGGGCCGGTTTTCCAGCAACCCAGCAGCCCGCAATTCCTTGAGCCCCGGAAGATCGCGGGCGTTTTCCAACCCGAAATGATCCAGAAACTGTGGCGTCACAACAAAGGTGACCGGACGGCCGGGTGTCATCCGGCGGCGGCCCAAACGGATCCACTCCATTTCCAACAGTTGATCGATTGTACCGCGCGAAACCGAGACGCCCCGGATCTCTTCGATTTCAGCCCTCGTACAGGGCTGATGATAGGCGACGATGGCCAGCGTTTCGATGGCGGCGCGGCTTAGCTTGCGGGTTTCGACCGTTTCCTTTTGCATCAGAAAACCCAGATCGGGCGCAGTGCGAATGGCCCAGGCCTCACCCACGCGCACAACACGGACGCCCCGGCCCTCATACCGTTTCTGAAGAATTTCAACCGCTTGCGCCGCGTCGCTGCCATGGGGCATCCGCGCCTCAAGATCCGCGATCGTCACCGGCTCGGAGCTGGCGAACAGCACGGCCTCGACCATGCGTTCCTGTTCCGCCAAGGGTGGCGCTTCGAACAGGGTGCCGGTGCCTTCGTCTTGCGGTTCGTCAGTCACGTGTGTCAGTCCTTTTGCGCAAATGGATCGGTGCAAACGTCTCGGTTTGCTTCATCTCCATATGTCCTTCTTTCACCAGCTCAAGCGAGGCAGCAAAGGTCGCTGCAGTGGCCGAGCGGCGACGCACCGGGTCAGCGTCCCAGCCCTCGGGCAGATAGGATTCCATATCCGTCCAAGCCCCGGCAAACCCGATCAGCGGGCGCATCCGCTCTAGCGCCTGTTCCATTGTGAACACTGAATCGCGGTCCATGACAAAGGGGCGGAACTCGTCACGAGTTCGGATACGGGCGTATCCCTGCATCAGATCCAACAGCGTGGCAGAGTAAGTCACGGTGCGGATACGGGTGATATCCTCACCCTGCCCGCGTTTGAAGAAATCGCGCCCCAGTTGATCACGGGCCATGAGACGCGCGGCAGAGTCGCGCATGGCCTGCAGGCGTTCCAACTGGAACGCCAGGTGAGCGGCCAGTTCCTCGCCCGAGGGGCCTTCGTCATCCGGATCCGGTGGCAACAAAAGCCGGGATTTAAGGAAGGCCAGCCAGGCGGCCATGACCAGATAATCCGCCGCCAGTTCAATCCGCAGCGCGCGCGCCTTTTCCACAAAGGACAGGTACTGCTGCGCAAGCGCGAGAACCGAGATTTTCCGCAGGTCGACCTTTTGGGTTCGCGACAGGGTCAACAATACATCCAACGGACCTTCGAACCCGTCGACATCAACAATCAACGCCTCTGCCGCAAGACGATCCGCGACCGAGGCCGGGTCTTCGCTAAAGAGATTATCGTTCATATACCTGCCCGCCCATTAGGGCAGATAGTTCCGCTTCGGCCGCTTGGATGTCAAGTTCCACAGGCTTCTGTCGCATCGACAACGCCCTTTCCGCGCGCTTTTGCGCTTGCGCGGTCATTTCTCCGGCTGCTTCCAGCACCATGGCACGCGCGTCGAACGTTCCGTTGCAGTGCAGAACCACGTCGCACCCTGCGGCCAGTGACTGACGCGCAATGTCTTCGGGCGCGCCACTCAGCGCTTTCATCGAGATATCGTCGGTCATGATTAGACCGTCAAAACCGATTTTATCGCGGATCAGCCCGATCATCGCAGATGAAATCGTAGCTGGTTGCGGATCAATCCGGTCATAGACCAGATGCGCCGTCATCCCCATCGGCAGATCGTTCAGCGCCCGAAACGGTTCGAAATCCGCTTGCTCAAGCTGGTCCTGTGTCAGGTCCACATGCGGCAGGTCATGGTGGCTGTCCAGCGTTGCCAATCCATGCCCCGGCATGTGCTTAAGCACCGGCAAAACACCCCCATCCAGATGGCCTTTGGCAACAGCGCGCCCAAGAGTTGAAACCCGATTGGGATCAGAGCCATAACAGCGGTTCTTCAAAAACGCATGGGTATCGTCGCGCGCCAAATCGACCATCGGGGCGCAGTTGCTGTCAATGCCAAGCTCGAACAGCTCTTTTGCGATCAATCGATACCGCAGATACATGGCGCGTTCCGCCTGATCCCCGGCGCGGCCCGCATGATCCAGGGGCGGCATCCATTCGCGTGCCAATGGCGCGCGCAGACGCTGCACACGGCCACCTTCCTGGTCGATGGTGATAGGGCAATTGCGCCCTACGGCATCGCGAAAGTCATCGCATAGGGCACGAACTTGTTCAGCTGTATCTATGTTGCGCGCAAACAAAATGAACCCGAATGGGTTCATCTGCTGGAATAGTCTCTTTTCCTCTGACGTCAGGCGCAGCCCTTCGGCATCGGTGATCGCAGCTCCGAATGTCACCGAACGGCAACCGGGATACAGTCTGCACCTTGTGCGACCAGAGCGGCACAGAACTGACGCGAGTCGCTCAGGTCATCAAACCCAAGAACACGCAGACGATAGAATGTCCGCCCGCCGCTTGAGGTTTTCTGGATAACACGTTGTTTTCCATCCATATACTCACCAAAACGGCCATTCATGCGATCCCATTCCGCACGGGCCACGTCCGAGCTTTCATACGCACCCAGCTGGGCCATGCGCGTGCCTTTGGACAGGGTATTCGGATCCACGTCAACGCCAACGGCGGCTTTGACAGCGGCGTTGATCGCAGCTTCGGTACTGCTGTTGGATGAAATCCCGCTTGGCGTCGCTCGGGCTGGCCGCGTGGACGGGCGCAGGGATCGGCGGACACCGGGCAGTGCCGCCAGTTCCGGATCCGGCAATTGTGCGGCCAGATCAGCAGGATCAATGGCGGGCTCTTCTTCGGGCAGTGCCAACGAGGCGAGTTGTACGCCCTGCTCTGCCGGGTCATCCGTTTTCGCCGCCCCACCGGCCAATTCTGCAACCAGGGCATCGACTGTATTCTGGCGCAGCTGCGCGGCCTCTTGATCCGAGATCTCTTCTTCGACGACATGCACGGCCTGCGTCGGCTTCAGCGGCTCAACAGGCGTATCTTCGTCTGTCAGCGAAACCGGGCGCGGCGCAAGGATCAAGCGATCTGCTGGCGGCGCTGCCGTTCCAACGGCTGCCACGGCATTGACGGCCAGACCCTGGTGATCGGCCGGGGTGCCGCCGGGGTTTTCCGGCTGAATGCGCATTGGCCCCTCGATGGCGCGAACAACAGGCACGCCACTAACGTCGCGCATCACCAGTTTGAAGCCCCAGACGCCGATCCCGGCGACCAATGCCAGCGACGCTACTGCACCCATGACGTTGAAGATACGGCCCAGCCCTGCCCCTCGCGGAGCCTGTTCATAGCCATAGGAGTCGTCGGGATACTCATACCCATCCTCAGGATGTGGCTGATTCGTGTAATGCATCTCCTCGGGGCGCATCTGCCCCGAGTAATCGTAACTTGCCATGTCCGCCTCACCGCCCGATTGCGCCTTAAAAAGTGGCGCGCGGGTCATTTCTTGCCTACCTCGTACCGGCGCGTCGGGCGGTGTTAGTTACCGCATCTCCTGCGCCGGAGTGACGCCAAGAATACCCAAGCCCGCTGAAATCACAACAGAAACGGCCCGGGCCAATGCGATTTTTGATTGGCTTGTGGCAACATCGCCATCCTGAATGAACCGCAGTTGCGTTTCATCGTTGCCCTTATTCCATAGCGCGTGGAAGTCACCCGCCAGCTCATACAGGTAAAAGGCAACCCGATGCGGTTCATTGGTGCGTGCGGCAATTTCGATCAGACGCGGCCATTCAGCCAGCTTTTTGGCCACCGTCAACTCTGAGGCATGGTCGATCTTGCCCAGATCAGCACCCTTGAGAGTCGCGTCATCCGTAGCGATTTCCGCCTCGGCGGCACGGCGCAGTACACTCATGACACGGGCATGAGCGTATTGCACGTAGAACACAGGGTTCTCGCGGCTTTGTTCCAGCACCTTGTCGAAATCGAAGTCCAGCGGCGCATCGTTCTTGCGCGTCAGCATGACGAAACGGGTCACATCCGGCCCCACCTGATCAACCACATCGCGCAGGGTGACAAAATTCCCTGCCCGCTTGGACATCTTGAACGGCTCGCCATTCTTCCACAGCTTTACCAGCTGCGTCAGCTTGATATCCAACGGCACCTTGCCATCGGACAGGGCCGAAACAGCTGCCTTCATCCGTTTGACATAGCCGCCATGGTCCGCACCAAACACGTCGATCAGCGCATCAAAGCCACGGGTCACCTTGTCATAGTGATAGGCGATATCCGGGGCGAAATAGGTCCAGCTGCCGTCCGATTTCTTGACCGGCCGATCGACGTCATCACCATGCTCGGTCGATTTGAACAGGGTTTGCTCGCGCGGCTCCCAATCCTCGGGCTTTTTACCTTTGGGTGGTTCCAGCACACCTTCGTAGATCAAGCCCTTATCGGTCAGGGACTTAAGCGCAGCCTCGATCTTTCCGGTGCCATAAAGCGATTTTTCGGAATAGAACACATCCATCTCAACACCCAACGCCTTCAGGTCGGCGCGGATCAGATCCATCATTGCATCGGTCGAAAACTCGCGCAGCTCTTCCAGCCACTCGCTTTCCGGCTTGTCGATCAGGCTGTCGCCGTATTTCTCTTTCAGCGCCTCGCCGATCGGGATCAGATAGTCTCCAGGGTACAGCCCCTCGGCGATCTCGGGGCTCAGCCCGTTGGCCTCGCGATAGCGCTCATACGCGGACCGCGCCAGTACATCTACCTGCGCGCCCCCGTCGTTGATGTAGTATTCACGTGTCACGTCATGGCCCGAATACGCCAGCAAGCTTGCCAGCGCGTCACCGAACACGGCACCACGCGTATGGCCCACATGCAGCGGGCCTGTGGGGTTGGCCGAGACATACTCGACGTTGACCTTCTGGCCATGCCCCATGTTGGAACGGCCATAATCCGTGCCCTGTTCCAACACCGCTGCCAACACACCCTGCCACACCGACGCCGCAAGCCGCAGGTTCAAAAAGCCCGGTCCGGCAACTTCGGCACTGGTGATCCGGTCATCCGCCGCCAGCTTTCCGGCTAACACGTCGGCAATGTCGCGCGGCTTCAACTTGGCCGGTTTCGCCAACACCATCGCGGCGTTGGTTGCCATGTCGCCATGCGCTGCATCACGCGGCGGTTCGACCGCTACGTTGTCAAAACTCAGCCCCTCGGGCAATGCGCCTTCGGACTGCATCTGTGCCAGCGCGTCCAGCACGAGGCCGCGGATCTCGGAAAACAGGTTCATTTCGGATGTCCTTTTGCTTGCCCGGCGGTTTACCACGCAAAGCGGCAAGGTCAATGGAAGCGATCAGTTTGGGCTTGGATTAGCGGTAGACTCAGCTAACGTCGGTGGAACTTCAAGCCGGAGAAACCCCTATGCGCTTTGCCCTGCCAATCGCCTTCGTTCTGACCTCTGCCCTGCCGCTTTGGGCCGACATGCCTGAACCGCAAGGCCATGTACTTTTGACCCTTGGCGGAGCGGTCACGGAAACCAACCTGCCAGCCCGCGGTGAAAACGATGGCGGTCTGCTGGGATACTTGGAGGTTCAGCACGACGGAGCCGCCGGCTTTGATGCGGCCATGTTGGACGAACTGGAGCAGGTTGAAATCACTATTCTTTACGGCCCGGAAGACAATAAGAGCGACATCGCCTTTTCCGGGCCACGCCTGTCGGACCTGTTGATCATGGCCGGGGCCGAAGGAAAAACCGCCAAGCCAATGGCCATGGATGGCTATCAGTCTGAAATTCCTTGGGACAGCATCACCGCCCATCAACCCATCGTCGCGACCCATGCCGACGGCTCACCGATGGGCGTTGGCGGCTATGGCCCGACTATGATCGTCTTCCCCCCGACCGATGACCCCGACCTGGCCGCCGAACAGTCGGGCCAGCAGGTCTGGGCGCTGGCCTATGTCGGGATAGAGTGATCAGGTACCAGCCAGCCTTGCGTGATCCTGCAGGGCAAATCGGTCGGTCATTCCTGCAATGTAGTCAGAGACAATCCGCGCCAGCGCTGTTTCATCGCTGGCCGCCTCTATATCCTCATGCCAGCGCGCGGGCATCTGTTTCGGATCGTTCATGTAGATTGGGAACAGATCTTCCACGACTTTGCTAACCTCGGCGCGCACGTCCATGACGCTGGGCGCGCGGTACATCTGCTTGAACAAAAAGGCGCGGATTTCCCTGAGTTGCGCCCACAAGCCACCCGAGAACTGGATCACCGGATAACCAAGATTGCGAATTTCCTCGACGGTCTCCGCGCCCGAACTCGTGATCAGCCCACGCGACGTGACAATCACATCGGAAACCATGACGCCGAAAACACGGCGCAGCGCCTCATGCCGGCGACGATAAGAATCCAAACCCGGATATCTCCGATCCACCTCGGCATAGCAGTCACCGACGATAGGCAATTGCCCGATTTCATCATCCGTGAACAGACCCGCCCTCAACCCGTCCAACAGGTCATGGTTGTTATAGGCTATGTCATCCGAAAGGGCGGCAACTTGTGCTTCGGCACTGGCATGAGTGTAAAACTCCAGATCGAAACTCGCGTTGCACTCGGCCAGTGCCCACGGCAAATCACCGGTGACCGGCCCGTTATGCTTGGCGATCCCCTCTAGGCACTCCCATGTCAGGTTGCATCCGTCAAATTCGGCATAGTGGCGTTCCAGCTTCGTGACGATGCGAATGGCCTGTGCGTTGTGGTCAAATCCGCCGTAAGGCTCCATGAGCGCATGTAGGGCATCTTCGCCCGTATGTCCGAACGGTGTGTGTCCCAGGTCATGCGCCAACGCCACGGCCTCGGTCAGTTCGCCGTTCAAGCCCAAAGCTCCGGCGATTGTTCGAGCGACCTGTGCAACTTCGATAGAATGGGTCAGGCGCGTGCGATAGCTGTCGCCCTCGTGCTCAACAAACACTTGTGTCTTGTGCTTAAGCCGCCGAAACGCGCTAGCGTGAATGATCCGGTCCCTGTCGCGTTGAAAGCATGACCGGAAACTGCTTTCCTCCTCTGGCACAAGCCGCCCCCTGGCGCGGCCTGGGTTCGAGGCAAAACCCGCTATGTTCAAAGGCCTTGTCCTTGTCGCCTGTCCTTGCACTTTCTATATTGTAAGGCGTAAAGGAAATAAACCTTTGGAGTTTGGCATGAATCTGCCCCCCACAGTTACAGAACGCGCCTTTGAACGTCTCGCCGAGATCGGTGCAGCCGATCAGGGACAAGCCCTGCGCGTCGCAGTGGAAGGCGGCGGATGTTCCGGATTTCAATACGAAATCGCGTTGGACGAACCGAAAGAAGACGACCTTGTGCTGGAAGGCAAAGGCCAGAAAGTGATCGTCGACGCGATTTCGTTGCCGTTTCTGGAAAACGCGGTGATCGATTTTACGCAGGAACTGATCGGCGCGCGGTTTGTGATCGAGAACCCCAACGCTACCTCTTCCTGCGGCTGCGGCACTTCATTTTCAATGTGACCTTGCCCTGCCAGCGCGGTTGAGGGATAGATCAACCGGCAGCCAGCCGGAGGATCGCGCATGAAAATCGCCACGTTCAACATCAACGGCATCAAAGCGCGAGCCGAAGCCCTGCCCCGTTGGCTGGATGACGCGCAGCCGGACGTCGTTTTGCTGCAAGAGATCAAGTCGATCGACGAGAATTTTCCCCGCGAACTGTTTGAAGAGCGCGGTTACAACGTCGAAACCCACGGGCAAAAGAGCTTCAACGGCGTGGCGATCCTGTCCAAGCTGCCACTTGAAGATGTGACTCGGGGCCTTCCTGGTGACGACGAGGACGAACAGGCCCGTTGGATTGAGGCGACCGTCATTGGCAAAAAAGCCCTTCGGATCTGTGGTCTGTATCTGCCGAACGGTAACCCGGTGCCGGGTCCGAAATACGAATACAAGCTGTCCTGGATGGAGCGGCTATATGACCGCGCGCGCGATTTGCTGGCGAGCGAAGAGCCCGCGCTGATGGCTGGGGATTACAACATAATCCCGCAGGCCGAAGACGCCAAACGTCCAGATGCATGGCGCGAGGATGCTCTGTTCCGGCCGGAAAGCCGCGCGGCGTTTCGCAAGATCCTGAATCTGGGGTTCACGGAAGCGTTCCGCGCCGTCACCCAAGGTCCTGAGCATTATTCGTTCTGGGACTACCAAGCCGGTGCCTGGAACCGCAATGACGGGATCCGTATCGACCATTTCCTGCTTACACCGCAGGCCGCCGATCTATTGCGCGATTGCAGGATTGATGCCGAGATTCGCGGCCATGAAAAGCCCTCGGACCATGTCCCGGTCTGGGTCGACTTGGACCTGTGAAACCTCAGGCCGTCGCGTCGTAGCTGTAAATCCAGTCGTATTTCCGGGACAACCGTGGCCCGACCGCCATCAGAGCCGCCTGTGCGGCCAGCCGCATCGGGCCTCGCAGGTGGAAATTTCGGGCATTGGCACCGGCCGCAGAAACCACACGCTGCGCCCTTCGATGACGGCGGGTTTCATAGGTGGACAGCGCCTGCTCTATCCCGGATTGGTCATCAAAAGATCGGGCCAGGACCCACGCATCTTCAAGCGCAAGGCAGGCACCCTGCGCCATAAATGGGAGTGTCGGGTGAGCCGCATCCCCTAACAATGCAATGCGCCCGTTCTGCCAGCGTTCTGCGACGGGTCGCAGAAACAACGCCCAGATGTGGGGTTCCTGTACCTGCCCCAGAATTTCCCCGACCACGCCGCCAAAGTCGGAAAATCGAGCGCGCAGTTCCTCGGGGTCGCCGCGTCGGCGCCAGCCTTCTTCCTGCCAATCGGATCGTTCCTCGATCGCGACAACGTTCATCAAAGTGTGATCGCGCAGAGGATACGTTACAACGTGCCGGCCCGGCCCCATCGTCAGAACGGCGCGCGGTTTGGGATCGCGACGCGCCCAAGGAATCGTCGCCCGCCAGGCCACCTGATGGGTGAATTTCGGTGCTTCGGGCCCGTTCATGTCTACCCGGATCGTGCTTCGCCCACCGTCGGCGGCAATCGCACAATCAACGCGCCGGTCTGTACCATCTTCCAAAATAATCTCGGCTTCGGAGGGATGTTTGCGCACCTGCGCAACTCGTGCGCCCAGTTGAAACTCGACACCGTCCCGAAGCGCTGCTTTGTGCAGCAATCCCAGCAGGTCAGCACGATGGTAATAGTAGGTCGGTCCAGCGGCCGGTGCCGGTATCTCACTGACGGATCGCCCTGCCCGATAGTCGCGCAGCACCGTTCCGTAGGACCGCTGGCCCGCCTCGGGTGTTTCACCCACAACGTTCAGGGCACGCAGCACAACCATTCCGTTGGCGCTGATCTGCAAGCCGGCGCCGACCTCGGTCAATTCAGCTGCCTGCTCAAGAACCACGACCCGAGCGCCGCGTTGCCGCAACGCCAGAGCGGCGGCGATCCCACCGATACCACCGCCGATGATGCCAAATTTCAGACCGTTGATATTCATATCACTGGCTTAAAGCAAAAACGCCGGAGCAAAAGACCCCGGCGTTTGAGAATTCTGATTTTTCCAGCGATCAATCGTCGCGGTGGACCTTTTCGCGGCGCTCGTGGCGTTCCTGCGCCTCAAGCGTCATGGTCGCAATCGGGCGCGCATCCAGACGCTTCAGCGAAATCGGGTCGCCCGTTTTCTCGCAATATCCGTATTCGCCTTCGTCGATCCGGCGCAGGGCCGAGTCAATCTTAGCCACCAGCTTGCGCTGGCGATCACGTGTCCGCAGTTCCAGCGCACGATCAGTTTCCTCGCTTGCGCGGTCTGCGACGTCCGGAATGTTGCGAGTGTTGTCCTGCAGCCCTTCGATCGTATCGCGGCTGCCTGCCAAAAGTTCAGTTTTCCAATCCAGCAGCTTACGACGAAAATACTCTAACTGCTTGTCGTTCATGAATGGTTCGTCTTCGGCTGGACGATAATCCTCTGGCAGAAATACTTCCTGCTTCATTTTTGCTCCCTCGGTGTGGCCTGCAACGCCGGTCACCTTTGCTTCACCTGACATGCGGCAATCCCCTTCTGCGGAGCGTTTATCCGACAGCGGGGGGAATGTCACTATGGAAACTTAGCCCGGCTGCGTGCTGTTTCAGGTCGTCTAAATATGAGACTTAAAACAACAAATCCTTGTTTTTCTGTGAAAATTGACAGGCATTTTTTGGGCGTTCCCAAAATTGTCGAGCCCGATGTTAGCACCCGAATCAACCAAAGGCATTGGAGTCGCACGTCAATTTCGCGCTGCGCGACGTTGCGACCTGTCTTGTCAAATTTTTCACCCCGCTATAACCCCAAAGACACATGCCGCGCGATATTGAATGAGGGGCCCATGACCGCACGTTTCCAAGGTACAGCCGAATATGTTGCCACCGATGACCTGACAATTGCAGTGAATGCCGCCGTTACGCTGGAACGTCCCCTGCTGGTCAAGGGTGAACCCGGAACCGGCAAGACCGAACTGGCCAGACAGGTAGCAGGCGCGCTGGGGCTGAAGATGATTGAGTGGAACGTGAAATCCACCACCCGCGCGCAGCAAGGCCTGTACGAATATGACGCGGTCAGCCGCCTGCGCGACAGCCAGTTGGGCGACGAGCGCGTACATGACGTGTCCAACTATATTCGCAAGGGCAAGCTGTGGCAGGCCTTTGAGACCGATGAAAAGATCGTGCTGCTTATCGATGAGATCGACAAGGCCGATATCGAATTTCCCAATGACCTGTTGCAAGAACTCGATAAGATGGAGTTCCACGTCTATGAAACCGGGGACACCATCAAAGCCAAAAACCGCCCCATTGTGATCATCACCTCGAACAACGAAAAGGAACTGCCCGATGCGTTCCTGCGGCGCTGTTTCTTCCACTACATTCGCTTCCCGGATGAGGCGACCATGCGCCGTATCGTCGACGTGCACCACCCGGGCATCAAGGATGCATTATTGACCACAGCGCTGACCCAGTTTTACGAAATCCGTGAAACGCAGGGGCTGAAAAAGAAACCATCGACCTCGGAAGTGTTGGACTGGCTCAAGCTGTTGTTGGCCGAAGACCTGACCGCCGAAGACCTCAAACGCGACGGGGCCAATGCGTTGCCCAAGTTGCACGGCGCGCTGCTGAAAAACGAGCAGGACGTTCACTTGTTTGAACGTCTGGCCTTCATGGCACGCAGCAAACGCTGAGAATTTTGAACACTTGGTGATCCCCGCTTGCCTTGCGTGGGGCCGGGTGTCAGCATTGGCCAAAAGGCCGTCCGACGTCGTCGGGCAGTTCGGCCTGACGACATAGGAGCCAATGCTTGTCTGACACCCTCAATATCCGGGCGCTGCTGCCCGAAGATCGCGCCGAATGGGCCAAGATGTGGCGCGACTATCTGACGTTTTATGAAACGACCGTGCCGGATCAAACATATGACAGCACCTTCGCACGGTTGCTGGGCAATGATCCCAACGATTTTTCCTGCTTCGTGGCCGAAGCGAATGGTCAGCTTGTCGGTCTGACCCATTACCTGTTTCACCGCCATGCGTGGAAAGAAGAAAGCGTTTGCTACCTGCAAGACCTGTTCGCCCGGCCCGAGGCGCGCGGAACCGGCGTTGGCGGCGCCTTGATACAGGCAGTTTATGACGAGGCCGACCGGAAGGGCGCGCCATCCGTCTATTGGCTGACGCAAGAGTTCAATCACACGGCGCGCAAGCTCTACGATCGGATTGGCAAGCAAACGCCCTTTATCCGGTATCAACGCCCATGATCAGGATCGCTGCGGTCCTGTTTGGCTTTGCCGTCGCCGGATGCACCGCGGTCACCACCCCTGAGCCGCCAACACGCGTTAAGGCGATCGAGGCGAACCTGCCGCCCGCCAAAGCGTTCACGTCAACCCGACCCAGGCCACCCGCCCGGTCGAACGCTAATATTGCAGCCGATTTCCTTTCTTTGCACTTCGCGCTCGAAGGCGGCGCCACCCTGCCCGTCTTCACCCGGTTCGAAGGCCCCGTCACCGTTCGGCTTACGGGATCGCCCACTCCGTCAATGCAGCGTGATCTGACCCGGTTGTTGACCCGTCTGCAAAGCGAGGCCGGGATCGACATTCGCCAGATAACGGATGGCCAGGCCAACATCACCATCGAAGCCGTCAGCCAGGAACAGATCCAGCGCATCCTGCCGCAAGCCGCCTGTTTCGTGGTTCCCAACGCATCCAGCTTTGAGGAATATCGACAGGACCGGCGCAAACGGAAGAGCAGTTGGACCGCGCTGCGCAGCCGCGAACGGCTGGGCATTTTCATTCCTTATGACGTGAGCCCGCAGGAAAAGCGCGACTGCCTGCACGAGGAACTGGCACAGGCACTGGGGCCACTGAATGATCTGTACCACCTGCCGGATTCGGTGTTCAACGACGATAACATCCACACCATTCTGACCGGTTTTGACATGCTGATCCTGCGCACGGCTTATTCGCCCCAACTGCGCAGCGGAATGACGCGTGAGCAAGTCCAAGCGGTCCTGCCCGGCATCCTTAGCCGGCTGAACCCACGCGGCGACACTTTGCCGGCGCAACCTGTTTCGGACACACCGCGCGAGTGGATCAACGCCGTCCAAAAGTCGCTTGGATCAAGGCCAAGCACACGCAACCGGGTGAAAGCCGCGGAAAGAGCGGTTCAGATCGGGCGGGAAAAGGGCTGGACCGACCATCGACGGGCATATCCGCATTATATTCTTGGCCGCATGGCGCAATTCGACAATCCGCAAGAAGCGATCCGACAATACGAAACTGCGATGCAATTTCTGCGCTCTGCTCCGGGAACTGAAATTCATCAGGCCTATGTGACCACGCAAACCGCGGCCTTCGCGCTTTCACAGGGAAAAGGACCAGAGATTCTGCCCGAACTGGACAAGGCAATTGCTGTCATGTCGCGGGCTGAAAACGCCTCTCAATTGGCCACTCTGTTACTGTTGAAATCCGAAGCGCTCAATCAGGCCGGACGCTCGAAACAGGCACGTACCGTCAGGCTGGACAGTCTGGCATGGGCGCGATACGGCTTTGGCTCGGAAGTCGTGGTCCGGTCGCTGATGCAGGAAGTTGCCGAAGGTCCGTCCACCAACAACAGAGGCGGGTAACGCATGGTCGTAGTTTTAGGAATGGCGTTATTGGGGGCGATCCTTGGCGCGATGAAGGCTCGCAAACGCAATGGCAGCGGCGCGGATATTGCCCAATATGCGGCCGGTTACGGCATCGCATTTGCCATTGTAGGTCTGGTGCTTTCCCTGATCCTGGTTCGTTTGGTGGGTTAACGCATGTTTCTGCCCTTTTTCGAAAACCTCCGCAAAGCTGGCATTCCCGTATCACTGCGCGAGTATCTGACTTTTCTGGAAGGCATGAAAAAGGGTCTGGCGACCTATGATGTCGAGGCGTTCTATTACCTCGCCCGCGTGTCGATGGTGAAGGACGAGCGCAATATCGACAAGTTCGATCAAGCTTTTGCCGCCAGCTTCAAAGGTCTGGAAGAGATCAGCTTTGATCAGGTGCTCGAAGCTGTCGATATCCCTGCCGAATGGCTGGCCAAGATGGCCGAGAAACACCTTTCAGACGAAGATAAAGCCGAGATCGAGGCCATGGGCGGCTTTGAAAAACTGATGGAGACGTTGCGCGAGCGTCTCAAGGATCAGGAAGGCCGCCACCAGGGTGGCAACAAGTGGATCGGCACCGCCGGGACGTCGCCGTTCGGGGCTTATGGCTATAATCCCGAAGGTGTGCGGATCGGCCAGAAGGAAAGCCGTCATCAGCGCGCCGTAAAAGTGTGGGACAAGCGCGAATTCAAGAACCTGGACGACACGGTTGAACTGGGTACGCGCAATATTAAGGTCGCGCTGAAGCGCCTGCGTCGCTGGGCCCGCGAAGGTGCGGCCGAGGAACTGGATCTGGACGGCACCATCCGCGCCACCGCCGAACATGGCTATCTCGACGTCAAAACCCGCCCCGAGCGTCACAACGCAGTCAAAGTGCTGTTGTTTCTGGATGTGGGCGGCTCGATGGATCCACATATCAAAGTTGTCGAAGAGCTGTTTTCCGCTGCAAGAACCGAGTTCAAGCATCTGGAATATTACTACTTTCACAACTGCCTGTATGAAGGCGTCTGGCGTGACAATCACCGCCGATGGGACCAGCAGACTCCGACCCACGAAGTACTGCGCACCTATGGTTCAGACTACAAGTGCATCTTCGTCGGCGACGCCTCGATGAGCCCTTATGAGATTGCCTATCCCGGAGGCGCGAACGAACATTGGAACAAAGAAGCCGGTCAGGTCTGGCTGCAGCGCGCGCGCGAGCAGTGGACATCAAATCTGTGGATCAATCCGGTGCCGGAAAAGTACTGGGAATACACCCATTCCATCGGCATGATCCGCGAGGTTTTCGAGGACCGCATGGTGCCGATGACGCTGGCCGGTTTGGAACAGGGGATGCGGGAACTGACCCGCTAACCGTCATATCTGCAGGACCGGCGCCCAGGCAATACGGAACGAAACCGCAAGGAAAAACAACACGCTGCCTGTCAGAACGAAGACATGCCAGATTGTGTTGTGGAACGGCAACCAATCCAGAAGATAAAAGGCGATGCCCGCGGTATAGACGATGCCTCCGGTGATCATCAGCGCCACAACAGGCTGCGACAAGTCGGCCAGCAGCGATTGACCCGCCCAAACGGACGCCCATCCCATCAACACATACAGCGCCAAACCAAACCAACGGAACCGGTGCGGGTCGATCATTTTCAGGATTGATCCAAGGGTCGCAGATGACCAAAGACCGATCATGAGTCCGGTCATTGGGGCACCGGAAAGTAAGATGAATGGCGTGTAAGTACCTGCAATTTTGACGTAAATCCCCGAGTGATCGAGGCGGCGCAGCAGCTCACTCCATCGATCAGATTGCACCATGTTGTACAAAGCCGAAAACGACAGCATCAGTATGAGCGTGAAGCCGTAGACCGAGACCCCAAGAACAGCAGCAGGCTCGGTCCGGTATAAGGCGGTCAACGCGATCAGCGCCGGAACGGCAACGATAGCCGCAGTGACGCCAAGGACATGAACAACGCCATCACTGACACGTTCAGCCCTGCTATAGGCCGGGCGGATATCGGCAAATGACCACATAATTTCAAAGTTATGGCGCAACCTGCCCTGCGACAAGTCAGGCAGCCGCGGTATTTCACCTGTTCACCTCAGTTTGATTGCCCTCAAGCGGGTTACCGGCGGCGATTTTCTTTTGCGCAGTGGGCCGTTGGAAGCAATGGACAACAATCTTGTTATTTAACGCGGAGTTTATGACACTGGGCCAGTTGCCTAATCCCCTGCCCGAAACCATATTTGTACCATGCTACGTCTTACCCCGATCCTGCTGGCGATCGCCTATGCCATTGTGATGTACCGGATTTCCGTCTGGCGCACCCATAAGGATTTGGATGCAAAGTCGACTGAGCTGGCCGACCCGGCCTTAAAGCGCATGACCGACCGGCTGGCTGCAGCGTTAGAGATCGACCGGGTGCCGGTCTACATCTACGAGATTGACCCCGTGAACGGTCTGGCGGCACCCGACGGTCGGATTTTCATCACGCGTGGATTCTACCGCAAATTTCGCAGTGGCGAGGTATCCGCCGAGGAAATGGCAAGCGTCATCGCGCATGAATTGGGTCACGTGGCGCTGGGGCATGCGCGCCGCCGGATGATCGACTTTTCCGGGCAGAATGCGCTGCGGGCCGCTTTGATGATGCTTCTGAACCGCTTTATCCCGTTCATCGGCGCGTGGATCGCCAATATGCTGACGCACCTGCTGGCGTCACGTCTGTCGCGCAGTGATGAGTATGAGGCTGATGAGTATGCCGCCGCTTTGCTGACCAAAGCCGGGATCGGAATCGGGCCGCAGAAGTCGCTGTTTCACAAGCTGGAAGACCTGACGCAGCAGCGTGCTGGCGTTGTGCCCGCCTGGTTGATGAGCCATCCAAAAACGGACGAACGGATCGCTGCTCTGGAGGCATTAGAGCAGCGTTGGAACCGTGGCTGATCTAAGGGCAGCGAGAGGCCAGTCTATCGCGCACTCTGGCATATTTTTAGCCAGATGAAGCTGGATCCCGGTTATGTGGCGAGCGCTTTGCCCAGACGTGGGAGGCGGGCTTTTTTCATAAGCGAGCGCAGGGTCCATTGGTCGCCCGACAGGCGGTTTGCCTCGGCCAGGACACGGTTGGCTGTGTCGCTCATACCGTCGGGATCGGATTGCCAGAAGCTGTGCAGCAGACCGTCTGGATCGCGGCGGTCCAGCCCTTCCTCGGACAGGATGTTTCGGGGAAAGTCCTTGGCGTTGACGGTGACGATCACGTCCGCCGAGGATGCAACAGCCGTTGCCAGAACGTGGATATCCGCGCTGTCCGGCAGCCAGAGTCGTTGTTCGACATTGGCTGCGGTGGGAAACTGGGCCTTGGGCCAATTGGCTTGCGCCATTGCGATTTCGGCGCGGGCCTGAGCCTCGCCTGTTGGGCCCAGCTTACGGGCCGCGCGGGCCCATTCCTCAAGGATGCGCGCCGACCAAACGGGGGTGAAATGGCCTAGTTTGGCAGCGCCGAGCAGCATCTCTCGCATCACCGTAGGGTAGATGACGCAGGTATCCAGAACTGCTTTCACAGCCGGTAGAACACAGCTTTGAGATAGCCGCTTTCAGCCAGTTGCGGCAGTTGTGGATGGTCGGGCCCGGCAAAGCCTGTATGAATCAGTTGCGCCTGTCTTCCTGCACGGCCAATCCCGCGAGACGAGGCGTCGCGGAACCGGCCCAGATCAGCCGCGTGTGAACACGAGCACAGACCCAGATAGCCGCCGGGTTTGGCCAGAGCCGCCGCCAGACGGGCCACTCGTTCATAGGCACGCAAGCCCGCGTCCAGCGCTTGTCTGGAAGGTGCAAAGGCTGGCGGATCACAGATGACGACGTCGAACTGCGCGCCCTCTTCACCCAATTGGGTCAGGACATCGAAGGCATCGCCTTGGCGGGTCTGGAACGTGTCAGCAAAACCAGAGGCCTCGGCCCCTTTGGTCGCGAGATCCAGCGCGGCTGCAGATCCATCCACAGACAGCGCCTGCCCTGCACCACCAGCCAGCATGGCCAGTCCGAAGCCACCCACGTGGCTGAAGACGTCCAATACCTGCGCGCCCGGTTGCACCAATCGCGCGGCGAAAGCATGGTTAGGCCGTTGGTCATAGAACAGACCGGTTTTCTGACCGCCAGTCAGATCGGCCATGTAGGTCGCGCCATTCATCGGCACTGGTAGCGGCGCATCTGGCGCTGTACCACGCAGTGTAACGTTCATGTCGTCCAAGCCTTCCAGCCCTCGGGTTCGCCCCGAGGCGTTTTTGAGCACGGTAGTCACGCCTGTCACGGTGACCAGTGCTTCGGTCAGAGTTTCCAGGTGCGCCTCGGCCCACGCGGCATTGGGCTGGATCACACAGGCATCGCCAAACCGGTCGATGATGACACCGGGAAAGCCGTCAGCTTCGGCGTGGATCAGGCGATAATAGGGTGCTTCGAACAGGCGTTCGCGCATCTCGAGCGCACGGCGCAGTCGGGTTTCGAACCACGCGGCGTCGAGCTGGCTTTCGATATTGCGATCCAGAACGCGGCACATGATTTTGGAGTCAGGATTCACCGCAACCAGTGCAATGGGCGCGCGTTTGTCATCCTCAAGCACTGCCAGCGCCCCTGCCGGGATTTTACGCGTCCGGCGATCCGTCACGATGTCATTGGCATACACCCACGGAAAACCGTGGCGCAGGCCACGTGCGTTGGCTTTGGGTTTCAGGCGGATACGGGGGTGATCGGCAGTTTGGGTCATGAAGCCCTCATAGTCGCGAATACCCCGAGGGAAAAGCCCTAGCGGTCGCGCGATCGCCAACCGCCGCGCCGCTTGGGGGTTTTGGCAGATTGCAACCCCTCAGCCAGCACCTGCGTCATAGGGTGATCCGCGTCTTGCTGGGAATAGGAGGCATGCAGATCGATCAGCGCCTGGGATTGGTCCCGTTCAGCGGGCAGGCTCAGCGCCCAGTCCAGAAAAATGCTACGGCATTCAGGCAATGTGATGCCTTCGATCCGATACGCCTCGCGGATCAACCCCTTGTGATCATTTGGATCTTTACTCTGCGCCATCATCTTCGTCCCTGATCACGCCGCCAATAATCTCAGCGGCCGTGCTGTAGTTGTCTTGCAGCGCGCTTTGCAGCTGTTCAACCTGTTCAAATCCAGTCGCGCGGCACAGGAAGGCAGATCCGCCCTCGCCGACCTTGTCAGCTTCGATGACCTTGCCGGACAACAAGCGCGCCGCGCATTGTACGGACCAACATAGGTCGTAGCAGTCCTTCAGCGTTTGCGCCTGAGCGACGTCCAACAAACCAACAGCGACGGCGCCGTCCAAACCGGAATGCACATCACGCTGCGCCACGCCCGACAACAATGCCCCGGTTTCGGCCATCAGCTCGATATCCATCATCCGGCCGGGACCGTTTTTGGCGTCCCAGATCCCTGCTGGTGATTTGGCAGCGGCCAAGCGGGCGCGCATCTCGGCCACTTCGCGCAGGGCCTTCTGCTGGTCACGCGGTTGCGACAGCAAGCCTGTGCGGAACGCCTCGATGTCTTCAGCCAGACCTTCGTCTCCGGCGATCACGCGGGCCCGCGTCAGGGCGAGATGCTCCCAGACCCAGGCCTCGTTCTGCTGATAGTTGGTAAAGCTGGCCCAACTTGTCGCCACCGGCCCCTGATTGCCTGACGGACGCAGGCGCATATCGACCTCATACAGCCGCCCTTGCGACATCGGCGCTGATAGGGCCGTGATCAGCGCTTGCGTAAACCGTGCGTAATAAGTGCGAGTGGCCAATGGGCGTGGCCCCTCGGACATATCCTGATCCAGCGGGTCATAGATCACGATCATATCCAGATCGGATTGCGAGTTGATCCGCCCAGCCCCAAGGGACCCCATGCCCAGCACGGTTGCACCGCGCCCCGGGGCCGGACCGTGTTTACGGGCAAACTGTTCGGACACACGCGGTAGGATCGCAGCGATCACAGCGCTGGCAAGCTGAGCGTATTGCTGCCCCGCCTGTTCACCATCGATCAGCCCGCGCAGGTGATGAACGCCAACGCGGAAGTGCCATTCTTTGCACCAGCGGCGAGCCAGATCCAACTGGCTTTCGTAATCTGTTTCCTCTGAAAGGGCCTGATCCAGATCCGCCTGCAGCGTGGCCTGTCCCGGCCAGTCGCTAAAGAAACTCCCGCCGATCACCGCATCAAACACCGATGCATTGCGCGACAGATGCGCCGCAAGCGCGTGGGATGTCCCGACAATATCAATCAGCAGGTCGATCAGTTGGGGGTTGGCCTCAAACAGTGAAAACAGCTGAACGCCGGCGGGCAAGCCTGACAGAAAACCATCCAGTGCCCGCAGCGCCTCGTCCGGTTGCGCCGTTTTTGCCAAACGCGATAGCAACTCGGGCTTGAGGCGTTCGAAAATCCGCGCGCCGCGTTGCGATCGCAGTGCGGGATATGTCGTCCAGCGGGCCAAAACGTTCTGGTCAAAATCCACCTCGCCAACTGGCGCGCGCGTCGAGGAACCGGGCGCAAAAAACCCTTCCGTCAGGTCGTGCACTTCGGTCAGTCTGTGGGTCAGGTCACGGGTCAGTTCCTCGACGTCTACTCCCATCAGGCAAGCAACGCGTTCTATCCCGTCCGGCGATTGCGGCACCTTGTGGGTCTGAGCGTCATGGACCATCTGGATGCGGTGTTCGACCTCACGATGGGCGCGGTAGTGGTCGGTCAGCTTGTCTGCCACGTCCTGCGGGACCCAGCCTTTTTCGGCAAGCGCCGCCAATCCGGGTACCGTACCGCGCACGCGCAGGTCAGGGTCACGCCCACCGGCAATCAACTGGCGGGTCTGGGTAAAGAATTCGATTTCGCGAATGCCGCCCTGCCCCAGTTTCATGTCATGGCCCGGAATAGTCAGAGCACCCCCGGTTCCCTTATTTTCACGTATGCGTAGGCGCATGTCGTGAGCGTCCTGAATGGCGGCAAAATCCAGGTGACGCCGCCAGACAAAGGGGCGCAGCGTATCCAGAAACCGTTGTCCTGCCGCAATATCGCCAGCGCATGGGCGTGCTTTTATATAGGCCGCGCGCTCCCACGTGCGGCCCAGGCTTTCATAGTACCGCTCGGCCGCCTCAGCCGCCATGCAGACCGGCGTTACCGCTGGGTCCGGGCGCAGGCGCAGATCAGTGCGGAATACATACCCATCCGCTGTCTTGTCGCTGAGCGTGGCGCAGAAATTGCGTGTCGCCCGCACCATGCCTTGCCGCGCTTCGTAGAAGTCATCGGGTTCAAACCGCGTCTCATCGAACAGGACGATTAGGTCGATGTCCGAGCTGTAATTCAACTCGTACGCGCCCATCTTGCCCATCGCCAGGATAATCATCCCGGCGGCGGTTTCGACATCGTCCGGCCCCATGCCCGGAAGTTTGCCGCGCCGGATCAGGTTGGCGATCTCGGCCTTGGCCGCCACATCCGCCGCCAACGCGCCAAAATCGGTTAGCGCCGCGGTCACCTTTTCCAACGGCCACGCGCCCGCCAGATCAGCCAGAGCGGTCAGCAACGCCATCCGTCGCTTGGCCAGCCGTAGCCCCGGTTTCAACTGATCCGGCGGTAGCATTCGCGCAGCCTGCAAAACGTCGGCCAGCGCGTCATCGGGGTGTTGCAGCGCTGAGGCCAACCAATCGTTTTCGTGATCGATCAAGTTTTTCAGATAGGGGCTGGACCCTGCTGCCCCAGCGATCAACTCGCCCTGTTCGGATGTAATGCCGCTGACCGCCGCGCGCGCATCATCGCCAAGCGACTGGTCGAATGCACGTGGCAGGCGCTGAATGGAAAGAGGCCCGGTCATTTCCCCTCCAGGGGCGTATCCTGACTGAAACTGTTGACCCAGACGTCATGCCGCCGCTCCCAAAGCGACGAGATTAGCATCGCCCTCCAACCCTCGGCCTTGGGTCGCTGATAGTCGGCCCGGTACGACAGCAGAACGATATCCGAGGTCAAAACCCGCAACCGGGTGTCGCTTAGCTCATAGCGCACCATCGTCGGAGCGTCGGCAAACTGTCCCACGTGATCATCCCGGTTCGCAAACCCCGTCGGATAAACCCCAAGAAAATCTGGGCTCAGCAAGGCCCGGTCTGCAGCCGCATTGCCTTCCATCAGGGCGGTCCAAACCTGCTTTTCCAGGTTTAGAATTTCATCCAGCGTCGGAGGTGTCGTATTTTCAACATGTTGCATAGGCGGAAAGTGCGCCCGTTCCGCAGCAAGGTCAACCGTCGCAAAATCCAAAATGTAAATCATTTTTACATCGACCCCTTGCAACCCCCGCTTCAGTCCCCATCTAGACAATGTGAACGCAATTTACATCAAACCCGGAGAACCCAAATGACCGCATTGTCCGACCACGCCGTCCCACAAAATCCGGGGTGGCTCTCTCGTGCCGAAGCCTGGATGGATGACAAGGGCAAAGGGGCCTGGATCGCCGCCATGGTCCTTGGTTTCATCTTTTTCTGGCCCGTTGGCCTGGCGCTTCTTGCCTATATGATCTGGAGCAAACGCATGTTTAGCAAATCCTGCAGCAGTCGCAAATCCTGGCACAGCCACATGAGTGCGATGAAGCCATCCGGCAATAGCGCGTTTGACGCCTACAAGTCCGACACCCTGGCCCGGCTCGAGCGCGAACAACAGGAATTCGAATCCTTCCTGCGCCGCCTGCGCGACGCCAAAGACAAGGCCGAGTTTGACCAGTTCATGGACGAACGCGCCCGTGAAAACAACGATGAGGCTGAAAACGGCGAACGCGCCTAAGCCGACCTTGCCCTGTCCCGCCATTCGGGACAGGGTGTCCTAAATTCTCAGCCGGAAATCAAAATATGACCCACCTGCCCGACCCAGACCGACAGCCGGAGTTTTACCAGTCTGTCGCGACCAAGCGTTTTATCGCCTGGCTTTTCGACATCGCCTTTATCTCGCTGTTGTGTACGGTGGCCATCCTGCTGACCTTTGGTCTGGGCTTTTTCGTCCTGGCCTTGATCTACGCCGTCGTCAGTTTCGTCTACCGAGTGATTACCATCGCCAATGGCTCGGCCACACTGGGCATGCGCTTTATGGGGATCGAACTGCGCGATTCATTCGGGTCCCGGATGGATTTGGGCAAAGCGGTGGCCCACACAGCCGGTTATTTTGTCAGTATGGCGTTTCCGGTCATTCAGATCATCTCGGTCATCATGATGCTGACCAGCGCACGCGGCCAGGGACTTACCGATGCGTTCCTTGGAACTGTCATGATCAACCAGCGCGCGTAAAAAATTCAACGACGTGAATCACTTGGCGGTTTTAGGATCGGTTGTTATCATCCGGTCCAAGGAAACACGGAACGTTCATGCGACACACGCTGCCAATCGCGCCACAATTCTATGTGACGGCCCCACAGCCTTGCCCTTACCTTGAGGGCAGGATGGAGCGTAAATTGTTCACTGCCCTTCAGGGGGAAGGTGCGGATCAGCTGAATAACTCATTGTCCCAACAAGGGTTTCGCCGATCGCAAAATGTGTTGTACCGCCCGTCCTGCTCCGATTGTGCAGCCTGTTTGTCGGCCCGGATCGACGTGACGGCCTTCCGCCCAAGCAAAAGTCAGAAACGCGCGGCCAAACGCAACGCGTACCTGCAACGCAGGGCAAATTCTCCCTGGGCCACGGATGAGCAATACGAACTCTTCCGCCGCTACCTGGATACCCGCCACGCGGATGGTGGAATGGCCGATATGGACGTTTTCGAGTTCGCCGCGATGATCGAAGAAACCCCGATCCGCAGCCGGGTCGTGGAATATGCCGACCCAAGTACCGGAGATCTGATCGGCGTTAGCCTGACGGATGTCCTGGATGACGGCCTCAGCATGGTCTACTCGTTCTACACCCCCCAGCAACCGCAAAACTCGCTGGGCACGTATATGATCCTCGATCACATCGACATCGCGCGCGAAGCCGGGTTGCCATATGTCTACCTCGGATACTGGGTGCCGGGCAGCCCCAAGATGGGCTACAAAGCGCGCTTCTCAGGGCTTGAGGCCTATTACCAGGGCGAATGGATCAGCGTAAACAACCCATCTGAACTGACGGATTCCAGCCGCCACCCTTTGTCCACCGCGCCAATCGCGGAACAGGTTGCCAGCATCCAACTGCCCGACCGCCACCCTACCAAAGGCTGATATCCCATGCCCCAAAGTCTTTTCGCCGTCACCCTCGTGGTGCCGGACTACGATGACGCGATCGCCTTCTATACCCAAACACTCAGTTTCACCCTGCAGCAGGATATTGATCTCGGCGGTGGCAAACGCTGGGTCCGGGTTGCCCCGCCGGGTTCGGGCGACGCATCCCTGCTGCTGGCCAAGGCAGATAGCCCAAGCCAGACCGCTGCCGTTGGAAACCAAACCGGCGGGCGCGTCGGCTTTTTCCTTCAAACCGATGATTTCCAACGTGACCACAACGCAATGATCACTGCAGGCGTCCATTTCGAGGAAGACCCACGCAATGAGCCCTATGGCATCGTCGCCGTCTGGCGCGACCCGTTCGGCAATCGCTGGGATCTGATCCAGTTCACCTGATCTGCACTTCATCTGGCAAAAAATATCCCGGGGGTGAATTGGTCGCAGACCAAGAAGGGGCAGCGCGCCTTCCCCTAAACACCAAAGCAAAGGGGGCCCAAAGGCCCCCTTTTCAATTTGGTTAAGAACGTCGCATCAATTCGGGATCAGATCCGGAACAATGGTCACGATCGACGGGAAGAACCACAGGATCGCAATCCCGACCACCTGAATGATCACGAACGGAATGATCCCACGGTAGATGTGGCCTGTTGTGACTTCTTTGGGCGCGACGCCTCGTAAGTAGAATAGCGCAAACCCAAACGGCGGCGTCAGGAACGACGTCTGAAGGTTCACCGCCACCATGATCGTCACCCATTTCGGATCGAACGAGCCACCATAAATCACCGGTCCCACGATGGGGATCACGATGTAGATGATCTCGAGGAAATCCAGCACGAAGCCCAGAATGAACAGCACCAGCATCACGATCAGGAAGACCGTGAACTCGTTGTCAAAGCTGCGCAGGAACTGCTGAATATAGTGCTCACCCCCGAACGAGATCACCACCAAATTTAGCAGTTGCGATCCGATCAGGATGGTGAACACCATCGAAGTCACCTTGGCCGTTTCGCGCACCACGGGCGTCAGAACACCGCTGGTGAATAAAACCCAGCACCCAAACAACAGACCGAACAGAGCATACAGATAAGCACCGTAAGCAATTATGAAGGCGACCCAGGTCTCAAAGTTCACATTGCTCTGATTGATGCGCAGATCAAAGTTCACGCCCATCAGCAGCGCAATGATCACGGCAAAAGTGGCCCAGATGATCACCTTGCCGGAACGCTCCTGATCCTGCAGCTTGCGATAGGCTGCCAGCATGATCGCTCCGCCCGCTCCCAACGCGGCCGCTGGTGTCGGGTTGGTCACACCGCCCAGAATTGATCCTAGCACCGCGATAATCAGAACCAATGGCGGAAAGACCACCCGGATCAAATCATTCGTGGCACACCGGGCTGCCGCCTCCTTGCAGCCGTACATTGCCAAGGCAAAGGGCAAAGCCAGAAGGACGAAGGTCAATCCCGAAGATGTTGTTGGTGCAATCAGCAGAACATCAACCAGCAACATCAACAGCAGACCGATAGCGCCCAAAATCAACGGCTGCGTCGGTTTGGACGGCGCAATGCCGCGGCCCATGACCAGTGTCAGACCCAGCAGAACCACAATCACCGCAACACCAGTACCAATCGGCGCCGCAGCGGCGATCTTGGCCTCGCGCGCCTCGACCAGCGCCTCTTCGCTCAATCTTTCGGCATTGGCGACACCACCTGCGGCGTCAATCGTTTCCTGCTCGGATACGGCCTGATCCCAGGCGGATTGTCCGTGCAGCTCAATCATCGACACCTTGCACTGCTCGGAAACATTGGTGCGCAGCGACGCGCCCGCACCGATGTCTGAAAACGCCGAGACGTTGATGTTCTGGCTGCCAATGACCCCCGAGCTGCCCAGCAGGACTGCGCCAACGATCAGGGCGACAGGTGCTCCAAGCAACCAAGTCAGGCCTTCACTGCGCGTGATCGGCTCACCACTTCCGCCGGACATTGGAACTGCCGGGGCTTTCTCAGGGTTCAACAACGCATAGCCAAAGGCATAAAGCGCATAGAGCAACGCTAACATGATCCCCGGCAACAAGGCGGCCTGGAACAGCGTCCCGACCGATACCACAGCCGGTTCCCCCAGATAGGTCAGCGCATCGGTACAGCCTGCGTCCTGAGCGCGTGTTTCCTGCGCAGTTGAATAGAGATCACCCGCCAAGGTGCCCAACAGAACGATCACGATGGACGGCGGAATGATCTGCCCCAACGTGCCCGATGCCGCAATCACACCCGTCGCCAGTTCAGGCGAGTAGTTGTTGCGCAACATGGTCGGCAGCGCCAGCAGGCCCATGGTTACCACGGTCGCACCAACAATACCGGTCGAGGCCGCCAGGAATGCACCCACGACCACGATCGACACGGCCAGACCACCCGGCAGCGGTCCAAAGACGCGCGCCATTGTTGTCAGCAGATCGTTCGCGATCTTTGAGCGTTCCAGCGTGATGCCCATCAGAACGAACATCAGGACGGCCAGCAGGGTCTCAATAGACTGCCCCGCCAGAACGCGTTCGTTCATGCGGTTCACGATGAACGAGACATTGCGGTCCAGCGCGGTTTCCCAGCCTTGCACAAAGACCGGCTCGGCGATCCTTGGTAAGTCCGGGAAGCGGAACACCGACACCGTGTCCGGTTTGACGCCCGAATTCACAAGGTCTCGGTATGCTTGGGAACTGGTGTCAATTGCCTGGTGTATTAACAGACCGGCACTGTCCAGCGCGGCGATGATCCCGAATGAGATGATACCGGCCCCACCGATGGCAAAAGCCACCGGGAACCCGGAGAGGATGCCCCCAAAGAGGCAGAAGAATACGATAATGAGGCCTATCTCGACGCCATCAAGTCCGAATAACATAGTCTGGGTCTCCGTCCCTAATGTGCGCCTTCGTAGGCTTCTTCACCCTCGCCAAGGCTGTCCTTGTCGAGATATTTTCCAACGCTGTCCGGCCCTTCCACGTATTCCAGATACGAGCGGTACAGGAATGCGATCGCGTGCAAGAACACCATGGCCGCAAAAGCCACCAGCAGTATCTTGAACAAGAAGTATCCGTTGAACCCATTTGGGCTGAACCCGATGGTTTCAATGTTCCAGCGCAGCGCGCGGGATTTCATCACCAAACGATCCAGCGTGTCACTGGCCGACGGTTTCGGCACGATCAGGTGCCGCCACATGAAGTACCAGCCATACATCCAGGTCAGCACCGCCATTGGCATCATGAAGAAAACCGCACCCAACATGTCGACCACGCGTTTGGCGCGGTGACTGATACCTGCATAGATAAGGTCAACACGTACGTGACCGCCTTGCACGAATGTATATGTGCAGCACAGGCAGACGACCATCGCGTTATAGAGTTTCAGCTCTTCCGCGAACCAGCTGATATCCATCTGAAACGGAATACCCAGTCCAAACGACATATCCGGGCGGGTAAACACGCGTTGCATGAACACAATGACGATCTGCTGAATGACCATCAACAAACCGGCCCAGGCAAAGAAACGCCCGGTGGTGTTGGCGAACCCTTCCAGGCCTCGCACCATGCCCCACATGAAATTCCGGTAGTACAGCCCGATGGCCGTCAGAACCAGAAAGAGTGTGAAAACCACAAAGAAGAACTCGACCGATCCACCGTAGTAGACAAAGCGCATGATCGCTTCTTTGTCCGACCAGTTCAGCCAGAGTTGCGGATGCGTGATGGCGTATCCGAAATTATAGAAGGCTTCGGCAATGTTTTGAACGAACCACACAAGTCCGTTCCACAGGGCGCCGAAGAACGAGATACCGTTTTCGTCCTGCATGTTGTCCCCAGGTCGTATCAGTTGCACTGCTGATTATAGCGGTTTGATGGGTCCGCGCATACGCAACAGAGAAAGGTTTCCCCGCGAAGGCGGGGAAACCAATTGATCGTTTGGAAAACGTTTAGCCGCGGACGCGGTTACGCTGTGTTGTGTAAACACCCGACGACAGGTCCTGCCAGCCGGCCGACGACGCCGACGACGCCATGTGGCTGTCGTGGATTTTCTTGAACAGCTCGTCGCCCATGTTTTCGTCCAGCACTTCTTGGCTGGCCTGACCGAACGCATCCCAGACGCTGTCGGGGAATTCCATGACCTTGACGCCACCTGATTGCAGGCGCTGCAGAGCGGCACCGTTATTGGCCAGAAACTGCGCCAGGTTCCACTGGTGGCATTCAGCCGCCGCGATCTCAATGATCTTCTGCTGCGCAGGTGTCAGGCTTTCGAAGACGTCGCGGTTGGTTGCCAGAGACAGGCCTGCGTTCGGCTCGTGGAAACCGGCGGTGTAGTAAACCTTGGTGATTTCCTGGAAACCGGCTTTTTCGTCAGCCCACGGACCAATCCACTCGGTTCCGTCGATCGCGCCGGACGACAGCGCCTGATACACTTCCGAGCCCGGAATGTTCTGCACGGACGCGCCCAGTTTACCCAGAGCTTGACCGCCCAAACCAGGCATACGGAATTTCAGACCCTGGAAGTCTTCTGGACCGTTGATCTCTTTCGAGTACCAGCCACCCGCCTGCGCGCCGGTGTTACCTGCCAAGAACGATTTCAGACCAAAGATCTGGCCCAGCTCGTCATGCAGCTCCATGCCGCCATCCTGGTAATACCAGTTTACCATTTCCTGAGCGGTCATGCCGAACGGAACAGCGGTAAAGAAGGCATAGCCCGGGTGCTGACCAACAAAGTAATAGTCCGCTGCGTGATACATGTCGGCCTGCCCCGACGATACCGCGTCAAAGACTTCGAATGCGCCAACCAGTTCACCGGCAGCTTTGATGTCAACGGTCAGGTTACCGTCCGACATTGCGGTGATGCTGTCGGCGCAGCGCTGTGCGCTGTCGAAAACACCCGCCAGGCCGCGACCCCACGAGGTTACCATGGTCAGCGTGCGCTTGCCCTGCGCATATGCCGGTGCCGCCAGCGTGGTGGCTGCAGCTGCCGAGCCGCCCAGAGCAGATGTTTTTAGAAATGAACGACGATCCATATGAGTGTTCCTCCCCTACATATTCAAAACCCGGGCAATTGCCGGGCGTAGTCGTTTTCAGTGCGCGTCAGCCTAATGACCAAGATGTGAATGTGAATACCTAGTACTACGTAGGGGATCGCGTTTTTGGTGTTTTCCCGGGTGCAAACCGTGACAAATGCAAAATAATTCTTCGCGCCGGCCCTCTCATATGCGCCAATTCACCAAAAATTTTGCAATTTGCCGCCTGCTTGCGTATCGATTCGCCTATGAGGGGATTCCGTAATCTGATTTCACTGACCTACGGGCAGAAATTGTCGCTTGTGGCGGCGATCCCTCTGGTCGTCGCAGTGGCCGCGATTGCGTTCTTCGTGGTTCATGAATCCCGGGCAACCGCCGAACGTGAAATTGAAGCGCTTGAGCGGCGACTGATTGAAGCCAAGAAAGAAGAACTTAAGAACTATGTCACGCAGGCTCGAAACGGGTTTGCCTATATCTATGGGCGCGCATCGACTGAAGACAAGGTGGCACAGAACCTTGTGACGCAAATCCTGTCAGCGATGATCTACGGCAAGGACGGGTTCTTTTTTGTCTATGACTATGACGGCAACAATCTCGTCAGCCCGCGCCAGACCGAATTCATCAACCGGAACTGGGAGGGGCTGACCGATAGCGACGGCACTCCTGTTGTGGACGAATTCATCA
Source organism: Ruegeria sp. CDSC002 (assembly GCF_059610905.1). Classification (NCBI taxonomy): domain Bacteria; kingdom Pseudomonadati; phylum Pseudomonadota; class Alphaproteobacteria; order Rhodobacterales; family Roseobacteraceae; genus Ruegeria; species Ruegeria sp. CDSC002. The sequence continues at coordinate 40,180 of NZ_JBXWOM010000006.1, forward strand.
GCCTGGCCCGTCAAGGTGCGGGCTGGCACAGTTTCATGTGGCAAAAACCTTCGACAGGCGAAGAGGCACAAATGATCGCCTATGTGGTCGGCCTGCAGGATTGGCGGTGGGCTGTCGGCACAGGAGTTTTCATCGACGACATCGTCGCGACAGTCGCCAACGCGCGGGCCGAGGTCGAGGCCCGTGTGCAACGGACTTTCTCTTACATCGGCGCAATTGTTCTTGCCGCGGTATTGGTTGTCTTCACCTCGGGCATGTTGCTGAACGTCCGCGAGCGCCGCCTGGCAGATGCCAAACTTAAAGAACTGACGCAGCGGGTTTTTGATGCGCAAGAGGAAGAGCGTGGGCGCGTGGCGCGCGAATTGCATGACGGTATCAGCCAGATCCTCGTCGGTGTCCGCTATGCGCTGGACAATGCCCGCCGTCGCCTGTCTCGCGGTGACGATGCCGGGGCACAGGCACCTCTGGAAAAGGGCATCGACACACTGGGCGCGGCTATTACAGAAGTCCGCCGCATCAGCCGCGACTTGCGGCCCGGCGTGCTGGACGATCTGGGCCTTGGCCCTGCCCTCAAGGCGCTGACCGACGATTTCTGCGAACGCACCGGGATCGAGACCGAATTCTCGACCGTTGTGTTCCGCAACCGGCTGGACCAGGACAGCAAGATCGCCCTCTACCGTATTGCTCAAGAGGCATTGACCAATATTGAACGCCACTCCGGCGCGACCCGTGTTACAATCGACCTGCGCGGCCACAAGAAAGGCGCGACAATGCGGATCACCGACAATGGCCGTGGGTTACGCACCACACCTGATCCCGCCAACCCCGGTATCGGCCTGCGCAACATGCAGGAACGCATCGAACAGCTTGACGGATCGCTGCGCATTCTGTCATCACGCGCCCCACGCAGCGGCACAGTGATCGAGGTCAGCCTGCCTCTGAGCCACATGCTGCCGCCGCAAGAGGACGCAACGCCTAACCGAAAGGCTGGTACATGAGCGATCAGAAAATCCGGGTTCTTATCGTTGACGACCACCCCATGGTCGCCGAAGGGATTCAGTCGATCCTTGAAAGCTATGATGAGATCGAGGTGGTCGGGACCTTGGGCAGCGGACAAGAGGCTGTGGATCAAGCGACCGATCTTGCGCCCGACGTGATCCTGATGGACCTGAACATGCCCGGTTTAGGCGGCCTTAGCGCGACCGAGATCATTCTGGAACGCCTGCCCCGAACACGCATCCTGATCCTGTCCATGCATGACAGCCCCGAATACATCTCGACCGCGCTGAGCCACGGCGCCAGCGGATACGTGCTCAAGGACGTGCCGACGGACGAGATCAAACAGGCTATCGACGCAGTGATGCGTGGTGAGCAGTACTTGTGCACCGGAGCCAGTGGATCGCTTCAGCCCAAAGGCGATAGCGCCCGCGAGGCATTGACCGGGCGCGAACAGACAATTCTGCTGGAATTGGCGCAGGGCAAATCCAACAAGGAAGTCGCCGCAGCATTGGATATCTCGGTTCGAACAGTTGAAACGCACCGCAAGAACATCCGTCGCAAACTTGGGATTTCATCCACCGCTGGCCTGACCCGCTATGCGCTTGAACATGGCGTACTACAAGGCACAAGCCCTGGCTTCTGACCCCGCAGCGCGGAATGCGCTGCCTGGCCCAACCGGAGGACGTGCGCCGAAGGCGCATCGACGACGGGCGGGAGCTTTTTAACTCAAGACTTTGCTCGCAAACCTTCGCCAAAAAACACCAGTGTTCCGTCCTCATCCAGGACGTGAAACTCGCGTTGTTGATACGGCTGATCAAACGGCGGACGCACGCGCCCCTCTGGTAAATCAGCCAACCCTGCCTTGAGGGTTTCATACAGATCATCAATCCCGGCCACATCGATGTAAAAGGACTGATCATCCCCCAAGGCACGCCCATCATCGCGTGGTGGGCATTCAAGCAATCGGATGGCAACCTTGCCACGCGACAGGAAGGCGTAATTATCCTGCCTGAAACCGCAGGAAAATCCCAACCGATCGCAATAAAAATCAATCTGCTTTTGCAGTGACGAACACAGAACAAATGGCGTGAGCTGTAGCAATTCCGGCATGTGCCCCTCCGACGGTAGCCCCTGCTCTCGATTGTAACCCGCGACCGGTCAATCCAACAACTGATCCTTGCGCAATCCAGCACGCTGGTGATGATGCGGCAGAACCCGCCCATACAGCTGTTGGGTACGCTCAACCCCGCCACACATGCCTTCGGCTTCGACAAAGGAAAAGATGCCGACATATCGGCTGCGCGTTCCTTGTACCGGGGCGACCCGGTGCAATGCGTATCTGCCCTTGAATATCTGCAGATCCCCGGGCTGCAGCTCCAACGTCCTGACCAGTGCCCGGTTTCCATCCAGCACCGAAGCCACGGACGAGAAATTCTCGTATTCGGTGCTGCGCAAGTTCGGCACGTATTCAAAGGCCCCACCCACCTCGCCATTCTGGATGGCCAGTGTCACGGTGTAGTTGTTGGTATCAAAATGCCAGGGAAAGCCCTGCCCTTCCTCGACCACGTTGACAATCACATCCGCCAGCGGGTCGTCATAGCGAAAGAACCGATCCTCCGGCTCATCCAGCCCATCGCGTATGAACGGCAAAAAGCCCTCGAATTCATAGATTCGGCGCAGCGGACCCGATTTGGGAAAGTTATCCGCCGGAACGAAGGCGTTCGACCGGTCATAGAATCTGCGTATTGGGTGGTTCAGATCCAACCGAGGATCGTCCTGCGAGAAATAAGGGTTGGTGCGGTTGAAAGAGCGGTGCGCCCGGTCGGACACGGCATCCGCCTCTTTCAATAGCTGCGCCAGACCTTCGGGGTGGATGAAACCGGGCAAAACGGCACAACCGTCCTGATCCAACTCGCGGCGCAGATCACCGATCAGTCGTTCATATGCGCGCGAGTCCGGGCAATCGATCGGATATCGCCCCAGATCAACCAGATCATGGATCATCCTCCGCCTCCCTTTTGTTCGGTCACTCTCAGGGTGCCGCAGTCAAAACTGATCATCATGCTTGTTTCGGACATCGCGATGCCGCTTTTTGACTACCCTCAAGGCAGAAATTTGGAGGTCAAAGGGGGCATTTTTCCTGAATATTCCCTGCATGCGTCAATCTGCGCAATAAAATGTCGCAAAATTCACCCTCAGAGTTACAAAATTGGTGCAAAAGCCTGTTGACGCCCCTTCCCCCGGCTCATAATGTCCCTGCACGCAAAGAAGGAGCCTCTGGCGATGAGAACGCTAGTCGTAATCGTAGGAACCACGCGCATGGGCCGGTAACGGTAAACCATAATCGAACCCATGCGCCTCCGAAAATCTCGGGGGCTTTTTTTTGTCAAACGCAAGACACATGTCGCGAACGGAGCAAAGCAGATGACACGTGAGATGACCGGCGCAAAGATGGTAGTTCAGGCCCTCAAGGATCAAGGCGTGGACACGGTATTCGGATACCCCGGCGGTGCTGTGCTACCGATTTATGATGAGATTTTTCTGCAAAACGATATTCGTCACATTCTGGTGCGGCATGAACAAGGCGCGGTTCACGCGGCCGAAGGCTATGCCCGCTCGACCGGCAAGCCCGGCGTTGCCCTTGTGACCTCTGGCCCCGGCGCGACAAACGCTGTGACCGGCCTTACGGATGCGCTGCTGGATTCGATCCCGATTGTGGTTCTGACCGGACAGGTTCCGACGTTCATGATTGGCTCGGACGCGTTCCAGGAAGCGGACACCGTCGGCATCACCCGCCCCTGCACCAAGCATAACTGGCTGGTCAAGGACACGGACTCGCTGTCCGACACGATGCACGAGGCATTCCATGTCGCCACCTCGGGCCGCCCTGGTCCGGTTCTGGTCGATATCCCCAAGGACGTTCAGTTCGCAACCGGTGACTATAGCGCTCCAAAGCCCTCGACCTCGCACTACCAACCGATAGTGAAAGGCGATTTGGAGGAGATCACTGAACTGGTCGCCGCAATTGAGACCGCCAAGAAGCCCGTCTTTTACACCGGCGGCGGCGTCATCAATTCCGGCACAGCCGCCAGCCAGTTGCTGCGCGAACTGGTTGATGCGACCGGCTTCCCGATCACCTCAACCTTGATGGGTCTGGGTGCCTACCCGGCGTCGGGCAAAAACTGGTTGGGCATGCTGGGCATGCATGGTCTGTATGAGGCCAATCTGGCGATGCATGACTGCGACCTGATGATCAACATCGGCGCGCGGTTCGATGACCGGATCACTGGGCGGATTGACGCGTTCTCGCCCAACTCAAAAAAGGCGCATATCGACATCGACCCGTCCTCGATCAACAAGGTGATCCGCGTGGATATCCCGATTGTCGGCGATGTTGCACATGTGCTGGAGGACATCCTGAAGGTTTGGAAAGCGCGTGGCCGCAAGACAGATGAGGCGTCGGTTGCCAAGTGGCAGGATCAGATCACCGAATGGCGCAAAGTGAACTGTCTGGCATACACCAACAGCGAAAAGACGATCAAACCGCAATACGCGCTTGAACGGCTGGAAGAGCTGACCAAAAAGCACGACCGTTACATCACCACCGAGGTCGGTCAGCATCAGATGTGGGCCGCGCAGTATCTGGGCTTCGAAGATCCGAACCGCTGGATGACCTCGGGCGGATTGGGCACAATGGGCTACGGTTTCCCGGCCTCCATCGGTGTGCAGATGGCGCACCCTGACGCGCTGGTTATCAACGTCGCGGGCGAAGCCTCTTGGCTGATGAACATGCAGGAAATGGGCACCGCCGCACAGTATCGCCTGCCGGTGAAACAATTCATTCTGAACAACGAACGCCTTGGCATGGTTCGTCAGTGGCAGGAACTGCTGCATGGCGAGCGGTACTCGCATTCCTGGTCCGAGGCCCTGCCCGATTTCGTCAAACTCGCCGAGGCCTTCGGGGCCAAGGGCATCCTGTGTTCCGATCCGGCCGATCTGGATGACGCCATCATGGAGATGATCAACTATGACGGTCCGGTGATCTTTGACTGTCTGGTCGAAAAGCACGAGAACTGCTTCCCCATGATCCCGTCGGGCAAGGCGCACAACGAAATGCTGTTGGGCGAGGCCGAGACACAGGGCGTGATCGACTCCAAAGGCTCGGTTCTGGTCTGACACAATTTGACAGATTTTGTCGGGTGCACCGCACCCGACCATCACAGGATTATGAAAGGGACATAAATGTCTGCCCTACATATCAAAAAAGGTGCAACGCGCCATTCCGCCTATAACCTACGCCCCACGTTTTCGGACGTGCAGGAACGCCATACGATTGCTGTCTTGGTCGAAAACGAACCGGGTGTTCTGGCCCGGGTGATCGGGTTGTTCTCGGGCCGGGGTTACAACATCGAAAGCCTGACCGTCGCCGAGGTGGATCACACTGGCCACCTGAGCCGGATTACCATCGTCACCACCGGCACCCCTCAGGTGATCGAACAGATCAAAGCCCAATTGGGCCGTATCGTTCCGGTACACGAGGTTCACGACCTGACTGTCGAAGGCCCCTCGGTCGAGCGGGAACTGGCGATCATCAAGGTTGTCGGCGCGGGCGACAAGCGGGTCGAGGCGCTGCGTCTGGCCGATATCTTTCGCGCCAGCGTCGTCGACAGCACGTTGAATTCGTTCATTTTCGAAATCACCGGTGCCCCTGACAAAATCGACGCCTTTGCCGATCTGATGCGCCCGCTGGGCCTTGTCGAGATTGCGCGCACCGGCGTGGCCGCCCTGTTGCGCGGCGACTGACTTTTTCGCCTCGCCCCCCCTTTTGACACCGGGGCGAGGCGCAGTCTCAGGACATATTCAATCAATGCAACGGTATGTTGCCTATGAACATGGCCACCCAAAAAGATCATACAAATTGATGTAAAGCCTATTGCGTTTGCCTGCCCCGACGTTAACTTTGGAGGTGTAGCGTGGTGTTGGGATGCGCCAGCTAGGGTCACCAGTACGATTGAGAATGCACGAACGGCCAAAAGGTCGGGTGCGTCGCACTTTTTGGAATGACACTCTGGAACCTGGGACAGAAATGACCATGAGTATCCGCAGTCCTGATGAATTGCGCCGGATGTTCGGTGCCAATCTGCGACAATTGTCGCGGCAATATTCGTCCGTGTCCGAACTGTGCCGCCAACTGGGCATCAACAGGACCCAATTTAACAGGTATCTGGCGGGTGAAAGCTTTCCCCGCCCCGATGTTCTGGATCGCATGTGCCGGTTTTTTGAGGTCGACGCCCGTATCCTGTTGCGGCCTTTGGAGGAAATTGAAACGCCTCCCGAACATCCGGCTGCCTCTGCCCTGACTGAATTCCTAGGATCCGGTCCCTCAACGCTAACCGAAAACCTGCTGCCGGCGGGCTTTTACTATGCGACGGAAACGGGGCTGGACGGATCTCCTGCGACCAGGCACCGGCTGATCCACACGCGCCGTTTGCCGCAATGCACGCTGGTGCGCAGCTATGAGCCCGAAAATGACGGGATACCGGCCGACACCACCAGACGTGAGGTGCAGGGTATTGCAGCTTGCGCCGGGCGCCAGATTTTTATCCTTATGTCCAGCCGTGCGGCCCAAAACAGTCGCATCTACCTTGTGACCCGCGGCGCTGAAGAAAATTCCGAGCGGTGGCGCGGGATTGCAATTTGCCTGTCCAAAACCAACGCTCAGGCGACCACAATGCGCCGGATCTCGCTGAACTACCTGGGCACTCAGGCCAAGGCTGCCCTGCCTGCAGCACGCGCTGCCAGACGGTTCAAGCAAAGCGCCGCATAAGTCTTTCAGGCGTCTTTCTCGCCCCCCGCCAAAGTTATCAGGCGGTACAGGTGCCAACTGGCATGCCCCAGCAAAGGCAAGACGATCAACAGCCCCAAAAACCACGGGATCATGGCCACAAACGTCACGACGGCCACGAACACACCCCACCCCAGCATGATCTTCGGGTTCGACCGGACATAGCTGAAACTGGCGATCATCGCAGTCACGAAGTCCAGTTCCCGGTCCAGCAACATCGGGATCGAAAGGACGGTGATCATGTATAGAATAAGCGCGAAAATGGCCCCCACGATGCTGCCGACGGCCAGCATAGTCAGGCCATTGGGCGTCATAAAGACCTCTAGCGAACTGGAGACGTTGGTCATGGTCGACAGCCCCATGAACAACGCAAAGATCATATGACCCAAGAAAAACCAGAACAGGAAAATCACCACGATAATCGCGCAGATGGATGGCAATTGACGACGGCTCTGCTGCAGGACAACGCCGAAAACCTCGTTGAAATCCAAAGGCTCACCCTGTTCCAACCGGTGTGACACCTCATACAACCCTACTGCCGCAAAAGGGCCGAGCAATGGGAACCCTATGGTGGCCAGCACGAGCCAGAATGACGTCTGCGTCTGCACCGTGACCCACGCCATGGCCAAGCCAGCCAACACATAGAACCCACCGAACAACAGGCCAAAAACAGGTGCCCGACGAAAATCAGCCCAGGCACGGCGCAACGCCTCGCGCAGCATTCCGGTATCCACAGGTCCCATATCCGGAACCCCAAAGGGTTTTTCCATGCTCTGTCTCTCCTCCTGTTTCCGGCGCTCTCCTCAAGCCGGTCGGTTTTGTGGCCACCCGGTCGCGTCGTGATACGCGGCCCCGATTGACAATACACTCGCATCCGCGCCGCGTGGGCCAAAGACCTGCATGCCCATCGGCAACCCACCTGCCCCAAACCCTACCGGCACCGACAGACACGGCAAGCCAATCAAGCTGACTGGAATCATGACCTGCATCCAGCGGTGATAGGTATCCATGCTTTTACCGGCAATCTCGGTGGGATACGGAAGCTCAAGTTCAAACGGCCAGACTTGAGTAGACGGCAGGATCAACGCATCAAATCCTTCGAACAGTTCAGCCGCGCGCCGGAACCAATCCGATCGTACAACACTCGCCTTATGCACCTGCATCGCCGTCAGGGCTTGCCCCTGGTCAAGTTCCCATTGCGCTGTGTCCTTCAACTGCGCCCGTTGTTCAGACTGAGGGGCCAGACTTGCCGCCACGCTCCAGGATCGTAAGGTCGACCAGCTTTCGAATATGCGTTCCGCGTCAAAGGGCGGCGCAACAGCTTCAACTTGCGCCCCCTGCTGTACAAAAACGGACAGCGCATCCTGGCACAGGTCCAAAATACCATCCTCAAACGGGAACGCCCCGCCCCAGTCGCCCAGCCAGCCAATCCGCATACCGGCCAGATCGGCCGCCTGAACTGGGGACACCGCAGCATTGTGCGGGGTTGCAGGATGCCGTGGGTCCGGCCCTGAAATCACATCCAACAACACACCCAGATCTTCCGGGGCTCGTGCCATTGGGCCAAGCGTGGACAGTTGGTGAAGGAATACGTCGCCCACAGGTTCCGGCGGCACACGTCCCCAACTTGGGCGAAACCCATAGACATTGTTCCAGGCCGCCGGATTACGCAGACTGCCCATCATGTCAGAGCCATCCGCCAGCGCCACCATCCCGGTGGCTAGCGCAACGGCTGCCCCACCCGATGATCCACCACATGTCTTAGAGCGATCATATGGGTTACGCGTGGCGCCATAAACGGGATTGAACGTGTGCGAGCCCAAGCCAAACTCTGGCGTATTTGTTTTACCGATCAGGATTGCGCCGGCCGCCCGCATCCGTGCGGCTATCAGATCGTCATGTTCGGGTACATGATCGCGATACAGCGGTGATCCTTGCGACGACACCACTCCGGCGACATTCACCAGATCTTTGACCGCGATCGGCAGCCCATGCAACGGGCCCGTCACTGACCCCGCATCCAGCGCACGCGCCTCGGCCATCAGCGCCTCTTCATCGCGCAGCGCAACAATCGCATTCAGAGGCGGGTTGACCGCCGCAATGCGATCCAAGGTTTCACGCATCAGATCAGCGGCTAAGAGACGCCGGGCCGAAAGCGCCGCCAACAAGGCAGTTGCGGTTGTCTGACTTAAATCCATCCGGGACCCATCGCATTCAGTGTTACCAAGTCGCGATCAGCCTAGCGAGGCCGCAACCCCATTTAAACCCGTGTTTTACATATACCTTTTACCACGCACACCGCAGTGCACGGATCAGCTACATCTGGCCAAAAACATCCCGGGGGAGTCTCCGCCTTCGGAGACGGGGGCAGCGCCCCCTTGCGGCGTCTCAGCCGTCGCCTTGTGCCTCGGAGCGGCTCTTGCCCGCCACATCCATCGCAAGGGTGGCAGCCATGAACCCATCCAGGTCGCCATCCAGTACACCTTTGGTGTCGGATGTCTCATGGTTGGTGCGCAGATCCTTGACCATCTGATAGGGCTGCAAAACATAAGACCGGATCTGGTTGCCCCAGCCCGCATCACCTTTGGCCTCATGTGCCGCGTTAATGTCCGCGTTGCGACGGTCCAATTCCTGCTGATACAGGCGCGATTTCAGGGCCTTCATGGCAATATCGCGGTTCTGGTGTTGCGACTTTTCAGAACTGGTCACGACGATCCCGGTTGGAATGTGCGTAATTCGAACCGCCGAATCCGTGGTGTTCACGTGCTGACCGCCCGCACCCGAAGACCGATATGTGTCGATGCGAATTTCGGACGGGTTCACCTCAATCTCGATATTGTCGTCGACCACCGGATAGACCCAGACCGAGCTGAACGAAGTGTGCCGTTTGGCTGCCGAGTCAAATGGCGAAATACGCACCAGACGATGCACGCCGCTTTCGGATTTCAGCCATCCATAGGCGTTGTGACCCGAAATCTTGTAGGCGGCGGATTTGATGCCAGCCTCTTCGCCCGCAGTCTCGGACTGCAGCTCGACAGTGTACCCCTTCTTCTCAGCCCAGCGGACATACATCCGCGCCAGCATCGAGGCCCAGTCACAGCTTTCGGTGCCACCGGCACCCGAGTTGATTTCAAGGAAGGTGTCATTGCCGTCGGCCTCGCCGTCCAGCAGCGCCTCAAGCTCTTTCTTGGCGGCCTTCGCCCCCAATTTCTGAATGGCGTCTTCGGCGTCGGTGACGACCTCTTCGTCCTCTTCCATCTCACCAAGTTCGATCAGCTCGATATTGTCGCTCAGATCGGTCTTGATGGATTCGTAGGTCTCAATAGCGTCCAACAACATCTGACGTTCGCGCATCAGTTTTTGCGCGTTCTCGGGGTTGTCCCACAGGTTGGGATCTTCGACCCGCGCGTTGAATTCCTCAAGACGATGAGGGGCGGTCTCATAGTCCATGCGCTGCGCCAGCAGCTCCAGTGACTTTTCGATTTCCGCCACGGTGTTCTGGGTTTCGGCGCGCATGGTCTTGTCCCAACTTGCTCAATCAGGCCTGCGTGATAGCAAGAGGCGCGGGCCACCACAAGACGGGCGACACGGGAATGCAAAACGCGCTGAACGAGTTTCTGACCAGATGGGAATTGGAAGACGCACAGCCCGTCGCGGATACCGGGCATGCACAGGTGTGGAAGGTCCGGACTTTGGACGACACGCTTGCCGCCATCAAGATCTATCGCCGCCCAAACCGTGGTAATGAAGCAGCTGGTCCGCACCTGATGCATCTGTGGCGTAACCGGGGCGCTGTGCACATACTGGCCGAGGCGCCCAACGCCGTTTTGACGGAATGGCTTGAAGGGCCATCGCTTGGGGACATCGCGCGGTCTGGCCGCCCGGATGATGCGGTAGGCGGTCTGGCGACGGCAGCGGATCGACTGCACCAAAGTCCGACCATCGACACGACCCGGCTGAAACCGCTTCAGGAAGTCTTCGCGCCAATTTTAGATTGCCAATTCTCAGATGATTGCCCGACCCGGCTAAGGCGCGACATGATGCAAGCGATCAACATTGGCCGTCACCTTCTGGACACGCAGGATATGGTTGTTCCGCTGCACGGGGATCTGCATCATGACAACGTGATCGCAACACCCGCCGGGCATCGGGTCTTTGACGCCAAGGGGTACATCGGCGATCCCGCTTTTGAGCTGGCCAATGCCCTACGCCACCCAAAAGGCATGCCAGAGTTGGTTCGGCGCCCTGAACAGATTGAAACTGGCCTAGCGCTATACGCGACCGCCATGCGGGTTAACGAAATACGACTTGCCCAATGGGCAGCCGCAAAATGTGCTCTGTCGATCTTCTGGCGCGCAGATGGCACCGTCACAAATGACCCGGAAGAAGACCTGTTGAACCTACTCCTGCAGGTAGCGGATCAGTAAAGACCGCCACCCTGCAGATCACCCTGGCTGGCGTTGGGGCCAACAGTGATTGTGTTGCCAGTCGACGTGGTGACCTGACGGCCAGAGTTGGCCTCTTCGAACAGAGGCAGGTCGGAGCCCATCGCAAAGCCACCGTCATAGACACGGTCGATAAAGCCGTCGACGCCATCGCGGAAATATTCAGCCACAACATAGTCACCGGAAGCATCGGCAGGCAGGCGCGCGCCACTGAAGCGGTCGATCTTGATGAAGTGGCCACCTTCAGGCACATCAAACGGCCCGCCCCCGTATTTCTCGACCGCTTTCTCCATGAAGCTTTGAAACACTGGTCCGCACAACGTGCCCCCATAGGCCCCCCGCCCCATCGGACGCGGGCGGTCATAACCGATATAGCAACCAGCAACGATGTTCGAGGTGAAGCCGATGAACCACGCATCCTTGGATTCGTTCGTCGTACCCGTTTTACCCGCAGTCGGCACCGGCAGATTGACAACACTGGACGCGGTCCCACGATCCACCACACCTTTCATCATCGACGTCAGCTGATACGCGGTGATCGCATCCATGACCTGAGAGCGATTGGTCTCGATGGTGGGCGACTCGTCCGGCTCAAGCCAGGCCGAGTTACAATCCAAGCACTGACGGTCGTCGTGACGATAGATCGTCTTGCCGAACCGATCCTGAATACGGTCGACCAGAGTGGGCTCCACCCGCTCACCGCCGTTGGCGAACATCGCGTAGGCGGCGACCATCTTGTACAGCGTGGTTTCTTCCGACCCCAGCGAGTTCGCCAGGAACGCACCCATACGGTCATAGACACCAAACCGTTCCGCGTAGCCAGCGACAACAGGCATAGTCACCTCTTGCGCCAGACGAATGGTCATCAGGTTCCGTGACTGTTCGATCCCCGTGCGCAGCGGCGTTGGGCCGTAGAATTTGTTCGACGAGTTCTTGGGCCGCCACAGACCTTGGGGCGTGTTCACCTCAATCGGGGCATCCACAACGATAGTTGCGGGGCTATAACCACTGTCCAGCGCAGCCGCGTAGACGAAAGGTTTGAAGCTGGAACCCGGTTGGCGCTGTGCCTGCGTGGCGCGGTTGAACACCGAATCCTGATACGAGAACCCACCCTGCATCGCCAGAACACGGCCCGAGTTCACGTCCATCGCAACAAAGCCACCCTGCACTTCAGGCACCTGACGTGCAGACCACTGGCCTTCTTCCCCGGCCATAACCAGAATGACGTCGCCACGTTTGAAGTTCGCCGCGAAATCACCTTGCATCCATTTGATATCGGAACGTGGGATGATGCCGTCAGCCGGGCCGTCCTCGATCCCCACGGCCAATTGCTGTTCACCCACGTTCATCACAACAGCCGGATACCACTGCGTCGGAAGCACAACGTCACGGGGGATTTCTATGATGGCCAACGCTTCGCGCCACTGAGATTCGTCGGTCAGTTTTTCTTCCGCAATAACCTCACCCGTCCCGCGCCATTTCCCGCGCGAGCGGTCGTATTTTTGCAGCGCGGTGCGCAGGGCCTTGGCAGCCTCAAGCTGCATTTCCTCGTCAACTGAGGCGCGGACAGCAAAGCCGCCGGTAAAGAACTCACCCTCGCCGAAATCGTCGCTCAGCTGGCGGCGGATTTCGTCGGTGAAATAGTCACGCGGCGGCAGCGCGGTGCGGAAACTCTCGAAATCGCCATTCTGGACCGAGCGGAGGGGCATTTCGACTTCGACCTCATAGGTCGCCTGATCGATATACCCATTCTGGTTCATCTCGCGCAAAACATAGTCCCGACGTGCAAGCAGACGCTCTTTTTGCCGAACCGGATGATAGTCCGACGGCGCCTTCGGCATCGCGGCCAATGTCGCGGCCTCATGCGGCTCCAGCTCTTGCAGGGTCTTGTTGAAATAGGTCTGTGCGGCGGCGGTCACACCATAGGAGTTCTGACCCAGAAAGATCTCGTTCATGTAAAGTTCGAGGATCTGTTCCTTGTCCAGCGTATCCTCAAGCCGGGTGGCGAGGATGATTTCCTTGATTTTCCGCTCGGCGCGGCGGTCGCCGGACAGCAGGAAATTCTTCATTACCTGCTGTGTAATAGTCGATGCACCGCGAACGGTTTCACCCTTGGACTTCACCGCCTCAACACCAGCGGCAATGATACCGCGCGGATCGTAACCCTGGTGGGTGTAGAAATTCTTGTCCTCTGCCGAGATAAACGCCTGCTTCACCAGATCGGGAATCTCTTCGGACGGTGTGAACAGACGACGTTCCTGCGCGAACTCGTCGATCAACTGGCCTTCGCCCGAATAGATTCGGCTGATCGTGGGCGGTTTGTACTGCGCCAACGATTCATGGCTGGGCAGGTCGCGCCCATACATCCAGAAGATCGCGCCGACGACCAGCGCGGCCATGAAGATACCCAATGTCACGAGGCTGAAGATCGCCCCGAAAATCGAAAGAATGAAACGGATCACGTTACTGCCTTTTACTCGCGGTGACGCCTATATAGTGATGGCCCGGCGCAGGGTCAAAACACGATGGCCAATAATAGCCGGTTTACGTCGCAGGGTCACTGACCAATCAGGGATCTTTTGATCAGGTCGTCCTGCCGCCATTTCTTAAGACCATCGACAATGCCCTGCGCCATTCCAACGCGCCATTCCGGGTTTCTGATATTCTGCAGGTCCCGGGGACTGGATAGAAACCCAAGCTCGACCAAAACCGAAGGAATATCCGCTGCCTTGAGAACCGAGAAGGACGCCGTGCGGATCGGCCTGCTGTTCATCGGGCCGCCCTGTTGTGTCATGCCATCCGCCAGCGCACGGGCCAGCGCATCAGTTCGGGGCTTGGTTTCCTGCCGCGCGATATCCAGCAGAATATCGGCCACCTGGTCATCCGCACCGCTTAGATCGATCCCCGAGATCAGGTCACCCCGGTCATGACGCTCGGCCAGCTTGTCACTGGCCACATCAGATGCTTCGTCCGACAAAGTATAAACTGCGGCCCCATGCGCCCGCCCTTCGGACAGGATATCCGCATGCAATGAGATAAACACATCGGCACCGGCCCGATGCGCCAACGCGATGCGCCGTTCGAGCGAGACGAATTGGTCATCAACCCGCGTCATCACCACTTCGAACCCTCCGGTCCGCAATAAATGCTCGCGAAGCTCGCGCGCGAAGGTCAGCATCAGGGTCTTTTCGTCCAATCCGTCGGCCTCGGCCCCCGGGTCAATACCGCCATGGCCGGGGTCAAGCATGACCCGCAACGCGCCTGCCCCGCCCTGGCGCGACTGAATCGCTGTCACCGCGGGTTCGGGCAAATCCCAACCTTGTTGACGGGGTGCGCCTGCGCCAGCGGCGAATGAATCGAAATCGGTTCCTTGCAGAAGCAGCGACAGTTGCGCGCCTCCACCCGTTTGATCAATTTTCATTTCGGCGCGGTCGACGGCCAAAGGCGCGCCAAGCTCCAGAACCATCCGAGACCACCCGGGAACATACGCGCCGAACTGAACACCGCTGATACGATCGGTTTGCAGAAGCGCTTCGCGGTCAAGTCCTGTCCAGTCAACCTCTTGAAAATCAAGCACCATGCGGTAGGGATCTTGCAATGTGAACACGCGGTAAGGCACGCCCTGGCTGAGGCCCAGATCGACCCTCACCCCTGCGCGACCTTCGTCCACAATGCGACTGTCATCCGGCAACACGCGCGCAAGCGCGCTGAAGTCATGCGCGACGGCGGCAGTCGACAGCACCCAAAACAGCGCAATGGCGTAAATGATCCTGCTCATGGCCTCAAGTTTTCCCGAGATCGTTTGTCTGGCACTCTATCGCATCCGGGGCCCGTTGTGAACGGCTCAGGCCTGTTCCGTGATCGCACCGCGATCCGCCATAAAGCGGTGCAGGCGCTGCAGACCCTCTTCGATGTCCGCCGTCGATCGCGCGTATGAAAACCGCAGCGTTGTATGACCGCGCAGCGGGTCGAAATCCAGCCCCGGCGTGACGGCTACCCCCGCCTTTTCTAACACCTCGGCCGCAAAGGCCCGGCTGTCGTCGGTCAGGTCCGAGACGTCGGCGTAGACATAAAACGCCCCATCTGGCGGCGCGATATTGGTGAAACCGGCCTTGGGCAGCCCGTCCAGCATCAATTGGCGGTTGCGGCGATAAACATCCAGATTGGCCTGCAATTCATCGTTGCAGTCCATTGCCGCCAGCGCAGCCACTTGGCTGGCGTGCGGCGCACAGATGAACATGTTCTGAGCGATCCGCTCAACCACCCTCACCTGATCTTCGGGAACCACCATCCAGCCAACGCGCCAGCCGGTCATCGAGAAATACTTGGAAAACGAGTTGATCACATAGCAGTCATCCGTCAGCTCCAGCGCGGTGACGGCTTTGGCCTCATATTCCAGCCCATGGTAAATCTCATCACTGATGAACGAAGCGCCCTGCCCTTGAGCGGCGTCAATAAGCGCGCCCATGGCTCTGTGATCCAGCATCGTGCCCGTGGGGTTCGCAGGCGACGCAACCATCAGGCCCTGCAGGTCGAGCCCTGCGAAATCGGATGGCACGGGTTGCAGCCGGTTTTCGGGTGCGGTGGGCAGATCGACAGGGACCAGACCTAACGCTTTCAGAATTTGCCGGTAAGAGGGATAGCCCGGCGCGCCGATACCTACGCGGTCGCCGCTATCAAACAAGGCAGTGAAAGCCAGCAGAAACCCGCCGGACGACCCTGGTGTAATCACGACGCGGTCGGGGTTGAGATCGACGTTATACCACTCACCGTACAGGCTTGCGATCCTTTGCCGCAGCGCGGGCAGACCCAAAGCCACGGTATAGCCCAGCGGGCCTTGATCCATTTCTCTGGCCAGGGCCTGAACGGCCCCTTTGGGCGCGCCCGTTCCCGGCTGGCCGACCTCCATATGAATGATGTGCCGCCCGGCCTCTTCAGCGCGGCGCGCGGCCTCCATCACATCCATCACGATGAAGGGATCGACCCCGGATCGGGTTGAGTTTCTCATGCCCATCTCCCATGTTGCAGCCATGGCTTTTGAACGCTTATCCAAGCTGGCGTCAATCCCGGCCCTGTTGCTGATTGCAGTGACATGGTTGAGCAGTGCGTTTCAGTCCAGCGCTCAAAGCCTGATCCGCGACCCCGATATCGAGCACGGGTTGCGCGAATTGGCCTTTCCCATTCTGCGGGCCGCCGGGCTAAACACCAATCGGGTGAAAATTCTGGTCGTCAATGACAGCACGTTCAACGCATTTGTCATTGATTACAACGCAATATACGTAAATTACGGGCTAATCCTGACCGTCGAAAGCCCCGAGATGCTGCAAGCCGTGATCGCGCATGAGGCGGCTCATATCGCCAACGGCCATCTGGCCAGACGGGTTGAAAACATGCGCGCCGCACAGCGCAAAGCCCAGCTGGGCACTGCGCTGGCCCTAATCGCCGCAGCCGCAGGTGGTGGCGAGGCCGCAGCGGGAATCGCCGCTGGCACATCCGCGTCTGCCCTGCGCAGTTTTCTTGGGCACACACGGGCAGAAGAGGCATCGGCCGACCGCAGTTCGGCCAGCTACCTGCGCGCGGCGGGGATCTCACCCAACGGGATGGTTGCCCTTCACCAAAAGTTTGCAGGTCAGGAGTTGCTGAACACCGCCAACCAAGACCCCTATATGCGATCCCATCCCACCAGCCGCGAACGGCTGCGCGCCGCTGAGGCGTTTGTGGGCGAGTTCAGCGATCATGCGTCACCAAACCCCAACGCCGACTACTGGTTCGCGCGGGTCAAGGGCAAGCTATCGGCCTTCCTGCGTTCGCCGGGCTGGACCTTACGCCGGTTAAAAGAGGAAAGCGCGCAGGACATACGCCTGATGCGCGAAGCTGCCGCCCACCATCAGAACCGCGATCTGGCGCGCGCAAGGACAGCGATCGACGGCGCGCTGGAAATCCGGCCCGATGATCCGTTCTTTTATGAACTAAAAGGGCAGATTCTGCTGGAAAACAGAAAATTGCCCGACGCAATTAAAGCTTATGGACAGGCGGTTGAGATGTCTCCGAATGATCCATTGATTCTGGCGGGGTACGGGCGCGCCTTGCTGGCAGATGGGCAGACGGCCGACGCCCTGAAGATGCTTGAAAAGGCGCGCGCGCGGGACTATCGCAATGCACGACTGATGCAGGATCTTGGAATGGCTTATGCCAAGGTCGGAAATAACGGCATGGCCTCGGCCGTGACCGCAGAACGCTATGCCCTGCAAGGCCGCCTGGTCGATGCAGGCATTCACGCAAAACGCGCCGTCGGGCAATTGCCCGAAGGTTCACCTGGTTGGCAACGGGCACAGGATGTGTTGATTGCCTCGGAACGAGCGAAGAAAAAGAAAAGGAACCGGAAATGATCCTCAGACATGCTGCACCCGCCCTTCTGGGGCTTTCCCTGATCACCGGCCCCGCGCAGGCCCTAGACCTGAGCACCATGAGCGATGCCGAACGCGAGCAGTTCGGTGTGCAGGTGCGCGAGTACCTTCTGGAAAACCCCGAAGTGATCATCGAAGCGATCAACATTCTTGAACAGCGCAACGCTGCTGCCGAAGCTTCTGCTGACAAGGAACTGGTCGCCGCCAATGCGGACGAGCTGTTCAACGACGGCTATAGCTGGGTTGGCGGCAACCCGGATGGCGACATCACTCTGGTCGAATTCATGGATTACCGCTGCGGCTACTGTCGCCGCGCCGTGCCCGAAGTCGCGAGCCTGTTGGCCGAAGATGGCAACATCCGCCTTGTGATCAAGGAATTCCCGATCTTGGGCGACGCCTCGGTCCTGTCTTCGCGCTTTGCGGTCGCAACCAAACATGTGGCTGGCGCTGACGCCTACAAACAGGTCCATGACGCGCTGATGGAATTCGGCGGAGAGCCTTCCGAAGTCTCCCTGCGCCGGATCTCGGATGGCCTCGGCCTGGACAGCGATGCGATCATTGCGGCCATGGACAGCGAGCAGGTTACGGATGAAATCGGTCAGACCCGTGCGCTGGCGCAGCGTATGCAGATTTCGGGAACACCTTCATTTGTTCTGGGCACCGAGATGCTGCGTGGGTTCCTGCCAGCGGATCAGATGAAGCAGATTGCGGACGGTGTGCGCGCAGAACAGGGTTGATGAACAATGAGCACCTCTCGCTGAGGTGCTCTTCACCCAACAGCCTATTGGGGTTTTCACAATGAAGCGTAGGGAAGTTCTGCTGTCCGGCGGGGCGATTGGGTTAATGAGTGTCACACAGCAACCTTTTGCCCAAGCTGGTTTGGGCTATTTTGTTCCGGCGGAAGAAACGCGACACCAACGCACTTTCATGCAGTGGCCGGTAAGCCGCAATGTGTATCCAGATGCCCACTTGCGTGATCTGGTGCAGCAAACGATCGCCGATATTGCCAATGCGATATCGCCATTTGAACCGGTGACGATGCTGGCTGCCGCCGAACAGCATTCGGCAGCGCGTGAAAAACTTTCAACGGAAGTTGAATTGTGGGACGTCCCAACCGAAGACCTTTGGTGCCGGGATTCCGGACCGATCTTTTTGATTTCTGACGCCGGTGACATGGCGATCCGCAAAATCCAGTTCAATGGCTGGGGTGAGAAGCAAGCACATAAACAGGATGCTCGTGTCGCTGGTCGCGTTGCCGAACGACTGGGCTTGCCGCTTCTTCCTTCCGGCCTGAACGGTGAAGGTGGAGGTGTTGAGCAAGACGGGCACGGCCTGCTCATTGCACATGAAAGCTCATGGGTGAATGACAATCGCAACCCAGGCCAGTCTCGCAACGAGATCGAAGCCAAACTTTTGGCTGCCTACGGAGCAAACCGCATGATTTGGTCCGAGGGTGTTTGGGGCGAAGACATCACCGACTACCATATCGACAGTCTGGCACGCTTTACTGGACCGGGTCGTGTTCTGGTCAACCTTCCGGACGAACCTGATTTTCAGGACCCCTTCCACCTTGCGGCGTTGGACACCCATGACCGATTGGTCGCGGAAGGCTTACAAGTAGACGTCATTCCGGAACCGATCAGAAGACGGATCAAAGATCCAGAGTTCGTAGCGTCCTATGCAAACTACTATGTTTGCAATGGCGCGGTCATCATGGCCCAATTTGGTGACAAAGAAACCGACACCATCGCGCGCGACGCCTTGTCCCGGCATTACCCGGGGCGCGAAGTTGTGGCACTAAACGTTGATATTTTAGGCGAATTTGGTGGCGGTATTCACTGCGCAACGCAACAAATGCCCGCCGTCTGAATTGACCCGAGGGTCAGTGACATTAACTATTCCGCCGCCTCAGCCACGGCATCCAGTTCAGCGGCCTTCTTTTCGACCTCATCAACAATGTGATCAATCATCTGGTCGTTCGACATCTTGTGGCTGGCCTTGCCTGCCAGATAAACCATACCCGATCCAGCGCCACCTCCGGTGAAACCGACATCGGTCATCAGCGCCTCACCCGGTCCGTTCACTACGCAGCCGATGATCGACAGGCTCATCGGTGTTTTTATGTGTTCCAAACGCTGTTCCAGCGCCTCGACCGTTTTGATCACGTCGAACCCCTGCCGCGCGCAGGAGGGGCACGAGATGATGTTCACGCCGCGATGGCGCAGGCCCAGAGATTTCAGGATCTCAAAGCCCACTTTTACTTCTTCGACCGGGTCAGCGGACAAGCTGACACGGATCGTGTCGCCAATACCCATCCACAGCAGATTACCCAGCCCGATGGCCGATTTGATGGTGCCTGACACCAGTCCGCCAGCCTCGGTGATGCCTAAGTGGATCGGCGCGTCCGTGGCCTCGGCAATGCCCTGATAGGCCGCGGCCGACAGGAAGACGTCGCTGGCCTTCACGCTTATCTTGAATTCGTGAAAGTCGTTGTCCTGCAGCATACGAATATGCTCCAACCCGCTTTCGACCATCGCCTCGGGGCATGGTTCGCCATATTTCTCAAGCAGGTGCTTTTCCAGACTACCGGCGTTCACCCCGATGCGGATCGAGCAATTATGGTCCTGCGCGGCCTTGATAACCTCTTTCACACGCTTTTCATCGCCGATATTGCCCGGGTTGATGCGCAGGCATGCGGCACCCGCTTCGGCAGCTTCGATACCGCGCCGATAGTGAAAGTGGATGTCGGCCACGATAGGAACCGGGCTTTCGCGCACGATCTCTTTTAGTGCTTTCGATGACGCCTCATCAGGGACGGAAATCCGCACGATATCGGCACCCGCCTCTGCTGCGGCCTGAACCTGCGCAATGGTCCCGGCAACATCCGTTGTCAGGGTGTTCGTCATCGTCTGGACAGCAATGGGTGCGTCGCCCCCGACCGGAACATTTCCAACCATGATCTGGCGGGATTTGCGGCGGTAGATATTGCGCCACGGGCGGACGTGATTAAGGGACATGAGGACGGGTCCAAAGCTGCCTGAGTTGCGTCTTTAAATAGTCCGCCTACCCGGCCACCGCAATGGCCAGATCACTCAGCCGGCGTTTCAGGTACTTCCGCCTGAAGTTCGGCCACCAATTGTTTGAGGGCGCTGTTCTGTTCGGATTCCAGATCGGCGATCTCATAGCGCTCGGCAACCGCGTCCTTAGACAGCAGAACACCTTTGGTCACCGTGCCCGGCGCGCCAACAGGTCCGAAATGTTCACCATTCATCGAGAAATAAACGGAACCCGAAGCCCCTGCGCGCAGTTGCGGTGGTTCTTCGGTCAGCGGAATTTCGAATGTATTGCCCTGCTCGACCGTACCCAATGTGCCTTCAAACAGAACGCTTCCATCGGCGGCGCGAATACGCATCCACGATGGCGCAACGGCCACGATTTTCAGTGCGGTATCAACCTGTTCAACAACCTGCGGCAATGCGAGGCGTTCAACTGTGTGCACTTCGGCCACTTCGATCCGGGGCGCCTCTGGCGGGCGGAACGTTCCGACTGTGCGAGGGTCCAATGTGGCAATCGGCGCGTCACGTGCCACAAGAACCGGAACATCCAGCGCCTGTGGGCGATAAAGACGATCCAGCGCTTCGGGGGTCGGTGCTGTGGATTCTGCTGCTTCGGCAAGTTCTAACGGAGCGCGGGCTGCATCCAACGGGTCGAGATCGGACAGAACCACCGGGGCCTGCTCAACCGGGCTCACCTGAACCTGTTGGATTTTGTTCAGAACCGCCCAACCGCCATAGCCAATGCCACCAATCACCGCCAGCAGGACCAGAGACGAGCCAATAGCACGGGGCTCAATCTGGCTGACCAGAGATTCCCTGCCTGGGATGTAAGGTGTATTCGGCGAGATGAACGGATCGCGCCCCATCGGACCCCGCGCGGGCAACCCGCCGGATGGTTTACGAACAACCGAAGCCTCGGCTGACATACCATGGGCCACTTCGAAACCGCTTTCGGCGCAGAACGTGGCAAAGGTATCATCCGGGTTCATACCCAGATAACGCGCATAAGAACGCACATACCCGGCGATGAAGCCGGGTGTGTCAAACGCATCGGGATCAGCGTCTTCGATTGCAGCTATGTAGTTGGCTTTGATCCGCAGTTCGCGCTGAACATCCAGAAGAGACTTACCCATGGTCGCGCGTTCGCCGCGCATCCTGTCGCCAAGCCGTACCTCATAGTCGTCAAAGCCCTTCGGCCTGACGTCCGTGTTTTCTTCGGAATCGCGCTGTGATCTGCGCCCAATCATCCCTGCTGCCCCATTCTGCCTTGCGCGTGTTACACGCCAACGGCGAATCGCCTACGTAACGATTCGTGCGTCTCTTTTGTTAGCGTAAGCTTAACACGCGACAAACGCATTGCACACTTTGGCGTGAGGTTAACCTGCAAGTTCGGCGCGATTTAGCGCACAATGTGACCAAAGTTCGTCCATCGCATGGATCAATCGGTTCATTTCACCCGGTCCGTGGATCGGTGACGGGGTAAAACGCAGGCGTTCCGTGCCGCGCGGCACGGTCGGGAAGTTGATCGGCTGGACGTAAATTCCATGGTCATCCAGCAGTCTGTCACTCAGGATTTTGGTGTGCACCGGGTTGCCGACGATCACAGGTACGATGTGGCTGCCATGATCGATTAACGGCAGGCCCATTCCTTTCAGGCGTAGCTTAAGCACCTTGGCCTGTGTCTGATGCTGCTCTCGCAACTCTGACGCACCTTTCAGATATGCCACCGAAGCGGCAGCACCGGCGGCAACGGCCGGCGGAAGCGACGTCGTGAAGATGAAGCCCGGCGCGTAAGAACGCACAGCGTCACACATTTTCTCACTGGCGGCGATATAGCCCCCCATCACGCCATAAGCCTTGGCCAATGTTCCGTTGATGATGTCGATGCGATGCGCCAAGCGATCACGTTCGGTCACGCCACCACCACGGGGACCGTACATGCCAACCGCGTGCACCTCGTCGATATAGGTCAGCGCGCCAAATTCATCTGCCAGGTCGCAGATCTCTTCGATCGGGCCGAAATCGCCGTCCATCGAATAGACCGACTCGAAAGCGATCAGTTTGGGTGTCGCAGGATCGTCGGCCTCAAGCAGTTCGCGCAGATGCGCGACATCGTTGTGGCGGAAGATACGCTTGTCGCCGCCATTGCGGCGCACGCCTTCGATCATTGAAGCATGGTTCAGTGCATCGGAATAAATGATCAGACCGGGGAATAGTTTCGGCAAAGTGCTGAGCGTCGCGTCATTCGCGATATAGGCGCTGGTGAACAGCAACGCTGCCTCTTTGCCGTGCAGATCGGCCAGCTCAGCCTCAAGCTGCTTGTGATAGACCGTGGTACCCGAGATGTTACGCGTTCCGCCCGAACCCGCACCAGCAGCATCAACCGCATCATGCATTGCATTCAGAACAACCGGGTTCTGGCCCATACCCAAATAGTCGTTTCCACACCACACGGTGATATTCTGCTGCGAGCCGTCCGGACGCGTCCGTACAGCATGCGGGAAATGACCCTTCTGGCGTTCGATATCAATAAAGGTCCGATAACGGCCTTCGTCATGCAGCCTGGCAATCGCTGAATCGAGCTGAGCAGTATAGTCCACCAGTTTCTCCTTCTGTGCCCGACATAGACGTGCTGTTTGTCGAACCCGTTATTTCCCCGAATGACGGATCAAGCCGTCCCCGCGGTTTGCTTCCCCTTGAGTACCTTGCCTAGTGGCATTGCAGGAGTCGCAGCATTGATCTGTATCAATTATCCCTGTTCACGCCCCCCGACAAGTAAAGTTACGGCCATAAGACGCGAGGAAACGACGCAGGCGATAACCCTGCCACACATTCTGTTTCCGACAGTATACTGCAAATCCTGCCGATACGCACTGGACGGCGCCGCCGGTGCTGATAGGTTCCGCAGCAGTTCACGCCATTCAGGAGAAGCTCATGTCGCTAGACGCTGTTCTGAGCAAGATCGATTCCGATCTGACCACTTCCATCGACCGTTTGATGGAGTTTCTGCGCATCCCGTCGATCTCGACCGACCCCGCATACAAAGAGCAGGTCGACCAGGCCGCTGACTGGCTGGTCGCCGACCTGCAAAGTATTGGCATTGCAGCCGAAAAGCGCGAAACGCCGGGCCACCCTATGGTTGTAGGTCATGTAGGCGAGGACAGCGACGGACCGCATGTTCTGTTCTACGGTCACTACGACGTCCAACCCGTTGATCCATTAGAGCTTTGGAACCGCCCCCCGTTTGATCCAGCGTTGGAAGAGACTGAAAACGGTCAAGTTATCCGCGGCCGAGGCTCGTCGGATGACAAAGGCCAGTTGATGACCTTTGTTGAGGCCTGCCGCGCATGGAAGGCGATCCACGGCACTCTGCCCTGCCGCATCACGTTTTTCTTCGAAGGCGAAGAAGAATCCGGCTCGCCTTCGCTGGTTCCGTTCCTGGAAGCCAACAAGGAAGAGTTGAAAGCCGATCTAGCACTGGTCTGCGACACCTCGATGGTCTCGCGTGGCGTGCCCTCCATCGCCTCGCAATTGCGCGGTATGCTCAAGGATGAATTCACCATCATTGGTCCCCGCATCGATCTGCATTCCGGTCACTACGGCGGCCCGGGCCTGAACCCGCTGCGTGAGTTGTCGAAGATCGTCGCCTCGTTCTACGACGACGAAACCGGTCGCGTGGCCGTTGACGGGTTTTACGAAGGTGTACACGAAGTGCCCGTAGAGCAGCTCCGCCAATGGGAAAATTGCGGTTTTGATGAGGCGGAATACCTGAGTTCTGTCGGTTACTCGCAACCGCATGGAGAAAAGGGCTATTCCACACTGGAACAGCAATGGGCACGTCCAACGCTGGAAGTGAACGGCTTGTGGGGCGGCTATAACGGTGCAGGATCGAAAACCGTGATCCCGTCCGAAGCGCACTGCAAGATCACCTGCCGGCTGGTCGGCGACATGGACCCCGATGCCCTGCGCGACAAAGTCCGCAAACATGTCGAAGATCGCCTGTCGCCCGACGCGAAAGTTGTCTGGGACAACGATCTCGAAGGGGCTCCGGCATCGGTGATGAACCTAGATCGCCCCGAATTCGAGGCCGCGCGCGGCGCGTTATCAGATGAGTGGAACCGCGAAGCTGTCTTTACCGGCATGGGCGGTTCGATCCCGGTGGTTGGCTATTTTGATTCGGTTCTCGGACTGGACTCGATGCTCGTCGGCTACGCCAATGACGACGATGCCATCCACTCACCGAACGAAAAGTATGACGTGAAAAGTTTCCACAAGGGCATTCGTTCGTGGGCGCGCATACTGGACGCATTGAATAAATAAGATATTTGCGTGGCTCTGCCTCGCGCTCCGGGAAATTAAAAAGCCAGATGAAGGAAAGATCCTTACTTCATCTGGCTAAAATATCCCCGGGGGAGACGGGCGGCAGGGGCAGAGCCCCCATCCTTACATGTGGATCACGCGCCCGTAGGCATCCAACACGCTTTCATGCATCATTTCCGACAGAGTCGGGTGTGGGAAGACAGTGTTCATCAGGTCTTCCTCGGTGCTCTCCAATTGCCGTCCCACTACGTAGCCCTGAATCAACTCAGTAACTTCCGCGCCGATCATGTGCGCGCCCAGTAGTTCACCAGTCTTGGCGTCGAAAATCGTTTTGATCAGGCCCTCGGGTTCACCCAACGCAATGGCTTTGCCGTTGCCAATGAACGGGAACTTGCCGACCTTGATGTCATAGCCAAGCTCTTTCGCCTTGGCTTCGGTGTACCCCACCGATGCGACCTGCGGTTGGCAGTAAGTGCAGCCGGCGATGCTTTCGGGTTTCACCGGATGAGCGTGTTTACCGGCAATCAACTCCGCAACCATAACACCTTCATGGCTGGCTTTATGCGCCAGCCAGGGTGCGCCTGCGATATCACCGATGGCATAAAGGCCATCAACACCTGTGCGGCAGAATTCATCCGTGACGACATGGGTACGGTCAATCTTGACGCCCAAGGCCTCGAGCCCAAGATTTTCAACGTTACCGACAATCCCGACTGCCGAGATCACTGTGTCAAAGTCGTGCTTTTCAACCTTGCCCATAACCTCAATATGCGCGGTGACCTTACCCTTGGCGCGGTCCAGTTGCTTGACCATCGCCTTTTCCATGATGGTCATGCCCTGTTTGGTAAAGGCTTTCTTGGCCAGCGCGCTGATTTCGGCGTCCTCGACCGGCAGGACCCGGTCCATGACCTCGACAACCGTCGTATCCGCGCCCAACGTATTATAGAAGCTGGCGAATTCGATCCCAATTGCGCCGGACCCGATCACCAACAGCTTTTTTGGCATCCGCGGCGGCTGGAGCGCGTGCTTGTAGGTCCAGACCAGATCGCCATCCGCTTCCAATCCGGGCAGTTCCCGCGCCCGCGCACCGGTGGCCAGAACGATGTTCTTGGCGGTCAGTT
This sequence comes from Ruegeria sp. CDSC002, assembly GCF_059610905.1. Taxonomy (NCBI): domain Bacteria; kingdom Pseudomonadati; phylum Pseudomonadota; class Alphaproteobacteria; order Rhodobacterales; family Roseobacteraceae; genus Ruegeria; species Ruegeria sp. CDSC002. The sequence goes on from NZ_JBXWOM010000006.1 coordinate 66,373, forward strand.
CCTCGGTGCCCTTGTCGGTTTTGACTGTGACCTTGCCTTTAGCAGGGATCGTGGCCGCACCCATGAAAACGGTCACTTTGTTCTTTTTCAACAGATGGCCAATGCCACCCGACAGCTGCGCCGCAACGCCGCGTGAACGCTTGACGACCGCATCCAGATCAAAACCAATTTTGTCAGCGCTCAGGCCAAAATCCTTGGCGCGCTCCATCAGATGGAACACTTCGGAGGTTCGCAGCAGCGCCTTGGTCGGGATACAGCCCCAGTTCAGACAGATACCGCCTAAATGTTCGCGTTCGACCACGGCAGTTTTCAGGCCCAGTTGCGCGGCACGGATAGCGGCCACATAGCCGCCGGGACCGGCGCCAATTACGATCAGATCAAAAGATTGTGCTGCCATGTTTCCCTCTCGGCGCAGGTCGATTCAGAAATTAGTTTACCATTAAACTAATTTCCTGAATGCATCAACATATTGCTCCCGCGACAAAACAGACGCAGGGTAAACTGGCGCGGTATGCGCTGTTTTCAGCCTATACCGCGCGTGAACCTATGGCTAGAAGATACGCACCGGGCCTGTCCGGACTTTGTGAAACCCAAGTCATTCGAAAGGCTTACCATGGCCAAAACGCTTAAAGATCTGTTGCTCGCCGTGCTGAATGCAACGCTTATCCTGATTGCACTATGCCTGTTTCTGGGATGGAAGCTGGCTTCTACAGTCGACGACATTACCGTCAAGTTTGCCGAGAAGGTCCAGATCGTAGCGCCCCTGAAGGAAGACGTTCAAGGGATACGCGGTGAACTGACGGCATTGCGCAGCGACCTGTCATCCCTTCAGCTTAGCGGAACAGCAGCCGATAGTGCCACCGCCCGAAAACTGTCTGAAGCTTTGGAAAAGCTGAATGATTTAGAGAATAACCTGCAAGCTGCGCAGGCGAGAATAGCCGAGTTGACCGAAGCCCCGGACCAGTTAATTAACACTGCAATTGAAAATTCGGCCGACATTGTCGCCGACCGGATCATTGCAATCCGAGGCTGCGAGCCGGCGTCCTAGCCGGCTGTCTGCAGCTCGCGCACGGTCGCGCCATATCCGCCCATGTCGACATAGGCGGCCTCGTGCTCGGTCATTGGGCGCGAGAGAGCGTCGTTGCGGTATGGGAACCGACCGAACTTGCGGATCACTTCGCGATGCGCCCTTGCGTGCAACAGGTTGCCGTCGTCGCCATCGGTCATGTTTTGACACATCAGGCGCACACAGCGTTCCTGGTCACACAGGTTTTCCGAATGCATCAATGGAAGATAAAAGAACTGGCGGGCCGGTTCGTCGATCTTCATATCCCACCCTTTATCCACCGCACATTTCGCTGCTGACAACGCCGCGCGGTCTGAGGCGAAGGCCTCAGCGCTTCCTCGGAACATGTTGCGTGGAAACTGATCCATAAGGATGATGTACGCCAATGCACCGCTGGGATAGGTCAGCCAGAGAGAGAACTTGCCTTCACTCGCAGCCTCCCATGTGGTCAGGAACCTTTCGCGAATTTCTGCATCCAATGCGTCATCCTGCAGATACCAACCCTTGGGACCAACCTCATCTAACCAAAAACTCAATACATCTTCAGGACTTGCCATGCCCTTAACTCCGTCGTGTTTCCCCCCCAAGGGACTTAAATTCATTTAAGTGTGTTTTACAGAATTGTAACAGTAAATTATTGCAACACTTGCGACATAAATTCGTGTTCTAGGCAACATCTTGCGTTTCCTGCTCGGCTTCTGCGGCCTCAATGGCCACCTCCTGTGCCAATTCCATCACAACCGGAGACGCCGTTGGATAGAGCGGCGACATGGTGCCTGTTTCGTCGACCGGGATCGCCGCGCGCTGGGTCATACGGTAGAGCGCATAGCCCGCCATAACGACCAACAGGACTGCGATGAAAAGGAAAAAGCCCGGAGGCCCAAAGACCGCATCCCCCATGAGCCAACCGGTAATCAACGGACCCGCAATGGCGCCCATGCCGTTGATGAACAAAAGACCACCTGACGCCGCGGCCATGTCTTCGTGTTCCAGAAAGTCATTCGCGTGCGCAATCAGCAGTGAATACAGAGGGTTCGACATACCGCCGATCACAAAGGCCGCGCCCAGCAGGATTGGAAACGTCACACCGAACACCAAGCCCACAACTGCCGCGCAGCTGCCGACCCCTGCAACAAGCATGATCAGGAAACGGCGATCCATGCGGTCGGACATCCATCCCAATGGATACTGCAAAACCAGAGCGCCAATATAGAATGCGGCAATAAAAGTCGAAATCTCGACCAGTGTCAGACCGGCGCGGGCACCGTATACCGACGCCATCCCAAACTGCGCAGAGAACACGCCCCCCAGAAGAAACATACCAACACAGCCCAATGGCGAATAACCGAACAATTCGCGCAGTGTCATTGGTTTGGTTGTGTCAAAAGCTGGTGTCGGCGAAATCGACAGCAGAATTGGCGCAAAAGAGACCGAAACCAGTATGGAGGCGATTACAAAGGTATCGAACCCGGCCGGGTCGCCCAAAAGAACCAAACCTTGAGCGCTGATGATGCCTGTCATCTGGAAGATCATGTAAAGAGACAGCGCTTGGCCGCGATTTTCGTTGCTGGCAGCATTGTTGAGCCAGCTTTCCGCAGTGACGTACACTCCGGAAAAACAGAACCCGATCACGACACGGCCCAGAATCCAGATAACCGGGTCGGTCATCAACGGATACATGATCATCACGGCAGAAATGAACGATGCCAGTGCCGCGAAGACCCGCACATGTCCGACACGTCGGATCATTTCGGGTGCAAGTCGTGATCCACCCAGGAAACCAACGAAATAGGCTGACATGACGAATGACATCTGAAGGGTCGAAAACCCCTCGATCTCGCCCCGGACACCCAGGATCGTACCCTGTAGGCCGTTTCCGACCATCAACAGGCCCATACCAAGCAATAGCGCCCATGCGCTGGAAAGGACCTGAATCATTGGGGCCTCCGAAAAATTCCGACCAAGACTGTGACACCGTTTTGCAATCAAAAACGGCTTTGGTCATGCTTGTCTACGACATTGAAAGGATTCGATCCCGACAACACGTCCCTTACGGGATCAAAAGCGACGCATCCCCGTAAGAGAAGAACCGGTATTTCTGTTCAATCGCATGCGCGTACACCTTCCGCATTCGCTCCTGCCCCATCAGGGCCGACACCAGCATCAACAAGGTGGATTTCGGCAGGTGGAAATTGGTCATCAAGGCGTCGGTCACATGAAATTCGAAACCGGGATATATGAAGATATCGGTCTCACCTTCCCATGGTTCGATCTGGCCCGGCCGGCTGGCACTTTCGATCAGACGCAGCGCGGTAGTGCCCACCGGGATGACCCTGCCCCCTGCGGCTTTGGTCTCTCGGATCTCTTGCGCGGCGGCGGCGCTGACACTGCCCCATTCGGCGTGCATTTTGTGGGTCGTCACGTCCTCGACCTTGACCGGCAGAAAGGTGCCCGCGCCCACATGCAGCGTGACATGAGTGACTACGACGTCGCGCGCGCCCAGCGCCTGCATCAACGCCTCATCAAAGTGCAGCGACGCCGTCGGGGCGGCAACTGCACCGGAATTGCGGGCCCAGATTGTCTGATAATCCGTCTTGTCCTGCTCATCCGCAGGCCGCTTGGCGGCGATGTAGGGCGGCAGAGGCATTGCACCGGCCTGTTCCAACGCAGCATCAAAATCGTCGCCCGACAGATTGAACCGCAGATAGGCTTGCCCGTCCTCAACCCGCTCCAGCGTGGCGCTCAGATGATCCGAGAACTGAATGTCTTCGCCCAGCTTCACTTTCTTCAGCGGTTTGATCAGGGCCGCCCATGTGCCATCAGCCTGCGGGTCCAGCAAAGTCGCCTCGATTGCAGCAGACACCGGTCCTTGCGCACTGTCGCGATGGCGCCGCCCGTTCAGGCGCGCGGGGATTACGCGCGTGTCGTTCAGCACCAAACGGTCACCCGGCTGCAACCACTCGGTTAGATCAAAAACATGCGCATCCGAGATCGCGTCACCTTCGGCCACCAACAGGCGCGCGGATGAGCGCGGGTTGGCGGGACGTGTGGCAATCCGGTCTTCGGGCAGATGGAAGTCAAAATCGCTGAGTTTCATAGCCGCGCCATACAATTCCGCATCGGAATCAGCAACAGCCCATCCGGGTCAATTGTCCCGGGGCGGAGAACCAAAGGTCTTTTTGGGCTCATCCGGCTTTCTCGGCAGCGCGTTGGGACCATCTGATACAGTCGGGGCCGGTGCGCGCAGCAAATTGCGTAGGAACAGTGGCGCAAGGCCAGACAGCGGATTTACGGAAACCTTTGGCTTCGTAAGCGGCCCGGTCAGACTGTAGTTGAACCCGATGACCCCCTCGCCTTTTTTTGTGAAAACACTTCCGATTGCATTCACCAGATAGATCGGAGAGATCGCGCCACGCAGGTTCAGCATGCCCGCAACCGTGTCGATCGTGCCGTCAAAGGACAAGCCGATGGACGGGCCAACGGCGCTTCCACTGAGGACTTTGATTTCGGTCGGGGTGATCCGCATGCGGCTGTCGATAGTCGAGAAAAAGATCCCCTGCCCGGTCATCTCGTCCAAAAGTCCAACAAGACTGATCGCGTCTAACAGCGCGGCCATTGCCGGCGCGTCGGTAATGCGTGTGTTTAATATCTTGAGGATCACATCATAATTCCCCGGCGCGCTGACCGGTTCCAGTTGCAGATCCAAACTGCCGCCACGTGCCTGGGTGATCACGCCAGCTGACCGCAGGACGGCCCCTGCGTCCTTCGACTTTATGTTCACGGCGCTACCGCTGTCGCGCGGGCTCACCTGACCGCTGACCGCCGTGCCGCCGTTTACATTTGCCGTAAAGGTGCCGTTCACCCCGCCTGTGGTTTGAAACGCGCCCCGGAACCCGGTCAGTGCAATGTCTTCGGTCACCTGCAGGCGGTCCAACAGAACATCGATCCTTGGACCGGGGCCTGACCCTCCTCCGCCACCCCCCTCGCCGAAGGTTGCGCGACCCAGATTCATGACACCGCCCTGAACGACGATATTGGGGACAGGTCCGCCGGTGTTGATCAGTTCGGCCGGCACCGCCAGCCAGTTGCCCAGATCAAACGAACTGAACCGTATCCGGTCAAAGGCACCCCCGTCCCGGAAGAAGATCGAGGCTTTAGTGCGCAGCCCCGCGACATCAAGCGTCAGATCATCCACCTTGGGCTTTTCACCCAGCGTGGCGTCCAGTGTCATCTTTCCGGTCGCCCCCGTCCCTTTGCGCCAGCCAAGTTCAGGAATCGTCATCCCGACCCCGGCGAGGTCCGAAGTCGCAGAGAGTGTGACCGGTTCATCCGCGCCGATTCCAACGGTGATATCCGCTGTGCCTTTTCCAGTCAGCATGCCCGGCGGCAGCGGCACCTTCAGCTCGTTCATCAGCAAAGGCGACAGTTCGATCTGGCCCGTCAGTTCGCTGCGTTGAGGCCCGTCTCCGCCAATGGGCTGACGCCACGCGACCTGCATCGGCACTTGGCCGAATAAGCCGTAGCCGTCGATCTTCACCTCGGTCTGATTGCCGGACAGGTTCAAAAGGTCAGCGCTGACCGAATAGTCAGGTACAAGTTTGTCGCTTTGCACATTGTCGATTTCACCGGTGTAGTGGAATTCGGTGTCGTGAAACTTCAGCCCCTTTTTCAGTGGCAATGACAAGGTGCCTGACAAGCTTACGTCACCAGCCGCCAAATCGACCGGCAAGTTGGCTTTAGACATCAGGCTTAGTGGTGGTCGGTCCAGCAGCGACAAGGCGGCCTCGACGCTGCCGCTCGCCTCGATCCGAGCAATCGCCGGTGTTCCGCCCTTGGCAGTTGTATCCGGGATGATGAACGAGGTTCCCGAGGCATCCACCGCGCCACCCTGATCGGCGATGACAACCCCTTTTTCAGCCGTGACGGTAAAGCGATCTTTCAGCAGGCTAAGCCGGCCCCGCCCGTCCTGGATCAGCGGCAAGGTCTTGGCAAACCTGATCTTGGCCTCATCGAACCCAAGGCCCAGATAGAGGTCCGGCTTACTGCCCGGATGCAAGCGTAGTGAAAACTCCACATCCGAAAACTGACCTTCGAACAGGTTTTCCGACACCCATTTCCGCGGGTTCGGCGCCAATCTTTCGGGCCAGTATCGCAACAGGTTCTCGGACCCCATCTTGTCCAGTTGCGCATCAAACGCGGCATCCCAGCCGTCGGGCTGGCCGATCAACCTGCCCGTTGCGTGCAATTCGTGCAGCGCATCGGTGATGATTAACTGTCCCAGCTGCAGCTCGAACGGCGCAAGCTTGAGTTGAAAATCCACATCCGCCCGCGCCGTTTCCAGCGATTCCGGGAACAGACCACCGGGGTAGATATCGATACTGTTCAGGGTCAGCTGTGACGTCAGGCTTTCAAGAACACCGTTTTCGACCCCGTTCAAATAGGCTTTGCCTTCGGCCTGCACGGCCCCCACATCGGACACGACCGAGGCCTCGTTGAATTCCAGAACATGACGCGCAGGGTCATAGGTGAAATAAGCGCGCGCGGATTCGAACCCGATCGGGCGCGTCTCGGGTCTGGGCTGCAGGACACCCTCGCCCAGGTTCAACGTCGCAAAAAGCGGACCCAGCGCGGCCTGCCCATCTACACTGCCCCGTAACGCGCCGGAAATCGGAGCGTTGAGCACCTGCAACCACGCCAGTGCAACGCTTTGGGTGGCAATGTCTTCCGAGGGAAGATCGGTGATCGAAACCCCAAAACTCGCCTGAGGTGTACCAAGCACACTGGTATAGTTCGCCTCGATCGTGCTGGCATAGTCGCGCCCGGTCAGCACCGAAAACCCGGTCGCCAGCCGCATTTCATCCCCGTCCCGGATGATCGAGATATGCCCGCCGTCAAACACCCAGGCCCGCCCCAGTCGCAGATCCTGATAATCCAGCGTCAGCGATTCCAGATCGACCGCCCGCAATCCTGACAGAAACGGGGACAGGAACACATCATCCGATTCCTCGATAAGCTGCGCCAGCGTCGGGGCCTTTTGCACCGGGGCACTGCCCGACCCAACTGTTAGCGACAGCGCACCGTCCTCACCACGGGTCAAAGCAATCTGCGCGCCCAGCATAGTGATCCGCCGCGGTCTGATCTTACCGCGCAGCAATTCGCGCATCGACAGGCGTGTCCGCAAATCCGATATCTGAGCGATCTGATGACCCGCTGCATCGCTGATGGTCACATCCGTCAATCGGATTCGCGGGCGCCACTTATCGTTTACGATAAAGCTGGCGTCCCCAAAGGTGAATTTCAAACCGCCAAGGCTGCGTTCAAGGCGCGCTTCTACTTTCTGCGTGACCCATTCCGGCGCGTGCAGCTGTTTTCCGATCAGAAAGAACCAGCCCGCTCCGACCATCAGGCACATTAAAAGCAGGGTTCCAATGCTCCAGCGCGCGGCGATACGACGACGTGATCGGCGGCGGACAGGCGTCTCGGGCCGGTCGCCACTTGCGTCTTCGTGCTGAGCCAATTTTTTATCCAAGTCTTTCAACCCGCTCGCGTCGCCCTATTATGCCGGGCAGCACTTAAAATCCTTTAGCGGAGTTTCCAATGCCCGACGTGACAGACATCGCCCCTGATTTCACATTACCCCGCGACGGCGGCGGCGAAGTGACCCTTTCGGACCTGCGCGGCGGTGCCGTCGTTCTGTTTTTCTATCCCCGCGATGATACGCCGGGCTGCACCAAGGAATCCATCGGTTTCTCGGAACAACTTCAGGCCTTTGCAGATGCGGGGGCTCAAGTTTTCGGCATCTCGCGGGACAGCGTCGCCAAGCACGACAAATTTGTCGCCAAGCACAGCCTGACGACCCCGCTGTTGTCGGACGAAGGGTCTTCGGTCTGCGAAGACTATGGCGTCTGGGTTGAAAAGAACATGTACGGCAAGAAATCCATGGGAATTCAGCGCGCGACCTTCCTGATCGATGGCGAGGGCAAGATCGCCAGGGCCTGGCGCAAGGTCAAAGTCCCCGGCCACGTGGACGAGGTGCTTGAGGCTGCGCGCGCCCTGTAACCCTCTCGACCATGGCTGCCATCCGGTTTAAGAGCCGTCCACCCCAATCAGCGGAGACAACGCGGTGTCCAAAACACTGACTCAGATGGCGACCGAAGTCCTGACAACAGCGGATGGTCGTGAAAAGACCACTCTGTCCAAGCGCCATGCCGCAGCCTGGTTCGCTTCGCGCAAGGGCGACGCGCCTGAGATTGAGGTGGGAACCGCAACTCCGCCGCTGAGCCCCGCCCGCCCGGAAAAGCCCGAGCTGCTGTCGCCGCGTGAGGTTCCAAAGCGCAAGCCCGGGACCGAGGCTGGGCGTATTGCCCTGCTTCACGCAGTTGCGCATATCGAGCTGAACGCCGTTGACCTGCATTGGGATATCATCGCGCGATTTGGCCACGTGCCGATGCCGATCGGGTTTTACGATGACTGGGTCAAATGTGCCGAGGAAGAATCGCGGCATTTTGAGATGGTCTGTGACTGTCTGGAAAGCATGGGCAGCCACTATGGCGCCCTACCCGCGCATGCTGGAATGTGGCGCGCGGCCGAAGACACCGCCGAAGACCTGATGGGACGGCTGGCGGTTGTCCCCATGGTGCTTGAGGCGCGCGGGCTGGACGTGACACCCGGCATGATCAACATATTCCGCAAGGCCAAGGCAGAACAGGCAATCGCCGCGCTCGAGGTCATCTATGCCGAAGAAGTGGGCCACGTGGCTTATGGATCAAAATGGTTCCATTTCCTGTGTGGGCGTGAAAACGCGGATCCCAAGGATGTGTTTCACCAATTGGTGCGCCAGTATTTCCATGGCGTCCTGAAGCCCCCGTTTAACGAAGAAAAACGGGCCGAGGCTGGGCTGCCGCCGGATTTCTACTGGCCTCTGACGGAAGACTTGCCATTGCCGGGACAGACCCAATAACGGGCTCAAGTTGAAGGTATCGGCAATTTCTCGCCTAGAATCGGCGGCAAAAACCAGTAACGCAGGGTCGGTAAGTTAACAAACTTGCCCAAAACAAATTGCCGCTTTATGCACTTCGCCCAAGGGACGGCTATCACTCACGACCGATCCCGATCTTGGGGATGGAGAGGTGAGACGCGTGAGAACACGTCTGGCAATTAAATTACATTCATTGTTTGAGCGGCATTTTCCCGAACGCCGTGTCTTTCTGAAATCAGACAATGATACGCGATTCATTCGGCTAAGCTCGGAAACGCAAGTTGTCGCCGTCGCTGGCGTTGCACTGTTCGTGGGTTGGACAGCCGTTGCGACCGCGATCCTTCTGATGGACAGCATCGGGTCGGGCAACTTCCGGGAACAGGCAAAACGCGATCAGGCGACCTATCAGGAACGTCTGAATATCATGTCCGCAGAACGGGACGTGCGCGCGCAAGAGGCTCTGGCAGCTCAGGACCGGTTCAACGCAGCGCTTGAGCAGATTTCGGCCATGCAGTCGGAACTGCTGGCGTCGGAAAACCGCCGCCGCGAGCTTGAGACCGGGATTGAGGTTATCCAGACCACGCTGCGCGCCACCATGAAACAGCGCGAAGAAGCTCGGACAGAGCTGGTCAAGCTTGAGCAGGAAGCGGGCGAAGGCGACATGTACATGGCCGCCGTTGCCAACCCCGAGCAGATGAACTTTATGACCGAGGCGCTGTCCCGCACCGCCGAGGAACGCGATCAGATTGCCGCCAATGCGAAGGACGCGCTGGAACAGCGTGACGATCTTGAGTTGGAAATCCGGCTGATGCAGGAACGCAGCGACGAGATCTTCCGCCAGTTGGAAGAGGCGATGGTGATCTCGGTCGAACCACTGGACAAGATGTTCCGTCAGGCCGGCATGCCCACCGACCGCATCATCGAAGAAGTTCGCCGCGGCTATAGCGGCATGGGCGGCCCCCTAACCCCTATTTCTTTTAGCACGCGCGGTGAGGAACTGACCCCCGACGAGATCCGCGCAAATACTCTGTTGCAACAGATGGATCAGTTGAACCTGTATCGAATTGCAGCAGAGAAAGCGCCGTTTGCAAGCCCCGTCAATTCCGTCGTGCGATTCACGAGCGGTTACGGGACGCGCCGCGACCCCAAGACAGGTGGTCGCCGCATGCATAACGGCGCCGATTTCGCCGGTGCCCATGGCACCGACATTTTTGCCACCGCCGACGGTGTGGTCACCCATGCCGGCTGGCAGTCCGGGTTTGGACGGCTGGTAAAAATCAAGCACGCGTTCGGAATTGAGACACTTTATGCCCATAACACGAAGATACGCGTGAAGGTTGGTCAAAGGGTCTCGCGCGGGGATCATATTGCTGATATGGGTAGCACCGGACGGTCGACCGGCACGCACCTGCACTATGAAGTTCGCGTGAATGGAAAACCTGTTAACCCAATGACTTACATCAAGGCTGCGAGAAATGTTTTCTAAGAGCAAAATCAACGAGCCCTCGTCCACTGCACCCGAGGCGGCAAAACCCGCTGCACCGGCGACACCGGCGGCCCCTGCACCGGCAGAAAACAAGGCCAGCACCGCGCCCAAGCCTAAGCCACCGGCATCGGTTCTGTCTTCGGACCTGCACATCACGGGCAACCTGAAGACCTCGGGCGATATCCAGGTCGAAGGCACTGTCGAGGGCGACATCCGTGCGCATCTGCTGACAATCGGTGAGACCGCCACCATCAAAGGCGAAGTCACTGCCGATGACGTCGTGATAAACGGCCGCATCGTGGGCCGTGTCCGTGGCTTGAAAGTTCGCCTGACCTCGTCCGCACGTGTCGAAGGCGACATCATCCACAAGACCATCGCGATCGAAAGCGGTGCGCATTTCGAAGGATCGGTTCAGCGTCAGGACGACCCCCTGAACCCGGGCCGCAGCGGCAAGGCGGGTGCCAACCCGGCAGCCGAGGTCAAGCAGTAACGCGGACCACTGTCCAAAGTTTCGAACGCCGCGGGGAAACCTGCGGCGTTTTTCATTTGACGGGGACGATCGAGTTTTCCGGTTCCAACCGCCCGGCGCGTCCTTATAGTGACCTTTATGTTGTTCTTTTTCACCGCCTTGGCGCTTATCGCCGGTTTCGTACTGTATCGCTACTGGTCCAAGTCCCGAGCGCGCCAACAGCTTTTGTCCACGCCCCTGACAGACCACCAACGCATCCTTATCGAACAGCAAGTGCCTCTGATCCGCCGCCTGCCCCTTGACCTGCGTGTCAAACTGGACGGCAAGGTGAATCTATTTCTGGATCAGGTTCGTTTCTTTGGTTGCGACGGGCAGGACGTAACCGAGGAGATGGAACTGGCCATCGCCGCGCAGGCCTGCTTGCTCATTGTGAACAGCGATCTTTGGTATCAAAACCTGACAACAATCCTGATCTACCCGAACGCTTTTAAGTCTCGGCAGCGCCGACAGGAAGGATACGTCGTCAGCGAGAAAGAGATCGTGCGCACCGGTGAAAGCTGGGACCGGGGACCGGTTATTCTCTCCTGGACCCACAGCAAACTTGGCGCGCTGAATGATCATGACGGGCAGAACGTCGTACTTCATGAGTTCGCCCACCAAATCGACGACCTGTCTGGGGGAACCAACGGTGTTCCGATCCTAAGCGACGGACAAAGCTTTGCCGAATGGGAACGCGTGTTCCTGACCGCATATGACTCCCATGTACGCGCTGTCGAAAGTGGACGGCACACGGTCATAGATCCCTATGGCGCGACCGGGCACGAGGAGTTTTTTGCCGTCTCTGTCGAGGTCTTTTTCGAACAGCCCCGCGCGTTGAAGGCGGCTGTACCCGAGGTATATGACCAGCTTTCCAAACTGTTCCGACTGGACCCGGTAAGCTGGGCTTAACTCGTGGAAGTTGGAACAAGCATTGATCTATTGATCCTGTGTGAGGCGCACTGCGACTGTTCTTAGGGATCAGCGCGTGTCTTTAACGCTCCGCCCAGCTTGACACTGAACGGAACCCATTTCCTTCCAACGCCTCGTTAGCAAGAATAAAGCGTTCCCGAACCCGGTTGATTTCATCATCTGAAAAAAGACCGTCCGCGTCCAGGTCCGACGCCGCGACTGCTGCCCAAAGCGGTTCAGTAAACTCTTCAAACGTAACGGCTGCGTCACCGTCAATGTCAAAGTCATCGAAGTAAGGGACGGGCTTCGGCCTGGCCGTTTCTTCAGCCCCCGTCCAGCCGCCTTTCGGATCGACGACGGGAATATTACCGTTTTCAGCCGCTCCCATCACACCCCGGATACGGGCCGTTTGCTCACCAAGTTTTTGCCAAAACCGCACGGTGGCCTCTTCAAAAGTCGCCCCTTGACCATACAGATGATAGGCCGGTCCCCAGGCATCTTTTGAGAAGAAAACTTCAAGTTCTGCCTGCGTGACCACACCGTCCCGGTCCAGATCGTATCGCGCTGGCTCTTTGGTAATGGAAAACGAATACTTGTTCGAAACGACCCGCAAATAGTCCACTGCGTCCGCCTGAGACAGCACGCCATCCGCGTTCGACATCAGAGCAAAATAATTCCCAGCAACCTGCTGCCGAACGTCGTCGGTTGTGATCTCGGCAGGAGAAAAGGTCATAATGCTGCGAAACGCTGCACCGAGATAGAAATCAGCGCCATTTGGAAGTTCCACTTGTTCGGCGCCTGCCGAATTGATGAAACCAAGATACAGAAATGCGGAGCGCAGAGCGCAATTTCTCAGACGCAATCGATTGGGCATCTTTATAAACCTACACATGCTAATATTGTGAGTGAGTATTTGTCCTTTCCCTTCCCAATACAACCCAAACAGGAATCCAGGTACAGGCTGCTTTCTTACAATTTCACAAAATGAACTTTTTGAATTAACCTTAAACCCATTGTTTTCTGGAGGACTTTTAATGTCATCAAAACTTATGGCTGAATTCTTTGGTACCTTCTGGCTCGTGCTTGGCGGCTGTGGTAGCGCCGTTCTGGCCGCTGGGGTCGCCGATGTAGGTATCGGGTGGCTTGGCGTTGCCTTTGCCTTTGGCCTGACCGTTCTGACAATGGCCTATGCCGTTGGGCACATCTCGGGCGGCCATTTCAACCCCGCAGTCAGTCTTGGGCTGATGATCGGGGGGCGGTTTCCGGCGAAGGACCTTATCCCCTATTGGATCGCTCAGGTTATCGGCGCGATTGCTGCAGCTGCGGTCTTGTATCTGATCGTCAGCGGCGCGCCCGGCTTTGAAGGCGTGGGTGGGTTTGCCTCGAACGGTTATGGTGAGGCATCACCCGAGGGCTATTCGCTGATGTCCGCTCTGGTGATCGAGATCGTCATGACCGCGTTCTTCATCATCATCATCCTTGGGGCCACTTCCAGCGGCGCTCCTGCCGGGTTCGGCCCCATCGCCATCGGACTTGGATTGACATTGATCCACCTGATCTCGATCCCGGTGACCAACACATCCGTCAACCCGGCCCGGTCCACAGGGGTTGCTTTGTTCGCGGACGCGCCTGCCCTTGGGCAGCTCTGGCTATTCTGGGTCGCACCCCTGATCGGTGGCGCAATCGGCGCATTGATCTGGAAGGCGATGACAACAGACGACTAATGGCCAAGCGGGGGATTATTTCCCCCGCTTTCCTGTTCCTAAGCTATCATCCCTGACGAGACGACGCGAAACCAGGGAGGTAGACATGCTTCGAACACTGATGGTCACTGCGATAACGTTGACCGCGACAGCGGGACTGGCACAGGATGCCTGGCTGACAATCCCCGAAACGCCCGATATGTCCGAGGCCGCGTCCAGTGGTACCGCCAGCGTGAATGGCATCGACATGTATTACGCCACCTATGGATCGGCAGAGGGCACACCCGTCCTGTTGATCCATGGCGGTCTTGCGCATGGCGATATCTGGGCAGCACAAGTGGCTGATCTGTCCAGCGACCACAGCGTGATTGTGGCAGATACCCGAGGGCATGGCCGGTCAACCAATGATGGCAGCACCTACAGCTATGAATTGCTGGCGCAGGACTATCTGGCGCTGCTGGATCATCTGAATGTCGGACAGGTGCATCTGGTTGGATGGTCGGATGGTGCCAACATTGGCTACACGATTTCGACCACTGCGCCTGACCGTCTTGCCAGCCATTTCGCCCATGCGGGCAATGTCACGCTGGATGGGATCGATCCTTCAGTAGAAACCAACGAAGTCTTCGGTTCTTACGTCGGAATGATGGCCGGGGACTATGCCGCCATGTCCCCCACCCCGGACGGGTTCGAAGCGTTCCTGGGCGGTGTCGCGGCCATGTGGGCCACAGAAAAGCCCGGCGGGCTTGAGGGGCTGCAATCGGTGACCGTGCCCACTCTGGTCGTGCAGAGCGAACATGACGAGGCCATCCTTACCGAACACTCGCAAGCGATTGCCGAGGCGATCCCTGATGCTGATCTTCTGATTTTGAAAGACGTTAGTCACTTTGCGTCGTTTCAAGACCCGGATGCATATACGCAAGCGATCAGAGGCTTCATCGACCAATGACGAAAAACCCGGCGCTGGTGCCAGCGCCGGGTTCAAGGATTATTCGGTGACGGTGACTTTTTTCATCACGTCCGGCTGGCCGATAATGGCACCGTTCTGACCCTCACCGCGTTTGATCGCGTCAACCACGTCCATGCCGTCAGTCACCTGACCAACAACCGTGTACTGGCCGTTCAGGAACGGGCCCGGTTCGAACATGATAAAGAACTGCGAGTTTGCGCTGTTGGGGTCTTGCGCCCGCGCCATGCCAACCACGCCACGGTCGAATTCGAAATCAGAAAACTCGGCCGGAAGGTCTGCACGGTCGGAACCGCCTGTGCCGGCGCGGCGCATGTCGCCACCCAAACGGCCATGTTCCACGTCGCCGGTCTGCGCCATGAAGCCGTCAATCACGCGGTGAAACACCACGCCATCGTACTTGCCTTCATTGGCCAGAGCAGCGATCTGCTCAACATGTTTCGGAGCAATATCATCGAACAGGTCGATGGTGACAGTGCCATTGGCCCCCTCACCTTCGATCTCGACCTCAAGACCCGTGGCCAGCGCAGGGCTGGCCAACAAGGCAAAAGCGGCAGCCAGCTTATACATCAGCCGCCACCTTGACACTGATCATCCGATCAGGGCTCGCTGGTGGCTCGCCTCGTACGATGGCGTCCACATGCTCCATTCCGTCGATGACACGGCCATAAACAGTGTACTGGCCGTTCAGGAAATGATTGTCGCCGAAGTTGATGAAGAACTGCGAGTTCGCCGAATCCGGGTTCTGCGACCGGGCCGCGCCCAAAGTGCCACGATCATGGGGCAGTTTCGAGAACTCGGCCGGAACGTTCGGCAGAGACGATCCGCCGGTGCCCGCCATGCGCAGGTTGAACCCGTCTTCCATGTCGCCATGCTGCACGTCGCCGGTCTGCGCCATGAAACCGTCGATCACACGGTGAAAGGCCACGTTGTCATATTCGCCATTGCGCGCCAGTTCTTTCATGCGGGCGCTGTGCTGCGGTGCCACGTCAGGCAGCAGCTCAATGACGACATTGCCGCCTTTGAGTTCGACGATGATTGTGTTTTCGGGATCCTTGATCTCGGCCATGAGGCCCTCCT
Organism: Ruegeria sp. CDSC002; assembly: GCF_059610905.1. NCBI lineage: Bacteria > Pseudomonadati > Pseudomonadota > Alphaproteobacteria > Rhodobacterales > Roseobacteraceae > Ruegeria > Ruegeria sp. CDSC002. The sequence goes on from NZ_JBXWOM010000006.1 coordinate 82,070, forward strand.
GTCGTTTTATCTTGCGCAAATACCTATGCGCCGGGCGCGCGAATGCCAAGTGACGCATTGACCTGAGGGCAAAATGCAGGAAAAGAACCGCCTAAGTCACTTTCACATTTGTCGAGGATTGCGCGATGGGCTGGAAAACACTGGACGACATGGACCTGAACGGCAAACGCGTGCTGGTGCGCGTGGATATCAACGTGCCGGTGGTCGACGGGGTCGTGACCGACGCCACCCGTATTGAGCGCATCGTGCCGACCGTTAAGGACATCTTGGCCGCTGGCGGCAAGCCCATCCTGCTGGCGCATTTCGGACGCCCGGGCGGAGAGCGCCGGCAGAACCTGTCGCTGAAGCAGCTTGTTCCGACGCTGGAGACGGCCTTTGGCACCAAGGTTCGGTTTGGCGATGACTGCGTCGGGATCGAGGCGGAAACCGCAGCGGCCAACCTGGGTGCTGGCGAGGTGCTTTTACTGGAAAACACGCGCTTTCACGCTGCGGAAACAAAGAACAGTCCGGAACTGGCTGCCGGCATGGCAAAAATGGGCGACGTGTACTGCAACGATGCTTTTTCGGCGGCTCACCGCGCGCATAGCTCGACCGAGGCGCTTGCCCGTCTTCTGCCCGCCTGCGCGGGCCGCCTGATGCAGCAAGAGCTTAGCGCGTTGGAAGCCGCGTTAGGCGCGCCTAAACGCCCGGTCACTGCGGTGGTCGGCGGCGCCAAGGTTTCAACCAAGCTGGACCTGTTGGGCAACCTGATCGAAAAGGTGGATTACTTGATTATTGGCGGTGGCATGGCGAACACGTTCCTCGTCGCGCAAGGCGTAAACGTCGGCAAGTCGCTGGCAGAAACGGCGATGAAAGACACCGCCGCTGAGATTCTGACCAAGGCCGAGACAACCGGCTGTCAGATTGTCCTGCCCCGCGATGTCGTGGTCGCTGAAAAGTTCGAAGCCCACGCCCCCAATCAGGTTCTACCAGCGGATCAATGCCCCGAAGACAGCATGATCCTTGACGCTGGTCCGGAAACCGTTGCGGAAATCACTGCGATTTTCGACAAGAGCCAAACGCTTATCTGGAACGGCCCGCTGGGTGCATTCGAGATTGAACCATTCGATGCCGCCACCAACGCAGCGGCCCTGAAAGCGGCTGAGCTGACACGGTCCGGACAGCTTGTGTCGGTCGCAGGCGGTGGTGACACGGTCGCTGCGCTGAATGCGTCCGGTGCTGCCAAGGACTTTTCATACATCTCGACTGCAGGGGGTGCCTTCCTGGAATGGATGGAAGGCAAAACGCTGCCCGGTGTTGCGGCACTGGATCAGTAACCCCTATCTGTCTGGCAATCGGCATTCATGGTACTCTCTTCGTCAAACCGGGAGATGCACCATGAAAGCTGTTGCCGTCCTTGCCACCACCCTGCTGCCCGTCACGACATATGTGCAATCCCACTGCAACGGGCACACACAGCTCGATCTCAATTTTTGCGCCAAAGAGAAATGGGAAGTGGCAGATCAGGATCTGAACAGCCTTTGGTCAGAGATCAAACCCTTATCGGACACGCGTGGTGATGGCCAAGCCCTGCTGACCGAGCAACGCGCCTGGCTGAAACGTCGTGACGCGACCTGTGACCCCGAGCTGGAAAGCGACGGTAGCGCGGCCCCCATGTTCTATTGGGCCTGCATGGAAGAACAAACCCTGCAGCGCAATCAAGCGCTTGAAGCCTGGCGATAACCACTTTTCAACCCAGCCAAATTTATGGGGCGAACATGTTTTTTCTGCTGATCATGAAAAATTGCGAATCGAGGGATTCACAAGCCGAATCACCTGTGACATAGTGCAGACAGATGTCCGAAAAGGGCACGTTTTTGAGGCAGACTTCATACGGCGGTAAACAGAGTGTCCCGTTCCCATCGGCCCGGTTTGGGCGCAGTTGCATTTTTCATGGTGGCTTTCACGTTAGGTGTTTATTTCACCTTTGCAGCCGTGCAAGGCGACTATGGCCTGTTCCGACGGGTCGAGATTGCAGCGGAACGGGACGCCCTGTCGCGCGACCTTGCCAAACTTGATGCCGAGATCACGGAAATGGAAAACCTGACGCGCCGCCTGTCGGACAATTACCTGGATCTGGATCTTTTGGATCAGCAGGCGCGGTCCGTGCTGGGCATGATCCGCTCGGATGAGATCGTCATCCGCTGAGCCGATTGAGCGATGGTTCTTTGACCAAAGCACCTGACGGCCCGGGATGAAATGGCTCACGCGGAACTTGGCCTGACGCTTTCTTTAGTCGGAAATTCATACCCGAATTCGGATATCTCGGCGGCAAAGACATTCGCCACGATATCGACGTTCGCATTATCGAAATTCTCGCCGTAGAAAACACCGATGTCATATTCTTTTCGGATACCAGAGTTCCAACGCCGATCACCCAGCGAGACATCTGTGATCCCCCTCTCAGCCATCAGGGTGTTGAAATCTGATTGCAAACTCTCGTAGCGCAGAACGCGGTCGACCGCCAATTGCCCATTCTCAGAATACAGATGAAAGTCTGAAAAGAATCGCAGCTGCAAATTGCAGAACCGATGAAACGATTCCCCAACATCAACAATCTTGTACCCGCGCTGGTGCATCCAGAAATAAAAAGCAGAAACCGCCTTATCCCACGGGTTGCGTTCGACGCAGAAGCTGAAACATCCGTCGCAAAGGTCCCCGAGATAAGTTCGCGCCACTGCGATTCCGTTGTGGGGATTGCGCGCCCTTACGTGGCCTTCCGACCTTTCCCTAAGCAAACGCAACGAGCCGCGTACAATGAACTGCTTGCCCGCGCGCTGTTCTTCCTCCTCCTTGGTGAAGGGCGTCGCAAAATCGCCCTGTGCAAGGTGCTTACTAAGTGCAATTTCAATAGAAGTCCCAGCAGTCTTTTTTGTTTTGATAAACATAAGCTTATCTTGTCGCAGGATCATCATTCGGAAAGAACTCCACAGTTCGGGCGCGAGCATCTATAGCCCAACGTAACTTGTCAAAAAAGCGTAGCGCCAGTCAATCGGAGATAACATCCGGGAAATGGAACTGACGCAAAAATGGCCTGAGTTTTGAAGCCGGACGGCTCGCCCTACGCTGCGTCACATTTCTGCTCGCCAGAAAGCAGGAAATGCTTTATGAAATAGTTTAACGCTAAACTATCTTGCCGAGAGGGGGAGATCGCCAACATGGCTGCGCGAAAAACCACAAAGAAACCAAACGTTTCTGCGGAAGAACTTACCGAATATTACCGTGAAATGCTGCTGATCCGCCGATTCGAAGAAAAGGCCGGTCAGCTCTATGGCATGGGTCTGATTGGCGGTTTCTGCCACCTCTATATTGGCCAAGAGGCCGTTGTCGTCGGCCTTGAGGCTGCGACTGAAGAAGGTGACAAGCGGATTACCTCTTACCGCGACCACGGTCACATGCTGGCTTGCGGCATGGATCCGGGTGGCGTGATGGCCGAGCTGACCGGTCGCATTGGCGGTCTGTCCAAAGGCAAGGGCGGCTCGATGCACATGTTCTCGAAAGAGAAGCATTTCTATGGCGGCCACGGCATTGTTGGCGCGCAGGTTCCGCTGGGTGCGGGTCTGGCATTTGCCGACAAATACAAAGGCAACGGTCGCGTGACCTTTACCTATTTCGGTGACGGTGCAGCGAACCAGGGCCAGGTTTATGAGACATTCAACATGGCCGCCCTTTGGGACCTGCCGGTAGTGTTCGTGATCGAGAACAACCAATACGCCATGGGTACGGCGCAGGCGCGCTCGACCTCGACCAAGGATATCTACCACCGCGGCGAAGCGTTCGGCATCCCCGGTGAGATCGTCAACGGCATGGATGTACTTGCGGTCAAAGCCGCAGGGGAAAAGGCTGTCGCGCACTGCCGTGCGGGTAAAGGCCCCTATATCCTCGAGATCAAGACCTACCGCTACCGCGGCCACTCGATGTCCGACCCGGCCAAGTACCGCACCCGCGAAGAGGTTCAGAAGGTTCGTGAGCAAAGCGACCCGATCGAACATGTGCGCGAGCTGCTGCTGACCGGTAAACACGCGACCGAGGATGATTTGAAGGCGATCGACAAAGAGATCAAAGAGATCGTCAATCAAGCCGCCGAATTCTCGAAAGAAAGCCCCGAGCCTTCCGTCGAAGAGCTCTGGACCGACATTTACGCCTGAGAGGACGACTAAGACATGGCAACCGAAATTCTCATGCCCGCCCTTTCGCCCACAATGGAAGAGGGCACATTGGCCAAGTGGCTGATCAAGGAAGGCGACACCGTATCCAGCGGCGACATCATGGCCGAGATCGAAACCGACAAGGCGACAATGGAGTTCGAAGCCGTCGATGAAGGCATCGTCGGCAAGATCCTGATCGCCGAAGGCACCGAAGGGGTAAAAGTGAACACTCCTATCGCGGTGCTGGTTGAAGAAGGCGAAGACGCCTCCGCCATTCCCGCAGCTGCACCTGCGGCGGTGGCCGAGGCGGCCCCTGCGGCAGCAGAGACCGCTGCCCCTGCTGCAACTGCACCTGCCGCGCCTAAGGTGGATCTTTCCCCGGACTGGCCAGCAGATGCGCCGATGAAACAGCAGACCGTGCGTGAAGCTTTGCGCGATGCGATGGCCGAAGAAATGCGTGGTGACGAGGACGTCTACCTGATGGGCGAAGAAGTCGCCGAGTATCAGGGCGCCTACAAAATCAGCCAGGGCATGCTGGACGAGTTCGGCAGCAAGCGCGTGATCGACACCCCGATTACCGAACACGGGTTTGCCGGCATCGCCGTCGGATCCGCCATGGCCGGACTGAAACCGATTGTCGAGTTCATGACCTTCAACTTCGCCATGCAGGCGATTGACCAGATCATCAACTCGGCGGCCAAGACGCTCTACATGTCCGGTGGTCAGATGGGTTGTCCTATCGTGTTCCGTGGCCCCAACGGTGCCGCTGCTCGCGTCGGTGCGCAGCACAGCCAGGATTACGCAGCGTGGTATATGCAAATACCGGGCCTGAAAGTGGTGATGCCCTATTCCGCAGCCGATGCAAAAGGTCTGTTGAAGTCGGCGATCCGCGATCCGAACCCGGTTGTGTTCTTAGAAAACGAAATCCTTTACGGTCGTTCTTTCGACATGCCGCAGGTGGACGATCTGACCGTCCCGCTGGGCAAGGCGCGTATCTGGCGCGAAGGCACGGATGTAACCATCGTCAGCTTTGGCATCGGCATGCAATATGCGCTTGAGGCCGCCGACAAGCTGGCCGAGGACGGTATCAGTGCCGAGGTGATCGACCTGCGCACTATCCGGCCAATGGACACAGGCGCGATTATCAACTCTGTGATGAAGACCAACCGTCTGGTGACCGTCGAAGAAGGCTGGCCGCAAGGCTCGGTCGGCGGCTACATCTCATCCGTGGTGATGCAGGAAGCGTTCGATTACCTCGACGCGCCGGTCATCAACTGCACCGGCAAGGATGTTCCGATGCCTTATGCCGCAAATCTGGAAAAGCTGGCCCTGATCACAACCGAAGAAGTGATCGCCGCCGTCAAACAAGTGACCTACCGGTAAGGAGCGACAGACAGATGCCTACAGAAATTCTGATGCCCGCCCTGTCGCCGACCATGGAGGAAGGCACCCTTGCCAAATGGCTGGTCAAGGAAGGCGACACCGTCTCGTCCGGCGACCTGCTGGCGGAGATTGAAACTGACAAAGCCACGATGGAATTCGAGGCCGTCGACGAAGGCACAATCGGCAAGATCCTGATCCCCGAAGGTACCGAAGGGGTCAAAGTAAACACCGCGATCGCGGTGCTGCTGGAAGACGGCGAAAGCGCGGATGACATTGCCGCAGCCCCTGCCGCTGCGCCGGCGGCTGCTCCTGCTGCTGCCGCGAGCAACGAGGCTGCCGCGCCAGCGGCACCCGAGGCGCCCGCCCCTGCTCCGGCTGCTCCGGCCAAGGCGGATGGCGGTCGGATCTTCGCATCTCCGCTGGCCCGCCGTATCGCGGCCCAGAAAGGTCTGGATCTGGCGCAGATCGCTGGTTCTGGCCCACATGGGCGGATCGTGAAAGCAGATGTCGAAGGCGCAACTGCAACTGCCCCGGCTACGGCTGCCGCATCCGCACCCGCCGCTGCTGCACCGGCAGCCGCCGCAGCTCCGGCCGGTCCGTCCGCGGATGCTGTTGCCCGGATGTACGAAGGTCGCGACTACGAAGAGATCAAGCTTGACGGGATGCGCAAGACCATCGCTGCCCGCCTGTCCGAGGCCAAGCAGACGATCCCGCATTTCTACCTGCGCCGCGATATCAAGCTGGACGCGCTGCTCAAGTTCCGCAGCCAGCTGAACAAGCAGTTGGAAGGCCGCGGCGTAAAGTTGAGCGTCAACGACTTCATCATCAAGGCCGTCGCCAACGCGCTGCAACAGGTTCCCGAATGTAACGCCGTCTGGGCCGGTGACCGGGTTCTACAGCTTAAACCCTCGGACGTGGCTGTCGCGGTTGCCATCGAAGGCGGATTGTTTACTCCGGTTCTGCAGGACGCCGACACTAAATCGCTGTCCGCATTGTCGACCGAGATGAAGGACCTTGCCGGGCGTGCCCGCGAGCGTAAGTTGGCACCGCATGAATATCAGGGCGGCACATTCGCGGTCTCGAACCTTGGTATGTTCGGTATCGACAATTTCGACGCCATCGTGAACCCGCCGCATGCAGGCATCTTGGCAGTGGGAACCGGGCTGAAAAAACCGGTTGTCGGCGATGACGGTGAACTGACAGTAGCTACTGTTATGTCGGTGACAATGTCTGTCGATCATCGAGTCATTGACGGTGCGCTTGGCGCCCAGTTGCTGCAGGCCATTGTGGACAACCTGGAAAACCCGATGGTCATGCTGGCCTAAGGAAAATCAGGGTCGCGCCGATACCAGACCGGCGCGACCCAACCGGATCACAACCGTCATGTGAGCGCTTGTGATCACCGCGCGTGTTGCGCCGGTTCCTACCCTCAACCACCTTGTCTGAATGAAAATCACGGACACAGGTGCCCTATGACTTCTACCTTTTCTGTAAACTGTTTGCTGGTTGCAGCCCTTGTGTTTGGTATGCCGACGGTTGCGGCGGCTAAGCCCAATACCTATCCGGGCGAACATTCCGCCTTCAGTTCTGATCCAGCCGAAACGGCTAAACGTGAAGCTGAACGCGCGAAAAGGAAAGAAGAACGAAAAAAGCGGCGTGAAGAACAGCGGCGCAAACGGTCGATCAAAAAGAACGACCGCTTGAACTGACTTGAGTTACTGGTCTTTGCCCAGCATGTGATCCATCGAGATCGAGGGTTGATCGCACCCGGCCTCTCCGACGATCTTCGCCGGTATTCCGGCCACGGTTTTGCACGCAGGCACTTCCTGCAGCACCACCGAGCCTGCAGCAATACGGCTGCAATGCCCAACTACGATATTGCCCAGAACCTTGGCACCTGCCCCGATCAGCACGCCATCGCCAATCGTGGGGTGGCGCTGTTCTTCTTCCTTGCCGGTCCCGCCAAGGGTCACCGAATGCAACATCGAGACGTTGTCGCCAACGATCGCCGTTTCACCAATTACGATCGAATGCGCGTGGTCGATCATGATACCTTTCCCGATCTTTGCCGCGGGGTGTATATCAATCCCGAAAATCTCGGACGAGCGCATCTGAAAGAAGTACGCCAGATCATAACGCCCCTTGCGCCACAACCAGTGCCCCACGCGATAGGCTTGCATCGCCTGATACCCTTTGAAGTAAAGGATTGGTTGCAACAGGCGGTGGCAGGCCGGGTCGCGTTCGTAGACGGCCATCAAATCCGCGCGCGCAGCTTCGAGCAGTGCGGGGTCGTCGGCGTAGGCTTCGTCCACGATCTCGCGCAGCACCATCATCGACATTTCGTTCGAGCACAGCTTGGCCGCAATCCGGTAGGACAGCGCCCGTTCCAGGCTACGGTGGTGCAAGATACAGGCGTGAACCAGCCCACCCATCAAAGGCTCAATCTCAACTGCCGACTGAGCTTCGGCGGTGATGCGATCCCAAACAGGGTCGACAGGGGTCACGTGGCTGCGCGTTTCGAACATGGCTTTTCATCCTTTGCTGCGCCTAGAATGCCATTTAGTTGTAAAATCACCAAACGCAAACCCGTGATCTGCAGGGCAACGAAAATGAATGAAACCCAGTTGGAGGATTTCGAAGCCCGTATCCGCGCGCGATTGGACGAATTGGCCGCGCATTCTGCGCTTGGAACCGAGGCACAGGCAGTTGTTGAACTGGACCAACAGGCAGTCGGGCGGCTCAGCCGGATGGACGCCCTGCAAAATCAGGCCATGGCCAAGGCTCAGCAAGCGAATCGTGATATCGAAACACGCCGGTTGTCAGTGGCCCTGACCCGGATCAAAGATGGAGAATTCGGGTATTGCGAGGATTGCGGCGAAGAGATTCCGGTTGGTCGTCTGAACCTTGATCCAGCGGCCAGCAAGTGCGTCAGCTGCGCATCCGGGTAACGCGGAATTGAACCAGGCATCGCAGAACCATCTCAAAACACTGGCAATATTGCAAATCGTCAAAGCTTGGCTCGTTGGCCAATGGCCGGGTTCGGGCCACTGTCATCAATGAGCCATTACCAAACAGCGGGTGTAGCCGGCCTGTATGGCCGACATAGATGTCGGCCAGTTCAGCTTCGTTGATCATTCTAGTGCACAGGCGTTCCCGGTCGGAAGGCGGCGCGTTTAGCAACACCCGCGCCGCGGCACTTACATCGCCGTGCAAAACAGGACGCATAACTGCCTTACCCAACCAGAAGACGTGCGGCGGGACCCGGCCCGTAGCTGGCTGAGATCTGTGCCACATCAACCTCGTAAGTGCCGGTTACGCCATCGGCGGCTTTCATCGTTGATGGGTATGTCCAGCGCGGCTCTGACGTAACCTGTTCGCGTATTACTGACCCGTTGATCCTGATTTTAACCAGATAGGATTCAGTCTCTTCCCCTAGCGGCACGTCAAATCCATCCCAGCCATCGCCGTCCAGCCGGGTTCGACGGATCCACGAAATTTCATCACCCGCTCCGATTTTTGCCAATTTGACATGCACCGGAGCATATGGCCGAAGTCCGTTGCCGTTGAAGGCGTGAACCTGGTGGAGGAAAGAAGGATCGTCATAGGCACGCGTTCCCGGCCCAATGCGATAATGTTTCGCCACCCGCCTTTCAGACCGCAACAGCCCGGTTTGGAAAACTCTTTCATCCAGCAAGACAAAAGTTGAACCTTCAGGCCAGGTGTCAGGCGTGACACTGTCCGTCCCCAATTGCCCGCGCAGGCGCCCTGAAAGGGCGTAGGTCCCCTGACCCACAAGTTCGGCGCTGGCGAACTGGAACAGTTCCCAGTTGCCGGGCGTCCCGTCCCCTATTGCGGCCAGATTGGCACCATTCAACAAAGCGTCGCGCGGGCGCGATTCCAGCAAGCCATCGACCAGCCTGACGCGCAGCGGCGCACCGTCGTCCCAAACCCCTACGCCGGCGCGCCGCAAAGGCGATTGAGTAAACCCGATGACGGCCTGTGCCGAGATAACCTCTTGCAAGGTATAATCCTCATCATTCACAGCCGAATACATTGCAGCGCCGCCGGGCCAGGGGTCGGCAGACACAGCCAGGTAAGGCGCATGCGGCACCTCTGAGCCGGTAATCAGCGGCAGATCCATGAACACTGGCAGAACCGGAACCGGGGCGACAAAGGGCTTGGTCGAGACTAGGTCATCAGGCAGATCAGACGGCGCGTATATTCCCGGTTCGATCCGAACGGCATCCGCCAATTGCATCTCAGCTTGTTCCAGTCGATCGATCCTGAAACGCGCACCCTGTCCGCCTTCATCCAGGCTGACGACATCCCCCGCGCCGATGTGCCCCAACGAAGGCGGCAGCGCAAAGCGCACGGTTTCGCGGGACACCCGCGCCTCGCTTAGCCACCGTTCCGCCGTCTGGCGACCTTCGGCACGGGTCATGGACAGGGGCATCTCGTTGACAGACACCGAATGCGTCCGCGTGTCGGGCAGAACGGACTCTTCCGCGACGATGTCATGATCCCCATCCGATTGAACAAAGCGCAAGCGCACCCGGCCAGTCATTTCAGCCTCGGCTTCGCGGCGATGTTCGATACCGGCCTCAATATCAGAGCTGAGCGCCAGATGTTCCTGTTCCAGCGCGATGGCGCGTTGCCCATTGCGCATCTGAAACCGCAATACGCCATCCCTCTCGATTGCATCGAAACCATAGCGCAGCATCAGCGGCTGCAACGCTGATCGCGCGTCTGAGACCTGTTCGATAGCATAGCCGCGCACCACACCATAAAGGCGTGACGTGTCGATGTCGGTCACCCCAGCCCCATGACAAATCTCGGTCACCACTGACGCCAGCGTGCGCGACCCCGACCGTCCGTTCAACCAATGCCCTCGTGCGTAATTCTCGCCATCACTCCACTGGCTTTGCAGGTTCGGGAAGGTTGGATACGGTCGCGCATCCCAGGCCCAGACATAAGCGTTGGACAGATCAATCATGCGGCCGCCGTAAGTATTGGAAACCGGGTTATTTTTTGCCTCGGACCAATAGCCCAAAATCGCCTTGAGATATTGCACCTGAATGAAATCATCCCGCAGACCGTTGGAATAGCGTGGCAACTTGGATTCCGAGGATTTCGGGTCCAGAAACTTGTTCGGCTGATTGGTGCCTTTGTCGATGGCCGCACAACCCAATTCCGTGAACCAGATCGGCTTGGACCTAGGCACCCATGCGGTCCGATTGGCTTGACGCACGCCGCCGATCCGTTCGTGATGCGGTTGCGACCACCAGTTGCGTATATCCTTGTATCGCCAGATCCAGGCCTCATCATGCGCCTGATCTTCGATCGCAGACCGGATCTGCGCTTTGGATTCCTCGGTCGAGGCGTAGTACCAGTCGTACCCTTCCCCACCTTCAACATTGCCGCGCAGGTAGTCCAGATCATAGATCGCATCTACGCCCGCTTTGGCGTCGACGTGATCCTCTCCGTCCCGCCAATCGGACAGCGGCATGTAATTGTCGATACCGACAAAGTCGATATTGTCATCGGCCCAAAGCGGATCCAGATGAAAGTACCGGTCGCTGCCAGCATCGACTGGTTTGTAACCGAAATACTCGCTCCAGTCGGCCGCGTAGCCGATTTTGGTGTCCGGCCCGAGGATATTGCGCACTTCCGCCGCGAGGATTTGCATCTGCGTCACTGCAGGAAACCCGGTCGCGCCCCTGATCTGCGTCAGGCCGCGCATCTCGGATGCGATGCAGAACGACGCTACTCCACCGGCTGCCTTGCAGAGCGCCGCATAGTGCAAAATAAAACGGAACAAACCCCATTCCTGCGGGCCGGTATAGGTGACGGTGCCATCGCCGACGACAAAGTTGCTTGCGCGGGCCTGGCCAAAGAACTGCGCAACCTGCGCATCGGCGCCGGCAGTCATATCCGGGGACCCGTTGCGGCCTGGTGCCTCGCTCAGCGTGATCCGCCCTCGCCACGGCAGGTGCGGTTGATCGGTGGCATCGGACCAGGGATCGGGCAGACCGTTGCCGCGCAACTGATCCATCAGGATGAAGGGATAGAACATCACCCGCTTACCGGATGAGTTCAGATGCCGGATCGCTTCGATTACGGACGCATCCGCCGGTGTCGCCCCATAGACAGGTCTATCGTTTTCGATCTGAACAATCTGGGCAGCCGCCCGGGATACGCCTGATACGCTCCACGGCATGTTCTCGCCATCAAACTCTTTGTGCAGGACCTTTGGCTGCACCTTGCAATGACCGCACCGCAGATCGTCGCCAAACCAGGACACGACGAGCGACACCGCATCGCAGGCGGGCAATTCAGCATTCAGCGCGTGGGTCGAGGTGACCAGATCGGAAACGCCCGAAGCCGAATGCACGTTCGCAGCCCAGCTTTGCCCCTGCCCTTTGGAATAATTCACCTGCCTGTTGGCCAGAGAATATTCGCCCGTACCCGGGATCATCGCCACGCCGCGCACGATCCGGGAAACAGCACCGAGTGTGTCGGGCAGCCCCGGCTGTTCCTGTCGGACAACTTCAAAGGAAAACTGCGGGACGCGGTTGCCGAATGCAGCAAGCTGTAGGTCCTCGATCACCACATATGCGGTGCCCCGGTACGCAGGGACCTGTCCGGTGCCCTCGACCGCCTCGATTAACGGGTCAGGCAATTGATTGTCAGTGCCCTTGTACAGGCGCACATTCAGCCCGGCGCGCTCAAGCTCTTCACCATCGGCCCAGATACGCGAGATGTCAGAGATCTGCCCAGCGCCCACGGCAATCGCCAGCGAGATCGAATAGCTGTAGGTATGCGTGGTCGTGGTTGTTGTGGCCGAACTTGGCCGCCGCGACCCTTTTCCGCCCCGCGTGGATTGCGTTGTCGTGCTGGTGCTGCGGGTTTCCAGAAAGTCCGACGCCCAGATGATCTGCCCACCGACACGCATACGTCCGAACACGGTAGTGACCGAAGCCCCCTCTCCGGTTTCGGTCAGGCGGAAACGATCCAGACGCCCGGTTTCGACAACCTCGCTGCCGCCACCCATCACAGATTGGCTCATCAGCCGCTGGTCGATGACCCGCCCCAACGTTGCGCCGACAGCCCGGCCAATAATTGCCGTGGAAAGACCCGCGACAGTGCCACCGATCGAGCCGCCAAGAGCAGCGCCTGCTGCGGAAAGTACAATCGTAGCCATTTACTTGACCTCCAGCGGGAATGCGAAACAGGCGACAACCCGGCGACGCCAAGGGTCGCTCAGGGCGTTTTCCACAACGCCGTGCCCGGAATATGCGTGAATGAACCGCGGGACCGCGCCGGTTTCGCTGACAACACCCACATGTTTGGCGACGCCACCATCGCGCATGCGGAACAGCAATACGTCGCCTGCTGCCAGTTCCGAGGGTCGCTTTGATGTCAAATTCCGGCGGGCCGCATCCCACATGCGTTCATCCCCCTGCGGCTCTGACCAGTCCATGCTGTAGCTCGGCACGGACTCCGGCTCAGCTCCGTACAGCGCGCGCCAGATTCCGCGTAGCAATCCCAAACAATCCGCCCCCGCGCCCCTGACGGACGCCTGATGCACATACGGCGTGCCTAGCCATCGGCGCGCTTCTGCAACTATATCCTGCCGGTCTATTGTCATCGTCTGCTGCCCCCTTTATTCGGTTTGTCTTTCTTAGGAACAGCCATCACCCAATCCTCGCCCGGCAAGTCCGGAAAACCTTGAAAATTTATGAGGTTGTTGAATTTTCTTCGACAGGTTTCCATGCGTTTGTCGCACCCGGCGGTTAGCCGGACTCGATCACCGACTGTCAGTCCGCCACTGATCCCCGTCCATAAGGTGACGTTGCGCCCGCCCGTGATACGCTCATCCTGTTTCACCGACGCCCAAAGACCCGAGGCCGTGCCGGAAATTACATCCAGACGGCCACGTTCGAACCATCCCATATCCGGCGCGTCCGCACCTTTCAGTTGAAGCACACTGCCCGCCGACAGGTTGAAGATCTCAGCCTCTGCCTGAAAACCGGCCGCTGCCACGTTGAATCGGCACGCATCGTCGCCTAGCACTGCGGTGCAAGGTTTTTGGTAAATCCGCCCCAAGGGCCGGTTCAGCAGATCCGTCAGCCCTCGCAGCTCAGCATGAAAGGCCCCGCCACCACGACGCATTTCCCCGATTGAACCACGAAACTGTAGAGTTCGTTGTTCGGGGTCTGCCCAGTTCACGAGCCAAGCGCGAACCTGAGCACCGTCAAACCGCCCGGCCTCAATGTCCTCTTCCCGGATTGCCGCATCGGACAGAGCGCCCATCGCTTCAGAGTTATCGATCGAAAGCCCGGTTGCCTGTTCGATCGCTGCTGCGGTCAGCCCCGAGCTTGCCTTGAAGACCAGCCCGTCAAAGCGCAGCTCCATATCATGATCGGTAAACCCATAGACCTGCCCATCCGTGCGCGTGATGGCCCAGCATCGACAGGTGGTGGTCATCCCGCTTTGCAGATGCTCCTGCAACCCCTGTGCATTACCGCCCATCAGACCCGCACCTCGACCACCGGAACGTTGGGCACGTCGCCTGCCTGAAAGCTGGCCACGCTGGTCTGAATCTTGTCGGTGTCAAAACGAACGGGCACGTCAAACTCGAACCCCGCCGTAATCTCGACGTCTTGCGGTGGCGCGTTCGTAAACGTGACCCGGCCCCGCGCCAGATCTACCTCGAAATCCACGCCTTCGCGCATTTCGTCCTGCTCAAGGCCAAGTTTGACGGTCCCTAGAACTGGTTTGAGGATCGGACGGACGTATTTGAACCCGCCAGAGTTGTAGGTTTTCAACAACTGGAACTCGGTCGTCTTTCCGTCGCCGCGTGCAATAACCTGATCGGCATTGTCTACCTCAGCCGTTGCTGCGCCCGACTTGAAGTCAGACCAATCTTTCCACCGAAATCCGAACATCTGCCCCTGCCGCGCCTCGAAGAACGAAATCAGCGCTTCGATATCGTCAAGCGAGCGCATCCCGAGCCCGGCATCATAGCGTCGCCTCGAATGGGCCCAGGGCGTGTTGCGTTCTTCAAACCCGTTGGCCAGTGTCACGATATCTGTGCGCCGCTCGGGGCCGCCAACCGAACCAAAGCTCAAGCTGGTGGGAAATCTAACCTCGTGGAAATTCATGGCCTGCTCCCTCAAGTTACCTGTTGCGATTGCCGCGCCCAAGTGCGCGGCTCATCTGCGCCGCAATCTGGCTTTGACTGCGACGGAACCCCTGCACGTCCGGGGTGGTGATGTTCATCACGACATTGACGGCACGCCCACCGCCCGAAGTGCGCACCCCAAGCTTACCGTCCGACCCGCGCGCCAAAGGCATGATAGCTTCGGGTCCGGCTTCCCCCATCAACCCGGTTCCGCCACGCATGGGAAATGTGGTTGGGCCGCTGACAACGCCGCCATTGGCGAAGGGCATCACCCGCCCTTGCGAAAAACTGCCGCCGTCGGCAAATGGCAAAAGCCCCTGCACCAGACCGCCAACGGTTCCGGCCAGCATCCCACCAAAATGATCCGTCACGGGCTTGATCGCTGCCGAATACGCGGTGCGGATCATTGAATTCTTCAAAACGTCCAGCGCACCTGACAGGTTCATCCCATCCAGCACCACGCCATCGAACGCTTTGCGCAGCCCGCTGGACATGCCGCGCTCCAGCATCGCGACATCCTTGCCGGTTTCCTCAAACGCCGCGCTGATCCGTTTCATCTGGCCGTCAAAAGCAGCCGCCATAGATGCCGCGTCGCCCAGCGAGTCACCCAGCGCATCGCCGCGTTCCTGCAAGTCGTCAAACCCGTCACGATCCGTCATCACGCTCTCCTTGTAATTTATCCGGATAGGCCTTCAGCATCGCATCCAGGCCAGCCCGGTTCATCGCCGGAAGCCCTACGCCCTGCCCCAACATCAGTTGCAATTCGGCTGGCGTCAGTCGCCAGAACTGATCTGGCGTCAGACGCAGACCGACAAGCGCAACCCGCATCAGGGCGGGCCAGTTGAACCCGCTCATGCCTGATCCGGCACCATGAAGGCCCGCGCCAACAACTCGGCTGCCGCACGCGCAGCTGCCATCGGGCCACCCTCGATTTCGGCGCTCAGCAGATCGGCGCGGTTGACGTCGCCGCCACCGCCGCGCAATCCGGCCACAATCAGCGCCAATACGTCACCACTGGAATAGGCTCCGCCTTCGAACCGTTGCACGAGTTCCACCAGCGAACCGGCGCCTAGCTCTTGTTCCAATTCCGCCAAAGCGCCCAGCGTCAGCTTGAGCACCCGCCGCTCTCCACCGATGGTCAATGCCACCTCGCCCGTCCACGGATTGGCCATCGGTTTACAGCGCCGTAAAGCTCAGCGCGCCCGCGCTGGCTAAACTCATCTCATAGGTCGCCTCGCCGTTGTGTGAGCCCGCATATTCGACACCTGTGACCTGAAACGGCCCGGCGACAATACCGAAATCCGGGATGATGACCTGAAAATCCGGTGTTTCGCCGTCAAAGAACAATTGCCGCGCGCGTTCATCAGTCCCGGCGTCCTTGAACACCCCCGAGCCGGATATCGACGCTGATTTGACCCCGGCACCCGATAGAAGTTCGCGCCAGCCACCCTGACTTTCCAAGCTGGTGACATCCACACTTTCCGCGTTGAAGCTGACGCGCGTGGCGCGCAATCCCGCGATCGTTTCGAACAGACCGCTGCCGTTCATATCCACTTTGACCAACAGGTCCTTGCCGTTCTGGGCACCCATATGCTCTCTCCGTTGATTGGTTAGTCGTCTTCCACGCGGGCGCGGAATTTCAGGTCGATCTGGCGGATCGCTCCACCGGTCCCGGTGCGCCGGGCTGATGCGCGCTCGAACCACAGGCCCACCACACGCCCGCGATCAAGGCTGGGCATGGCACCCTTCAGCGCGTCACACACAGCTCCTGCCAGGGTCTTGGCGGCCCCGAACCCTGCGGCTTCGGACACGACCGAAACCGTGAACCGATGAACCGCACCCCCGCCCGATCGGTCAGAGACATCACGAACCTCTTCTGGTCCCAGCGTCACATAAGTCTGTGGTACTGCTCCGGCTGGCAGCGCGTCATATATTGCGCCACCCGACAAATCGTTAACTTGCGCGTCCTCTGAAATCTGCTTGAACACCGCCGCCTGGAGGGCGGCTGAAACGCCATAGCTCATGCTGCCACCTCCTCATCCGCGAAACAGATCAGGTACTGGCCGCGCGGATCACGCTCAGCGACAGCGCGGATGACAAAGCGACGTGCGCCCTCAGCAAAGCGCTGATCCGGCGATGGCCGCGTGGTCGAACCGGTGGGCGCGCCCCGGATCACGATGCGATAGCCGACTCGCGAAATAGGGACACCAGCCACCTGCCGCTCGGACCCGCTGCGCGCGGTCACCTCGGCCCATACCGTGCCCAGCGGCACCCAGGTTTCGGTGTATCCGCCTGACCCATCGGCCACGCGCACCGGCGCCTCCAACTCCAGCTTTCTGTTCAACCGCGGCGCTTTCATTGCATCACCCCAGCGCCAAACCGAACTGTGCGATAGCGTTGGATCAGACTGGTAACGCCAAATGGCATGCACCCGGCACCCAGCGCTGTCTCGTCGCGGTATTCGTAATAATGCGCGGCCAGCAACAGCACCGCCTGCCCCAGATCGGCGGGCAACCCGCCCCAATCCGCTGCCATCCCAGCGGCAAAGACGATCCTGACAGAACCACCCTTTGGCATCTTCGGCATCAGTGGCCCCATTGGCCTAAGACGGGGACGCTGCGCATCTTTTTCCAACCGGTATCTATCCGGGGCGAAGACAGTCTCTGCGCCTTCTGCCTCAGCCAGCGTCACACTCTTGACCTCGGTGACCGGAGCCACCGGCAGCACCTCTCCCGACTGGTCTCGCCATACGGTCAGGCTCCAGGAAAAATCGCGCTCGATCAGAACCTTGCCAGTGCGCGCTTCGATTGCCGCAACGGCTGCGCGCAGAAATCCTTTCAGCACATCATCCTGTACGCTGTCTTCGGCAAAGCCCGTGCCCAGCCGCAGATGCGCCTTAAACTGATCCACCGGCAGCGCCGCATCCGCGATGGCGGTTTCTTCGATCAACATCATCCATTCACTCCGCAATCTCGGACCCCTCCGGGGGCCTCACTCAAGAAAATGACGGGCACGCGCCGCCCCACGTTGCTCGGACGGAGGGGAGCAGCTAGACAACGCAGGGGATCTCACCCCGGCCCGCGCCCGTGCCCGAAGGGCAAATGCCCCCCGGATCCGTCACCAATTAGGCGGTGCCGAATTTCACCAGCTTGATCGCGGCAAAGTCACTCACGTCACCGCCGACGCGCTTGGTCGCGTAGAACAGAACGTGTGGCTTGGCACTGAACGGATCGCGCAAGACGCGCAGATCAGGGCGCTCGGCAATGGTGTAGCCGGCCTGGAAGTCACCAAAGGCAATCGAGAAGCTATCGGTGCCCGCATCCGGCATATCCTCGGCAATCAGCACCGGATACCCCATCAGGCGCGCAGGCTCACCCGCAGCCAGACCGTCCGACCACAGGAAGCGCCCATCGCTGTCTTTCAGCTTGCGGATCACACCGGCAGTTTTCGAGTTCATTACAAAGGTGCCATTGACGCGGTACTGCGCGCCCAGCGCATAGACCACATCGACAATCGCATCCGCATTGACACCACCGTCAATGCCGGTCGGGACATAGCCCAGATTGCCCCAGGTCCAGACATCATTGTCGACCTTTGCATGGTTCAGAATGCCCTTGGGCTTGTCCGCACCATCGCCCGAGATGAACGCCGCCGCTTCGGCACGGGCAAACTTGTCAGCAATACGACCGGCCAGCCATCCCTCGACATCAAACGCGCTGTCATCCAGCAAACGTTGCGACGCCTTGGGCAGCGCGCTCAGCTCGTGCAGGGCAATCGAGATGCGATCAATCGACGGGGTCGCTGTCTCGGTGGCCGCCGAACTTTCATCCGCCCAGCCCGCGCCCACGTCGGTGTGGTCGATCAACACGTCGAACGAGTTTGCCTCGACATTCACCACCGACGCGATCGAACGGATCGAGGCCGTGGTTTTCAGCACCGACTTGATCATCTCGGCGGTTTGCGGATCGACCAGATAGCCGCCATCGCTGTTGACCGCACTGGACAGCGATTTGGCTTCCATATCAAGACCGCGCAGGCCGTCATCGTCACCGCATCGCACATAGGCGTCGAAAGCCTTCTGATGCGGCGCACCGTCCTCGATTGAAGCCGCAAGATGCGGGCGCACCGCGGTGATTGATTTACGATCCAGCATGGTCAGTCGCTCTTCTGTCTGTTGCAGTTTAGTCTTAATTTCAGCCTTCAGGCCCTTGAATTCGTTCACGAAGCCAGTCATCGCCTGCTTGACCTCCTGAACCAGGGGCACACCCTCTCCGGTCAAGGCCGGGGTCTCGGTCTTGCTCATCAGAACTTCCTTATTTGGGTGGGATTGAGGCGCGCTAGGTTCGCGCCAGCTCCTGCCGGGCATGATCAAACACCTCGGCAATACTGCGCAGGGTGTCCTCGGCGTCCGGGGTCGTCCCCTTTGCCGCCACCCGCGCACTGGGCAACATCGGAAAAGTCACAAGCGACACCTCCCACAGCTCCAGTTCGGTCAGGACCCGATGGCCCTTTTCATTTTTTATGGCTCGTTTGGTGCGATAGCCGATCGACAGCCCGTCAATGGCCCCGGCCCGGATCAATTCCGTGGCTTCACGACCTTTCTGCGTGCTTTCCAACATACGTCCCTTGACCCAAAGCCCGCGCTCATCCTCGCGCACGTCGTCCCAAACACCGATGGGCTGCGCCGGGTCGTGCTGCCACAGCATCTTGACCCGCTGACCTGCCGCCTTCAGTCCGGCCAACGACCTGCGATATGCGCCTTTCTGCACCACATCGCTCCCTTGATCGACCTGCCCAAACAGGCTGGCATAGCCCTCGATCACCGCGTCCTCGGTCACCGACAATCCATCGCTAAACCGCGCGAACTTGTGCTCTAAGTCCATGAACACCTCCTCATAAGTCTCTGAATTCATGGCGACACCACCAGAATTGACTGAAACGCTTGCGCCAGGATCACCGCAACGACTCCATAGACCGTCAACCACAGCCGTTTCTCCAGCCGCTCCATCATCTCTTCGATCTGATCCAGCCGCCTGCATAGATGCGCGTGCTGAATCTCGGCCACCCGTTCATGCGCAGCCAGACGCAGGCCCGGCGCACAGTCAAACGGCGGATACCCCTCAGCCATCTGCACGCTCCGGCAGCCCCAGCATCAAGCGTTTTTCAGCGTCTGTCAGGAACTCGGCACCGTTGACTCGCGCCCACTGCGCATCCCGCTCCGCTGACAGCGCCGGCACCTGATCTAGGTCGGGTTTCAACACCAGTTCTTCGCCAGTAAAGCCCGCCAGCCATTCCGACACCGCCGCCGCCACCCGCGTCACCAGGGGCAGAACGGTCAGGCGGTAAAACGCCCGGTTGGCCTCCTGATAGTTCGAATAGGTCGCGTCGCCTTGAATTCCCAGCAACATCGGCGGGACCCCAAACGCCAGCGCGATCTCGCGGGCGGCGGCTTCCTTGGTCTTTTGAAACTCCATGTCTGAGGGTGAGAAACCCATCGGCTTCCAATCGAGCCCTCCTTCCAGAACCATCGGACGACCTGCATTGCGCGCCCCGCGATAGTTCTGCTCAATCTCATCGGACAAGCGGCGGAACTGATCCTCAGCCATCACCCCATGGCCATCGCCACCCTTCCACACCAGCGCGCCCGAAGGCCGTGCCGCATTGTCGAGCAGCGATTTCGACCACCGAGACGCGCTGTTATGTACATCAATCGCCATCGCCGCCGCCTGCATTGGCGAGAACCCGTAGTGATCATCTTGCGGATGGAATGACTTGATATGACAGATATTTTCCGCTGCAAACCGATGTTTCTTGCCCCCGACGGCATAGTCATAAGCCTTGGGCCACCCATCCGCCCCGGGCACCACGCTCATCCGGTCCGAGCGCAACACATGCAGCTCAACCGGCAGCCCGTCTTCGGCCTGCACCGCCTCGACATAGGCATTGCCCGACAACAGCAACTGTCCGAACAGAGCCTCCATCAACTCCGCCCGCCCCTGCGCCGCATTCGGACGGCGCAACAAGCTGAGAATAGGGTGCACATCAAACCGTTGCGCCTGATCCTGCAGCACCAAAGGCAACGCCGCCGCCGCCTCAGCAATCAACTTGACCGAGCGAAACCCCACCGGGTTCCCCGCAAACCCCGTCCGCGTCAACGACACCGCATCCCGAGGGCTCCACGCCACGCGCCCACCCGTTTGCCATGCCACCACAGGCCCCGCCGCGCTCGCCTTCGCCTCGGGTGCGCTCCCAGCCGATCCACGACGCAAGAAATCGAATACCATCTGTGCTCCTTTCTGCCGCCGCTCTGCCCGGCTTGTTGAAAGGAGTTATGACGGAAAGAAGTTTAAGGCTTGGGAATGGGGCGTGCGGGGGGTGAGCAACGGGACCAACCTTGATCACGATCTACACGGCAGCAACTTCAACTTGAACCTATATGCGCCAAAGACGGAATTCGCGACATATGTGGCAATTGCAGGTTTAGGTGAGATTACTTGTTGTCTATTGCGTCAAAATAATCGCACAGACCTTAAGAAACACTGTCACCGTTGGGTAAATCAGAAACGCTGCACCCACAGAAAAGAGCATGAAACATGCCCAGCGCGCGGACTCAAAACGAGTATTTTGATAAGAGAACCACAAGGCAAGAATATCTCGATCATACATCTCGCTAGCTTTTGGACGGTCATGCTTTTTGTAGAAGTCGAAGGTTTCTTGGATACGTGTAGTATCTTCAGGCAAACTTATGTCCAGCGCTGCGCGGATTCGACGGTTAAACTCATGGTGAAACACCTTTGTGTTTTCAGCAACGTAGTCTTCAACATGCCAATACTTCTTTATCTCGTGTGGGCACAATCCTTGGAAAATCACGGTGGAGAGACCGATGGCAGAAAGAGCAATGTAGATATTCACTACCTTACGAAGCATAAACTCATCGTCGAGATTGACAAAACCACCATCGCTACAAACCGCGCTTTGAAATGCTGCACATGCCCATTCCATTGATGATCCTAACAGTGCAACAAATGCATCGTTAAAAATAACAAAATATCCAAAAACAGGGACGAAGATAGTTAGTTTCGCAAATTTCGAGCTGCCAAACGAGCGAAGCAACTCCCACGTTGGAGTGAACGACATTCAGGAATTCCTGCTTAAATATGTTGACTTACTTATTCAGGCTGTTGCCAAATTTGTCCATCAATTTGTACCCGAGCTTAATTCAGGTACAGACCGTCATACTATGTGCAGTATCGCGCAAAATGGATTAGAATTTTCCTCTTTATTTCTGTGGCTTGTCCAACGAGCGACTTCACAAACTCCGCACCCTAGGCCGCCGATAGGCCCCCGCAGGCCCCACAACCAGCTCATGCAGCGCCCAGACCAGCGCGTCGACCCGGTCGGGCGAGCCCTGCCCCTCGTACCCGCGCGCCGTCAACTGGCACATCTGTTCCTCCAGCGAGTCTAACCCGGCCACATGCGCCACGCGCCCCTGCTCGTAGAGCGCCGCCACAGGCTCGGCCCGCGCCACCTTGCCGCGCGACGCCCGTACCGCCCGATACGGGACCAGAGGGTCCACCTGCCGCACAACCTCTTCCACCAACTGCCCGCCCTGATTGACCTCGGCCACCAGCCGTTCAGCCCCGAACTCGTCCATCGCGTCAATCGCCGCCTTCGCCCAGCCCGCCGGGCCAACGCCCTGCACAGTCCGGTCGGCCAGCACATAGGCGCGCCACTCCTCGGGCGACCCTTGCACTTGTGCGCCGACCACCACGATCCCACAAGCATCCGCATTCAACCCCGCCGTCACCGCCGGGTCCAGCGCCACCACTATACGGTCCAACTCTGGTACATTTTCAACTCGCGCCGCATCCAGCATCGCCCCGGTCCACAGCGCCCCCTCGGCATCCGACAGCAGCACCCCGTCCAACTCCTGCCGCCCCAGCCGTGTACCCGCATAACGCGCACGCACCTCGTCCAAAAACGACTCCGCCAAATTGGCCCGGTTCGCCTCGGTCGGCGCATGGGTCTGCACGGTGGAGGGCGATGCCAGCAAGTCCTTCAAAACCTTCACATTGCGCGGCGTCGTGGTCACACAGACTCGGGGCCGTTCCCCCAACCGCAGCGCAAATTGCAGCATATCCCAGGTCTCGCCAGCCTTCTTCCACTTGGCCAACTCATCCACCCAAGCCGCATCGAACTGAGGCCCCCTCAGCCCTTCGGGATCATGCGCCGAAAACGCCTGCGCCTCGGCCCCGTTGGGCCAGACCAGTTTCCGTTCGGACGCCTTCCAGACAGGTCGCCGATCCGGCGGCGAGCATTGCAATATCCCGCTATCGCCAAAGATCATCACATCGCGCACCTGATCGAAGGTCTCACCCACCAACGCTACACAACGCGCCTCGCCGCGATCCAGCGGCAAAGACCCCTCGACTACCTGTCGCACCCATTCGGCCCCGGCCCGCGTCTTACCAGCCCCACGCCCCCCCATGATCACCCAGGACCGCCAATTGCCTTCGGGGGGCAACTGATGCGGCAGTGCCCAGAACTCGAACAGGAAAGGGAGGGCGCACAGCCCCCCCTCCCCGATCTCACTCAGAAATCTGTCCCGAACCGCAGCAGGCGCGGAGGCGAGCCAGCCTGCACCCAATCTCAAATCGAGCGCGCTCAAGGTCGAGCGCATACCCCCCTTGGGCAATTCCGGCTTGTCTGTGATGTTGTTCGACAAAGCTTGTCTCCACTTTCTGACAACTTCGGATCAGCCCCTCTAACTGCCCGAGTTGCTTGGCTGAACCAGCAAGATCTGCATCCTCCCCGGCACCGATCTGTTTGCGCAGTTCTTCCGCTGCTTGGCGCAGATCGCGAATGGATCTCTCAAGCGACTGCAACAAATCAGCCGTCTGGGACATCCGCTCTTCCGGGGTAATCAAAGTCATGTGTGCCTGTGACCTCATGCGTGAGTGATCTCCGCACGAGAGAAACGAAAAACGGCCACCGGGTCGCCCCGGGGCCGTCGCCCACCTCTTCTAGCATGACACAACTTATACGCGAGAAAGTCCGCAAAGTCAATGCTTTGCGCAACAACGGCGCAACGGGTAACGTGCGCTGATAGTTAAGAGACCTTTACTGATAGGGCCATGTGGCAGACGGGCGTCAGTGGTTGAGCTCCGTGATTACAACGTTACGTATCGCCGAGAAAAAGAAATGGCTCGGAAGGTTCAAAGCTGGCCGAAACCTCGCCCGCAAGGATGGGCTTTTCGCCAAGTTCCAGTTTCAGGGTAGAAGCCCCATCGGAGAGATCAAGATTTTCGATATCCACCCAAAACAATGTTGGGCTGAACACGCTCTCATAGTAGTAACGACCCAGTTCATGATCAGCGACCGTACGCCAAGTTGTTGATGCGATGTTTGGGCGCTCCGGGTCCGTCACACCAAATGGTACGGAAATTGATCGCACGAGAGAGAACACCGCTGCCGTCGCATCGTTTTTGTCTTCGAACGAGGGAACGGCATTCAGATTCCAACTCAACCGCGCAAACCGGTCGGAAGACCGATGGGTTCCGGGCAAAAATGAAAGACCATTAACTTCACCCCAATAAGTGGTGATTGCGAGTTGTTCGTCAAAAGTAGGAGAGTTCGTCATGACAGTAAATTCGCGGCCGTGGTGGATAACCAACTCGCCATCGAGATACTCGAATATTGCACTGTCACCAGACGCATCGGATAGCGCAATATGCCCCCCTGCCTCATGTCCGCTAGGCAACATCGGCGCTACAATCACGAATGGCTCTTGCTCCATAGCTGCAACGGCTTCTTCAACTGTTGCAAAGTTATCCAGAAAATACTGCAACCACCCTCCGACAGAAATGAGAGGTTTGTCTCCGGCATTTTCCGTCCCGTAATCCGCTTCGGCAAGATAGAGAGCGTTGCCGACCAGCCCGCCATCATTCATGCCGTCAACAGTTGCTCCGTCATAGATCGTTGCCACGACAGAGCCGTATTTGGACGTCCATTTGACCGAATTCTCTCCGGCACCACCATCACGGTCCATGCCCCGCGGGAAGGCCCAAATGTCTGTTGAAGTATCTTCGAACCAGTCAAGCGTCCTCCCCGTGAGGTAGGATCCGTCTGCCGTTTCATAGACGATCCGAGAGCATGCGATTGCTGAAGACGCGGCTAGAACCACGGTCAAAGTAGAAGCTACAAGTATTTTCACGCACATTTCTGGATTCCTTTTTTGGTAATACACAAAAAGTCATCTCCCCTAAGGATCGGATATTTACCGATGTTATGAAAGCCAAGAAGCACTTCGGGATTTTCAAAGCCCAGCCGGACAAGGTTCTTCTATTTGAACAATCCGTTCCCTGACGGCCGCGGCAGGTACATGTTCCCACTTCGCAGTTCATGCCTTGACAATTGTTAGCAAAACTAGCATGTGCCACCTTAAGACAGCGCTGACGCGTGAGCATTGACGGTCGTAGCAGACCCCACAGCGCATCACTACTTCTCCTAGTTCCCATTCACGCAGGGTTCTTGACGCGACGCCAGATGGCGCAGGGTTCGCCTGCACGTCCCGAGGTTTAGCGGAAACCCTGCCGGTCACGCGTTGCGTGGCCACACACGTCTTGTCCGCGCGGCTATCGCCTTGCGGATTACAAAGGATAGTTATTTGTTCGACTTCGACATGCTGGGTCTTGCACCAGCCCTCAACGATGCACTGAAACGTGCCAATTTCTCACAACCAACCCCTATTCAGAACCAGGCCATCCCGCTGGCGCTGAACGGTCACGACATCCTGGGCCTGGCGCAGACCGGCACTGGTAAGACGCTGGCCTTCGGCCTGCCGCTGATCGACCACTTGCTGGCGCAGCCCGGCAAACCCGCGCCCAAAACCGCCAAAGCGCTGATCCTTGCCCCCACCCGCGAGCTGGTCAACCAGATCGCGGATAGCCTGCGCAACCTGACCGACAAGACCAAGCTGCGCGTGGCCACCGTGGTCGGTGGTCAGTCAATCGGCAGACAGATTTCGTTCCTGTCGCGCGGCACCGACATTCTGGTCGCCACGCCCGGGCGTTTGATCGACCTGATGGAACGCGGTGCTGTTGACCTCGGCTCGGTGCGACATCTTGTACTGGATGAAGCCGACCAGATGCTGGACATGGGCTTTATCCACGCCCTGCGCAAAATCGCACCCAAGCTGGGCACGCCGCGTCAAACCATGCTGTTTTCGGCCACGATGCCGAAGCAGATGGAGGAACTCAGCCAATCCTATCTGACGAACCCGCAGCGGGTGCAGGTCTCGCCTCCAGGTAAAGCGGCTGACAAGATCACGCAGTCTGTGCATTTCGTCGACAGGGCCGGCAAACCGCGGAAGCTGCGCGAAATTCTGTCCGCTGACATGGAAGCTCTGACCTTGGTATTTTCCCGTACCAAACACGGTGCCGAGAAACTGATGAAAGGCCTTGTGGCCGATGGTTTCAATGCGGCCTCGATTCACGGTAACAAAAGCCAGGGACAGCGCGACCGCGCGATCAAGGCGTTCCGGGCCGGAGAGATCAACGTATTGGTCGCGACCGACGTGGCCGCGCGTGGCATCGACATTCCCGGTGTTGCCTATGTGATCAACTATGACCTACCCGAAGTGCCCGACAACTATGTCCACCGCATTGGTCGCACAGCCCGTGCTGGTCGCGAAGGTGAAGCTATCGCCTTCTGCTCACCGGACGAGGTGGATCAGCTGCGCCAGATTCAGAAGCTGATGAAGATCGAAATTCCGGTCGCCAGCGGCACCATGCCAGAATTTTCCGAGCCTAAGAAAACCCGCAATCGCGGAGGGTTCCGGGGGCGTAAACCGCAGGGGGCAAATTCGACATCGAAGCCCACGTCCTCGAAGCGTCGTCGTCCACGCGGACGTCCCGCCGCATAACAAAAAAAAAAGGCCGCGTTTTTCGACGCGGCCTTTTTCTTAGTTGCTCGAGCTGTTTCTTTCAGCCTCAATCTCACGCCACTTGGCGACGTTCCGATTGTGTTCCTGCAAGGTTTCCGCAAACGCGTGCCCCCCGGTGCCATCCGCAACAAAGAAGACAAAGTTGGTCTCTTCCGGTGCGACAGCAGCCTCAAGGCTGGCCAACCCTGGGTTGGCAATGGGTGTCGGCGGCAAACCGTCTATCACATAAGTATTCCAAGGTGTTGCACGGCGCAGTTCACTGCGACGCAGCCCGCGCCCCAGCGTGCCTTGACCCTTGGTGACGCCATAGATGACCGTCGGGTCTGTCTGCAGCTTCATGCCCTGCTCAAGCCGGTTCACAAAGACGCTTGCAACCTGCCCGCGTTCATTGGGAACACCGGTTTCCTTTTCGATGATCGACGCGAGGATCAGCATTTCCTCTGGGCTGCTGATGGGAAGGTCGCCTTTGCGGCTCTCCCACACTGCTTTGATGCGCAATTGTTGCTTGTCTTGCATCGCCTGCAGAACAGTCGTCCGTTCATCGCCCGGTGCCAAGTCATAGCTGTCAGGCGCCAACATCCCTTCGGCCGGGATCTCGGCAATCTCACCTGTCAGCGGTTCAATCGCCTGCAAGCCTTGCGCCACCTGCCAAGAGGTCACGCCTTCGGCAACAGACACACGGTACCGGGTGTCGGCTTCTTCACGCTTTTGACCATATTCGGCAGGGATTTCTTCGTCGGTCACATCAAACGAAGCGATTTCGACAAACTCCAGCGTTGCCGGGTCCAACTCGCGAACCCGGGTCTGGATGCGCGTGACACCGATACGGTATTCAATCTCAGACCCGCAGGTGCTGGCACCACTGCTGGTGATCTCATCGATGATCTGCTCCATCGACGCACCTTCGCGCACCAGAAAGCTACCGGCTTTCAGCTGCTGCGATTTATCTGTGTAGTCCGCAGCCATGCGAAAGATCATGGCGCTGCTGATGGCTCCGTCATCTTCAAGCTCTTGGCTGACACGGGTCATATTCGACCCGCTTCTGACTTGCAGGCACATGGCGGATTCCAGCGGACCCTCGGCCTTGTATTGCGACTGCCCCCACACAACCAGCCCGCCCATCAGGAACAAGCCTACAATCAGCAGAGTCAGCGCGTTCGAAGCAAGAGCCCGCAACATTTAGCTGACCTTTCCGAAGATCACGCTGGCATTGGTGCCGCCAAAGCCGAACGAATTCGACAGCGCCACGTTGATCTCACGCTCACGCTTGGCGTTGGGTGCCAGATCAATCGGAGTTTCAACGGCGGGGTTATCCAAATTGATCGTCGGCGGGGCCACTTGATCCCGGATCGCCAGGATCGAAAAGATCGCCTCAATCGCGCCAGCCGCACCCAAAAGGTGACCGGTGGCCGATTTGGTCGAGGTCATGGTGGCCTTGCTGGCGTGATCACCTAACAGGCGCTCTACCGCGCCCAGTTCGATCGTATCCGCCATGGTCGATGTGCCGTGCGCGTTGATATAGTCCAGATCCGAAGGCTCCAAACCGGCGCTGCGTAATGCGGCCTTCATGGAACGCTCAGCGCCATCACCATCCTCGGACGGTGCAGTTATGTGATAAGCGTCGCCGGACATGCCGTAACCTAGCACTTCGGCATAGATCTTCGCACCGCGCGCCTTGGCGTGCTCGTATTCTTCCAGAACCACAATGCCTGCGCCCTCGCCCATGACAAAGCCGTCACGGTCCACATCATATGGTCGGCTGGCTTTCTTCGGATCATCGGCATATTTGGTCGACAGCGCCTTGCACGCATTAAAGCCAGCGATACCGATCTCGCAGATACAGCCTTCGCCGCCGCCAGCAACCATGACATCTGCGTCACCCGCACGAATGATGCGGCTGGCATCACCGATTGCATGCGCACCTGTCGAACAAGCCGTCACGACCGAGTGGTTGGGGCCCTTGAACCCGTGGCGGATCGAAACCTGACCGGACGCCAGATTAATCAGTGCGCCTGGGATAAAGAACGGCGATACACGGCGCGGACCTTTGTCGCGGATCAGGTTCGCTGTTTCAGCGATAGAGCCCAAACCGCCGATACCCGATCCGATCAGGACACCTGTTCGCAGGCGGTCCTCTTCATCCTCGGGCAGCCAGTTTGCATCCTGACAAGCCATGTCAGCGGCAGCGATCGAATACAGGATAAAGTCTTCGATCTTGCGTTGCTCTTTTGGCGGCAACCAATCGTTGGGATTGAATGTCCCATCAGTTCCATCGCCGCGCGGAACTTCGCAGGCATAGGTCGTGGTGACACCGCTTGCTTCGGCATCAAATTTCGTGATCGGGCCCGCGCCGGATTCCCCATCCAGCAGCCGTGACCAAGATTTCTCGACCCCGCTGGCCAAAGGAGTGACCAATCCCAGACCGGTTACAACGACTCTGCGCATGAAATGCCTCTTGCCTGCTTCCTATTTGAGAACCGCTCATACCCCGGCCCGGGGTCCGGGGGCAAGAGCAACGGCACATTCCCACCCGGCACCATTTCGCCGGACGGTCCGTCTGTGCGGCTTGTACCAAAACAAATTGCCCCGGCCCTTTCACGGAATTGAAAGGCCGGGGCAATGACGTGCAAGACAGGATTACTGGAATTCAGCGACCGGCTCGTGGGCTTGCTCGGCCACGTTAAGCGCGTCTGCCAAGTCAATCGTTTTGCGGAACAAAGCCCGCCCAATCAATGCGCCCGAGATGTTGTGCACATAGGCCAGACGCGAGATGTCATCTGATGTCCGAACGACACCGCTGGCAATAACCGGCGTGCGTGACAGCTGTGCAAGACCCGAGATCAGACCCAGCTGCGCATCGACGTCTTCGATGTCGCTGTCGATATCGGTCACCAGAATCGCCGCAAAGGGCGTGCCCTCGAACGCTTGAATAAACGCTTCGGGCGTAAACGCACTCTGACTGCGCCAGCCTTCAGTCATGACCTGACCTTGCCAGACATCCACAGCCAGAACGATCTGGTCCGGATAAAGCTTGGCCAGTTCCTTGACCAGATTCGGATCCCAGGCGGCAAGCGTACCAATCACCACCCGTCCCGCGCCTTTGTCGATCCAGTATTCGACCTGTTCCCGCGTCCGCATACCGCCGGCCAGTTGCACAGACATCTCGGACGTGCGGATAATTTCCTCGACCAATTCGGCGTTGGTATCGCGGCCTTCGATCGCATCGAAATCCGTCAGGTGCATCCACATGGCACCGGCTGCAGACCAGCTGCGTGCCGTGTCCGCCGGATTCACATGCCAGATCATCGCGTCGTCCAGACGGCCTTTGTCCAGTGTGACACACCGGCCGTTCTGCAATTCCATCGTGGGGTAAATCCTCATGAGCATTCTCCTCCGCTCAATCGCTCTGCAATTCCAGAGTACCATACACGCGGAAGATCGGTCCGTTATTACCAGGATCGGCAAACTACGGCCGGTTTGCGGCATTCGCGAAGTCTCAAATTGTCAGTGGCGCGGCGGCGGTCCGTTGCGGCGCATAAGCGTGACGTCGCTGCCGTTGAACGCGCATTCGCGCATCGGGGTATAGCCCAGCTTGCCCGCCAGATTGCGCGAGGCCAAGTTCGCCGAATTCACCATCGCGACCAACGGACCGGGCATGATCCGGTCAAACCAATCATGTGCGGCTTGTGCCGCCTCCAGCCCCAATCCCTGTCCCTGCGCCTCGGGGACCAGAATCCATCCGGCCTCGGGAAAACTGTCGAAATCCTCGCCAATCGAACGGTTACCGTAAAAGAACCCCGCCTGACCGACCATCTGGCGATTCGACTGCTGGACCACGGCCCATTGCCCAAAACCGGCCATTTGCCAGTGCCCGGCATTTCGAAGGAATGAATCCCACGCCTCTCCGCGCGACCGCGGCTTGCCGCCGATATGTCGCACGATGCACGGGTTGCGCCAAATCTCGGCGAACCGGTTGAAATCTTCTGGCCGCATGGCGCACAGCGTCAAACGGGCCGTATTGATCATAGGGGTGGATCGTATCATGCCCTGCCCGCTTTGAATTATGTGCCTCGGGCAAAAGGTTGCGAACGAATACGGCACCTTGCAAGGCAGAATTGAACAAGGCACGAAAAAACGGCGCCTCCGTTGCCCGGAAGCGCCGCTTTTTAGTTATTTCGAAGCTTTAGGAAGCTTCCGAGATGAATTTGACGGCGTCGCCAAATGTCTGGATGGTCTCGGCTGCGTCATCGGGGATTTCGATGCCGAACTCTTCTTCGAAGGCCATAACCAACTCAACAGTGTCCAGGCTGTCTGCGCCCAGATCGTCGATGAAGGACGCGTTTTCGGTCACTTTGTCTTCTTCAACACCCAGGTGCTCAACAACGATCTTTTTAACGCGATCTGCGACGTCGCTCATGTCTATTCCTCATTCCGTTTTCAGGGCCTAGTGCCCGGTTCTGCCCTTGCCCGCTCAGGCTGGCTTTGATTTGCCCGGTGCGGGCGGTTGGGTCCCGGATGACCGGGAAAGTAGAAGGCCGACCATTTGGTCGACCCCAGCATTTATGCGCCGCCTATAGCATAGACAACGCGCGAGGCAAACGCTTTCGCACCTGCCCCTGTCCGCGCTCACAACATGGCCATACCGCCGTTAACATGCAAGGTGGTTCCGGTAACATATCCAGCTTCGGGGCTGGCAAGATACAGAACAGCCGCCGCAATTTCCGACGCATCGCCCATACGACCGGCGGGAACCTGCCCCAAAATGCCCGATTTCTGATCGTCGGTCAGCTTGTCGGTCATGGCTGTGGTGATAAAGCCCGGCGCAACCGCGTTTGCCGTGATACCGCGGCTGGCAACCTCATAGGCCAGGGATTTGGTCATGCCGACCATACCGGCCTTGGACGCTGCATAGTTTGCCTGACCGGGGTTCCCGGTGGCACCGACGACGGACGAGATGTTGATGATCCGTCCCCAGCGCGCCTTCATCATACCCCGCAGCACGCCTTTGCACAGCTTGGCGGTCGAGGTCATGTTCACGTCGATCACGCTCTGCCATTCGTCATCCGACATACGCATGAACAGGTTGTCCCGAGTAATCCCAGCGTTGTTGACCAAGATATCAACCGACCCCATCGCCTCGGCAGCTTGCTTCGGCAGCGCGGAAACAGCTTCGCCGTCGCTCAGGTTACATGGCAAGACATGCGCCCGCTCACCCAGTTCGGCGGCCAATGCCTCGAGCGGTTCCACGCGCGTGCCGGACAATGCAACCGTGGCCCCCGCACCGTGTAGGACGCGCGCAATCTCGCCGCCAATCCCACCGGACGCACCGGTGATCAACGCATTCTTACCTGTCAAATCAAACATTCGATCTTCCCTTTGCAGCGCAACTTGCGTCGCACGTTGTTCTTATGATTCGCTCTTAACCATATTCTGCACGTCATCCGGCGTGCCTACAGCCTTGCCAGCAATCGCGCGGTCGATCTTGCGGATCATACCCGAAAGCGCTTTGCCTGCACCGATTTCCCAAGTTTCGGTGACGCCCTGCGCCGCCATATACAGCACGCTTTCACGCCAGCGCACAGAACCGGTTATCTGCTCGACCAGCAACTGACGGATCAGGTCCGGGTCGCTGACAGCCTCGGCGCGCACGTTCGCAATTAGCGGAACTGCCGGGGCCTTGATTTCAACTGCAGCCAGCGCCTCAGCCATCACATCTGCAGCGGGTTGCATCAACGCACAATGGAACGGGGCACTCACAGGCAACATCACAGCGCGCTTGGCACCTTTTTCCTTGGCAATCTCGGCAGCACGTTCCACGGCTGCCTTTGCGCCTGAAACAACGACCTGAGTAGGATCGTTGTCGTTCGCGGCCTGACAGACCTCGCCTTGTGCGGCCTCTTCTGCGACTGCGCGCACCGCCTCAAGGTCCAGCCCCAGAATGGCGGCCATTGCGCCTTCACCAACCGGAACGGCGCTTTGCATCGCCTGACCACGTGTCCGCAACAAACGCGCCGTATCCGCAATCGACAGCGCACCAGCTGCCGCAAGCGCTGAGTATTCCCCCAGCGAATGCCCAGCTACAAATGCAGCGTCCGTGACCGCAACACCTTCGGCCTCCAACGCGCGCATCGCGGCCATCGAGGTTGCCATCAGCGCCGGCTGTGCGTTCTGCGTCAGCGTCAGGTCGGCAATATCACCTTCCCAGATCAGGTTGCTCAGCTTTTCACCAAGCGCTTCATCGACCTCGTCGAAAACTGCCCTTGCAGCCGGATAGGCCTCGGCCAGTGCTTTGCCCATACCGATGGTTTGGGCGCCCTGCCCCGGAAAAACGAACGCGCGTGTCATTGCAACCTCTTGGATGACGTTAGGTTGCGATGGGGTGTAAACCGAGTGAACGAGCGGCACAAGCTCTGCATCCTGACACGCATTCTGTGCGTCAGAGGCTATTGTGTCGGCCTCCGCTGCATTTAGGGTGGTCGCAGCAAACAGATCGGAGTCGTGAACCAATGCCCATTGCCAACACCACCCAAAGCTACGGGGGCGTTTCAAAAACCTTCCACTGGCTGACGGCCTTGCTCATTCTGACGGCGCTTCCGATTGGATGGTTTGCGAACGAACTGGCCCACGCAATTGAAGACCCGGCCATTCCAACGACACCGGAAGACCTGCAACAGGCGGCCCAGTTGTTCTCGCTGCACAAAACTATCGGTGTCACGGTCTTTTTCGTGGCGCTTGCCCGTATCTTGTGGGCGATCAGCCAACCCAAGCCTGGGTTGCTCAATGCTGAAAACAAGCCCGAGGCATTTGCTGCGGAAACCGTCCACTGGCTGTTGTATGGCTCGCTGGTTCTGGTTCCTCTGACAGGCTGGATTCACCATGCGGCCACCGAAGGGTTTGCACCGATCCTCTGGCCGTTCGGGCAGAACCTGCCGTTTGTGCCCAAATCCCCCGCATTGGCCGAAGCAAGCGGCGGGTTACACTTCGTCCTGATGCTTGTGCTGGTGGGTGCGCTGGTTTTGCATATCGTTGGCGCGCTCAAGCACCATGTAATCGACAAAGACAGCACATTGCGCCGCATGCTGCCCGGACAGGTGGAATTGCCGGAACCACCAACACAATGGCACTCACCTGCCCCCGTCGTAGCAGCAGTCGTGATCTGGGCTGTTGCTCTTAGCATCGGGTGGTTCGACGGAGCCTACTCGGCACATCCGACCGGTGATAATGCATCTGCCGAACTGGAGGCCGTCCAATCCGACTGGCAGGTGCAGGAAGGCACTTTGGCAATCACGATCACCCAGTTGGGCAGCCCCGTCAGCGGCGCGTTTTCCGACTGGACCGCCGCAATCACATTCGACGAACCAACAGAACCGGGACCGGCCGGGGCTGTTGATGTGACAATTGCCATAGGCTCATTGACCATCGGCACCGTGACACAACAGGCCCTTGGTGCGGACTTTTTTGACAGCGCTCAATTCCCGACCGCGAATTTCACTGCAGATCTGTTCAAAACCGATCTGGCCTATGAGGCACGCGGCACTTTGACCATTCGCGATAAAACCATGGACGTCGTCCTGCCGTTCGAACTGGACTTGCAGGACGGCACCGCCAAGATGCAGGGAGAGTTGGATCTGAACCGAATGGACTACGACGTCGGTACGACACAACCAACCGAGGACTCGCTGGCCTTTGCCGTCAAAGTCGCCCTTGAACTGACAGCCACCCAAGCCGAATAAAGAAAAAACCGCCGAGACCTGAAGGGTCCCGGCGGTTTCTTTCTGCATATAAGGCGGGCTTACTCGGCCTTTTGCGCCTCTACTGAAATACGAATCTCAACCTCGTCGCTAACAAACGGTGCGAACTGGCCCAGATCGAACTCGCTGCGGACCAGTGTGGTGGTGGCATCAAATCCGGCCCAGGGCTTGCCCGCCATCGGATGCTCGCCAACCTGGTTCAGCTTCGCGTCCAGAACAACCGACTTGGTCACGCCGTTCATGGTCAGATCGCCGGTGATGTTCGCGGTGTTTTCACCGGTGACTTCGATACCGGTCGAGGTGAACGAAATCAGGTCACCCTCGGCGACGCCAAAGAAGTCTTCGGTCATGAAGTGATCTTCGCGCGGCTTCCAACCGGTGATCATTTCGACCACTGGCATCGACACGCTCACGCTGGAATCGGCCGGGTTTTCCTGATCGAACATGATCTCGCCTTCAAAGCCCGAGAACATGCCAGTCGTGGTGGAAAAACCAAGGTGGTTATAGTTGAAGACAACCTGGCTGTGGCTGGGGTCCAAAACGTATTTCTCGGCGCTTGCAAACGCCGAGGTCGCCGATACGGCCAGTGCAGCAGCAAGAAGGGTGGATTTCATGACTATCTCCAAAAATGTTGTGAGTGCAAACCAGTTGGAATGCTCAACAACAAAAATGTGCCGCCCTTGGGCGGCACACAAGACTTATTCTCTAACAATTTCTGTTCCTAAATGAACAGAAGTGAAAATCAGGCGAAGATCGTTACACTTCCGCTCAATTGGCCCTTCAGCGCTCGGCCAACATCCGCCGATTGTAGCGGCAACTTCATCAGCAGGCTGCCGTCCACATCATAGAGTTCGACCTGATCATCATCGAACCGTGCACCACCCAAGGTGTCATAGCTGCGGCGCAGTACTGTCTGAGGACGCCCGTTTTCATTCTTTTGCAGCACGCGTACTTCGCGGCGGATCGGATCAAAATAGGCATCGGGGCGCGCATCAAGCACCTGAATGGTCAGCAGGCTGACGCCGATCAGTAAGAATGTCAGCGACGCAGCCAGTTTGATCGGCCAAACTTCGGTTGCCATCACCGCGCCAGACATCAGCCACATGGAAAACGCGACAACGATCAACAACGCCCCCGCGATGCGTGCCAGAACGGTGCGTGCCCTCCAGTTCGGCGCAAATGCGATAAGAACTGGAACCGATTGATCATAAGTCGTGCTGGTCGCAGACTTCTCGAAGGTATTCGTGTTCATCGCGGTCATTTCTCTGTACCCTAGTTCACGTTGCCGTCTTTGGTTCGGTCTGTCCGGTTAGTTCCCGGTATGCAAAACAACTTTGAGCCGAAAAGCGTCAGGAATTGGGCAGCGCAAAGGAAATAGCGCGACTTCACCAAGGCGTGTGTGACGGCCCTTGCCCCCCGACGCGAATGGTGTATATGGGGCCATCCTTCGCAAGAGTTATGAATCGCGCAGCCTCTCGTGGCAGGGTCGCGAAGGACGAACCGGCCCCGCCTTTGAAATGCGCCTTGATAGAAACAGGAGTGCACATGCCACTGTATGAGCATGTAATGATCGCGCGTCAGGACCTGTCCAACGCGCAGGCAGAAAGCCTCGTCGAACATTTCGGCACCGTTCTGGCTGACAACGGCGGCAACGTCGTCGAAAGCGAGTACTGGGGCGTCAAGACGATGGCCTACAAGATCAACAAGAACCGCAAGGGTCACTATTCCTTCCTGAAGACCGACGCCCCAGCTGGCGCCGTTCAGGAAATGGAGCGCCTGATGCGCCTGCATGACGACGTTATGCGCGTTCTGACCATCAAGGTCGACGAGCACAACGAGGGCCCTTCGGTCCAGATGCAGAAGCGCGACGAGCGCGAAGGCCGCCGCGAGCGCCGCTGATCAACGCCTGACGAAAGGACATATACCATGGCCGCAAAACCATTTTTCCGCCGCCGCAAGGTCTGCCCGTTCTCGGGCGACAACGCGCCGAAGATCGATTACAAAGACACCCGTCTGCTGCAGCGCTACATCTCTGAGCGTGGCAAGATCGTTCCCTCGCGCATCACCGCCGTTTCGGCGAAAAAGCAGCGTGAACTGGCCCGTGCTATCAAGCGCGCCCGCTTCCTCGCCCTGCTGCCCTACGCTGTGAAGTAAGGAGAGACTGATATGCAAGTTATCCTGCTGGAACGCGTTGCGAAACTGGGTCAGATGGGCGACGTCGTTGACGTCAAGCCTGGCTACGCCCGCAACTTTCTGCTGCCCCAAGGCAAAGCGCTGAGCGCTTCGAACGCCAACATTGCGTCGTTCGAATCCCAAAAAGCGCAGCTTGAGGCGCGCAACCTGGAAACCAAGAAAGAAGCTGAATCTCTGGCTGAAAAGCTGGACGGTCAGCAGTTCATCGTGATCCGCTCGGCATCGGATGCTGGTGCTCTGTACGGTTCGGTCACCCCGCGTGACGCCGCAGATGCCGCAACCGAAGCTGGTTTCACCGTCGACAAAAAGCAGATTGCTCTGATCGCTCCGATCAAAGAGCTTGGCCTGCACTCGCTGGCGGTCAAGCTGCACCCCGAGGTCGAAGTCAAGATCCAAATGAACGTTGCCCGTTCGCAAGAAGAAGCCGAACTGCAGGCTTCGGGCAAGTCGATCCAGGAACTGGCTGCCGAAGAAGAGGCCGCCGCAGAATTCGAAATCGCCGAACTGTTCGACGATATCGGTTCCGCAGCTTCCGACGATGACGATTTGGTTGCCGAAGAGGCCCCGGCTGAGGAAGACGAAGCCAAAGCCTGATCCGGCTGCCTTTGAAAGATTGATTGGCCGCGCCGAAGGGCGCGGCCTTTTTTTGTGTTCGAACCCCAGACCGTGACAAAGAGTGACGTCAGGCACGACCAGGAATTTGGATTGAAATTATGCTATCCTACGGTCACGCGGCCCCTGCCGCCCCAGCCGCATTTTTTTTGAAGTTCATTTTATTAGCAATTTGCGTGATCGCACATCTGGGCGGATCGCGATCCGACAGGAGAAACCACTATGGCATCCTTGTGCAACTACATCGTCGTGAATGATGGCTCTTTTTCTTTAAACCCCGGTGAAAGCCAGACCTTCAGCGACCCGATCCCTTCCAACCTGATCATCGGAACCAACCGCGCGAAGCCTATCCTTGCCTTCAAAGCCTGGGCAACGCCGTCCGGAGGGGCTTTTCAGATCGAAATTAACGACACCTTCGTTTATAGCCCGTCCATATCGGGCGGCGACATTCGGGGATTATGGGAGGCCTTTCCCGGAACCGTCCTGAACCCGGGGATCAACAACACCGTTCAGTTTCGCGCGACAGAGAACAAGATCTGGTTTGCCGATATCATTATGTGGTTCCAGGTCGAAATTTAACGACGCGCCTTTCCGACCCGATAATTACGGAACACTCTGGTACCAAGTTATGACGCAACGAGACCCGGCATAAATCAGCGCGCGGACTGTGTGTCTGCTTGCGGTTGCATTCGACGGGACTATCATGCGGCCAAACCCCATCCGGAGACTACACATGCCCCACTACACGCGCC
Source organism: Ruegeria sp. CDSC002 (assembly GCF_059610905.1). Taxonomy (NCBI): domain Bacteria; kingdom Pseudomonadati; phylum Pseudomonadota; class Alphaproteobacteria; order Rhodobacterales; family Roseobacteraceae; genus Ruegeria; species Ruegeria sp. CDSC002. Next base: position 120,076 of record NZ_JBXWOM010000006.1, read on the forward strand.
GCGCTTTACTTGTTGCATTACTCGGCGCACCTGCCCTGGCTGCCTGCGGCGGCCTGGATGGCAAGCAGAGCTCTCGCAATGCCCCTTTTGATCCTCCGCTATACCCCAATGAAACCCCTGAATTGCGTGCATCAATCAACAAGTGGGCTGACCATTATGAACTGCCGCGCGAGCTGTTGCACAAGCTCGCCATAAGGGAAAGCACGCACCGCCCATGGGCCGTCAACAGGCCATATTACGGGTTGCTGCAGATCCTGCCCGCGACAGCGCGATCCATGGGGTACAAAGGCAACGCTCAGGGTTTGTTGGATGCAGACACCAATCTGGAGTTTGCCGGAAAATACCTGCGTGGGGCGTGGCTCTTGTCAGACGGCGACCAGAAGCGGGCTATCTTCCTTTATGCCAAAGGTTACTATCCCGAGGCGAAGGCCGCCGGGATGCTGGTTGAAACTGGCCTAAGGTCAGAGTGACGTCGGGTAAGGATATAGCTTGTCATTAGCGTAAAGGTTGCAATAATGACTTATGTAATCACTAAGGTATTCTGTTGCCATAACCACGCATTATGCCTAAGCGATATGCATAATTAGCTTGCGTCAGGCACCACAGTTGACGCAACGTATTCGGTGAAATGGACAGATTTGGCATGTCTTTGGGGAAAGATTTGCCGCCGCAAGGGTTGGACAGGTGAAACTTATAGACTTGGCCGCGATCGACCACGAGGAAAAGTCGGCAGCCGACATAATTAATGCTGTCTGCGATGAATTGGGTTTCGATTACGCGTCTTATGCCACTTTTAACCCTGTAAAGGGTGACGTTCAGGGGTATGCCAACTACCCGGACGAATGGAAGATTCACTATGGCAGCCAAGGCTTCCACCATTTCGATCCGACCTTGTATCAATCTGCGCTCAGCATCGCTCCGGTAGACTGGGGCAGATTTAATCACGACGAAAAGTTCCATTCGGTTTTTCGGGACGCGCATGATTTTGGCATTACTTCCCGTGGCTTAACCGTTCCGGTACGTGGCCCATACGGGGAATGTGGCCTGCTGAATGTGACCCGAAATTGCTCGGATTCCGAGTGGGCAAAGCTGAAGAAACATGTGATGGGGGACCTGCAGATGGCCGCAGTTACAGCGCATGATACCGTGATGCAGTCTGGCCTGCTGGCCAAAGCACTGTATTTACCAGCCCTTTCGACGCGAGAGAAAGAGATCCTGCAGTGGGTTGCGGACGGAAAATCACAGCAGGACATCGGTGATATCCTGTCGATTTCCCACCGAACCGTCGAAGTTCATATGCGATCCGGGCGTGAAAAAATGGGCGCGTTGACAACACCGCAAGCCATTGGAAGAGCTATTGGATTGGGCCTAATTGCCCCAGGATAATCAAAAAAGATCAAAAAATACGGGAAACCCCCAATAGTCTTAGCTCAAATCTTAGTTAACGTCATCCTTACGGTAACCAGACTGTAGGGGGATGGAAATGATCATCGTAATTGATGGTATCAACCAGAATAAGTTTAAGCATGTCTTGGACGAGATGTACAAACTGCGCGCGCGCGTTTTTGGCGACCGCCTTGGTTGGGATGTAAATATCGTTGATGGGCGCGAACGCGACCATTTTGACGACCTTCATCCAGCACATGTAGTTAGCATCGACGACGAGGGGGACGTTGTTGGGTGCATGAGACTACTGCAAACGACCGGGCCGCACATGCTGTCCGACGTTTTTCATTCAATCCTAGACGGCGAACCGCCGATCCGCAGCGCGCAGGTCTGGGAAGCAACCCGGTTTTGCGTCGACACCAAAAAGCTTGGGCGAGGACGTGGGGAAAACTCGGTATCCTATGTCACCAGCGAGATCATGATTGGCTCGTTCGAATATGCCAAGATGGCCGGCGTATTGGACTCGATTGCCGTGATTGACCCTGTGATGAACCGCGTCCTGCAACGATCCGGCAACGCGCCTTACGACTATCTTGGAACTGCCAAGCCAATGGGCAAGGTTGTGGCCATGGCCGCTCTTATGGACTGTTCGGATGAACGGATCGCCGGAATTCGGGATTACGCCGACATTGAACACGATGTCTTCCTGACCGAAGAACAGGCGCTGGAGTTGTTTGAGGGCGCAAAGGCCAAGCCAAGTGCCGCAAACTACGACCACCAGCCGCTGACTCAGTTGGAAAAGTACTTTGTCGAACAGATGAGTTCGGCAACATCGAAAACCGAAGTCGAGTCTGTACTGAAGCTGATCGAGGCGCTTTCAGACCGCTTTACGCCAGAGCAGAAGACCGCTCTGTTAAGAACCCCCCGTGCTTTTGCTCATGAGGCCTGACCCCCTCACCTCATAGGTTAAAGCCACCCAAGCGGAGCCGTCATTTTTCAGACGGCTCCGTATTTTTTATGCCCATGGGGATGGTTGAACGAGGATTACTCCTCGTCCAGTGCCTCAACGGCTTTCTGAAGATCGTCTTTGCTGACTTCTTTGTCCGCGACCTGAGCCAGTTCAAAGACGTAGTCGATGACTTTGTCTTCGAAGATCGGCGCGCGCAGCTGTTGCTGCATCTGAGTGTTCTGCTGCACGAACTCAAAGAACTGACGTTCCTGACCCGGGTACTGACGTGCCTGGTTCATGATCGCCTGGGTCATCTCAGAGTCGGTGACCTCAACCTCGGCCTTCTGGCCCAGTTCAGCCAACAGCAGGCCCAGACGCACGCGGCGTTCGGCCAGCTTGTTGTGCTCGTCTGTGGGCTCGATCTCAGCGTGGTCGTGACCTTCCACTTCCGGGTTTTCCTCGTGCCACAACTGATGTGCGATCTGCTTGGCTTCGGCTTCAACCAGCGACGGCGGCAGGTCGAAGGATACCTTCTCGTCCAGCGCGTCCAGCAGGCCACGCTTCATGACCGCGCGCGATGCACCGGAGTATTCCGCTTCCAAACGCTCGGCGATTTGACCTTTCAGCGCGGCCAGATCTTCTGCGCCAAACTTGGTTGCCAGCTCATCGTTTACTTCCGCAGCAACGGGTTCCTTCACCTCTTTGATGGTGCAAGTGAATACGGCGTCTTTGCCGGCCAGATGCTCTGCGCCGTATTCCTCGGGGAAGGAAACGTTGACGTCTTTGACTTCTTCGGCCTTCACTCCAACCAGCTGCTCTTCAAAGCCGGGGATGAAGCTGTTGGAACCCAGAACCAGCGGATAGTCTTCAGCCGAACCGCCTTCGAACTCTTCGCCGTCAACCTTGCCAACAAAGTCGATCACAACCTGATCGCCGTCCTTGGCTTTAGAACCCTTGCGGCGCGCTTTGAAGTCCTGCGCGGTTTCGGCCAGGCTGTTCAGCGCTTCTTCGATGGCTGCATCGTCCGCTTTGACAACCAGCTTTTCCAGCTCGACCGATTTCAGGTCAACTTCGGGGATCGCAGGCAGTGCCTCATAGGACATTGCGACCTCGACGTCGTCGCCTTCTTTCCAGTCTTCGTTGGTCATTTTGACCTCGGGCTGAAGCGCAGGGCGCTCGCCGCTGTCTTCAAAATGCTGGTTCATCGCACCATCGATGCTTTCCTGCATCGCTTCGCCTAACAGGCGCTGACCGAACTGCTTTTTCAGCAATGCCATCGGCACTTTGCCTTTGCGGAAACCCTTCATTTCGACTTCCGGCTGCGCTTCGACCAGTTTCTCGTTAACTTTGTCGTCCAGCTCGGCTGCGGATACGATGATATTGTAGCCGCGTTTCAGACCTTCGTTCAGCGTCTCGGTAACCTGCATTATGGTAGTCCCCATAGGATTCGGGGCGCGCAAAACGGCGCGCCGGGCAAATTTGACGCCTTCTATTTGCCCAGCCGCTTACGTGCAAGAGGCAATGGCCAGATCAGCCTTGTTTTGCCGCCGATTTGAACAAAAAAAACGCCCCAGCCAGACCGGGGCGCCGTTAGTTTATGGGGAAACGTCGTCAGAACTTCCAGAGCGCACCCAGTACCCAGGCTTCGTTCTTGTCAAAGTCGACCGTGTCGTCGAAATCGTGGTTGCGGTATTTCAGGTAGGCGTCTGTGTTGATCGCATCGATCCGCTGAACAACGGCAATACCCCAGGACTTGGTGCTGGACCCCTGATTTTCGAAATCGGAACCGTCGAAATAGTCGATACCAACGCCGGTTTTACCCCAGGACACCCAGTCCCCTTCATAAGCAAGTTTAGTGTACCAGTAATCCGGGTCGCTGGCGCCGGTAGAGGTATCGTCCCGCGTGCCGAGGGCCGCAGTAAAACTGAACCCGCTGGGCAACAGAACCGACGCGGACCCGATGGTATCCTTGCGCTCGCCGGGTTGGCCGTCGAAATCCCTTACTGCATAGGCAAGGCTCGCTGCGAACTCGACACCGTTGGTGAAGGTGTTTCGGTACTTGACTGCGAGATCGTAATAATCGTCGTCGTCGCTGCTGGACAAGATGTTCTGACCATAAGCAATCGCCGCTGAGAAGCCGTTGAAATCGGGCGTGTCATACCGGACCCTGCCCCGACGCGCGCCATCAAAGTTGCTAGCCGAGTCGCCAACGGTGATGCCACTCAAGACACCGTCTGCTCCCCGGTAGAAAAACGCGCCGTTTTCATCGTTCGTAAAAGAATACAAAGCCGTCCCGACGTAGGACAAATCAGTCTCGGCGGCCCCGTCCGAGGCCATACTACCCTGACCGGCAGAGAACTTGCCGTATCCACCTTTGAGCGAGAAATCGACGTGACGGATATCTTCACGGCTCCAACCGTTGGTGTTGGTACCATCTTGGTTGGCTGTCCCGGTACTTGGCAGACCCAGACCGGTTTCGAACCGGAACATGAACTCATTGCTGCCATAAGGTTGCATGACGCGCAAACCCACGCGGCTGTTGGACAGGTCATTGTCCAGCAACCGGGTCTCGGTCTCCTGACCGTCATCGACCGATACGATCACCGGATCGAGCTGACCGTACAGCACCACATAACCGCCGCTGTTATTTTCGTACTTTAGTTCAGCAACGGCAGGGATCGCCGTGGTCATCGCCAGAACAGCGGCAACCGAGGGAAGTTTCAAATTCACTGTCATTTTATTCACCTTGAACGTTTCGTTTGTGGGAACCGCCAAAAGAAAAACCGATGTGACGGACCACTCCGCAAGGAACCGAGTTAGTCGCGTTTAGGATTTCTGCCTTACGGCTCAAATCGGCAGAAAGTAAATTTTAATCATATCAAAGATTTGGCTACCAAGGCTTCGTAGGCAGGAAAATCTGGGTACAAGTCTGCCACTCTGTCTGATGTCTTTCAAAAGGAATGACATGCACTGATGCGTATACGTGCGGCTATTTCTTGCCGAACGCTGAAAAAAGCGGCTAATTTCCGCCCATGCGTCATTTAGCCAAACTCTGAAAAACCGCAGGTAATTGCTCGGGTAAGTCCTCGGCAATCAACCCGGGGCCGAAATGGCGCGCACATTCCACATGCAGCCAGGCCGCCGTTTCCGCAGCCTGCATCGGAGCGAACCCACGCGCCAACAACCCGGTGATAAACCCGGCGAGCACATCGCCAGAGCCAGCCGTCGCCAACCACGGTGCCGAACGCTCATAATGGGCCGAATTGATCGCGCAGCGCCCATCCGGCGCGGCAATCACCGTGTCCGACCCCTTGAACAGAACGACGCACCCTGCCCGCTTGGCCGCCTCACGCGTTGCGTCGACCTTGGAATAGGCCGGGCCTTTGGTTGGAACCGCCTTGAGCTTTTCAGATATGTCAGGGAACAGCCGTGCGAACTCTCCACCATGCGGTGTGAGAACGCAATTATCGTGCAATTGGTCAAACAGAGCCGCAGGGTCGTCTGCAAACGCGGTCAAAGCGTCGGCATCCAAAACCGTCGCCCGATTTGCCGCCAGAGCAACCGACACCAGATCCCGCGCACGCTCCAATCCCAGACCAGGTCCAAGACAAAGCGCATTCAACCGCTCATCGCTGAGAACATCGGACAAACCGTCGCCACCCTCAACCCGTTGCAACATGATGGCCGTAACCTGTGCCGCAACCTCTGTCTGCGCCGCCGGCGGAACCCCCAATGTCACCAACCCGGCCCCAATCCGCAAAGCACCGCGCGCTGCCAATCGCGCCGCGCCGGTCCTGCCCGAACCGCCTGATAAGATGAAGGCGTGGCCATGGGAATACTTGTGTTGCCATTTGAATTTGGGCATTCGATAGAGCGGCAAACCACCCCATGTTCGCTCGTCCTTCACGCGGCCAGGTGCCTCGGCAAGGGTTAGAAAAGCAGGTCGGCTCGCCCTGCGAAAAGGCTTGGGGCCTAATGTGAACGCACTGTCGTATGGTTCACCGTTAAAGCGGCAACGCTGCGTGGAAATACCGATGTCTTTAACAACGAGCTTGCCACACAAATCCGGCCCTTGCGCCAGAAAATGCCCGGGCTTTGGGCTATCGAAACACACGGTCAACCAAGCAAAACGGTCATGCAAAGCGCGCGCGCCGCCCGCAGTAGCAACCTTGTTTCGCATCTCTGCGGGCAAACCGTCCAGAAACTCGCGAGGCCATAGGTTCAATGGCTCTTGATGCAACACCCGCCCGCTGTCCAAACACAAGCCGGATGGGGCATCTATGCTGACCAGGCGGTCGGTGTAATCGTCCCCATTCATACCAGAAAGATGCCGAACGACCTTGAACAGTTCACCGTCCAAGCCGCGTTTCAGTCCCGTCCCAAACAGAGCGTCAACGTAAAGATCGGCAAAACCACCCTTGCGCATGTCCTTTTCAGTCAGCGGTACAACATCCCCCAACTCCTGCCACCGGTCATAGTTCACTTGCGCATCTGCTGGCAGCTTGTCGGCGTCCCCATACAGAAAAACCTCGACTTCCCAGCCCCACTCTTTCAACAGGCGCGCAACGACGAACCCATCACCACCATTATTGCCGGGACCGCACAAAACCACGGCAGCGCCAGACGTTTTTGCCAACTCCGGCCAATTCTCGAAAATCGCCTCAACAACGCCGCGACCGGCGCGCTCCATCAGTTCCAGACCGGTCACCTGACCGGACTCAATCGCCGCTGTTTCAATTGCTCGCATCTGTGCCGCTGTCAGCAATTCCGTCATCTCAAATCCTCTGGCGATTCAGTTTCGCTTACTTTTTGTGCAAGTTGATCAAAAATTGACCCGACGCCCATTTTCTCAGCGCCCGGCTCGGGCCGGTATCGCAATCACATTGCCGCCCGAATTTAGACGTGGTCAGTGCCAAACTGACAAGAGTTAACAGGAGCCCGGAATGAAGAAGATCGAAGCGATCATCAAGCCGTTCAAACTCGATGAGGTTAAAGAGGCGCTGCAGGATGTCGGCGTCCAGGGTCTCAGCGTGATCGAGGTTAAGGGCTTTGGCCGTCAAAAGGGCCACACCGAACTGTATCGCGGCGCGGAATACGTCGTCGATTTCCTGCCCAAGGTGAAGGTCGAGGTTGTGCTGGACGACGATCAGGTCGACGCAGCCATCGACGCTATCGTTGCGGCAGCCAAAACTGACAAAATCGGCGACGGCAAGATCTTTGTCTCGCCTGTTGAACAAGCCATTCGCATTCGGACCGGTGAGACCGGCCCGGAAGCACTGTAACAAACTCAAAGCAGAGGAATATTAAGTTATGAGCAAGGACGCAGTTCTTCAGCTGATCAAAGACGAGGACGCCGAGTACGTCGACGTTCGCTTCACTGATCCCCGCGGCAAGCTTCAGCACGTCACGCTGATGGCAGACCAGGTTGACGAGGACTTCCTGGAAGAAGGCTTCATGTTCGACGGTTCGTCCATCGCGGGCTGGAAGTCGATCGAAGCATCCGACATGAAACTGATGGTCGACACCAACAGCGCATATGTCGATCCGTTCTACGCGGAAAAAACAATCTGTGTGCACTGCTCGGTTGTTGAGCCCGACACCGGCGAAGCCTATGAGCGTGACCCGCGCGGCACCGCTCAGAAAGCCGAAGCCTATCTGAAAGCATCGGGTATCGGTGATGTAGCCTATATGGGCCCTGAAGCGGAATTCTTCTTGTTCGACGACGTCCGTTTCTCCAACAGCATCAATAAGGTATCTTATGAAGTTGATGCGACCGACGCGTCGTGGAACACTGACACCGAATACGAGATGGGCAACATGGGCCATCGTCCGGGCGTCAAGGGCGGCTACTTCCCGGTGAACCCGATCGACGAAGCGCAGGACCTGCGTTCGGAAATGCTGTCGACTATGAAGCGTCTGGGCATGAAGGTCGACAAGCACCACCACGAAGTGGCGTCGTGCCAGCACGAGTTGGGTCTGATCTTTGACAGCCTGACCAAACAGGCCGACGAGTTGCAGAAGTACAAGTACATCATCCACAATGTTGCGCACGCCTACGGTAAATCGGCCACGTTCATGCCGAAACCGATCGCAGGTGACAACGGCACCGGCATGCACGTGAACATGTCGATCTGGAAAGACGGCAAGCCACTGTTCGCAGGCGACAAATACGCCGATCTGTCGGATGAGGCACTGTACTTCATCGGCGGCATCCTGAAGCACGCCAAAACGCTGAACGCCTTCACCAACCCGGCGACCAACAGCTACAAGCGTCTGATCCCGGGCTTTGAGGCCCCCGTTCTGCGCGCCTATTCGGCCCGTAACCGTTCGGGTTGCGTCCGTATTCCGTGGACTGAAAGCCCGAAAGCCAAGCGCGTCGAGGCTCGTTTCCCCGATCCAGCGGCGAACCCCTACCTGGCATTTGCCGCTCTGCTGATGGCCGGTCTGGACGGCATCAAGAACAAGATCGATCCGGGCGAAGCCATGGACAAGAACCTGTACGATCTGCCTGCCGAAGAACTGGCCGATATCCCGACCGTCTGCGGCAGCTTGCGCGAAGCTCTGGAAGCTCTGGCATCGGATCACGACTTCCTGCTGCAGGGCGACGTGTTCACCAAGGACCAGATCGACGGCTACATCGCACTGAAGATGGAAGAAGTCGAAACCTACGAGCACACCCCGCACCCGGTTGAATACGGCATGTACTACAGCTGCTGATCCGATTTGCTGTTTAAAATTCAAGGGCGTCCACTCGGGCGCCCTTGTTTCGTTTGGTACGATCTCTCACACTCGACCCACCCGGTTAGGAGAGATCGCATGTCATCAGACGCCCCCTTTTCTCAATTCACAGACTTCGTGACTTCGAGCGATGAACTGGAGCGCATAACCGGAGCGCCCCTGCCCCAGATCATCGCCAAAGAGCTGTCCGGGCTGGACCAGATGTGCCGCGACTTTATTGCTAAATCCACATTCTGCCTGATCGCATCAGCCAATCCAGGTGGTCATCTGGACATCTCGCCCCGAGGTGATCCAGAAGGGTTCGTAAATGTGTTATCCGACACACTGATCGCAATCCCTGATCGACCCGGCAACAAGCGCGTGGATACGTTCCACAATATTTTGCTGGACCCACGTGTCAGCCTGATATTCTTCGTGCCGGGCAAGATGGAAACTCTGCGCCTTCGTGGCACTGCCCGTTTATGCAAAGACCGCGACTTGCTGGATAGCATGGCAATAAACAACCGCTCGCCGAAACTGGCCTTGGTCATTCACGTCGAAACAGTGTTCGCACACTGCCCCAAATGTGTGATCCGCGCGAACCTGTGGCGACCGGAGGAATGGCCGGATTCCTCGGACCTACCCAATATGAACGCGATGATGGTCAAACACGCCAAAATCGACAAAACACCAGATGAGTGGTTTGAAAGTCTGAAAGGTACCGAAGAGCTGGACCTGTACTAACGTCTTTTCGGACAGAGAAATGCAGCGTACTCTTTTCCTGACAATGCAATTTTCCGGGTTTCCCTGATGCTTCGCTTCGCTCTCTTGTTCGCCCTATCCCTTCCCGCCCTTGCTTCCGCGGCACCTTGCGGCAACACCAGCAGCGGCTTTGAGACATGGAAGAAGGACTTTGCCAAACAGGCGAAACGTGCGGGCGTCAAAAAGAAAGGATTGCAGGCACTGGCCCAATCCCAATACGCCACGCGAACCATTGCGGCGGACCGCAATCAAAAGAGCTTTAAATACTCGTTAGACAAGTTCATGCGCGTCCGAGGGGCAGACACCATCGTGGCGCAAGGGCGCAAACGCAAAGCGCGCAACCCACAATTCTATGCGGCACTCGAACGTCAATACGGCGTACCGGCCGGGGTGCTGATCGCCATTCACGGCATGGAAACCGGGTTCGGAAACTTCATGGGGGACAGTCAGGTTGTTTCCGCAATCACAACACTGGCCTATGACTGCCGCAGGTCCGATTTTTTCATTCCTCACGCGATCGGGGCGCTGAAGCTGGTCGATCAAGGCAGCATTACGACAGCGACAAAAGGGGCAAAACATGGCGAACTTGGGCACACCCAGTTCCTACCGGGCAATGCCATGCAATACGGGGTTGATGCTACCGGCGACGGTCAGGTCGACTTTTACAATATGACCGATGCATTGGCCTCAACTGCCAATTTTCTGCGTAAGAAGGGCTGGAAACCCGGTCGGGGCTATCAACAGGGTCAGCCAAACTTTGCAGTCATTCAACAGTGGAATGCCGCCTCGGTTTACCAACAATCCATTGCAATAATGGCTGCCCGAATCGACAGTTGAAGCTGGCTTGGGATTCCGGCAGTTACACCCGATTTCGGCCACATTGTCGCCACAGACGTCAAAAGGCCCCTAAAATGCCTAGGTTTCCATAGCGTAATCAATCTGCCCGATTTCTCATTTTTTTCCATTTTTGCCCAAATCTGCCCCAGATCACTTGCTAGATTGTTTCCAAACACAGGATGCGACAAAGGACAGCGCAGTGACTCCGAAGCACAGCTATCACGGTGGTCTGCAATTCGACGGTAAGACCGAAGACGCGATCGAGCGGTTCAGCGACATCGTTGCCAAGACCCTTGCGGACTATGGTCACCTGGTCGAGCGCAAGTCTCTGCAGAACAGCACCGAAGCCAGCATTGTGTCTAGTCAGTATCTGGTGCGCCTGACGCTGGATACTAAGGTCGCCGAAACCGAAGACCGGTTCGAGCGCCTCAACCGCGCCGCCGGTCTGAAGACAATCCAGAGGCCCATCGTAACCCTGCCGAATAACCGGCTGACGATCACTGTGACCCCGGTTTCCCCCCTATTGGATGACAGCGAAGTTTCCGAGTTGATGCTGGTCGTGATCCTTTACAGAATGGTTGACGTCTGCGCGACCCAGCGGGTCGAATGGCTGTCGCCCAACACCGTTCTGACCATCGAACAATTCATGAGCGCATTTGACACGCTGGCCCCAAGCAGGCCGCGTGACAGAAAACAGATTTTCGAGGCAGTGACAGGCCCGTTTGCCGGACTGAATGTTACTGACGCAGAAGACCTGGATGAGCCAGAAAAAAAGGCGCTGACCCCAGTAGCCCGGCCAATCCAGCTGTCAGATGAGCAGTTGCTCAGCATCGCTTTTCGGACAGAACCTATCGAGCAGCCTACCGATCGGGACGACACGCCCCCCCTCGTCCACGAGCAACCCAGCGATATCCTCCGACTGACCAGTTGGGGATTGACGGGTGCCGTGGCAAGCGTGTCCGTCCCGATTGCGGCCTCTTTGGCCGCTGTGAACCTGATAAGGGGCGAAGACTTCCGCCTGAACACTCAGGTGCTGGTGTATTCGATCGCGATCTCCGCTCTCAGCACAAGCGGGGCACTTGCGGGCGCTGCCAGCGCGCTGGGCATGTAGCCTGGTATGAAATGACCCTCCTTGGAGGCCCCGCCATCAGGCGGGGTTTTCCATGTTTGGCACCTGCTCTGCCGCCAGAACATATGTATGGATCGAAAAAACCACGGCCTGTGTCTTAGGTAGGCGCAGCAACGTCTGCCGCTCACTCCGCAGGAACCGGGCGTGTCCTGGCTCCTGTGGAGCCCGCCGGTCGTATGCACTGCGGGGTTGATGCAGCTCGGCGTCCTCATACCACAGCGCATTGAATCGCCACAGAGGGCGTCCCGGTTGTATCCCGTCAAACAAACGCTGAACTCGCCGGGCGATGTCGGCGTTGTAGCTGTCAACAGGCAGATGGATGTCGATCAGGGGCCGCATGAATTTCTCGGACAAGCGCCAACTGGCAGGAAAACACAGGATGGCTCCGGTCAGAACATGTTCATCCCCCTGCTTTTGCAGGATGCAGAAATCTTCCTGCACCAATCGGCACAGTGTATCCAATGGCTGATCCGGATCGATCGTAACATCTGTCCCGTCCGGGCGAGCGACGTGATCTGTGCACTCGGGATAAACTTGGTTCAGGACAAGATCCAACAACTCCTGCGCAGCGGGTTTAGCACCTGCATCCATCGCCAGCACATCCGACCGATGACTGACCAACAGGTCCTCGCGTCTTTGCATCTGGGCGGCAAACGCATCATCGTGGTGCAACCAGTTGTCCATGCTTGCTGGCTGAATGCCTGGCAATGAGCGCTTGTCCAGCGGGTCATACGGAGTTGAAGTCTGAAGAATGGTCGTCATGAATTTGACGTATCATCAGAATTTCCGCTTGTCGGTCAAAAAGCGACGAACGCACCGTCGCAAACCTTCAAGACGCCGAGAGATTGATTCTTCACGCTCAAAGAACAGGCAGGGAGACCCACCATGAACCGACACTACCGCGACAGCCGCAAGATCGACCCGACCAAAGGTGCGACCCTTGGTGATGGTACCCCGAATGAAAACGACCGGATCGAAATTGGCCCTACGCAGCTTGCGTTTTCAGAATGGGAAAAGGCCGGCCTTGCCCTGCCCGATCTGGCCCGGATGCGCGAACACCGGTGGAAACGACTGACTCAAGCCATTGTCGATCGCGGTTATGGCGGGCTGCTGATGTTCGACCCGCTGAACATTCGTTATGCCACCGACAGCACCAACATGCAGCTGTGGAACACGCACAATCCGTTCCGCGCGGTGTTGCTGTGCGCTGACGGCTACATGGTGATTTGGGACTATAAAAACTCTCCGTTCCTTTCCACGTTCAACCCACTGGTGCGCGAGCAACGATCCGGCGCCGACCTGTTCTACTTTGACCGGGGCGACAAGGTAGATGTGGCAGCGGACGTGTTTTCAAACGAGGTGCGCGTCCTGATCGACGAACATGGTGGCGGCAACAAGCGCCTCGGCGTGGACAAGATCATGCTGCACGGCCTGCGCGCGCTTGAGGCGCAGGGGTTCGAAATCATGGAAGGCGAAGAGGCTACGGAAAAGACCCGCGCCATAAAAGGCCCGGACGAAATCCTAGCCATGCGCTGCGCCAATCACGCCTGCGAAACCGCTGTGGCGGAAATGGAAAAATTCGCGCGCGCCAATGTGGGAGACGGCAAGACATCGGAGGACGACATATGGGCGGTTCTGCACGCCGAAAACATCCGGCGCGGCGGCGAATGGATCGAAACCCGCCTGCTGGCTTCGGGTCAGCGCACCAATCCTTGGTTTCAGGAATGCGGTCCCCGGATCACTCAACAGAATGAGATCATCGCCTTTGACACCGACCTGATCGGATCCTACGGCATCTGTATTGATATCTCGCGCACATGGTGGATCGGGGACGAAAAGCCCCGACCGGACATGGTGTACGCCATGCAGCACGCGCATGAGCATATCATGACCAACATGGAGATGCTGAAGCCCGGCGTGATGATTCCGGAACTGACAGCCAATGCACACAAGTTGGACGACAAGTTTCTGGCGCAGAAATACGGCTGCCTGATGCACGGCGTCGGCTTGTGCGATGAGTGGCCTCTGGTTGCTTACCCGGACAAGGCAGTGGCGGGCTCTTACGACTACGCGCTCGAACCCGGCATGGTCCTGTGTGTCGAGGCTGCCGTTGGAGAGGTTGGCGGAGATTTCTCGATCAAGCTGGAGGATCAGGTTCTGATCACCGAAGACGGCTATGAAAACCTGACCACCTATCCCTTTGATCCGCAGCTTATGGGGCTGAGCTGACGTTTCAGTTCGACCAATGTGACCGCCTGACATTTCCGTGCCAGTCTTCGGACACGGGATCAGCAACCTGCGCCTCAGTAGATGCCACCGGCGGCAGAGTTTGACCAAGCGCAAATCCGATCACGCCGGTCAGGGCAATCACGGCCAGTATATCCGGGCGTAGAACCACGCCCCTTGGATCCATTGCAGTCTGTGCCATTTGAACCTCCTGGGCTGCACGTTTGCGATGGTCGTAAGATGGGGAGGTGACGTAAATTAGTAAAACGAATATTTTTTAGAATATACTTCACGAAATTTGATGCTTTAGGTTCACAGAGCGGACAAAGGATTGCGCTCAATCTGTTCGCTTCACTCACCTTCCCGTGACGCTTCTTACAATGGGGTTGAGCGGCCAGTAGGAAGCACACACTATTGGTCATCCCGACGAACAAGGAACTGTCATGCCCACCGAACGCATTACCTTTGCCGGTCACGACGGCAACCAATTGGCCGCGCGCCTGGATTTGCCGGACGGGCCGGTCCTGGCCACGGCGCTATTTGCGCATTGTTTCACCTGTTCCAAAGACATCCCTGCCGCGCGCAGGATTGCGGCCCGACTGGCGGCGATGGGCATCGCCGTTCTGCGATTTGATTTCACCGGGCTGGGTCATTCCGGCGGGGAGTTTGCCAACACAACCTTTACCTCCAATGTCGAAGACCTGATCGCGGCCTCGCATTATCTGGCTGGCCGTAACATGGCTCCGGCATTGCTCATCGGCCATTCGCTGGGTGGTGCGGCTGTGTTGCGCGCCCGTGCCGGGATTCCTAGTGTCAAAGCTGTGGTCACTCTGGGTGCACCCGCAGATCCCGGCCATGTGGCGCATCACTTCGAAGATGCGCTGCCTGAGATCACGCAGGCTGGATCGGCGGACGTGATGTTGGGCGGACGTCCTTTCCGCATTGGCAAGGCCTTTGTGGATGATATTTCCGAAGCGGCCCTGATACCGGCCATCGCAGACCTGAAGGCCGCTTTGCTGATCTTGCATGCGCCTCGGGACGAGACCGTAAGCATCGACAATGCCAGCACAATCTTCCTGGCCGCCAAACATCCCAAGAGCTTTGTGACTCTCGACGATGCCGATCACCTGATTACCCGCGCATCCGACGCGGAATACGCCGCAGACGTGATCACCGCATGGGTAACGCGCTACGTTAAGCTCTGCCCGCCGGCTCCGCCGCCGGGTGCGCCCGAAGGTGTCGTACGAGTGACCGAAGCTGATCCGGAAGGGTTCCTTCAAGACATTCAATCCGGTCCCCGGCACCATGCCGTCGCGGACGAGCCCGCCTCATACGGCGGCACCGACCGTGGCATGTCGCCCTACGGGTTCGTGTCATCTGGACTGGGGGCTTGCACATCGATGACTATCCGCATGTACGCGCGGCGCAAGCGGTGGCCGCTGAAAACCGTTTCAGTCGATGTGTGCCACAACAAGGTGCATGCGCAGGACGCGGGGCTGGCCAACGAAGGAAAAGTCGATCAGTTCCGCCGCAAGATCCGCCTTGAAGGTCCGCTGACGGCCGAGCAACGCGCGCGACTGCTGGAAATCGCGGACAAATGCCCGGTCCACAGAACCTTGGAAGGGTCAGCCCAGATCACAACTGAATTACTGGACTGACCTGTCGGTTCAGCGCCGGCCTGCGGGGCGGTGAATAGGCGGCCGTGCCGCCGGGGGTCGTGCAACCGGTGGCCGTGGCCTGTTCGGCGGTCGCGACACCGGTGGTCTGTTCGGTGGCTTGGCGATTGGCGGAACGGGACGCGCAGGTGGGCGACCATCGGGTGGCCGGGGTCGATCCGGCCGGTCGATGTCTATATCTACATCCACGTCGTGATAGTAGTCGTTCCACAACATCGAGTCGTAGAAGGGGTCATACCCGTATCCCACTCCGACTGTGACGCCGTCACAGGCCGAAAGCGTCAGCGTGGCAGCACCCAATCCAAGGGCAAGGGTTGCGCGTTTGATCAATTTGCGTGTCATGTGCGCCTCCTCACTGCAGGGACCGGAACGACGCGAACACGGCATTCAGATCGTCCACATAAGCCGGATCAGCACCATCACGCAGGATCGCAACTGCGATGGTCACGCGCCCCTTCGGCAAGTCAATCACGGAAACAGTAAAGTTCACACCGCGCCCTTCGCGACTGCCGGTCCCGCGAATAACACGCGCGGGCAACCCGCCAATGCGCGTCGTGGTGGTCTCGGACACTGTTGGATCCTTGACTAGAAACCTGTCGATATCCTCAAGATACCGAAGACCGCCCTCGATCGAGGCCACACCCGCAGGCGACACAAAGCCCATCCATACATTATCGTCCGTGACTGGCCGCATCCCCATGACCCGGGCAACAGCACGTGCATCGCCCAGCTCGGTATCTTCAATTTCGCGCGGGCCACCGGTGCGCAGCGCCCAGAAGTCGGGTACAGAAAAGCCGAACAGCGCCCGCCCGTTGTCCGTATAAGTGACCGGAGTGTCGGCTGACGCAGGCGCACCGCACAACCATAGCGAGGCGCAAACGGCGAGCGCCGAAGAAAATTGAATACGCATATCTCAATAACCTGATGATTTCATTGAATGCAGATTGACCTGCAGTGGCCCCTTTTGTCCAGCATTCCGATCTGCGGGTACAAAAAAACCGCGCCGGGATATCTCCGGGCGCGGCTTCGTCAGATTTGGATTGGTTGGAAATTACGAACGAGCGTCGCCCACCAGTTTCCACAGGCCAGGGATCAGCAGTGCAGCCAGCACCAGCTTGATCGCGTCGCCCACCAAGAAGGGTGTCAGACCCCACTGCAGGATCGGCTGATCCCACCCAAAAAGCTGACCCAGCCACAGCAGGCCGGGCACATAGATCACGACATTTGCCAGAACCAGAGCCAACGCCATCTTGCCGAACGAACGGTCCCAGCCGCGCGCGGCCAGTGCGCCCAGCAGAACGGTTGCCAGAAGGTAGCCAACCAGATAGCCGCCGGTGCCGCCCATCATGTAGGTCAGACCGAATTTTTCGGCCGAAGAGCCCGCGAACACGTCGAAGCCCAGCGCGCCGATCAGCAGGTAACCCAGCATGGTGACCAGACCCAGACGCGTGCCATAGGCGGTGCCGATAGTCAGCACGGCAAAGGTGCCCATTGTGATCGGGACAGGCCACATCGGAACCTTGATCTTGGCAGCAATTGCCAGCGCAAGAATACCTAGTGCCACCAGCACAACTTGCTTGACGCGCAGCGCGGTGCCTTCGCGCGGGCCAATCGCATTGGCCAGTACATTCGCATTCATTCTTATGTCTCCACCTATTTTCAACTGCAGAAATGCCCGCTTAGAGCTTTGACTGCAACATGATTACGCTATCTTAACCGATATTCGGTGCTCATTTCATAAGATTTTCTGGGTCCCGAGACGATCCAGCGCACTGACCAGACTGGCCAGGCCGAAAAATCGTAGACAGCATCGTAGCTGTCGGGCGGGCAATCGTGGTGGTCAGACGCATGTGCCTGGCCCAAGGCCAGCCGGTGAAAATAGCGGCCGTCGTCAAAATGTATGGCAATCGCCTCACCCGCCGCGTGCCACAGGTACCTGCGCGTGCCTTTCATCTCGGCTTGCCCCGGCACACGCAGCGTGACTTCTTCGTCGTATATCAAGCCGTCCTCGGTCGGGCTCAGGACCGTGTGACCATGGGCCTGCACCACCTGCCCCGCCTGCATATCCAGAATGGTCCGGGTCAGGCTCCAATGGCCTTCGAAATCCGACAGTCTGCGCGGCAGGCTCATTCGGCGAGTGTCCCGTCGGTCGTGGCACCGTTATCATCCACGAACCGGATCACTTTGCCGCTTTGTTGGACCTCATAGCAGGCCCAAAAATCCGAAGGCGGCCAGACCGAGCAATAACGATCCTCGCGCACCGCCCACCGCCCGGCGCTGGGCCCGCCCGAGAAGTATTGCGTCAGCATCGTATCATCGAAGGTCTGCCAGATACCTTCCCCGTAATCGAGCTTCTGTTCGGTCAATACCGACAGTATTTCATCCCCCGTCAGCGTTCTGAACTCCTCTGCCACCAGAAAACCGGGCCAAAGGGCCAAAATCAGGGCAAACCGTCTCATATTCGCACTCGCGCCTTGTTCCTTTGTCTGCGCGGGTTTAAACCCCGCCGCAACGCCTCCTGCCAAATCACAATAAGGTGCCGCTGCCAATGATTCCACGCTATTCCCGCCCCGATATGGTCGCCATCTGGTCGCCCGAATCCAAGTTTCGCATCTGGTACGAGATCGAGGCACATGCCTGCGACGCCATGGCGGACCTGGGTGTGATCCCGCGCGAGAATGCCGAGGCTGTCTGGAAAGCCAAAGACGTGGAATTCGACGTGGCTCGCATCGACGAAATCGAAGCGGTTACCAAGCACGACGTCATCGCCTTCCTGACCCATTTGTCCGAACATGTCGGCAGCGAAGAGGCGCGTTTTGTCCATCAGGGCATGACCAGCTCGGACGTACTCGACACTTGTTTCAACGTGCAACTGACCCGCGCCGCCGACCTGCTGATCGCAGATCTCGAAGGTCTGCTGGCTGCCCTGAAACGCCGCGCAATCGAACACAAGGACACGGTCCGCATCGGCCGCAGCCACGGTATCCACGCAGAGCCAACCACCATGGGCCTGACCTTCGCGCGTTTCTACGCCGAGATGGACCGCAACCTTTCCCGCATGCGCGACGCCCGCGCTGAAATCGCCACTGGCGCGATCAGCGGCGCGGTTGGCACCTTCGCCAATGTTGACCCGCGTGTGGAAGAGCATGTCTGCGACCAGCTGGGTCTGGTGCCCGAGCCGATTAGCACTCAGGTCATCCCGCGCGACCGTCATGCAGCGTTCTTTGCCACGCTGGGGGTTATTGCCAGCAGCATCGAGAACGTCGCCATCGAAATCCGCCACATGCAGCGCACCGAGGTGCTGGAGGGGGCCGAGTTCTTCTCGATGGGTCAGAAAGGCTCCTCAGCCATGCCACACAAGAAAAACCCGGTGCTGACCGAGAACCTGACCGGGTTGGCCCGCATGGTGCGCGCGGCAGTGATCCCGGCGATGGAAAACGTGGCGCTCTGGCACGAGCGCGATATCTCGCATTCCTCGGTTGAACGCATGATCGGGCCGGATGCCACGATCACGTTGGATTTTGCACTGGCGCGACTGACAGGCGTGATCGACAAGATGTTGATCTTCCCCGAGAACATGATCGAAAACATGAACAAGTTCCCTGGCTTGGTAATGAGCCAGCGGGTTCTGCTGGCGCTGACCCAAGCAGGTGTCAGCCGCGAAGATGCCTATGCCATGGTTCAGCGCAACGCGCTGAAAGTCTGGGAACACCGCACCGATTTCAAAGAAGAACTGCTGGCAGACGCGGACGTCACCGCCGCGCTGAGTCCGGAGGAAATCGAAGAGAAATTCGATCTCGGCTATCACACCAAACACGTTGATACGATCTTCGCCCGTGTATTCGGCGAGTAAACCGCGATTGACCAAATGCTTCGCTGGGCCCGGTTCGCGTGACGCGATCCGGGCCCTGCTCTTTTGCCAGACAGGCCAAAACAGGCTATGATGCCCGTGTATGTCCGGACAGGAGAAACACGATGATCCGCACTTTAATTTGCGCTTTGGCCCTTAGTTGCTCAGCCTCCGTTGCCTTGGCTTGTAGTGGCCATTCCAAGCAAACCCAGTCCTGCGCGCCGGGCACGTATTGGGATTCAGAAGCCCAAACCTGCGCCAAAATTGTGAATAGCTGAGAAAAAAAATTCCTTATTCGTGAATAAACGCGAGCCTTCGGTTGTTAGCTTTTGAGAGAAACGCACTATGCTTTCTGTAAGTAGCCCAGACAACGGAGTAGGAAAATGCGCCTAGTACTCGCTTCAGCCATCGCCCTTCAGGCCTTTGCATTCGCGCCGGTCGCGATCGCCGCTGGCGGTGACAGCAGCCCGCCAAAACCGACCAACACGACCAAGAAGTGTTTCTTCGGTCGCGTCTATGACAAAGACGCCGGACGGTGCGTGAAGCCGGACAAGACCAACTTTACTGAAGAAGAGCTGTATGACGCCGTGCGCGAACTGGCCTATGACGGACAGTTCGAAAATGCTCAAGACATCCTGCGCATCATGGATCAGGATGATGATCGCGTGTTGACCTACTGGGGTTTCACCTACCGCAAAATGGGTGAGCTTGATCTGGCGAATGCCTTCTATTCGAACGCCATTGAGGCGAATCCCGACAACATACTGGCGCGCAGCTACATGGGTCAGGGCTTTGTCACCGAGGGCAAAACCGATCTTGCCATCGCACAGTGGCGCGAGATCAAGGCGCGCGGCGGTGAAGGCACCTGGGCCGAGGCATCCCTGCGCGAGGCGATCCGCACCGGGCTGACTTACAACTACTAAACTTCAGCCTTTCTTTACCCGACTCTCCGTAATCTGCCTGTGGAACAGAAACTTGGCACCACAGGCAGATGCAGGACACAAACTCTTTGGTTCAACTGGCACCGGGGACATCAACACCCGCAGCCGACGCCCAGAACGACGCGCCCCGCGTCGTCCCCAAGGCGTTGAGCAACCGACAAAAAGCCGCCGTCGTGGTGCGTCTTTTGTTGAATGAGGGCGCAGATATCCCCCTGGAAGAACTTCCCGACGATTTGCAGGAAAAGCTGACGCACCAGCTGGGTCAGATGGGCCTAGTGGATCGCATCACGCTGGCATCCGTCGCACATGAATTTGCCGAAGCGCTGGACAGTGTCGGCCTGTCTTTTCCACATGGGTTGGCCGGTGCTCTGGACGCAGTCAGCGACAAGATTACGCCGACAACAGCGGCTAGGTTGCGGAAGGAAGCCGGGGTGCGCCAGATCGGCGATCCGTGGCAACGGCTGCGCGAAATCCCGACAGAAGATTTGGCCACCATCGCTCTGGCCGAAAGCACTGAAATTGCAGCGGTCATGTTGTCCAAGCTGGAAACTGCGAATGCCGCGCAACTTCTGGGTCACCTGCCCGGCCCGGTCGCGCGGCGCATCACCTATGCCGTGTCTAAAACGGCCAACATCACACCCGAGGCGGTTGAACGGATTGGCTGGTCGCTGGCGGCGCAACTTGATCGACGCCCGGCCACGGCCTTTTCGGATGGCCCCGGAGCGCGGGTCGGTGCGATTCTGAACCAATCAGCCGCAGCGACGCGCGACGGGCTTTTGACGGCCCTGGATGAAGAAGACACCGACTTTGCAGCTTTGGTGCGCCAATCAATATTCACCTTCGCCCATATCCCGGCCCGCATCCTGCCCAGGGACGTGCCTGCGATTCTGCGTGGATTGGATCAGGCTGATCTCGTCACCGCCTTGGCTGGCGCCACGGCCGAGAATGACAAAGCCGCGGTCGAGTTCCTGCTATCCAACATGTCGACACGTATGGCGGATAACCTGCGCGAGGAAATCACCGAACGCGGCAAGGTGAAGCTGGCAGAAGCCGAAGAAGCGATGACACTTGTCATCGGCTCAATTCGAACACTGGTCGACGAAGGCGCAATAGCGTTGATCGAAGAGGATAGCGAAGAGTGACGGGCAAGTCCGATCCGGCAAGTCAAAACATGGCTTTGTTTTGCAACGCTTGTGGTTGCGGTTTCCGCCTTGTATGTCTTGCCCGGCAAATCGCAACAGCCGGTGAGACCTATTCATGCCCGTCGAAAAGTCGGAACTAAGCCGCACAGAGCTTAGAAAATACTACATCACTGGATTGTTCATGAAGGGCGTCATCGGGACCTTGAGGTTGTTGCCCTATGAAACACGTCTGGCCACCATGGGCGCAATCGCACGTGGGCTTTCACCGTTGATCGGCTTTACCAAACGCGTGCGCAGCAACTTGAAATTGACCCGCCCTGACCTGTCAGAGGCCGAGGTCAACAGAATTTGCAGCGCCGTTCCGGACAATGCCGGTCGCGCGATTATGGAGCATTTTTCGCCGGAAGGGTTCACCGAACGTCAGCGCACGGCAAAGGTAAGCGGCTCGGGTGTTGCCGCATTTGACACTGCCGTCGCCGAAGGGCGACCGATCATGATGATCACCGCGCATTTTGGTCACTATCTTGCGGCACGCATCGCCCTGCAGGAACGCAGCGGTCAACCGATTGGCTGCCTCTATCGCCGCATGGCGAACCCTTATTTCAACGACATGTATGTCGAGGCGTTCCATAAGACCGGCTCGCCGATGTTTGAACAGGGCCGTCGCGGAATGGTCGAGATGGTGCGTTCGCTCAAAAAAAATGGGATCATCGCGATCGTATCCGATCTGCACGCCCATGGCGGTGAAGAGCTGACATTCTTTGGCAAGCCCGCCGTGACCTCAGTCCTGAATGCAGAACTGGCAATGAAATACAACGCCGTCCTGATCCCATGCTATGCGGTGCGGCAACCAAACGGCGTGGATTTTGAAATCGTGCTACACGACCCGGTGCCGCATACAGATCCGAAGACCATGACCCAGTTCACCAATGACGATCTTGAGGCCATGGTCAGACAGCATATGGGTCAGTGGTTTTGGATCCACCGGCGCTGGAAAGCCTGGAACGGTTTGGGCGTGCAACCCGAGGACATGCCCTGATTATTTGACCCGCGCGGCCGCCACGATCGGGCCGTGCCCTGCCCTTTGCACCAGCACAACTGCCGGAAATTCTGTGTCGACGGTTACCGAATACGCCTGAGGCGCGACGCCGTCCCATTGACCTGCCATATGCCAGGCCTCGACAACATTGGCATAGTCCAGATCGTGACCAGCCAGCTCTCCGCGTCGGATCGAGGCATGGCGCATCGGTGAATACTGAATGACCCGGATGTCATAGGTTTCTCCGGCCGGCAGTTCGATCGGCGTCACATCCACCGATACGTCTTCGCCCGAGCGCACGGCCGTCACGGATGCTTGCGGGGCGGCCTTGAGATGCGCATTGATCAGGCGATCCAGTTCCCGCGATTGCGCCCCGACCACATCCTGCTGGCCATTCACCACCATCTGAGGCGTATAGATCATCGACCGCCCACCTTCTCGCGCATAAGTGCGCTGGCGCAGAGTGTGATCCGGATCGGCGTATTCGTCCTTCCAGCCGATGTAGTCCCAGTAATCCACATGCAGTGCCAGGCCGATCACATCGTCGCGTTCGGCTAAATCATGCATAATCCGGTCGGCAGGCGGACAGGACGAACAGCCTTGAGATGTGAACAACTCAACCACAACCGGATCGCCCTCTGCCAGGGCTGCTGTAGAGAGAAACAAGGAAACTAGCGCTGTTGCGCGAATGGATCTGAACATTACGGGTCTCGGGCCTTTGGCTGGATGTACCGACCGGTTTAAACGCAAGCCCGTTCAACCTCCAATCAACGTTTCTTGAGACATGCGACCATCGTTACCCTTAAATTTTGTGTGCAATGGTATACATAACTCAACAAGCTCACCACCTTGGTCCTTGAACCAAAGACTTTGGTGATGCAGATAACTATTAGCGAATCCCGGAATCCAAGTCATTTCAGAGGGAGGCCACAGATGCCCATCAAAGTCGGACAAGATACCGCCAAAACACGCCGCAACCTTAGCGTGAATGGCAAATCCATTTCATATTACTCGATCCCTGCCGCGCAAGAAGCTGGTCTGGGTGATTTTTCCAAGCTTCCCGCCGCGCTGAAAGTGGTTCTGGAAAACATGCTGCGGTTTGAGGATGACGGCTTTTCCGTCGCGGTCGACGATATCAAAGCCTTTGGCGAATGGGCACGTAATGGCGGCAAGAACCCGCGCGAGATTGCGTATCGCCCTGCCCGCGTGTTGATGCAGGACTTTACCGGCGTTCCGGCTGTTGTTGACCTGGCCGCGATGCGCGATGGCATCAAAGGGCTGGGCGGCGATGCGCAGAAGATCAACCCGCTGAACCCGGTTGATCTGGTCATCGACCACTCGGTCATGATTGATGAATTCGGCAACCCGCGCGCGTTCCAGATGAACGTGGATCGCGAATATGAACGCAACATGGAGCGTTACCAGTTCCTCAAATGGGGGCAGTCGGCCTTTAACAACTTCCGTGTTGTCCCCCCCGGAACCGGCATCTGCCATCAGGTGAACCTGGAATATCTGGCCCAGACCGTCTGGACCGACACCGACCAGAACGGCGACGAAGTCGCCTACCCCGACACGCTGGTTGGCACCGACAGCCACACCACCATGGTCAATGGCATGGCCGTGCTGGGCTGGGGCGTCGGCGGGATCGAAGCCGAAGCCGCAATGCTGGGACAGCCGATCTCGATGCTCATCCCCGAGGTCGTGGGTTTTGAGCTGACCGGCGCGATGCTCGAAGGCACCACTGGCACTGACCTTGTTCTGAAAGTCGTCGAGATGCTGCGCGCGAAAGGCGTGGTGGGCAAATTCGTCGAGTTCTACGGGAGCGGTCTGGACCGTTTGCCGCTGGCTGACCGCGCGACGATTGCCAACATGGCCCCCGAGTATGGCGCGACCTGCGGCTTCTTCCCGATTGATGGTGAGACCCTGCGCTATATGCGTAACACCGGTCGGGATGAAGATCGCCTGGCACTGGTCGAAGCTTATGCCAAGGAAAACGGCCTTTGGCGTGATGAGAACTACGCGCCGATCTACACCGACACTCTGACGCTGGACATGGGCACGATCGTTCCCGCTATCTCCGGCCCGAAACGCCCGCAGGACTATGTTGCGCTGACCGACGCCAAGGCTGCCTTTACCAAGGAAATGGCCGAAACCTTTAAGCGCCCGATGGGTAAGCAGATCGAAGTCAAAGGTGAAGAATACGGCATGGAATCGGGAAAGGTGGTGATCGCCTCGATCACATCCTGCACCAACACCTCGAACCCTTACGTGATGATCGGGGCCGGTCTGGTTGCAAAAAAGGCGCATGAGCTGGGCCTGAACCGTCAGCCTTGGGTCAAAACATCGCTGGCCCCCGGCTCGCAGGTTGTGTCTGAATACCTTGAGGCGGCTGGCCTGCAGCAACATTTGGATGCCATCGGGTTCAACCTGGTTGGTTATGGCTGCACCACATGCATCGGCAACTCTGGCCCGATTCAGAGGGAGATCAGCGAAGCGATTGCCGAAGGGGATCTGGTCGCCACGTCCGTTCTTTCGGGCAACCGCAACTTTGAAGGCCGGATTTCGCCGGACGTGCGTGCAAATTATCTGGCCTCGCCGCCGCTGGTTGTAGTCTATGCGTTGGCTGGCACCATGGATATCGACCTGACATCCGAGCCGATTGGGCGGGACAAGGACGGCAATGACGTCTTCATGAAGGACATCTGGCCGACCCAAAGCGAAATTGCCGAGCTGGTGCAGGAAACTGTCACCCGCGAAGCGTTCCAGTCGAAATATGCGGATGTCTTCAAAGGCGATGAGAAATGGCAAAGCGTCGAGGTTCCGCAACAGGAAACCTATGACTGGCCGCCGACTTCGACCTATATCCAGAACCCTCCCTATTTTCAGGGAATGGGGTCCGAGCCTGGCACGATCTCAAATATCGAAGGGGCCAAGGTGTTGGCGGTTCTTGGGGACATGGTCACGACCGACCACATCTCACCCGCAGGGTCTTTTGCAAGCACCTCGCCTGCCGGTCAATACCTGATCGAACGTCAGGTGCAGCCGCGCGAGTTCAACTCCTACGGTTCCCGCCGCGGCAACCACGAGGTCATGATGCGTGGCACATTCGCCAACATCCGCATCAAGAATGAGATGCTGGACGGTGTCGAAGGTGGCTATACCAAAGGTCCTGACGGCGAGCAGGCTTCGATCTACGACGCTTCGATGGCCTACCAGGAACTAGGCCTGCCGCTGGTCGTCTTTGGTGGCGAGCAATACGGCGCCGGCTCATCCCGGGACTGGGCTGCCAAGGGCACTGCCCTGCTGGGCGTCAAAGCCGTGATCGCCGAAAGCTTTGAGCGTATCCACCGGTCTAACCTGGTTGGCATGGGCGTGATCCCGTTCGAGTTCACCGGAGGCGACACCCGCAAGACACTGGGCCTGACAGGCGACGAAACCGTCTCGATCCATGGCTTGGATTCGGTCGAGCCGCTGCAAGAAGTGCCCTGCACCATCATTTTCAGCGACGGAACCGAGAAAACAATCACGCTGAAATGCCGGATCGATACCGCGCCCGAGATCGAATACATCGAAAACGGCGGCGTGCTGCAATATGTGCTGCGGAACCTTGCCAAGGAAGATTAAAGCAACAAAGCCCCGGCCAATGCGCCGGGGCTTTTTTTTGGGTGCCAGCGCAACTAGCAGAAATAAGAAATAGAGCGCGTGCAGCAGGCACGCTCCGCATGGCAACGGATCAGATCACTGGCCAGCTTTTTCCAATGCCGGGCGTATCCTGCTTTCGATGACGCGCTGCGTAATCGGACCGGCAAAGCGCAGAATGATCGTACCCTCTCCGTCGATCACATAAGTTTCCGGAACACCGTAAAGACCCCAGTCCAGCGCCATGCGCCCTTGTTCATCCCGACCGATGGCCTCATATGGGTCACCCAGTTCGGTCAGAAAACCTTCGGCATTGGCCAACTGATCCTTGTAGTTGATGCCATAGACCGGGATGCCCTCTTCGGACAGCGCCTCAAGGTTGGGATGCTCGGCCCGGCAAGGGGCACACCAGCTGGCCCAATAATTGACCAGCTTGACCTCACCATCACGCAGGGTGTCATCGTCGAACAACGTTTTGCCCGGAAACTCGGTCAGAACGACAGGTGGGGCGGGCTGCCCTTCGCGTGCAGATGGCAAGGCATCGGGGTCATCCCGGAACATGCCAATTCCGGCCAGAACGGCAAATGCGCCGAAGATCAACGGTGGCGCAATCATCAAGGGTGAGATTTTAGCCATTGCGTGAAATCCTGTGTTCGAGCTTTTCCATTTCCGCCCGGACTTTGCGCCCGCGCATTACGCTAAGAACGACCAGTGCAATCAGCAACCCCAGCGAGGCCGCATAGGACCACAGGACCGCGTCGGCATATTTTCCAAGATCAGGGATCATCCGTTTAGCCTTTCTCGCGCCAGCAGCGCCTTAATCCGTCGCGCCCGGATTTCCGTTCCTGTGCGATACAGAACCAACGCAATGAACAGCAGCACAAATCCGATGATACATACCAGCAGCGGATAGAAATAAATGTTGCTGACTTTTTCTTCGGTATCCGCGCCGGTGACGGCTGCGGCGCGCATCACGGATGCCCCCTGATGCAGGCCTTGGTTCCAGAAGTTCACCGCATAGCGGCTGAGCAAGGCAAAAACCGACCCCACCAGACACAGGACCGAGGTCAGATCGGCGGCCGTATCGGAATCCTCGATCGCTTCCCACAGGGCTACGTAGCCAAGGTAAAACAGAAACAGGATCAGGAACGCGGTTAGGCGCGGATCCCAGGCCCACCACGTGCCCCACATCGGTTGCCCCCAGATCGCGCCGGTTGCCAACGCGATTAGGGTCATCACGATACCGATGGGAGCTGCCGCTCGCGCAGCGAGTGCACTGACATGGTGGCGGCGCACCAGCCAGACCAAAGATGTGGCCAGCATCATCAGCCAGCAATTGATCGCCATCAGCGCCGCAGGCACATGCAGGTAGATGATCTTGACGGTCGAGCCCTGTTTGTAGTCATCCGGCGTGAAGAAAAAGCCCCAGATCAGCCCGACGACCAGACACACAAAAGAAGTCATCCAGAAGAACGGCAGGACCCGCTCGCTGGTCGCGAGGAATTTGCGCGGGTTGGCGTATTCCCAGAGGGTATTGGCTTTGGCTGCGATAGACATGGGCTCTATTTAGTCCGACTCGTGTTTGTTCTCAATTGACATCAGTCAAACTGCGACCGTGTCACCGAAGGTTGATCCGCAGCACGGCTGCACTGGCAAAAGGCAACAGAGCAATCGTGGCCGCCGTGATCCCTGCCAGCATCAACAGCGGTGTCTGCGTTTCCATCCCCGTGGCGCCGCGGCGTGCGACTTCGGCCCCGAAGATCAGCGTGGGAACATACAGCGGCAGGACAAGCAATGACAACAATAGCCCCCCGCGTTTCAGGCCGACAGTCAGAGCTGCGCCAAAGGTCCCGATCACACTCATGGCCGGGGTGCCGACCAAAAGTGAGATCACCAGCCAGAAAAAGCCTGGCACCGGCAAGTTCAGTAGCACACCCAGAAACGGCGCGGCTAGAACCAGTGGCAAACCCGTTGTTATCCAGTGGGCCAGCGCCTTGATCGACACAACCGCCTCAAGCGGCAAGGGCGCGGTGGCCAACAGGTCAAGCGACCCGTCTTCCCAATCCAGCGCAAGCAGACGATCAAGCGATAACAGGCAGGCCAAAAGCGCGCCCAGCCAAAGCACACCCGGGGCAATGGTCGACAGCAGCGAAGATTGCGGGCCGACTGAGAACGGCACCAGAACGGTCACAATCAAAAAGAACGCCAGACCAAGGCCAAACCCCCCGCCCGCGCGGAAGGCCAGTTTCAGGTCGCGCAGCAGCAGGGCGATCACAGGAAGCCTCCGTCAAAGTCGTCGATGGGTTTTGGTTTGGCTTTGTTGGGACCCACATCCAGAACCGCGCCGTCCAGACCAAGGTCGATATGGGTTGCGATCAGGGCGGAACCGCCCTGCCCCAGATGGGCACGAACGGTATCGGCGAACATCTGGACGGCGCTTTTGTCCAGTGACACCGTCGGTTCGTCCAGCATCCAGATCGGCCGCCCGGTGACCAGCATCCGGGCCAGTCCAAGGCGACGTTTCTGCCCGGCGGACAGGTTTCCCGCATGGCGGTCCGACAGCTCGTTCAAAGCAAAGGCATCCAATGCCGGTTGGATGTCATCTGCCCCAAAGACCGAGGCCCAGAAGGTCAGGTTTTCCACAACCGTCAACGTTGGCTTCAAC
The DNA here is from genome assembly GCF_059610905.1 of Ruegeria sp. CDSC002. Classification (NCBI taxonomy): domain Bacteria; kingdom Pseudomonadati; phylum Pseudomonadota; class Alphaproteobacteria; order Rhodobacterales; family Roseobacteraceae; genus Ruegeria; species Ruegeria sp. CDSC002. The sequence goes on from NZ_JBXWOM010000006.1 coordinate 149,034, forward strand.
CCGTCGGAATGCGAGGCGTAGGCAATTTGATCCTCGGCCCCGACAATGGTTCCGCTCAACGCCGGCTGCAACCCCGCAAGTGTACGCAACAAAGTTGTTTTGCCGATCCCGTTTGGCCCACGCAGGATCAGTGCTTGCCCGGATTGAAGCGAGAAGTTGAGCCCCTCGAGCACGGGGATACCCCCGCGGGTGATGGCAAGATCGGTTACGGTCAGTGTCATACGGTCCCGCTTATCTTATTGCGCATAGGGGCAAAAGGCGGGATTTGCCGCAGGGCAATGCCCGAGCCGCTTTCGGATAAGCATGAAAATGAGGGGCCAGCCCCTCGCGCTCCTGGGATATTTTTGGCCAGATGAAACGGATCCCGTCAGGTGGGAAGCAAAGCCAGCGCGATGCGGCGACCTTCGGAGAGTAGTACATTGTAGGTACGGCAGGCTGCAGGAGAGTTCATGATCTCAACGCCTATACCGGCCTGCTCGAGCGCCGCTCGAAGGTCAGAGGGGATGTGGGCCAGATCAGCGCCCGTTCCGATCAACAGGACATCCAAATGCCCAGCCAGTGCAAGCAAAGAGGATTGATCGTCGTATCCGCCCCAACCGGTGGTGCCCGATGGACCGGTCAGAACCGCCCCTTCGTGGACCTGGCCACCAATACGGAAAAAGCCGGGCCCGTAGCCATCGACCGGTGTTGCGTTGTTATATGTGATCTCATTCAACCGCATGGATATCTTCTATGCCCCAAAGCGGCAGGCCCGACAAGGCGGCCAGCGCGATAACCACGTAGGCGGCGGTGCGGTAGAGCTTTTCCTTTTTGGGGTTGAACAGCCAGCCGCCCAGCCAATTGCCCAAAAGGTTCGGGACCGACAGAGCCAGCCCCAGAACAACACTGTCGAAGGTCACACGCCCCATGACAGACAGAGAGCCGAAAATAAGAAAGTCGAAGCCGAAAAGGAACAGCAGGATCGTAGCCCGAATGACTTCTACCGGCAGCGGACGGGACATGTAGAACAGGATCACCGCTGGTCCAGGCAACCCAGCGACGCCGCCGAGAAACCCCGCAGCGCCACCGATGACTGTCACCATCGCGCGTCGCACGCGGCCTTGGTAGCGTAATCCAAGGATCAGGATTGCGAGCATGAACAAGGCCAGGAAGCTGACCGCGTATCGGAACACCTCGGGCTCGACCTGCGTGAGGACCCACAAGCCAACAGGCAGGATCAAAGCGCAGCCAAGCAGCAACCGTGCCAGGTCTCCGCGGTCTACGGCGCGCCACGCCCGCCGCAGGTTGGGGAGTGGCCCGAAAATATCCATGATCGTCAGTCCGATCAGCGCCCCAAACGGGCCGAGGAACGGTGTGGTCAGAGGAAGAAAAATCAGCGCGGTGCCAAAGCCGGAAAACCCGCGTACGATGCCGCCTAGCGTCGCTGCAAAAAAGATAACGGCCAGCCCCGTGGGGGACTGGCCGAGCAGATCAGGCATCCACATTTGCGAACTGGTTGCCCGCGTTGTTGGACGGCTTAGACCAGTCGCGCTTGACGCCCAGCCACAGCAGGATGGTCGAGGCCACAAAGACCGAGGAATACGTCCCTACGATCACACCCCAGATCATCGCGAAAACAAAGCCGCGGATCACGTCCCCGCCCAGTATGTAAAGCGAGATCAGCGCCAGCAGCGTGGTGACCGAGGTCATCACTGTCCGGCTAAGCGTTTCGTTGATCGAGATGTTCAGAACCTCTTTCAGGTCCTTTTTCTTGTATTTCCGCAGGTTCTCGCGGACGCGGTCGAACACGACCACGGTGTCGTTCAGCGAATACCCCACGATGGTCAGCAACGCGGCAATGATGGCCAGGTCAAACCGGATTTGCAGCTCCGAGAAGATGCCGATGGTGAGGATTACGTCGTGGACTAATGCGGCCACCGCGCCCAAGGCGAATTGCCATTCGAAACGCAGCCAGATGTAGACCAGAACCGCCCCGATCGCCAATACCACCGCGATAACGGCAGTTTGGATCAGCTCACCGGACACTTTGGGGCCGACGGATTCAACGCTTTCAAATGGCAATTTAAGGCCCGGATCAGCAGCGGCAAGCACCTCGCCGACCTGAGTAATCACGTCCGATGTAACTGCCTCGGCGTCTTCTTGCGCCTGGATGCGGATCATCGCAACATTCTCATCCGGCCCAAAGTTTGGATCGAAGATCTCTGTGATTGTCACATCCCCTAATTCCAACGGGGCAAGGGCGTCACGATAGACTCCGACATCAATCTCTTGGGTGCTTTGCGTCCGGATCGTTGTGCCACCGCGGAAGTCGATGCCGAAGTTCAGCCCCTGAAGCATGAAGGACGTGAACGCCACGATCATCATCAAGGCCGAGATACCCAGCCAGATTTTCCATCGGCTGAAGAAATCGAACGAGGTATTCTGGGGTACGAGTTTCAGTCTCATGTCAAACCTCGATCGTTTTCGGGCGGCGGCGTTCAAACCAGATCACGATCATCAGGCGCGTCACGAAGATCGCGGTGAAGACCGAGGTCAGAATGCCCAAACCCAGCGTGATGGCAAAACCCCGCACCGGACCGCTGCCCATGGCAAACAGGATAACAGCGGTGATGAATGTGGTCACGTTTGCGTCCAGAATGGCCGACAACGCCTTTTCATAACCCAGTTCGATTGCGCGCGCCGGGCCTCTGGCTGATTTCAGTTCTTCGCGGATACGCTCAAAGATCAGCACGTTGGCATCCACCGCCATACCAACCGTCAGTACGATACCGGCGATACCGGGCAGTGTCAGGGTGGCTCCGATCAGGGACAACAGACCAAACAGCAGGCCGACGTTGATGATCAGGGCGACGTTGGCAAAGAGACCAAACAAACCATAGCTGAGCGCCATAAAGGCCAACACCGCGACAAAGGCCACGATGGTTGCGACCTTGCCCGCGTCGATACTGTCCTGCCCCAGTTCGGGGCCGATGGTACGCTCTTCGAGGAATTCCAACCCGGCTGGCAACGCGCCTGCGCGCAACAGAACAGCCAGATTGGTGCTTTCTTCGACGGTGAAGTTGCCGGTGATGATGCCCGAACCGCCGGGAATGTGGCTTTGAATGACAGGGGCCGAGATGACCTCATCATCAAGAATGATTGCGAACGGCTGGCCGATATTTTCCAGCGTATAGTCGCCGAACTTGCGTGCCCCCGATGTGTTGAACCGGAAGCTGACCGCAGGGCGACCGTTCTGGTCGAAGGCTGGCTGCGCGTCCACCAGCTCTTCGCCGGTGACGACTGGGGCCGCCTCGACTGTGTAAAACAAACCGGTTTCGTCGATGGAGGGGAGGACCTGTTCGCCAATCCCCGGCACTGCGTCCGGGTTGGTACCCCGCCCCACAACGGGATTGAATGTCAGCTGAGCGGTGGTGCCGATGATCTCTTTCAGTTCACCAGCACTGCCGATACCCGGCACCTGAATAAGGATACGATCCGCACCCTGACGTTGGATCGTGGGTTCACGCGTTCCAACCTCGTCAATACGACGGCGCACAATCTCAAGCGATTGGCGCACAGTGCGGTCGTCTGTGGCAAGTTTTTCCGCCTCGGACAGTTGAACAACGATTGTGTCGCCTTCAGCCCGCGCCTCGATATCAGTCGCGCCTACACCGGTCAGGGTTTGCACCTGACGGGCCAGGCCGCGCACCACTTCAAGCGCGCGGGACATGCCCTCGGGCTGGCTGATGCGCACCCGAATCTCGTCCGGGGCCGACTCTTGCTTGCGGATGGTGCCTACAGTGGCGCGCTCATCCCGCAGTGCATCGCGAATTTCGGGCCACATGGCCTCCATCCGGGATTCGTACACATCGCCGACCTGAACTTCGGCCAACAGATGCGCACCACCGCGCAGATCGAGGCCCAGATTGACCAACGACGACGGCAGCCAGTTCGGCCATTGCGCCGCCTCGGCCTGCATTTCGGGAGTGTCGATGCCAAGCTCAATTGCGGCCTTGGCATCGTTGGATTGCTCGACGCGCGTATAAAACGCATTCGGCAGGGCAAGGATCAGACCGATCACGCAGACCAGCCAGATCAGAACCCGCTTCCAGGTATCAATTTGCAGCATTACCCTGCCTTTTCAAGGAATTGTGGCGCGAAGTTACTTCGCGGGCTCAGTCTTGTTCAGAACCTGCGCAATGGTCGACTTGACCACACGAACCTTCACGCCCTCGGCGATTTCAACTTCGATCTCGTTGTCGCCTTCCTTGACCTTGGACACCTTGCCGATCATTCCACCCTGGGTGACAACCTGATCGCCGCGACGCACGGCTTCGACCATGGCCTGATGTTGCTTCATCTTTTTTTGCTGCGGACGGATCAGCAGAAAATACATGATCGCGAAGATCAGGATCAGCGGGAGAAACTGGGCGATTGCGCCACCTTCCATGGGATATTCCTTTGTTTTGGTGCTGCGGAAATGCTCCGCAAATTTGGCGGGAACCTATGCTCTGAATTGCGCCTTTGCAAGCGAAGGCAACGCTGTACACCGCCCTGACCCGGCCACAGTGCACAAAGAACAAGCCAGGCGTTGCAGATATGTCCTAGGCACCTCGCTGAAACCGGGTATAGTTCGGGTTAAGGGGGACATATGGCAAGGCAATTCAAGCCCTTCCTTTTGCTGGTTTATTTTCTGACGGCCCTGGCGTCCAGCCTGTGGTTTTCGGACGTCGTACTGGCACAGGAAACACCGACAGAGCCCCCTGCTTCTGACGGGGCGGACTCGGACAGTTTCGTGGCTCCGGTCATCGTGGACGGGGACGTATTGTTCCAGGTCAGGGGATCCAGTGCCCTGCCCGCGCCAGAGCGGGCGGAAGACGTTCAGGACAAGATCATCGAAATCGCCGAAGCCTCGGATGCACTGACGGTTGAGGTGACATACGAAGAGACCGAGTTCGGGATTTGGACTCTGGCCGATGGCGAGAGAGTCTCGATCGTCACCGAAGCCGATGCCGAGTTGGATCAGATGGAGCTTAGCGTTCTAAGCGTTTTGCACGGGAACGCGATCAAAAAATCCATCGAAGACTACCGCGCCAACCGCACCGATCGGGCGCGCGTGTCCGGTGCAATTGAGGCAGTGGCATGGACCATTGGTTTTGTGGCGTTTGTGGTGGCAATCCTGTGGGTGCACCGTCGGATTCGACGGAAGACATTAAAATTTGTCTCACTTCACCTCAAGGACGTGGAAACTGCCACAGCCAAAAGCGTTCAGGCCGAAGCGATCGCTGCGCTGGTACGATATGGGTTGAACTTCGTTCTGCTCATCATCTTCTTTCTCGGCTTTTATTACTACCTTTCGTTTGTTCTGCTGGCTTTCGCCGAAACCCGCTATTTTGCGCAGCTGTTGCTGACCTATCTGACCGAGCCGGTACTGCTGATCTTCAAAGGCATTATCAGTTACATCCCCAATTTGATCATGCTGGGCCTGATTTCTTGGGTGGCGCTGTACATCATCAAGGGGATGCGGGTGTTCTTCGACGCAGTCGAGGCGGGTTCCTTCGACATGGGCGATTTCGAAAAGCACTGGGTCAGCCCAACCTTCAACATTGCCCGTGTTGTGGTGATCATGATCGCCTTGGTCTTTGCCGTTCCCTACATCCCCGGATCGGATTCGGCGGCGTTCCAGGGGTTGACGATCCTGGTGGGTGCCATGCTGTCGCTGGGTGCAAATTCTGTCGTCTCAAACATGCTGGCTGGCCTGTTTGTGATCTATCGTCGCTCGACCTCGATCGGGGACCGCATTCAAATCGGCGACCACATCGGCGATGTAGTTCAGATCAAACTGATGGAGACGCATCTGAAATCTATCAAGAACGAACTGATCTCGATCCCTAATGCGCAACTGATGAACTCGGATGTGGTGAACTTCTCGAAGAAAACAGACGGCAGCGGACTGCTTCTGCATACCACGGTTGGCATCGGCTATGAAGAGCCGCCCGAGAAGGTCGAGGCGATGCTGATCGAGGCCGCCAACCGCACCAAGGGGATCAAGCCCAAGCCGGAACCGTTTGTTTTGTGGACAGCATTAGCCGATTACGCGATCAATTATCAAATCAACGGGTATTCGACACGCGGCAGTATTATTCCAAAGATTAAATCGGACCTGCATCGCAACATCGTGGCCGTGTTCAATGAAAACAGTGTGCAGATCATGACGCCCTCTTACATGGCTGATCCGCCTGATCCCAAGATCCCAACCGAACATTGGGATGGCCATCTGGCGCATGAAACACACGAGGATGCCGATAAGTCGTAACCGGCGCTACACCCCGCCTTTCAGATGGTGCATAAGCGGTTTCAGTGATTCACGCATTTAAGGATCTGAACCATGCACGACATCCGCGCCATTCGCGAAAACCCCGCCGCCTTCGACGCCGCACTTGCGCGCCGTGGGGACGCGCCGGTGTCGTCAGATTTGCTGAGACTGGACGAAAGCCGCCGGGCCAAGATTCAGTCCGCAGAAACCGCACAAGCCGAACAGAACAAGGCCAGCAAAGAGGTCGGTGCCGCCAAGGCACGCGGCGACGAGGATGAATTCCAACGCCTGCGCGCACTGGTCGCCGAGAAAAAGGCCGAAATCGCCCGGATGCAGACCGAGGCCAAGGATCTGGATGCGCTGCTGACTGATCAGCTGATCCGCATCCCGAACCTGCCCGCCGAGGACGCGCCAGAAGGTGCGGACGAGAACGACAATGTCGAGGTCAACCGCTGGGGTACTCCGCGTGAGTTGGATTTTGCACCGAAGGAGCATTTTGAAATCGAGGCCGTACAGAACGGCATGGATTTTGAAACGGCGGCAAAGCTGTCCGGCTCGCGCTTTGTCCTGTTGTCCGGCGGCGTCGCCCGCGTTCACCGCGCACTGGCGCAGTTCATGCTGGACACGCACATCAACGAAAACGAACTGACCGAAGTGAATGCTCCGGTTCTGGTTCTGTCCGAGATGATGCAGGGTACCGGCCAATTGCCGAAGTTTGGCGAAGACAGCTATCAGACCCGCGAAGGCTGGTGGCTGATCCCGACGTCCGAGGTGTCCCTGACCAATATCGTCAACGACACGATGATTGAAGAAACCTATCTGCCCCGCCGTTACACCGCGCATTCCTTGTGCTTCCGGTCTGAGGCCGGATCGGCTGGCCGGGACACGCGCGGCATGTTGCGCCAGCACCAGTTCGAAAAGGTCGAGATGGTCTCGGTCACCCATCCCGACAAGTCGGATGATGAGCAAAAACGCATGCTGCGTTGTGCCGAGGGTATTCTGGAAAAGCTGGGCATCCCCTATCGCACAGTGATCCTATGCACAGGCGACATGGGCTTTGGCGCGCGCCGAACCTTTGACATCGAAGCGTGGCTGCCGGGTCAGGATACGTACCGTGAGATCAGCTCAGTCTCAACTTGTGGTGATTTTCAGGCGCGCCGGATGAACGCGCGCTTCCGTCCCGAGGCTGGGGGCAAACCGGAATACGTTCACACGCTGAACGGATCCGGCCTGGCTGTTGGGCGCTGCCTGATCGCCGTGCTGGAAAACGGCCAGAATGCAGACGGCACCGTCACCCTGCCCGAGGTTCTGGCCCCCTATTTGGGTGGCAAGCTGACGCTGCAGCTGGACGGCACGCTGGCATAAGAAAACCGGCGACCAACAGGGCGCCGGTTCAAGAAGCTGCAAGGCGGAGAAGGCTTACTTCTTCGCCTTTTTCTTATCCTTCTTCTTGTCTTTTTTCTTATCTTTCTTCTTGTCCGTCTTGTCGGCCTTTTTCTTTTTATCTTTCTTCTTATCCTTCTTCGTCTTGGCCTTCACCTTGTCCTTGGCTTTCGAGAAGACGGCTTCCATCTCCTGAAGCTTTTTAGCGGCCTTTTCAGCCTTGGCTTTGGCCTTGGCCTTCTTTTTTGCCTTGGCTTCTGCCAGTTCGGCTGCGGCCTTTTCCTCAGCCGCTTTGCGCGCAGCCTCTTCCGCCCGCTTCTCGGCAGCGGCGGCAGCGATCGTTTTGCGGGGCGCTGTTCGGCGCGCTGCAGGCTTTTTGGCAGGCGCGCGGCGCGTACTTGTTTTCGCTGCAGGGCGTTTGGCGGCTGGCTTAGTCCCGGCGGGTTTTGCGGCTGCCGGTTTCGTTGCAATCGCCTCTTTCGCGGCGGCAATCAAGACGGCTGCGCGGGCTTTGCCGATACGAGGAACTTTGACCAGTGCAGCGGGGCTTGCCTTGGCAACGGCTTCAGCGGTTTTGAAGCCGTTGGCTGTAAGTGACTTTCCTAGCCCCTCTCCAACGCCTTTTATTGCGGTCACTGCGGTCATTCTTTGTCCTTTCCGATTTTCCCTGCGTTATCTTATGTATACCAGATACACACTCTCACAAGCCAGTGCCCAGGGATGCAGGTCATTTGTGTCAGCTACTGTGTGCGAGGTTACCGGATTGATCCTTTCCGGGAAACGGAACAAGCCGCTTGGCGTCTTCGTCCCACAGTTTCAGGTTTAAAGCGGCAACAGCCTCGGGGAATTTGATCCGGCGGGGCGTGAATTCGGGCGGTAGGTTATAGTGGCATGCACGCAGCCGATAAGACGGAATGCGCGCATTGAAATGATGGATGTCGTGCAGCGTGATGCACGCAACCGCATTGTCGAACCACCACCCGAAATCCAGCGCCGATGATCCCTGAAGCGCCGCTAGTTGCGGGTCCAGATCCGGACGACGGTCCCAGTATGTGTCTTCGAAATTGTGCTGCAGATAGACCAAAAACACACCCAGCATCCCGCCCAAAAGCGAAAACACCAACCAGACCAGAATACCCGTGGCGCCAGCTATCAGGTAAAGAAGGCCAAGAAAGACGATGATTGACAAGTTGTGGAGCAATACCCCCTTCACGCCAAACCGAATCGTGTTTTTGGGCCACCGATAGCGGACGAAATACGTGAACAGAGCCCCGGCCGGAACCAGGATGAAAGGATTTCGGTAGAGCCTGTAAAACAGGCGCGCTTTCCAATCCGCCTTGTTCCATTCCCGCACGGTCATCGTATGGATTTCGCCCGTCTCACGGTGCTCGAGATTGCCGATACCGGCGTGGTGCAGGTTGTGATTCTGTTTCATCACCTCGAAGGGCGCAAAGGTGAACGGCGAAAGCCCGTGCCCCGCCCACTCGTTTTGGCGACGTGTCTCAAACAGCGAGTGATGCCCGCAATCGTGCTGTAGCACGTAAAGGCGCACCGCCGAAAAGGCAAAGACGACCCCGGCCGGGATCATGACATACCAGCGATCCACATAGGCAATCGCCAGCGCCAGCGATGTGAAATACATCGCGAAGGTTCCAAAATAGCTCAGCGCGGCCAATCTGTTGTCCTGAACCGCGTATTGCCGAGTGTATTCCCTCAGATCCATCCAGCCGCTCCTCACGTTGGTCAGGTCCAATGGTTGTCAAAAACTGGTGCGGAAGCTCCGCGTGAAATTACGCACACAAAAACAGATGCACGCCAGTGAATGCTAGCGTGGGGAAATGGGGCTGTCACGCCCCTCAGCCGAAAATGCTGAAAATTGGCGCAGTTACGCGCGACCCTTGAGATGTTTGGCCAAGGCGCCCGCGTTTTTCTTACGGCGTCCCTTGTACGGGTTCTTGTCCCCCTGTCCGCGCAAAGTCAGGCGGATCGGAGTACCGGGCATGTCAAAAGATTCGCGCAGACCGTTGACCAGATACCGGGTGTAACTGGCCGGCATCTTGTCAGGATGCGAGCACATGACAACAAAGCCCGGCGGGCGGGTTTTGGCTTGAGTCATGTACCGTAGCTTGATCCGGCGACCTTGAGGGGCTGGCGGCGGGTGCTGCTCCAACATAGCTGTAAGCCAGCGGTTCAGCGCGGCCGTCGGCACACGGCGGTTCCAGATGTCATGGGCCCGCAGAATCGCGGCGCGCAGGCGCTCTAGCCCCCGGCCCGTTTTTGCCGAGACCGTCACCAGCGGTGCGCCACGCAATTGCGGCAGCAAACGTTCGAACGACTCTTTCAGATCCCGCAGCTTTTCCTGTTTATCTTCTTCGATGTCCCATTTGTTGATGGCGACAACAACGGCGCGACCCTCACGCTCGGCCAGATCGGCAATCCGCAGGTCCTGCTGTTCGAAGGGGATGGCAGCGTCCAGCAGAACCACCACCACTTCGGCGAATTTTACGGCGCGCAGGCCATCCGATACTGAAAGCTTTTCAAGCTTTTCCTGCACCTTGGCTTTTTTACGCATACCGGCCGTATCAAAGATACGCATTGGCGTGCTGTCCCCATCCGGGTCGGCCCAGTCGATCCGCAGACTGATGGCATCGCGCGTAATACCAGCCTCTGGCCCGGTCAGCAGGCGGTCTTCCCCAATGATCTTGTTGATCAATGTGGATTTACCGGCATTCGGGCGGCCAACAACTGCCACCTGCAACGGCTTTTCAGCGGTGATCAGGGGCGTCTCGCCCTCGCCGTCTTCATCCAGTTCAATATCGGTTTCCGGTGCATCCTCGACCGCCTGTTCTTCGGCGGCATCGGCCAATGGCATAAGCTGGGAATAAAGATCAGTCATCCCCTCGCCATGTTCGCCCGACAGGCGCACCGGCTCACCCAGACCAAGGTTATAGGCTTCAAGCACACCCGCATCCGCTGCGTTTCCTTCGGCTTTGTTGGCCGCAAGGATCACGTGTTTGGAACGTTTGCGCAGAATCTCGGCAAACAATTCGTCGGTCGGCGTGACCCCGACGCGCGCGTCAATCATGAACAGACAGACATCTGCCATGTCCACCGCACGCTCAGTCAGGCGGCGCATGCGGCCTTCAAGGCTGTCGTCGGTTGCGTCCTCAAGCCCCGCAGTGTCGATCACGGTAAAGCGCAGATCCCCCAGACGCCCTTGTCCTTCGCGCAGGTCGCGCGTCACGCCGGGCTGGTCGTCGACCAAAGCCAGACGTTTGCCCACAAGGCGATTGAACAGGGTGGATTTGCCCACATTCGGGCGCCCCACGATGGCGAGGGTCAGCGACATGATACTCAACTTTCAAGACTCAGACGCGCCCTTTAGCGCATCTTGTGGTCAACGGAAAGCGTGCAATTCACCTTTGGTCGACACGACGTACAGTGTTTGACCCGCCACAACCGGTGCCGTGGTCGCGCCACCTGGCACTTCGACACGGTTCACCAGTGCTCCGTCAACAGGGCTGAAGAACCGAACATAGCCATCGTTCGAGGCGATGACGATGCGCCCACCCGCGATGATCGGACCATAATGCGCGTAGACCGCCCCACGGCGTCCCGGCTTATCCTTGACAAAACCCGGCAGGTCCTGCGCCCAGACAATCGCTCCGGTCGCAGCGTCCAGCCGCACCAGTTGGCTGCGGTCGCTGATCAGGAAAATACTGTTTCCAGCGGCCCAGACCGTATCGACGGCCCCCTCGTCTGCGGTCCATATCCGTTCGCCGGAATTGGCGTCAAACGCGACTGTGCGCCCAGAATGGTTGCCGATATAGATCTTATCGCCCGCAACCATTGGTCCACCGGTTACATCGACGATCTGCGCCGCCGCACGTCCGCGACGTCCCCCGGCTACTGACGCGTTCCAGCGGCGAATCCCCCCCCGACGGAACGTCGCTGCGACATCACCCGAGCCAAAGGCGAACACGGAAAAATCGGATGCAATGACTGGCGCCGGTGCACCCAGAACGTTTCCAACGCTTGGGGTGCCCTGAATTTGCCAGGCAATGCGGCCGTCCTTGGTGTTGACCGCCCAACCGGTTTCGTCACCTGCCACCAGATACAGCAGCCCGTTACTGACCAAAGGCGCACCGCTGCCGGTCGCGTTCAACCGTTTTTGCCAACGAATTGCACCGGTCTTCGCATCCAGCGCTGTCAGGCGGCCATAACCGGAAGACACATAAAGCACACCGTTGTCGTACGCCATGCCACCACCCGTGGCATCCGAGTCGCCATCACTTGGCGGAATAAGATCGGTGTTCCAAACGACCTGTCCTTGCGGCGACACTGCAGACACCGTTGCGCCGGCATCAAGCGTATAGATCAACCCGCCCGCAACAACGGGATCAGCCGTGATCCGCTGCTTGCGCGAGTCACCCTGACCGATTGATGCGGACCAAATGCGCTGCGGCGTTGCCCGCAACTGTGCATTGGTCGTCCGAAACGCCGCCGTACCCGGGCTTTGCGGCCAACTCGCGTTGGCTCTTTGCGCCGGAAGGCTGATCGATTTTGAGCCCCGAGTTTCCACTGTTTCGGTATCGGCAGTGGGCCGGATATCTTCTCGCGGCCCCGGCAAGATAACTTCGGGTTCCCGGCAGGCGGCGACCAGGGTCAGTGAAAGGGCTGCCATCGGCAATCCAATACGGGAGAATAGACTTGCTACCATGATGTTCCGAACTCGCCTGTAAGTTTTCCTGCCGCCACCGGATCAGCCCTGTTGGGCGATCAGCGGCTCTGGTTCGCCACCCAGCGCTACAATCAACTGAGCCGCACGCTGTTGCAGATCCACGCCAACTTCTGCGTCCTGGCGCAAGGCCTGAAGCCGCGTGACGGCGGCGTCAACATTGCCCTCGGACACATCAATCAGGGCCAACTGTTCTTCGGCCAGCAACCGTAGCGGCGCACCCGGTGCGGCCAGCGCCTCGAACTGAAGACGGCGATCGGCTACAGGCAGAGTGTCGCTCTGCAGCAGCAGCGCCTTGAAAGCCGCGATCGCGCGGTAGATTTCCGGCAGATCCCCTTGGGACGCAATGGCGTTCAGGCTGGCGACCGCATCCTGTTCCGATCCGGCCTCAAACTGAGAGGCCGACAACAGCATGTTAAGAACCGCATCCCCACCCGGCGATTGTGTTTCGACGGCGGCAAGACTGGCTGCACGGTCTTCCGACTGATTCTGTGCCAGCGCCGCCAAGATTGAATCACCCAAATCCTGCGCCTGACTGGTTGCGCGCGACTTGCGGACTTCATTGAACGCAGCACCGCCCACGATCAAGACAACCACAAGCACACCGACCCAACCCCATCTGCGCAATAGCAAGAACAGGCGGTCCCGGCGTACCTCTTCGGTCACCTCATCAATAAAACTGTCGACGTCGCTCATCCCTGCCCTCCGGGGCTGCATCCTTGGTGTATGGCGCCATGTCATACCCCGGCGCAATCGCCAAGCCAAGAGCCCGATTTTTTACAATCTCGCCGGTGGCCTGCCCTCTTGTAGAAAAAAATAAACCGAACTATTCAGTTTAGTGTGGAAACGATACATAATCGTCCCCACTTTCTAGCATGACCGCAAAAAATATGTGGCGCAGAATTCTGGGAGTTGTCCTGCATGCGATTGATTTCATTAGTAAACGCCGCTTTGGTTATTGTTGTTTTGTTTTTTTTGGTTTTCGAACGGGACAGCCTGTTCTCTTTCGCCGGGCGCGCGGAAGCCGAGGCCAGCCCTGAGGTTGCCAGCGAATCTGGCGAAGTCGTGGACGTGGATCAGGCGACGATTGGCGTCGTTGCCGTTAGGTCAACTGCACGTGAAATTGACAGCGCTGTGTTGTTGCGGGGCCAGACCAAGGCCAATCGTCAGGTCGAAGTACTGGCCGAAACCACATCGACCGTCATCTCAGAGCCCAAGCGCAAAGGCACGTTCGTCGAAGCCGGCGATCTTCTGTGCGAGCTTGACCCAGGCACCCGCCCCGCCAGTTTGGCCGAAGCGAAGGCTGCCAAGCTAGAAGCCCAAAGCCGCATTCCAGAAGCCGAAGCCCGCCTGGAAGAAGCACATGCGCGTGTCGCCGAAGCCGAGATCAACCTGACGGCTGCGAATAAACTGTCTGACTCGGGGTTTGGATCTGAAACACGCAGAATCTCAAGCGAGGCGGCGATGAGAACCGCCGAGGCCGGTATCAAAACCGCCGAAGCCGGTCTTGAGGCCACCCGCGCTGGAATCGAAGCCGCAACCGCCGAGGTCAAAGCCGCGGAACGCGAAATCGATCGCCAGACGATCACAGCACCCTTCAAGGGATTGTTGGAAAGCGATACCGCAGAATTGGGCAGCCTGATGCAGCCCGGTGCGCTATGCGCGACCGTTATCCAACTGGACCCGATCAAGCTGGTGGGTTTTGTGCCGGAAACCGAGGTGAACCGCATCATTGTCGGAACCGAAGCCACAGCGCAGTTGGTCACTGGCCTGCAGGTTTCTGGTCGTGTGACATTCCTGAGCCGCTCGGCCGATGAAACAACCCGCACGTTCGAAGTCGAAATCACTGTTCCGAACCCGGAACTGGCCATTCGGGACGGCCAAACCGCCGACATCCGCATTTCGGCCGCTGGGGCCAAGGCGCATTTCCTGCCGCAATCGGCACTGACCCTGAGCAATAACGGTCAACTCGGTGTCCGCACCATTGGCCAGAGCAACGTGGTCGATTTCCAGCCCGTCGTTCTTCTGCGTGATACCGCCGAAGGCGTTTGGGTCGGTGGCCTGCCGGAAACTGTGGACATCATCGTCATCGGGCAAGAGTTCGTAACCCGCGGCGTCACAGTTGAACCCACATATCGGGAAGCTTCGAAATGACCGGAATCGTCAGTTGGGCCGCCGGCCGGGCCAGAATGGTTCTGGCCTTCATCGCCATCTCATTGGTGGTTGGTGGCTTTGCCTATGTCAGCTTGCCGAAAGAAGGCGAGCCCGACATTGAAATCCCTGCCCTGTTTGTCTCGGTTCAGTTTCCGGGCATCTCAGCCGAGGATTCGGAAAACCTGTTGGTCAAACCAATGGAGACCGAACTTGCGGACCTTGATGGGCTGAAAGAGATGACCTCGACCGCCGCCGAAGGGTATGCGGGCGTCGCGCTGGAGTTCGATTTCGGCTGGGACAAGACTGCGATCATGGCTGATGTGCGCGACGCAATGAACAGCGCGCAAGCCGAATTCCCCGACGGAGCCGAGCAATACTCGCTGACCGAGATCAATTTCTCAGAATTCCCCATCGTTATCGTCAACCTGACGGGTGCAGTCCCCGAGCGCACTATGGCGCGGGTCGCCAAGGCCTTACAGGACGACCTTGAGGCGATGGATTCGGTGCTCGAAGCCGGTATCGCGGGCAACCGCGACGAATTGCTTGAGGTCATCATCGACCCTCTTCGGCTTGAGGCATACAACGTCACCGCCGCCGAGCTTATCGATGTTGTGCGCAACAACAATCAGCTGATCGCTGCCGGTGAGGTCGAAACCGCACAGGGCACATTCTCGGTCAAGATCCCCTCTTCCTTCAAAACTGCGCAGGATGTTTATGGCCTGCCGGTCAAAGTGAATGGCGACCGGGTCGTCACCCTGGGGGAATTGGCGCAGATCAACTATACCTTTGAGGACCGCGAAGGCACCGCCCGTTTCAACGGCGAACAAACCGTCGCGCTGCAGGTGGTCAAGCGCAAGGGCTACAACCTGATCGACACAGTCGAGGGTGTGAAACAAACCATCGCCGCTGCGCAGGCCAAATGGCCACCCGAGATGCAGGCCGCAATCCAACTGGGCACCTCGAACGACCAAAGCCGCATCGTCGGTTCGATGGTCAGCCAGTTGGAAGGCTCGGTTCTGACGGCCATCGCACTGGTAATGATCGTTGTTCTGGCCTCTTTGGGCACACGCGCGGCATTGCTGGTGGGTTTTGCGATCCCGACCTCATTCCTGCTGTGTTTCGCCTTCCTGGCAGTCATGGGCATCAGCATCTCGAACATCGTGATGTTCGGCCTGATTCTTGCGGTGGGTATGCTCGTCGACGGGGCCATTGTTGTCGTGGAATACGCTGACCGGCGCATTAAAGAGGGCGTTGGCCCGATGCACGCCTATGTCGAGGCTGCGCAGCGTATGTTCTGGCCTATCGTGTCATCCACGGCCACAACCCTATGTGCCTTCCTGCCCATGCTGTTTTGGCCGGGTGTCCCGGGTGAATTCATGGGCATGCTGCCTGTCACGCTGATCTTCGTTCTGTCCGCTTCGTTGATCGTTGCACTGATCTATCTGCCTGTCATGGGCGGTGTTTCGGGCCGCCTGAGCCGGGTTTTTGACCGCACCTCTGACTGGCTGCGCGCGCGCACTGCTTGGTGGGTTCGTGCGGTTATGGTGCCGCCATCGCTGTACCTGATCTTCCTTGGTGCGATGCAACTGCTGAATCCGACCTATCTGTTGCCCGAAGGCGCATTCGGAGCAGTTCTGCTTGGTGCCTTCCTGTTCATTTTTGGGGCATTTGCCGGTTCTGTTACGTTGAGTGCCGCCAAAATAGAACGCGCCCCCGATCAGCATGTGCATACAGCACGCGAACACACACCCTTTGGCTATGTCATCAAGTTCCTCGTCGGCAACCCGATCATGCCGATTGTTTCGATTGTCGTCATTGGCTTCGCTGTGATGTCAGTCATGACCGCATTTGGGAACAATAATCGGGGCGTAGAGTTCTTCGTCGAAAGCGAACCCGAGCAAGCCACGGCCTATGTTCGTGCACGTGGCAACATATCACTGGTCGAAAAGGACCAGATGGTACTGGCGGCCGAAGAAATTATCAGCGCACATCCCGCAGTCGTGAACGTGTTTTCGTTTGCCGGAGAAGGCGGGCTGAACCAAAATAATGGAGGTGCGCAGGCACCGGCAGACACTGTCGGTCGCGTCCAGTTCGAAATCATCCCGTGGGAAGATCGACCCAACGTGTCCGAACCGATCTTCGGCGGGTTGATCGACCGTGAAACGGTTGCCCCGGAATATGATGGTGATTTCGTGCTCGATCAGTTGAACGCCGAACTTGCGAAAATTCCGGGCTTCATCGTGGAAATCCTACCGCTGGAACAAGGCCCGGCCTCGGCCAAGCCCGTTCATTTGCGCATCAAGGCGGATGGCTGGGAAGAACTGACCTCAGCCACTGTTGCGGCCCGTAAAATGTTCGATGAAACACCCGGCCTGATCAAGATCGAAGACACCCTGCCCTTGCCCGGCATCGACTGGCAGATCGACGTGGATGTTGCCAAAGCGGGTCGTTTCGGCGCAGATGTGGCAACCGTCGGCGCGATGGTGCAACTGGTCACGCGCGGGCTGCTGCTGGGCGAAATGCGCCCCGACAGCGTGGACGAGGAAATCGAAATCCGCGTTCGCCTGCCCGACGAAGATCGGGTTTTGTCGACACTGGATACGCTCAAAGTGCGAACGCCTGATGGGCTGGTGCCTTTGTCGAACTTTGTCACCCGCAAGCCAGTGGCCAAACTGGCCGAGATCAACCGGATCAACCAGCAGCGCTATTACGATGTGAAGGCCGACGTTGAGCCGGGTCTGAGCAAAGTTGTGATAGATAACGCAGACGGCGCGGAACAGCGGCTGGCCGTTGTGCGCGGCGTCGTGGAAGGTACAGAACCCACAGGTGCGATCTTCACTGGACCGACCGGCAGCAATTTCGAGCTTGTCAAGTTGACTGGTGCAGAAGATGTCGATGCAGTGCGCGCCGATCTGGAATCTGGAAACGCCCGGATTAGCCTGATCAATGCCAACGAACGCATTGCAGTGCTGACCGAGTGGCTTGAAACCAATCCCTTCGGCAGCACCGTCAGTTGGGAATGGACCGGCGATCAGGAAGATCAGGCAGAAAGCCAGGCTTTCCTATCCAGCGCTTTCTTGGCTGCTTTAGGCCTGATGTTTGTGATCCTGCTGGCGCAGTTCAACTCGTTCTACAACTCGGTGCTGGTTCTGCTGGCTGTTGTGCTTTCGACCACCGGCGTTTTGATCGGGATGATGGTCATGCAGCAGCCTTTCTCGATCATCATGACCGGGACAGGGATTGTGGCCTTGGCGGGGATCGTGGTGAACAACAACATTGTTCTGATCGATACCTATCAGGAATATAGCCGATATATGCCCCGGATCGAGGCGATCATCCGCACGGCTGAGGCGCGTATCCGCCCGGTTCTGCTGACCACCCTGACCACGATGGCCGGTCTGACACCGATGATGTTCGGATTGTCGCTGGACTTCATCAATGGCGGCTATTCTATCGACAGCCCAACTGCGCTGTGGTGGAAACAGCTAGCTACGGCGGTTGTGTTTGGGCTGGGTATTGCAACGGTTCTAACCCTGATCGTGACGCCATCGTTCCTGGCGCTACGGGTGTGGGTCACCACCTATGCGGTATGGCTGGCAAAGGCGCTGGCACGGGCCACTGCAGGTCGTTCCAGCCAAATCGCTCAGGATATGGCGGTTGGTCACGCTGCCCGTCAGGTACAGGCCACCGAGGTTGTCTGGGGGGATGAGACGCCGCCTGCGCCCGCACCGGATGCAGACAGGGATGAGCGTCCCGATCACCCGCCAACGTCACCCCTAAAGGCGGCCGAGTAATGCAAATGGCGAACCGCAAGGTTCGCCATTTTTCTTCTCCGGGACCTAGTCTCTAAGACCTAGTCGGTGAATACATATTCACCCAAATCACACAGGTTCAGACCGAAGTCTTCAGCCAACGAACCATCGTCGAACGCCCCCCGAATATCGTAGACACATGTGGTCAGACCATCCGCGATGACAACATCGAATTCATAATCGGGCGCGACATAGCCACCGCTCAGCAGGTTCCCCTCCCAGCTGCCGGAAGACGCAGGCGAGACATTGAACTCGACCAGATCCGCGCTGGAGTCATTCACAACCAGAAATTCAAGATCCTCGGCAAATGCCGAAGTCGCCATAAGAACAGTTGCGGCCAAGGCTGCTGCTGCACGCATTTTCATTAGATATTCCTTTGATTAAGGTCCGGCCAAAGAACCTGGCACCGTGACTTTAGGTGATTTGTCACCAAGGAAAATGAACGTCAAATTAAACCTGCGGGAATGAACGCATTTTTGCAGGGCTGTTCTGCCCGGCCTCAGGAATTACCCTCATGACCGGATCAGGCCGCGTCCGCTTGCTGGCGACTCCAGAGCTGCGCGTAACGGCCCGCGCGCTGCAAAAGCTGGTCATGGGTGCCTTGTTCAAGGATTTCTCCGCGTTCCAGAACGACAATGCGGTCCGCCTCGGCAATCGTGCTAAGGCGGTGCGCGATCGTCAGCACGGTTCGTCCTTCGCCTGCCCGCGCCAAGGCATCCTTGATGTCCTGCTCGGTATCTGTGTCCAGCGCCGAGGTCGCCTCATCCAACAGCAGGATCGGCGGGTTCTTCAGAAGGGTACGCGCAATGCCCACCCGTTGTTTCTCACCACCCGACAGCTTCAGCCCCCGTTCGCCTACCTTGGTGTCATAACCTTCGGGCAACGTCACGATGAAGTCGTGGATCTGTGCCGCTTTGGCTGCGGCTTCGACCTCATCCTGAGTGGCCCCGTCCCGGCCATAAGCGATGTTGTACCGGATCGTATCATTAAACAGCACCGTGTCCTGCGGCACGACACCGATGGCTGAGTGCAGGCTGTTCAGGGTCACATCGCGCACGTCCTGCCCGTCGATCTTCAACGCGCCCCCGGTGACATCGTAGAACCGGAACAGCAAGCGGCCTATCGTTGACTTACCCGAACCTGTGGCACCGACAATTGCAACAGTCTGACCAGCAGGTACCGTCAGCGACACACCTTTGAGGATCTCGCGGTCCGCATCATAGCCAAAGCGCACATTGTCCAATGTCACCTCACCACCACTGACCACCAGATCTGGCGCGCCGGGTTTGTCCTGCACCTCGGTCGGTTGTTCCAACAGGTCGAACATCTGCCCCATATCCACCAGCGATTGGCGGATTTCCCGGTAGACGGTGCCCAGAAAGTTCAGCGGCACTGTGATCTGGATCATATAGGCGTTGACCATGACGAAATCGCCGACGGTCAGCGTACCCTGCTGCACCCCCATGGCCGCCAGAACCATCACGCCGATCAGCCCGCAAGTGATCAGAAGGGACTGACCAAAATTCAGGAAGGCCAGCGAATACGCCGTTTTAAGCGCAGCCCCGGCATAGGCCTTCATCGACACGTCGTACCGAGCCGCCTCGCGCGATTCAGCATTGAAATACTTGACGGTTTCGAAATTCAGCAGGCTGTCGATCGCGCGTTGGTTGGCCTCGGTATCCTGATCGTTCATCTCGCGGCGCAACTTCACGCGCCATTCGGTCACCGCAAAGGTGAACCAGATGTACAGCGCGATGGTGACAGCAACGACAACCAGATACCAGACGTCGAACAGCCACATCAGAATGATCGCGACCAGCAACAATTCCAGGATCAATGGACCGATGGAAAACAGCAAAAAGCGCAGCAGGAATTCCACGCCTTTCACACCACGCTCGATGATCCGGCTCAGCCCCCCGGTGCGGCGCGTCACGTGGTAACGCATGGACAGTTGGTGGATGTGCTGGAAGGTCTCCAACGCCAGTGCGCGCAAGGCCCGCTGCCCTACAGGGGCAAAGGCCGCATCGCGTAACTGCTGGAAACCAACTGTCATCATGCGTGCGACACCATAGGCCACGGTCAGACCAACAGCGCCCAAGGCCAGTGGCGGAACACCCTCACCTGCCAGCCCATCGACAGCGCCCTTGTAAAGGATGGGGGTATAGACAGCGATCAGCTTGGCCAGCACCAGCATGCCCATGGCCAGAACGACGCGACGTTTTACCCAAGGCTCGTCCTCGGGCCACATATAAGGCGCAACCTTCCGGATCGTGCGCCAGCCTGAGCGGCGGTCGTCGGGCGTGGGCGTATCGGCTGAGGTCATTGGCGCTGCTCGTCTCATCACGTACCTGATCTGCGGTCAGAGATAGACCGCTGGCCCACCAAGGGCCAGCAGCAATAGTTCATTCCGGGATGGTGAATATCTGACCGGGATATATCAAATCAGGATCGCGGATCGCGTCGCGGTTAGCCTCGAACAATTTCACGTAAAGGATACCATCGCCGAACCGATCACGCGATATGGCCCAAAGCGTGTCGCCTTCCTGCACAGTGACCGCGCGGATCGGGGGGGTATCTGTTTCGCCCTCGGGCTGGTCGCCACCCTCTGCCGCGCGCAGAGCTTCCAGTGGTTCGCGCTTGAACGGCGTTTCAAGGCGACTGACCACGGTGCCATCCGTGGCGATTTCATCCACACGCAGGGTGTAGATCCCAGGGTCAATCCCTTCCAACTCGCTGCGCCATTTACCATCATCAACCAGCGGCAGATCGGCGACAAGCTGGTTGTCCAGATACAGCCGCACCGCAGACCCGTCCGGCACCCGGCCTGTCAATTCAACGTCGCCAACGTCAGAATATCCAATCGTGTCCAACGCCACCTCATCCGAAGTATCGGGTTCGGCTGTTGGAGATTGAACCAGTTCAACCCCGTCTTCACCTGAACGCAAAATAGCAACTTGTTGACTTTCATTGCTTTCTTCAGCGGCTTGTTGTGCAGTTTCCTGGGGTTGATCCTCTGGTTGATCTGCAACTGCCTCCGCCGTTTCGACATCACCGGTTGTCGATGTTTCATCGGTCGACGCAGGCGTCGATGTGTCTTGCGCCCCTGCAGTTTGATCACTGGCGGCGTCACCTGTTTCCAAGGCAGCTATCTGCTCAATTGCCGGTTCCGGTTCAGGTAAAGCTGCAATCAAATAATCGTCCGAACGGACAGGTTGATCCTCACCCGCAGTTTCCAGCGTTAACCCGCGTGCATCATCTGAGAATGGGATCGACAGAAACTCGGCAAACTGACCGGAGTCGTCGACGGTAAAGCTGTGTACCTGCTCACCATCCAGCAAAACACGAACGTCCGCACCCGGTTCTGCGTTGCCCGAAAGAACAGTATTTCCGTCAGGTTCTACGAAAATCTGGTCCAGAGTCGGTGGTGCGGCAACCGGCTCGACCTCGGCTGTGTCAGTCGCTGGTGCAGAAGTGTCATCAGACTGATCAATGGCTTCCTGTTCCTGATTTGCCGTGCTCTGATCCTCAGAGGCGGTGGAATTCGTACTGGCCGCTTCCGTGGTCTGGACTGCGGTGTCTTGTTGCGGCACAGCGTCCTGAGGACCAGCACCAAAGATACCGGACAGGTACAACCCACCGGCTCCCACCAATGCAACGACGCCGGCAATCACCCCCCAGGTGAAAGTTCCGGAACTTTCGCTTCCCGAATTGGAATTCATTCTTTTCCCTTCACTCCGCAGCGCAAGTGCTTTGAGTATAACACATTCTGCCTGACGGTTGAGCCAATCTATCAATCCCGCTATCACGGGTCAAAACACCATATACAAGCCCGGAGAAGCCATCCCATGTCTCGGAAATCTGTCTGTGTGTATTGCGGGTCACGAAATGGCGCGAATCCGGCCTATTCCGACGCGGCGCAGCACTTTGGAACCCTTTTGGCCGAAGAAGGTTGGCGACTGGTCTACGGTGCCGGAGATGTCGGACTGATGGGCGAGGTTGCACGTGCCGCGCAAGCCGCCGGTGGTGACACGTTCGGCGTCATCCCCGTGCATCTTTTGCAACGTGAAGTCGGTAAAACGGATTTGACCCGTTTCGTGGTCACCGAGACTATGCACGAACGCAAAAAGGTCATGATCATGAACGCCGATGCGGTCATTGTCCTGCCAGGCGGTCCCGGGTCGCTGGACGAGTTGTTCGAGGCGCTCACTTGGCGTCAGTTGGGCCTGCACGACAAGCCCATTCTAGTCATGAATGTGGATGGGTATTGGGATACGCTGCACGAGTTGTTGCAACAGGTCATCGGCCAAGGCTTTGCCGATACGTCTCTGTCAGACTTCATCACATGGGTCGACGGCCCCAACGCCGCAATGTCAGTTCTCAGGAAAGTTCTGAACTAACGCGGCTGGCAAAACGGGCGGTCAGAACCGCCCGTTTAATTTCACCGAATTCAAGTCGCAGGGGCAAGGCGCTGTCGCAACACTTGCTCAACCTTGTGCAGCGGGTGATTGGTCAGGGTTTTATCAACCTCGGCAACCACTTTTCCCAGCACTTCGCTGTGCAACCGCCGACGCAGCAGCCCGAGAACATGCGGGCTGGCCACCAGGACCAAACGTTTATAGGCCCCTTTTAATCCCTTGCGGTTCAACAAGTTGGCGACATCCTGCACGAATAGGGACTTCGCGTGGGTTTTCCATTTGCTCTCTTCCACGGCCGATTTCTGGTGTGGCGCCGTGTCAAAACGACGACCGGCTCGGTCCGAAGGCTTGGTCCTTGGTCCATCGCTTTCTTCTACGGATACGACAACCAGATTGGGATCTTCAGCGTCGGTGATATTCTCCATGAACAGCGCCTTTTCCCCGTCGGCAATGACAACCCATGTTCCCTGTGCAAGTTCGACCATTGTATTCTCCTGTAATGGCGTTTTTTGGCCATCCCTCATGCGTCAGGCAAAGCTTACCCGAGACGCACCGAAGTCATTCGGCGCGTTGCCTGACCGTTTTCTTAGTGGTTTGCGGCTCTCTCCCTCCGCATACTTTAGCTAGGTATTTCGGGACGGCGTACAATAGGTCTCAATTCGAAAGTTGACGTATAGGCAGGTTTTCTCCTGCGGCAGAGTTGCAGGGTCACGTCGACACTGTCGAATGGCTTTTCGACTAAAGTCAGCTTTGCGGACAAACCCGCTGTTCGCTTATCTGAGCACAATGGTTGTCCGCCAACGCAAAGCGGTATTTTGCTGAAGCAACCCGGCATTCACGACGACTTGTCAGACAACATCTTTCGCACAGTTGGGAAGACTGATTGCTGTCGGAGGCGACATTAAGACCGGCGCATAATATCTCCGCAAAAACTCTGTCAAAATCCTTTCGCCCTATTGGCTTCAGCGATGGGCTTCTCCCCAATCATTCCCTCACATGCTGCTTTAGCAGGAACTGATTCTTGAAGTTCTTCAGCCCCGGCATAACGTCGGCATTGGCGATATCGTCATTTGCGTGGATTTCACGCTCCAGAAATTCCTTCAATGCGTCATCATCGTCGCTGACCAATTCAATGATAAGGTCATATCGACCCGCGACCCACAGAATGAAAACAACCCGAGGGTTCTTTTCAAGCCGCTCCGCCACCTGGCGTGGGGTCACGCCAACAGCCACATTCAACCCAATCATCGCGTCGGTTGTGTACTCTGTGGCCACGGGATCCGACATCGCGACGATCCGCAACATGTTATTGTCTCGCAGACCGCTCACCCTGTTGCGGATGGTTCCTTCGGACACGTTCAACTGCTGCGCAATCTCCGAAAAGGCCATCCGGCCATCTTGCTGCAACAGCCGGATGATCTGTTGGTTCAAGTCATCCTTTGGGGACCTAATGCTCTGTGCGGTGGCGCGCACGTTTGATTGCTTTTTGACTGCCATATACCTGATGCTCGATTGCTGCATTCGTAGCTGAGACTAGGTGAGGACATCGAAATCCGCAATTCTCCCCTGAGAATTCTGTGGCAGGAAGTGCAGAAAACGACATCCTTTGCCCTCGACACCGCAGTTTCCAAGGACGGTGACGCGGACCTATTGCCAAATTTTCTGTAAAATCCCGTTGGAATTGCGGCTCTCGCAATCCACACGACCTCGTTATTCGAAATTCGTACCATCATGCCGTTTTTTGACCAGATCATTTCCGATTCTTGCCCCAAAATCCCAATTAGTCGCGGAAATCGAAATATCGCTAGACGAAAAATGCGATATTCGCAGTCGAAACCTCAAGCCCCGGCGCGGCGGGACAAAGTCGGCAAGTAGGAAGACCGCGAGAAACGGAAAAACCATGCGCCTGTCGTTGGACCGACGGGTACAGGTGGCAGTGTCGAAGGGAGGACAAATGACAATTGCCGAGGATAGAGCCCAGGCCGTTGGAGGGCCTCAGCACGGGTTGACCGCCGGGGCGTATCGTAGCGAAGAGTTCTGGCAGCGGGAATGCCAGACGGTCCTGGCCAAGAACTGGGTATTCATCGGGTTTGCGCATCAGATGGCAAACCCCGGCGACGCTCATCCGGTCACATGCGCAAACTTGCCACTGTTGGCGGTGCGCGGTCGTGATGGCGACATCCAGGTTTTTCACAACGTTTGCCTGCACCGGTGCATGACATTGGTCGACAAGCCCAAGAACGTCGGCAAGCTGATCCGCTGCCCCTATCACGCTTGGGCTTATGACCTGGATGGCCGCCTGCGCGCTGCACCTCATTTTGCCGGAACCGGCAAGCAGGAGTTCGACGGCTTTGACATCAAAAATCATCGCCTCAAGCCCGTTCGCACCCATGTCTGGCATGACTGGATCTTCGTCAATCTGGACGGGAATGCGCCGGATTTCGAAGACTATGCCGCGCCTTTGATCAGCCGACTGGAGGGGATGGACTTCACCAGAGTGGAACCAATTGGCCTGCTCGACTTTGGTGAGATTGGCACCAACTGGAAGCTGATCATGGAGAACTTTATCGAGCCCTACCACGTTCAGTTTGTCCATGCCTCAACCACTGATCAGCCGTTGGAGAACCACTATACCATCACCGATGGCACCTGCATCGGCAGCGCGGTGGATCTGAACGAAGAGTTGGGCACATCCGGCAGTCTGGGCGTCAGCTCTCGCTATCTGACCCTGTACCCCAATTTCATTCTGGGCCGCTATTTTCCGGATCAACTGGGCGTCTATCTGAACGTACCCATCGGCCCCGGAAAAATGCGCCAGTACCGAGCACTTTACACGACAGAAGGTCAGGAGCTGAGCGCCGAGGAAATACAAGCCCTCAGAAACCTTTGGTGGGATGTCCACAAGGAAGATCACGAGATGGTTGAACGCATGTTTGAGGGCCGCAAGTCCCCAGTCGCCGAGGATGGAGGCCTGTTGTCGCCCGCCTGGGAGGACAGCGTGCGCGCCTTCCAGGATCTGATCGAGCGCGACGTAGCTGGTGCCTAAGCAAGAAGGAACAATAACGATGAACAAGTCCATATCCAAAGGGTTTCGTCTGGCCCATACGATGATGCGGGTCACCGACATGGAGAAGTCACTGGATTTCTATTGCGGAATTCTGGGTATGGAAGTGCAGCGGCGCACGGACTACCCCGAAGGCAAATTCACCAATACCTTTATCGGCTATGGGCCCGAGGCCGAGTTTCCCACGCTGGAGCTGACCGCCAATTGGGATCAGGGCACGCCTTATGACAAAGGCGACGGCTGGGGTCACATCTGCATCGAAACGCCAGATGTTTATGCCGCGTGCGAACAGCTGGCTGCGGCGGGCGTAAACATCACCCGCCCACCGGGGCCAATGAAAAACGGCACAAGGGTCATCGCCTTTTGCGAGGACCCCGACGGTTACAAGGTCGAATTGAACGAATCCATACTGAAACACCTGGCACAGGAAGGCTGACCAAATGGGTGACACACCTCAACTTTTCAAATTCGATCTGGTTCAAAACCGCTACGACTCGATGGGCGACAGCGACACTTACATCAAACCGATGGTGACCAGCGAATTCAGCAAGTCCATGTGCGGCGGTATCAACGTCCTGAACAACATCAAGGTGCCGTGGGATCTGACCTGCGACGAGATCATTTATTGCCTTGAGGGTACATTCCGACTGGTTTGCGATGGCAAAAGTTATGTTTGCAATCGTGGTGATGTGCTGTTTGTCCCAAAGGACAACCACATTTCCTACGAGTCGGACGGCAAATGCGTGATCTTCTATGCCGCCTACCCTCACAACTGGAAACAGCTTGCCGGGATCACGCAGGTTCCGGGCATCGACCCCGACGATTTTGTCCCCGGCTGAACACCTTTTCGCTGAGCGACAGAACAACCGAAACCAGCACCAACACTGAGGGGTCACCCTCGGTGAACCAAATCTGATTGCCATTCGATGGGAGGACGCCGAATGCCCAAGGACAATGCCAGCACCCGCATCTACTACGAGACTTTCCATGACGCTGTCGAGCGTAACCGCCCGCGTATCGCAGAGGTACGGCAACGTCTGGAGGAGGCTGGCGTCAAATACGTGATGGCCGCCTGGATTGACCTGCACGGTATTCCAAAAACCAAACCCGTACCGATGAGTGATTTTGAACCGCTATGCCTTGGAAAAGGCCCGCAATTCGCGGTGCATTCGATTTCGTACGTGCCCGAGCTAAGCCCCGCCGACAGCGATCAGGTGGTGGTGCCGGATCTCGATGCCGTCTACGTCTGTCCATGGGACACATCGATGGCGATCATCTTCTCGGATCTCTACTGGGAAGACGCTCCTTACAACGTTTGTCCGCGTCAGGCCCTGAAACGCGCCATGCACGAGGCCGCGCTGGAAGGGTACACTGGTTACGCAGGGGTAGAACCCGAGTTTATCGTGATGAAATACGACGACGCCGGGCAGCCGGTAAAGGCATTTGACGATGACCCTGCAGATGGGCTTCGTCCGCGTCGTCAGGCATTTGGCTATGATGTTGAGTATTCCATCGACTCGATGCCATTCCTAAAAACCCTGATCGACATCATCGAAGGATTAGGCTGGAACCTGCATGACGTGGTGGCCGAGGGGGCGTATTCCCAGTTTGAACTTGATTTCCACTACACCAACCTGCTGGAAATGTCCGACCGGTTGGCTTTTCTGCGCATCACGTTGAAAGAGGTGGCCAAGCAGCATGGGCTGTTTGTGACCTTCATGCCCAAACCAACTGTGGGGGACTGGCGGTCCGGGGCGCATATCAACATGTCGATGCAGCATGAAAGTCGCCCCGGCGAAAACATTTTTGAGACACCCGATGGCAACTGGAGCGACGAGAGCCGCTGGGCCGTGGGCGGATTGATGCAGCACGCCGAAGCCATCACCGCAATCACCTGTCCGACAGTGAATTCCTATAACGGGTTGGTGCCGCGCGTTGGCGGTTTTGAAGGCGGCACAGTCACCTGGGCTCCGACCAATATCACATATGGCTTCAACAATCGCTCGGCCCAGTTCCGCCTGCCACAGAGCCGCCACTGCATCGAAAACCGTGCCTGCGACATGACCATGAATGTCTATCTGGCAATGGCGATGCATCTGAGCTGTAGTGTTAAGGGCATCAAAGAAAAGACCGACCCGGGCGAACCAACGGATTTTGATCTCTATTCTAAGACCGAAGCTGAACTTGCCAAGCTCGGAATCCGCCGATTGCCGCGAACGCTCTATAACGCGATTGAGGCTTTGCGTGGCGATGCCATGGCGGAACATGTGATGGGCCCGGTGATGCGTAGTTCTTATCTCGAATACAAAAACGATGAGTGGGAGCGGTATCACCAATCGGTCACCGATTGGGAAGTGCAGGAATATCTGCGGCTCTACTAAAACAGGAAAGGATCAGGTGGTGCCGGATTTTGAGATTTACGAGCTGGGCGACTTTCCGCTTTTGTCGGGCGAGGTATTGAAGGATGCCAAGCTTGCCTATCAGACCTACGGAACAATGTCGGCCGCCCGTGACAATGTCATCGTTCTGCCCACCTTTTATACCGGCACAAATTCCCGTAACGAGGGGTTCTTTGGCCCGGGTCGCGCGATTGATCCAAGCCGCCATTTTATCGTCAGTCCGAACCTGTTCGGTAATGGTCGCTCATCGTCGCCATCGAACACGCCTACGCCGCAGGACGGCCCGCGATTTCCGCTGGTGCAGATGTGGGACAACATCGCTGCCCAGCATCGGTTGATCCATGATCACCTGGGGATCGAGAAAATCGCCCTAGTCGCTGGCTGGTCAATGGCGGGCTGCCAATCCTACCAGTGGGCGGCGCAATACCCGGACATGGTCCAAGCGATCCTGCCTTTCTGCGCCTCGGCCAAGACCTCACCGCATAATTTTGTCTTCCTCGAAGGGGTCAAGGCCGCCCTTTGTGCGGATCAGAATTGGAACGGCGGTAATTATGACAGCCCACCCGAGGCTGGGCTTAGCGCCTTTGGCCGGGTTTACGCAGGCTGGGCCTTCTCTCAGACCTTCTATCGCGAGGGGCTATATCGGCAGCTGGGATTTCAATCCATTGAAGAACTGATGCAGGATTGGGAGCAGGACCATGTGCAGGGCTGGGATGCCAACAACTTACTGGCAAAGCTTGCCACTTGGCAGGCAGGCGACATCTCAGCCGGGCCGCTTTACAATGAAGATTTTGAACTGGCGCTAGGTGCCATCAAGGCTCGTGCCATTCTGATGCCTTGTACTCAGGATCTATATTTCCCTCCCGAGGACAACGAAATTGAGGCCCACCACATACCTCGCGCCGTCTTCCGCCCTTACAATTCCCCTTGGGGCCATTGCGCTGCCAACCCAGGCAATGACAAAGGTTTCACTGCGCAGCTAGATGCCAATATTCGGGAACTTTTAGAAGATTAACACTTGGTAAATAACTGGGGGGGCCGTACGCATTCACTAGTTACCGATATTTTTCGTTAATCGAGGGGCGGCAACGCGGCAACTGGAACGCAAACATGTTGGTTTAGGTATAGCTCTACTTTGGTTTGTTCGATCAACTTTTTTAAGTCCGCTTTACCGCACACAGCAGACGCCAATACCAGTCACAGCATTCGAAACATTGGGCTCACTGCTGCCATTCGACGCCGATTGCAAAACGCCGCATCACCTTCAGAAACACCCATCTAAATAAAAAAGACCTGCCGACGTCACCGCCAGCAGGCCCTTGATAAACCCTTATCGGGTCAACAATCACATCCGCGATGCAACGTTTTCCCAGTTCACCAGATTGTCGAGGAAGTTCGACAGGTAAGCCGGACGCTTGTTACGGAAATCGATGTAGTAGCTGTGCTCCCAAACGTCACAGCCCAGCAGTGCTGTCTGACCAAAGCACAGCGGGTTCACGCCGTTTTCGGTCTTGGTCACGGCCAGCGAGCCGTCTGCGTTTTTGACCAGCCACGCCCAGCCCGAACCGAACTGACCGGCACCAGCCGCGCTGAACTGCGACTTGAACTCGTCAACCGAGCCAAAGCTCTCTGTCAGGGCTTTTTCCAGGTCACCGGGCATTGCGTTACCGCCGGGTCCCATCATTTCCCAGAACTGGTTGTGGTTCCACAGCTGGCTGATGTTGTTGAAGATGCCGTTTTGCGCGACGGCGTTTGCGTCGTAGGTGCCAACGATGATCTCTTCCAGCGACTTGCCGTCCCACTCGGTGCCGGCGATCAGCTTGTTGCCGTTGTCGACATAGGCCTTGTGGTGCAGGTCGTGGTGATATTCCAGTGTTTCCGCGGACATACCCTTGGCTGCCAGCGCGTCATGTGCATAAGGAAGATCAGGAAGTTCAAAAGCCATATCGGCCCCCTGTTAAAAATGTAAGTTGCGGTTCCCAAGGTTAAATGCTTTGGCAGCCGCCGCAGGTCAAGAGCCGAGACAAGAAAACCCGGAGGCAGGCGATGCTTACACAGGCGCGCAAGATGTTTTACCGCGCCCGCGGATACTATGCGGGTCAGCTGAATGGCGAGCCGTTTCGTCTGGACCCTTATCATTCGAAATTTTGGCGCAAGGCATCCGATGGCAAGTGGGAGCCTGAAACCTTCGCCGTGCTCGACAAGTATCTGTCGGCAGATCGGGATTATCTGGACATCGGCGCATGGATTGGTCCCACAGTCCTGTACGGTGCCCGCAAGGCGCGGCACGTTTGGTGTTTCGAACCGGACCCAACGGCCTTTCGGCATCTGGCCTGGAACCTCGACCTGAACGACATCCGCAACGTTTCGGCCTTTGGCGTGGCGTTGTCGGACCAGTTCGGAGTGGCCCGCATGGCGTCGGTGCGCGGCGAGCCGGGCGATTCCACCAGCTCACTTTTGCACGACGGAACACATGGCAATGACGCCTTGACGATCGCATGGGACCAATTCGAGGCGGCGAATGACCTGTCGGGCGTTTCTCTGGTCAAGATGGATATTGAGGGGGCTGAGTTTTTTGTGCTGCCAACGATCCTGCCCTGGTTGAAACGGACGCGACCTACTCTGTACCTCTCACTCCACTCACCGCTTTTGCCCGAAGAGGACAGACATCAGCGGACCTCAGACCTGCTGAGCAGTCTCTCCTTTTATCCTGAAATTACTGACGAAACCGGACGCCCGCTGGATGTTCAGAAAGCGCTCAGCCCAACGGAAATGACACGGTACCGTACGGTTTTGTTTACTGGCTAGTAATGCGGCCATTAGCCCTGTCGAAGTAGGTGTTTCCACACTTGCAACCCAAGCGTGAGCTTGTTGAAGTGAACCCACGGAATAGTTTGAAGGATAACAAAAATGAAAGCTTCGCTTACGGCGATTGCTGCGATGATCGTTTCCGCGCAATCAGTTTTAGCTGGCACCGTCGAATACAAATGCGAAACCACGAAGCCGGACGGCCATGGCTGGATCGCACCCGAGTATTATTTTCAAGTAGATACTGACACGCGTGAGGCCAAAGTTGTCAGCGGTCATCACGATTGGACCAGCGCCCAACTCAAAGTGAAAAAAAGTGGCGAATATCGCATGTTTTGGAACGTCACCCTCCGGTCAAGCGAAGGACAAAATCTGCGCATGAAATATCAGGCAAATCTTAATTCGGCAAAAAACACTGTCAAAGTTCGCGCCAGTTTTGCGCATACAAGCGCTGCCAACAAACCATATGGATCCGGAGTTTGCAGCGTATTCACCGGGTAAAGAAAGCCCCGGCATAGCCGGGGCTTTTCAGTTCAATTCGGTTCAGTAAACCCCAACTTCGCTGCCCGGCTGCGCCGCAACTTTAAGCAGCTTGAACACGTAGTCTGCGGCCGACCGGAAACAGACAACGCGAAAAGTTTCAGCGTCATCCATCCAGAACGCCCCTGCCACCTGCGCCAAGCGCGAGCGGCGGATCTGACCTGGTTGAAATGCCTCAGCCGACAGCTCGACTGGGGCAAGTTTGCCCAGCACCTCACGCGCATTGCTGCCCGAGATACTGAACACGGCGCGGGCGTCCGAGACGTTGACGGCCAGCGCGTGTGTACCGCTCAGCGCGTTGGTCAAGGCCGCCAGTTTGGCCTCAACCTCGGCGTAAGGAACAAGCACCAACAATTCATCGGTGGACATCCAGCAAACGCCGGACTCACCGTCGACCAAGGCTTCGCGCTGACCGGGCATCTTCTGACCCGTTGCGTCCTTGACGGCCTTGGCCAACACCTTGTCGGACAGGTCGCCGCGCAAAGTAATCATACCCTGCAGGCCACATTCCCGGACCTTGGCGATGCCATCATAGCTTGCGTGGTTCAGTGCGCTGATGGGTTCAGACATTCTGCTTCTCCCCGTCCTTATCGAAGAAGATCGGGTCAACGATCTTAGCTTTGTAGGTTTTGCCATCGGTACCCGGGAACTCGACGATCTCGCCCATGCGGTCGGGACCGTGCTTGATCAGACCCATTGCGATGCCCTTGCCCAGATTGGCCGAGTAATAGGTTGAGGTCACCCGTCCGATCATATTGCGCTGCCCGTTGGCGTTGACGCCCTCGCCGACTGCGTAAGCTCCGTCAGGGATGACCGAACCATCCACAGTCTCAAGACCAACCAGTTTCCAGCGGTCCGGATCGGCCATGTGGCTGCGCGAATGGGCGCGTTTTCCGAGGTAGTCCTCTTTCTTCTTCGAGAGCGCCCAGTGCAGCCCCAGATCCTGCGGGATCACGGTGCCGTCGGTCTCGTCCCCGATCATGATAAAGCCCTTCTCGGCCCGCAGGATGTGCAGACATTCAGTGCCGTATGGCATGACGCCGAATTCTTTGCCAGCCGCCATCAGGGCATCCCAGAACGCCTGACCCTGCGATGCGGGAACCGCAATCTCATAAGACAACTCGCCAGAGAACGAGATGCGGTAAGCGCGGCAGTCAAACTCACCGATCTTGCCATCACGCCATTCCATGAAGGGCAGCGCTTCTTTCGAAACATCCATACCGCCCAATTCTTCCAACACCTTGCGGGCGTTGGGGCCAACCACCGCGACCTGCGCGTATTGCTCGGTCACGTTGGCAACGTAGACTTTCCAGTCCCACCACTCGGTCTGCAGCCATTCTTCCATATGGGCATGGATGCGTTCGGCTCCGCCGGTGGTTGTGTGGCACAGCCAAGTGTCCTCGTCGATGCGAGCAACAACACCGTCGTCGATCAGAAAACCGTTTTCCGAGCACATCAGGCCATAGCGGCATTTGCCGACCTTCAGCGTGGACATCATGTTGGTGTACATCATGTCGAGGAACTTGCCGGCGTCCGGGCCTTTGACGATCAGTTTACCCAGTGTCGACGCGTCCAGCAGACCAAGGTTTTCGCGGGTGTTCTTGACCTCGCGGTTTACTGCGTCGTGCACAGATTCACCAGGACGTACATAAGCGTAGGTCCGGCGCCAGTGGCCGACCGGTTCCCAATCCGCGCCGTTCTTGTCGTGCCAGTTGTGCATCGGTGTCTGACGGATCGGCTGGAACACATCCCCACGCGCCTCGCCGCCAATCGCACCCATCGAAATGGGCGTGTATGGCGGGCGGAACGTGGTGGTTCCTACCTTCGGAATTTCTGATTCCAGTGCATCAGCAAGAATCGCCAACCCATTGATATTGCTTAACTTACCCTGATCCGTCGCCATGCCCAGTGTAGTGTATCGCTTAGTATGCTCGACGCTTTCATAGCCCTCGCGCGCGGCCAGTTGCACGTCAGAGACTTTGACGTCGTTCTGGAAGTCCAGCCAGGATTTCATGCGTAACTGCACTTCGGCGTTGGCGGGCATCAGCCAGACCGCTTGCATAGCGGCCTCTTGCGTGGCCTCAACAGCCGGAGCTTTGGTGTTCTTTGGCTTGAAGCCAGCTGCTTTGGCGGCCGCTTTGCCCGCAGCGTGCGCGTCCGTCAGAACATCGCCTAACGCCAGAGGGCCATTAGACGCACCAGCAGCCACAACAAATCCCTCGCCGTTCGCGCCCAGTGGTGGCCGCGCCGGATCAGGGCGGAAATGCGCGTGTGCCTCGTCCCAAATCAGCTTGCCGCCGCAATGCGACCACATATGAACAACCGGGGACCAACCGCCAGACATGGCAACCGCGTCGCACTCAACTTCTTCGCGAGCGCCACCGATACCTTCCTGATTGCAGATTTCGACCTTTTTAACGCGCTTGCCGCCTTTGACTTTGGCAATGGCTTTGCCGGGGTCGACCCGGATGCCAAGCTGTCGCGCCTCTTCGGCCAGCGGTCCGGCCGCAGCGCGCGCATCAATAACACGCAGAACATCGACACCCGCCTGCTTGAGGATGATCGCTGTGCGATATGCGTCGTCATTGTTGGTCGCAACGATCACACGTTCGCCCGGGGTTACGCCCCAATTCACCACATAGTCGCGCATGGCCGCGGCCAGCATGACGCCCGGCACATCATTGCCCGCAAATGACAGCGGACGTTCGATTGCACCTGTCGCAGTGACGACCTGCTTGGCCCGGATACGCCACAGGCGATGGCGTGGACCTTGTGTGCCCGGTTTATGGTCGTTCAGACGCTCATACCCCAGCACATAACCATGGTCATAGACGCCCGCGCCCATGCAGCGGTTGCGCATGATAACGTTGTCCATTGCTTCCAGTTTGGAAACCATTTGTTCCACGAACTTATCCACAGGCTCATCATTGATGGTCCCGCCATCGACCGGAGCACGCCCACCCCAATGCGCGGTTTGCTCGATCAGCAGAACCTTGGCACCGGTCTCGGCCGCAGCCATGGCCGCCTGCAACCCGGCAACACCGCCACCGATCACCAGAACGTCGGTGAAGGCGTAGAAGTGCTCATAGGTATCTGCGTCGCGGTTGTCCTTGCCGGGTGCTTTGCCCAGACCAGCCGACCGCCGGATGATCGGCTCGTAGACGTGTTTCCAGAATGGCTTGGGGTGGATGAACGTCTTGTAGTAGAAGCCCGCCGGCAGGAACCGCGCCAGCGCTGTGTTCACGGCACCGATGTCGAATTCCAGGTTCGGCCAGTGGTTCTGTGAAATTGAGGTCAGACCATTGAACAGCTCGGTCGTTGTGGCGCGCTGGTTCGGCTCGAACCGGTTGCCCTGACCCAGGCCAACCAAGGCGTTCGGCTCTTCTGCACCGCTGGCGACAACACCGCGCGGCCGGTGGTATTTGAACGACCGGCCCATCATCATCTGATCGTTGGCCAACAGGGCCGAGGCGAGCGTGTCGCCCTCGTACCCCTGCATCGAGGTGCCGTTGAAGGTGAAGGTGACCTGTTTCGACCGGTCAATCAGCCGGCCTTGTTTTGCGAGACGGGTGCTCATGTTGCTGACCTTTCGCAGGCGGAATTAGGGATGGCAGCGTGGATCATTCGTAGTCTCTCCACGTCCAGCCAGGGCGCTTTGCAGTGATCGCGTCCTTGAGTTCTTTCGGCGGCTCGGTGGTCTGGGCGGAATAGGTTCCGAACACTTCGAGCGTTTGTGTGCAGCGAGCGGCGTGGAACCACTTGCCGCAGCCGTTGCTGTGGCGCCAGCGTTCGAAATGAACGCCTTTGGGATTTTCACGCATGAACAGGTAGTCGTGGAATTCGCCATCCGACGAGCCGGGACCGAAGCGTTTCAGGTGCGCCTCACCTCCGGCGGACAGTTCAGATTCTTCGGCGTCGACGCCGCAATACGGGCAGTTCAGGATCAGCATATGGTCATCCTTTTGGCGGTCGGCTGGCAATGTGGCCAACCAGAATTCTATTAGGTGGCACCTTCGGGCCAGGGTGTTAGTGCGCCACCCCGGCGGCGACGCTTTCGTCGATGAAGCGGCCCTCTTTGAAGCGGTCCAGCGTAAAGGCTTCGGTCAGCGGAGAGTGACCTGTGGCCATCAGCTGCGCCATGCCCCATCCAGATCCGGGAATCGACTTGAAGCCACCCGTGCCCCAGCCACAGTTGATAAAGCAACCGCCCAAAGGCGTTTTTGACAGGATCGGAGACCGGTCGCCGGTCATGTCCACAATCCCGCCCCACTGGCGCAGCATCTTCAGGCGCGAGATCATCGGGAAAGTTTCGACCAGTGCCCGAACGGTTTCCTCGATATGATGGAAGCTGCCGCGCTGGGTGTAGTTGTTGAAGGCATCAGTGCCGCCGCCAATCACCATCTCACCCTTGTCGGACTGTGACATGTAACCATGCACGGTGTTGGCCATCACCACCACGTCCATGCAGGGTTTGATCGGCTCGGACACCAGCGCCTGCAGGGCAATCGCCTCAAGCGGCAAACGGAAGCCCGCCATCTCGGCCAGCTGACCGGAATGGCCCGCAACCACCATACCTAGCTTGTCACAGTCAATCGAACCCTTGGTCGTATCGACACCGACAACGCGGCCATTCTCAGACCTGACGCCTTTGACCTCGCATTGCTGGATGATGTCCATGCCCATTGCGGAACAGGCGCGCGCATATCCCCAAGCCACGGCGTCGTGACGAGCGGTGCCCCCGCGTTCCTGCCACAATGCGCCCAGAACCGGATAGCGCGGGCCGTCGATGTTGATAATCGGTACCAGCTCCTTAACGCGCTCAGGGGTGATCCACTCGGTCTGCACACCTTGCAAAGCGTTGGCATGTGCCGTGCGCTGATAGCCGCGAATTTCGTGCTGAGTCTGGGCCAGCATCATGACGCCACGGGGGCTGAACATGATGTTATAGTTCAGTTCCTGGCTCAGATCCTCGTACAGGCTACGCGCTTTTTCGTAGATCGCTGCCGAAGGGTCCTGCAGATAGTTTGAGCGGATGATAGTCGTGTTCCGACCGGTGTTACCACCGCCCAGCCAGCCTTTTTCGATCACGGCGACATTCTGGATGCCGTAGTTCTTACCCAGATAATATGCTGTGGCCAGACCATGACCGCCCGCACCAACGATGATCACGTCGTATTTCTTCTTGGGTTCGGGCGAACGCCAGGCGCGTTCCCATCCGGTGTGATAGCGCAGCGCTTCGCGCGCTACAGCAAAGGCTGAATAGTGTTTCATAGGCGAATCCATCCGGTTCGGTGATTGCGCGAAGATATGCCGCGTAACGCCAGCGCGCCCCTGCCGTTCAACGCCGTAATATCGCACTATTGCGACATAGGCCCCATTATTGCGACACGAAGTCTGCCAGCGGCCATTTGTCCCTTTTGTCGGCCCGCCGAGAGGTCTAAGTCAGGGCAGCCACTTCGGAGAAGCCATGTCGTTCTGGGTCCTGATCATCCTAACAGCTGCCGTGACTGCAGTGTTCCTGGGCTATTCTATCCTGCGCGCGCGCGACACACGCGAACCCGCAGCGGCCTATGACCTGCGTGTTTATCGCGAACAATTGGCGGGCGTGGACAAGGATCTCGCCCGAGGTGTCATCGGGGAAGCAGATGCCGAGCGTGTACGCACCGAGATTTCACGCCGTATTCTGGCCGCAGACGCACAGATACAGGCACAGTCGACTCGACCGGGACCGCCACTTTGGGCTTCGGTCACCGCTATCGCAGCCGTGGGTCTTATCCTGGTCGGCGGTGCGGCCTGGATGTACGACCGGATGGGTGCGGCGGGGCTGCCGGATCAACCTCTGTCGCTGCGCATTGATCGAGCGGAAACCTTGCGCGCGGAACGCCCCAGCCAAGCTGAATTCGAAGCCACCACAACACCAGCCCCCCTGCCGCAGCTGGAAGAAAGCTATGCAACGCTTTTGGAGCAGTTGCGTGAAACCGTCGAAGCGCGTCCCGATGACCTGCAAGGCCATGTTCTTTTGGCGCAACACGAAGCGAACGCAGGCAACTTTCCGGCCGCTTACAAGGCCCAGCAGCGCGTGATCGAATTGTCTGGCGACGCTGTCCCTGCAGACGCTTATTCGCATCTGGCCGAAATGATGATCTTGTCGGCGGGTGGATATGTATCCCCCGAAGCCGAAGCTGCATTGCGCGAAGCGTTAAAACGCGATCCGCGACATGGCCCGGCGCTGTATTACCTTGGCCAGATGATGGTGCAGGTCGGACGCCCCGACATCGGGTATCGCATCTGGACCGACGCATTGCGCAACGCACCGGCCGGCGCGCCATGGGTCGACGCAATTCTGGCCCAACTGGATGAGCTGGCCTTTCGCGCAGGGGTGTTCAACGCGCCCGAGGTTTCGGCCCCCGCAGGACCCGGCCCAAGCCAGGATGACGTCGTGGCCGCCGCTGCGCTGACCCCGGAAGAACGACAAGAGATGATCCGAGGCATGGTTAATCAGCTCTCCGACCGGTTGGCCACCGAAGGAGGAGCGCCCGAGGATTGGGCTCGTCTGATCGCGGCACTGGGCGTTCTGGGCGAAGGACAGCGCGCCATCGACATCAGGAACGAAGCCATGGCGGTCTTTGCCGGAAACGCCGACGCGCTGGAGATCATCGACGCTGCCGCACTTCAGGCAGGTATCGCGCAATGATATATGACGAATTCGAAGACTTCGCCGCCGCATTATCCCCTATGACTGCCCTGATGGGGTTGGATCTGGGCGAAAAGACCATCGGCGTGGCCGTGTCCGACCGGATGCGCGGCGTGGCCAGCCCGCTTGAGACCGTGCGACGCAAGAAATTCACCCTGGATTCGGCCCGATTGCTGGACATCATCGCGGACCGAGAGATTGGTGGTGTCGTACTCGGCCTGCCCAAAAACATGGACGGCACCGAAGGCCCCCGGTGCCAATCGACCCGCGCTTTTGCCCGAAATCTGTCACGTCTGACCGAGGTTTCAATCAGCTTCTGGGACGAACGGCTAAGCACAGTCGCGGCGGAAAAAGCACTTCTTGAGGCGGATACGTCACGAAAACGTCGCGGACAGGTTATCGATCACGTTGCGGCAGGCTATATTCTACAAGGAGCGCTGGACAGGCTGCGCTTTCTTTAAGGGCAACGGGGTGTACCGATGACAAACATGGTCTGGAAAAGGAACGAGGTCGAGAGCCCTTGCATCCAGATATGCGTCGTGCACCCGACCGAGCGCATCTGTACCGGTTGTTATCGCACAATTGATGAGATCACGCGCTGGTCGAAAATGGACAGCGTTGAGCGTGCCGAAATCATGGAAGATCTGCCTGCACGCAAACCCCGACTTGCCAAACGGCGCGGTGGGCGGGCTGCGCGAATGAACAAATCCTGATATCCACTTCTGGCTTTTTGGCTGAATTCGCGCCGCTGCGGGTCGGTCTGAACTCCGAGGGGGGATCAAGTTCGACGACATGCGTAAGTGAGTGGCAACCCACAGCGGCGCTCTTCAGCATTTAAGTTCTTCCGAAGTGGTCATACGGAAGACTAAAACACGTTTAATCTTTTTTTGACCGACTGATCAAGAAAAAATAAACAGCCGAAAATTTAACCTTACGTAATGGTAAAGCTCGGCGAAATCTTTCGCTCTGCCGGCCGCCGCCTTACCCGGCTGCAAGCCAGGATTTTGCGTTTTCGAAATCCTCAGAAGGAAAGAACTGCGTGCGGGCACCCAGAACGTGACTGGCGACACGCTGCGCCATATGTTGCCACGCTTTGTCCCCGATTATGGCGGCGCGATCCAGCATTCCCACATGCCCTCGGGCCAGACGGAAATGCGCGGCCAGTGCGGTCAGCCCCTGCCAGCCGTCAAACTCGCGCAGGTCAATCAACAGACGGAACCCGTTCTTTGAGCTTAGCAAGGTATCCAGATCACGCTCTGCCTGCTGGTACTCTTCGGGATCCAGTTTGCCCATCAGGCTGATCTGCACGCAGGGTCCCCCCAGATCGGTCACATGAATGGCCCCCAGCGACTCGCGCATCCAACGGCGCGCGGCCTCAAGTTCCGAAAGTTCAAACACCTGAACGGGGCATGGCAGAATCGGCGCGGCCAGACGGATGCTGGTCTGCACCCAGCCCTGATCAGCCGCAACTGCGATACGGTCAAACCCGCGCCAGTGGCTGAGACCCAGCTTGGTATCGGACCACGCGGCCCCAAGATCATAACCTTTGAACTCTGGCTGCACGATCGCCAACAGACGCACCGCATCATGAGCCTCTAGCGCCGCTTCGATCGCGGGGACCAATGTCTCGCTGTAATCTTTGCTTGTCACTTCGCCGGACAGCTCGACCTCAATCTGGGCCCCTTCAGAATGCGTATGAACCGTAATCATCGAAAACCTCCAAACCTGAATAATGGCAACAGGTTACGGGGATTCGATCCACTCGGCTACTCCCCCCGCGCATTCCGGACGAAAATAGGCGATCATCCGTCCATCCGGCCCGGCGGTCGCCCCCTCGGCCCAAGGCGCGACGCCGTGCAAACAGTGGCGATGCAGCAGGTAGGCTTCACCCGGCTTTGCAGGCAGCTCAATACGGGGGCAGGTTTCAAACACCTCACGACGGGCGGTCTGATAGACATCGGTGATGTCGATCTGGTGCAGACTGTCCTTGGGCTGGCCTTCCATGGCACGCTGAAAGGCTGCCCCCAGAATCTTGTGGCTGCCTTCCCACAGAACCATCGACGCGGCATCCGCACTTGCATCCGTTAACGGAATGCCAAGGATCCATGCGTGTGGCTCATCCACCCGTCGTCGGCGATCCGGCCCCATGGGACGCAAACCGTCTACATGCG
The DNA here is from genome assembly GCF_059610905.1 of Ruegeria sp. CDSC002. NCBI lineage: Bacteria > Pseudomonadati > Pseudomonadota > Alphaproteobacteria > Rhodobacterales > Roseobacteraceae > Ruegeria > Ruegeria sp. CDSC002. The sequence continues at coordinate 189,507 of NZ_JBXWOM010000006.1, forward strand.
CCGCGTCACGGTTCCGCCGGTATCTGCTGGCGGCATCGTTTTCGCCACGACGTGGGCGGGGATAACCGGGATAAACGACCGAGACCTGCCCCTTGTGCAGTGGCAACCGCCCGTAATGTTCGGCGATAAAGTCTATCGCCTGACCTGACAAAAGGTCTGATTGCCCCACCCTGCCCTCTGGATCGTTATCCAGCGCATCCACGCCGATGAACCACGTGCCTTCGCAATCCAGCCATTCCGCAAAGGTTGGATCCGTGACCGAGGCGCGGGCTTGCGGCAAAGCGTGTTCAACCCATTGGGCAAGTGTCGGATCGTGTGGAAACCTGATCCAGCCCTTGTCCCAAAAATCGGTCATAGCCCCAACGCCTTGCGAAGCATGTTCAAGGCGACCAGCGTCAGAAACACCGCGAACACGCGCTTCAATGGTTTGGGGTCCATCGCATGCGCCAGTTTCACACCCCACGGCGCGGTGATCATGGTCATGGTCACGACAATTGCAAATGCTATCAAATTGACAGCGCCAATTGTGAACGGCGGGCGGTGTTCAGGCGCTATGTCCAAGAATAGAAAGCCCAGAACTGAAGGCACGGCGATGATCACGCCAAACCCGGCCGCCGTTGCAACCGCCCTGTGGATGGGCGTGTTGAACAGACTCATCAGCGGCACGCCAAAGCTACCGCCGCCAATGCCCATCAGAACTGAAAGGAACCCGACTGAAGGTGACAAAACGGCCCGCTTCACGCCTTTTGGCATCACATCACCAAGCCGCCATTCCGATTTGCCCAAGCCCAGATAAGCGCCGATGACCATGCCCAACACTCCGAACAAGGCTTGCAAGGCTTCGGTTCGTAGCGCCGAGGCGACCAGCACGCCGACAATTGCACCAACTGCAATTCCCGGCCCCCAACCGCGCAAAATATCCCAGTCTACCGCGCCTTTCTTGTTGTGCGCCAAGACGGATCGCAATGAGGTGACGATGATGGTTGCCAGTGAGGTCGCAAGACACAACTGCATCAATTGCGGGCCACCATATCCAAGTGTTTGGAACGCATAGAAAAACGCTGGCACCAAAACGATGCCGCCGCCGACACCCAGCAATCCGGCCAAAACACCGGCCAGCGCCCCGATTACAAGCAAAAGGCCCAGCATCTGGGCCAGTAACATCGTCTCGGGCATCATCCCCCCAAACCGGCCAACTGGCCGTATCCTGTAGCTGTCAAACCTCTGCCAAAGGCGCGATGCTGTCCAGCGCCTGCAGCATCACCTCGGGGCCTGCCCCATCGTGAACCGCACCCTCGGACAAAGCCCGCCTCCACGCACGCGCACCGGGACGTCCGGCAAACAGGCCCAGCATATGACGCGTGATCTGGTGCAGGCGGCCGCCCTCGGCAAGGTGGTTTTCGACATAGGGCACCATTTTGTGAACGACATCAATCGGATCAGCTACCTGCCCGCTGCCGAAGATCATGGCATCCGCCTGGGCCAGAATATCCGTGGGTTGGTGATAGGCCGCGCGGCCAATCATGACACCGTCCAGCCCGGCGTCCAGTTGCGTCTTTGCTTGTTCCAGAGACGTGATTCCGCCATTGATCGAGACGTGCAGGTCCGGGAACGCATTTTTCATCCGATGCACAAGGTCGTAGTCCAAAGGCGGGATATCCCTGTTTTCCTTTGGGCTAAGCCCTTGCAGCCATGCTTTGCGCGCGTGGATTGTTACGCGTCGGCATCCGGCCGCCTGAATGGCCTGCAGGAATTCAGGCAAGACCCGTTCCGGATCCTGATCATCGACCCCAATACGGCATTTGACCGTCACCTCGACATCAACAGCGTCGCGCATCGCGGCAACGCAATCAGCAACACGAGCGGGATCTTTCATCAAGACGGCCCCGAATGTACCCGATTGCACCCGATCCGAAGGACAGCCACAGTTCAGGTTGATCTCATCATACCCCGCTTGCGCGCCCAGCCGGGCCGCCTGCGACAGCTCCTCTGCGTCAGAACCGCCCAATTGCAGCGCGACGGGGTGTTCCTGCGAACTGAAGTCCAACAAATGCAATGCGCCACCTCGCACCAACGCCGGGGCGGTTACCATTTCGGTGTATAGAAGTGTCTGCTGGCTGAGCAGTCGGTGCACAAATCGGCAATGCCGGTCTGTCCAATCCATCATGGGTGCTACTGATAATTTAGCGTGATAATTCAATGATTTAGTCATATCTCTACCAGCTTTTTTGCCTCAAAGTTGCACACGTATTGCACACGTTTGTATTTTTTCTGTATGAAGCGTGCAGGGAAATTTGCACACGGATCGCACATCACATGGCCACTATCACGAAATTACCGTCAGGCAAATGGCGGGCGCAGGTAAGACGCAAAGGCGTGAACAAGGGCCGAACCTTCACGCGCAAAACGGATGCGGTTGGTTGGGCTGCGGACTTGGAAAGATCGCTGGAAGGCGGGCGCACCGCTGGTACGATACAGGCACCCTCTGACATGACGCTGGCCATGGTGATCATGTCCTATCTGAAACAGGTCGAAACGGGCCGCACCAACCGCTTCAATCTTGAACGGATCGCAAGTAGGATCGGTGGCGTATCGATGCGGAACCTGTCGGCCCTGACGATCCAAGGCTACGTTGACCAGCGGTTGAAAGAAGGCGTGACGGGCGCGACCCTTTCGGGTGATCTGTCCGCCCTGTCCAGCGTCCTGAAATGGGCCAGACACAGCCGCAAGATCGACATTGACCCAGGCCTAGCCAAAGACGCCCGCACCGCCCTGACAACGGCGCGTATCGATACCCGCAGCCAAGAGCGTGACCGCATTCCGACCGATGACGAACTGGATCGGATCATCGCTTGGTTCGATGCCAACCCGCGCATGACGATACCGATGCCAACCATAATTCGGTTTGCCGCAACCAGCGGAATGCGTCTTGGCGAAATCTGCCGTATTCGGATCGAAGACATCAGGTGGAACGAAAAGGCCGTGTTGATACGCGAACGGAAAGACCCGAAGCGCAAAGCCCGCAATGATCAGCTTGTGCCGTTAGTGGGTGAGGCGTTCGACATTGCCCGCAAAATGGCCAACGGGCGCACAGATGGCCGCTTGTTCCCGTACGATGGCAAATCCGCTGGCACTGCGTGGCGTCGTGCCGTGAAAGCGTGCGGGATCCACGATCTGCATTTTCACGATCTGAGGCACCACGCAATTACCGAATTGTTCCGCCTTGGTCTGCCAATTGAACTGGTGGCCGTTGTGTCCGGTCACCGCGACTGGAAGCACCTGAAACGCTACACCCAGCTTGGCGCGGCTGATGTTCACGCAGCATTGGAAGGATTACAGCGATGAGATTTACAGCAACTTTGATTGCCGCTCTGATGGCGGGTGCTGCATCTGCAGGCTTGGAGTGCAAAGGTCCGCAAATTAAGGTCACCGAACAGGGTGGAAAGGCCCTGATAACACTAAACATTCATCCAGGTGAAAGCCCTACATTCGCTGCAGATTGCAAAAAGTTCTTTGAGCTTCCCAACCAAATCGAAGCAAAAAACGTATCGCTCTGCCACACCTCATCGAGTGCGTTCATACTAGAACCACAGGCAGTTTTTATGGTGCTCACTAACGATGGAACGTTTTCGACGGGACACATTGCTTTTGATGCCACATGTACAGGCTTTGGAGATGAGTGAGGGAAAACAGATGAAGTTTTTTGCAACCGCCTGTGCCACTCTAATAGTGACAACCGCTTCTGCGGATATTTCCTGCGAGGGCCCAGAAATTAAGTTAGTGGAACAAGGCGGAAAGGCCCTTCTAACAGTAGCTGATCAGACCTACTCTGGGAATTGTGGTCCCGTATACCCCCCACTCGATTTCGATACCGAAATAAGCGACATTCGAGTTTGCGGCTTCGAAACGCAATCTGACGATATAGCGGGTATCGAATTTCTCATACTTGAGCCGCAACGAATTTTGTCGCCCGTCCGCTCACCTTTTGGTCACTTTGGAGTTTCGTTCGAAGCCACCTGCACAGGCTTTGACGATGAATGACGCCTTGCAGAAACTTGCATCGTCAGGCTAACGTCACAAGACCAGCCGAGTCGCATCGGCTGAACTAGACCACACGACAAATGACTTGAACTAGCTAGGAACCGTCAGCGCATCGCGTTGGCAAACCGAACTGGTCGGGTCGTGGCCCGCCAAATGCAAAGGGGGCCGTCGTGGACGATCCAATCCTTGTAAAGTTTCTGGCCGAAAACGGCTGGATGACCGAAGAACAGGTTGCAGCGTTTGAAGTCTGCGATATTCAGACAATCAAATCCCGCCGAAGCCGTGGCGGAATGCCGAACCATCGCAAGGTTGGCAAAACCATTCTGTATCTGCGATCCGAATACGCCGAGTTGATCGAAACGGATCGCTTGCGCGAAAAGAACCCGCCCGCACCCCTCGCGTCACAAGACCTGTTGGACGGTGTCGCATGAAGCTGCTGTTGGAAGAAGCCAGGGCAAAGAACCTCGTGGCCGATGTTACCTATTGGATGACCCATTATGGCGACACTGGCGACCATACCCGTGCCGCAAATTACGCCCGTCTGGTGAATCGTCTTTACGTCGGCTTGGCACGTGAACGGCGCGACGGTCTGGTAATCGTCAAGCTGTCTGGCGACGTGGAAACCAAGCTGTACAACCAACTGTCTCGGGCGGATGCGTAACAGCCAATTAACCATCACGGGCGCGGTGTGGCTGAGCGCGAGCTGACAGCGAAGTGATGGAACGAAAAGACCCGTGACGCATGAGGCGTCACGGGCCACAAGAATTCCGCCAACCACAGCGGGTCGCACAACACCCCATTACGCAAGAGGCTGTCAGATATGGCAAACGATATAGGACAATATGTCGATTGGAAACAAGAAGCTAAGAAGACGGGACTTCGCGTGTTTCCTGTGCATATCGACTGGAATCCAATTGGTCGAAAGTACGACAAAAGGCCGATGATCAAGGATTGGCCAAACGCGGCAAGTTCCGATCCAGTCGCCATCGATGCGATGCCGTGGGGGTATGCAAACGGCTACGGAATAGCCACTGGGGGCGGCATCTATGTTCTGGACGACGACGGTTACAAAGAAGGATCAAAGGCCGCTGAATGGTTGGCCACACGGCACCTAAATGGCGGCACGCGTACGCACCGCACGATCAGTGGCGGCACGCATCGGATTTACCAATTACCTGCGGGTGTCGAACTGAGAAACCGCAGCGGTATCGTGATGGGTCTGGACGCCCGTGGTGATGGGGGATTCATAGCGTTTGGCGACGGATACCAGGTGATTGACGTAAGCCAGCCCGCGCTGCTTGATCCGTCTATTTGTGCTGAGTTGGCGCAGCCGCCGAAACAGAAAATTGAACTGTCTGGTGATGAAGATTTCACACCCGCTGAATTGACGCCCGATCTGATGCAACGCTTGGAACAGCAGAAGCAGTGGAACCCGCAGTTTGCAGCAGACCTGATGGCACCAGCGGTGGAAGGTATCGACAAGTCGAAGACGCTGCACAGCGTTGCGCGCACGCTGAAATCCACGGGATTTACCAGCAATGAATATGCGGCCATTGTCGAAGAAATATCCATCGCGCCGATGGCCCATGTTGAGAACCAAGGGAAGAACGCATTGCGGGCGTTGAAACGGTTCTGGGCGATGGCTGGTCCGTCCTTGGCCGTGTCGCTGGCAAAAATGCCCGCTAACCCAAAAAAGCCGCACGTTGCACCGAAGGCATCAAACCTGCAACCGATGGCCGATGTGGACCCTGTGGACCTGTTACAGCCCATTGTGCCACCCGCACTGCCAGAACACTGCATTCCGCCTGTTCTGCGGCCCATACTGATGCACGAAGCACCCGCAATGGGCGTGCCGCCGGAAATCTTGTTCGTCGCGTGCATTGGGGGCGTTGTGGCGGTGCTGGACGACCGTGTGAAGATCAAGCCGCATCAGCACCGGGATTGGGAAGAACGCGCGTGCCTGTGGCTGACATTGATCGGTGATCCGTCGATCAAAAAGACACCGGGTTTAAATCTCGGAATGAAGCCCGTGCGCAAGCTGGATCGCCAATACACGGACGAGGACGCTGGACGGATCGCGCAGTACCAGACCGAATTGAAGCGGTACAACACGGCCCTGAAGAAATACACGGACGGGAAGACGCAGGAACCGCCAGAGGGATTTGCACCGCAGCACCCCGATACCAGAATGTTGGTCATCAGCGACACGACAACATCAAAACTATCCGACATTTTGCAGTACAATCCGCGTGGCATTCTGGTCGAACAGGATGAACTGTCAGGCTGGTTTGCCAGCGTCGAAGGACGTGGCGAAGCGGCCAAGACACGGGCCGATTTTCTGAAGCTGTACAATGGTGGCCCAAACAAGATCGCACGCGTCACACGCGGCATAGTCAACGTGCCGAATTGGTCTGGATCCATCATTGGCGGCATCCAACCTGCCGCGCTGGCCACGGCCATGAAGCACGCACAGGACGACGGCCTGTTGCAGCGGTTCTATCCGTTCTTTGCCAGCCGTGCTGGCCGCGCTACAAATGCGGTATCGGATGACAGCCAAAAGGCCGCGTACCAGCATGTGATCAACCAAGTGGCCGCATCGTTGCCAGGCACCGTCCAGCTATCACCCGAAGCCGTGCAGATATTGGATCGCTGCTGGGGCGAAATCCACAGTCTGATTGACGAGGGCGGATTGTCAATTCGGATGAAAAGCCATCTGTCGAAATGGGAAGGTGGTCTGTATCGTTGGGCATTGGTCCTGCACGCCATGGAATGTGCACATTACGGCATGCAGCCTGTTCAATACATGGTATCCGCAAAAACGGCGCAGATCGTGGCTGACCTGCACATGAAGTATTTTCTGCCGAACATCTTCGCGCTGTACGAAAACGTGCTGGGCGATGGTGGTGATGCCGAACACGTCCGCTGGATCGCTGGTTACATTCTCAGCCGCGAACTGAAAGAACTGTCGTTGCGAGATTTGCAGCGCAATTACCGTAGATGGGGCAATCTGGACGATCCAATGAAACTACGCCTATTGCGCTTCATTGAAGACAGTGGGTGGATCACACCATTGGATGCCAATTACCTTCCACGGCGTTGGACAGTGAACCAGACCGTCTACACCAAGTTCGTCGTACAGGCTGAACAGGAAAAACTACGGCGTGCTGAAATCGTCCGTAAAATCAAAGAAAGCGTCGGAAAATAAAAGTGTCGACAATGTCGCTTGTGCGTGAGGTACAAATAGTTTTTCTTCTCCTTCTCAAAATTTTATTCACGTCTCGCGCGCGTGCGAGCGACTTTGTCGACAGTGGTTATTCCGATAATAAACTACGGGAACAATAATAGATGCCATGCGGTCCGATTTACTAACCGGAGCAATAGCGCAAGGTTCGTGCGTTGGTTTGTAAACGTGACAAGCAGTGCTGCACGAACAGTGGTTGTGAATACTTCCAAAATTAGAAACGGGATGGCTCTAGATCCACCGCGATGATCTGCAATTCAGATTTCAAAGACCTACAAATTCAGACTACTTATACCTTTCAAGAAACTGCCAATGATCGGCGTATTCCGCATTTCCACAATCGACCAACGCCCAATCAACCAATGCAAACCAATTATTTGGTTCATCCAACTGGTTGTCTTTCTGCAACGAAGCGTACGCCTTCGCAGCTTCTTCCTTTCTATTGTAGAAAAGTTCCATGCTCATTTTTCTATGAATCGCCAATGTAGCGTTTTGCAGCATTCTTAGTTCGTCTTGGGTGAATACGTAAACGTGTCCGTCTGAAACGTTTACCATACCTTTGTTCCATCGAAGCTGCTGCAGCCGTGTTGTGTGGAAGGCCACCGCTTCCTGGAGGCAGCCATCATACCGTATGATTTGCTCCGCTTCTTCAAATGAAAGGTCAGAATCATAGACGTCTTGGAGCCATTGGTTTGTCCCAGCTTGAACAGATTCAACACTTGCAAATAGTAGCATCATAGATGCCAACACTACCGACATATTCATCTCGAGTTCTTTCCCAGCACATGAAACAGGTATCCTATAGTTGGACGCCTGGCTTCAAACTGTCCACACTCGCGCTATGCCTGATCCGTTCTACAGCAGCAAGCAATGGCGCAAGGTTCGTGCGTTGGTTCGAAAGCGTGACCGACAGTGCTGCACCAACTGTGGTCGTGACGTGCGCAAACGTGGTGCTGGTTTGGTGGATCACATCAAGCCCCGATCCAGTCACCCAGACCTTGCGATGTTCCCGCCAAATCTGCGGACGTTGTGCTGGCCGTGCCATAACGCCCGCCACAGTGATCTGCGGCATGGGCGTGCGGAGCGTCCGACGATTGGTGCCGATGGTTTCCCTGTTGGATCGGAATGGTCGAACCTCAGTAAGCGTGACGATGATGATGATGGTGACACGTGATGATCATTCGTTGATTGATTGCGATCTGGTCACCAGCACCACAGCAACACCAGCCACCCCCCTGCCCTGCCCATCACCTGATCGACCGATGACTGATCGATGACTGACCGTGTTGGTGCGTCGTGTGTTTAAGCTGGGGCGGGGTATGCCGAAGCATGATCGGGAGGCGCGGCACCGACGGGTGGGGTTAATTTTAATAACTAACTGCGAAAACGACCTTAGTAAAAAGTTGTATATTCGCCCCGCTATATGCCGCCAGATCGCCATCAAATTACCGTCCAAGTACGCTGGATTAGATCGGATCAGATCAAAATCCTTCCAGTTACTGTAAGGTTTGGTATAATCGCCCTGACTCACGCGTTCCGGCGCACGATCAGGATCACCATATGTCCAACAACCGCAGCGACAGCACCAGCCGACAAGTGGAGAACGTAGCCAACGCATCGAAGCTGCACGGGTGGCCTGATGAAGCTGGAACGCCCAACGCCCGCGACGTTGAGTTGTTCAATCGAATGCAGGAACAGCGCAGCCATACGGACTGGACGCCCTTCGACCTGATCAGCGCAGCCAATCTGGCCAAACTGCAATCCGACCTTGTAGAGCAACACGATCTGTTACGCGCCGAAGGTGTGATCAGTTACGGGGGGAAAACTGGGCTGGTGCCGATCCAAAATCCGCGCGTGCGGATCGTCTCGGATTTGAACGGTCAGGTGAACAGCTTGGCCCGTCGTTTAGGGTTCACATCTGCCAGCCTGCCCGACCGAAAGAAACGCGCCAACAATGCAGCCGCCGAACGTGAAGCCCGCAAGCACACTGACCAGCCGACCCATGAAGGCAACCGCCCGCGACGGCAGTCGTTGATCTGATGGCCAAACGCCGACGCCCGCCCAAACGTCAAAGGATCGCCGCCCGTGAAGCAGCCAAACCTGAACCACATCGACCCGAACGCGTGCGCAACCCTGTGGTGCGAAGCGATCCGCCAGCACGTCAAAGCAGCGACCAAGGGCGACGAAAGCAGTAAGATTTGGTTGAGCCGTGACGGGTTGCTGGTGGCGTCGATGATCGGTGCAGATGTCGAAGCCTATTGGCGTGCGGTTTCCGATCTGGCGTTGTCTTAAATCTGTTTCCAGGTACTTCGGCGTAATACGACATCTGGTATTACTTTTTCGTTTTTGTACTCGGTTTATACCATATCTGGTAACGAATCGTTTTTCGTGCATATGATGGCTGCGAACCAAATCGATTGGACCGCGCCGATGACACTTACAGTCACAACAGCCCCGAACCTGACCAGAAAACTGGTGCATGGTCAGGGATACACGCGGTCACGATTGGATCAGATCAGTAAATCCGAAGAATCTGGAACAGCAGGCGCGACCGAAGAACGTCTGAAGCTGACCGCCTACATTCAACGCGACATCGACCGTGCCAATCAGGCCATCACCGACACGCGATCCGCAGCGGCCCGCTATGCCAAGGGGGCATCGATCCTGCGTGGTGGTACCAGCACCGTGACCAGTGATCCGTTGCACGTCATGTGCGCCGATCTACATCGCATGAATGCCCAATCGGTTGGGCATTTGGCCGACCAGATGGATCGGATCGCGGATCGGGCCGAACAGGCGGCTGACAAATCCGCCGACCGAATGGCCAAGGCCGATCTTGATCTGAAGGCCACAGCCGCACTGGCCCGATATCTCGCAAAGCTGGCAGACCGAAAATTCCGCAAAGACAAATCAACCGAACGCGACCGCCAGAACTATCTGGCGTTACGACGCGCTGCCAAGGGGGCATAAATGTCTGGAAACCCGTTCCGTAACGACCAGCAAAATCCATACGACCTGCCGATGGTCAACGGCCAGCCCGTTGGCGGCACAAGATCATCACAAGACCTGAATGCCGTGGTTTACGACAGCCAAACCGACAGCGTAAATCCCGCAGGTCTCGCGTTCACAAGATCGATTTTGAATCAGGTCGACAAACGCACGTTGAGCGCCGACGACATTGCTGGTGCCATGGCAAATTTGATCAGCCCGTTGATCGAACGCATCGACACGCTTGAGCGGCAATTGGACGTGAAGCGATCCGACTCAGCCGCCGCGATCCAGTCGGAAATTGACGGATTTCTGGGTGCCGAAGAACCGACATTGAATGACCTGAACCGTATGGCCGACGACCATCGCAAACGCATGGAAGGAATCCGCAATGGCTAAACTGATCGACGTCCGAACGATCATGACGGAATTGCCGATCAGGGTCCGACGGACCAAGGCGCAAATGGTTGGTGAATTGCTAGCCGAGGGCAAAAGCACATCTGAGGCCAGGACGATTTCCGACGCCGCACACAAGCGCACCTATCGCGCATGGCTTTGCGATTTCGAAGATCAGCACGGGCCGGGTCTGGCCGACGCGGCTGAACGAACACTGAAAAGAATTGGAGTATTTTAAGATGCCCAAAGACATGACCAAATACGCCAACGCATTCGATGGCGACATCAGCGAAGACAAAAAAGCCCGCCGCCTGATCGACGCTGAACGCAAAGCGGCATTGTTCGATGCGGCCATGGCTGAAGCGAAGGAAATCCCGCAACGCTTGGATCAGGTGAAGCGGCTGGAAGCCAAAGTGGATGCACTGACTAAGGCTGTTGAACGCCCTGTCACGGTCGAAGCCCGCCTGAAGCAGCCCGCCAAGCCCTGTGTCGGCATGAAGCGGCCAGACCTGCTGAAATGCGTCACAGCAGGCGTTGTGGGCGAGTTTATGCGCCGTGTGAAGCAAACCCCCGTGGAAGACACGTTGCGGGTGCTGTTGCCCGACGACACCAACCGACTGGCGCGTCAGGTGGCGAAAGGGATGATGCAAAACAAAGCCGCATCTGATCCAGCCACCACAACAGCGGCTGGTTGGGCGGCAGAACTGGTTCGGTCGGATGTTCTGGCTTTCTGGTCGAAGCTGGCACCAATCAGCATTCTAGGTGAGCTGATCGACCGCAGCCTGATAAATTCGCTTGAGTTTGGCGACAACCGTAGCCTGACCGTGCCGCACCGTGGCGCGGACAATTACGGCAAGATGAAACCCGCTTGGATCGCGGAAGGTGCAACCATCCCCGTGCTGAAGGGTGCGCTGGGTAGCATGTCCCTTTACCGTCACAAACTGGCTGCGATCAGTGCGTTTTCGAACGAACTGGCCGACACGTCGATCCCGAACATTGCAGCCGTTGCGGAACAGTTCATTCTGGATGATCTGTCGGTGGCACTGGATGAGAAATTTACATCCACGGATGCGCCGTTGGTGGGCATTATGCCCAGCGGTATCCGCAACGGCATTGCCGCGCTGACGCCACTTGCCGACCCACTTCGGGACTTGGTCGCGCTGGTCACTGCGATGGCTACTTACCGCGCCCGTCGTCCCGTTCTGGTCACCGATGTGACAACCGCCCTGAAACTTCAGTTTCATATGGTGGACGGCAAATTCCTGTTCCGCGACGAAATCGAAACCAAGGGTTCGGTTATGGGCGTTCCGCTGATCGTCAGTGCTAATGCACCCGCGTTCGTCATGACGATTATGGACGGCAACAGCGTATTCGCCCTGCTTGGCATTCCAGAGATTGATCTGTCCAGCACCGTCACGCTGGCCATGGCCAACGCGGATGCCAATGCACCGACCATGGACGCCGATCAGGATGGTGCGGTCAGTGATGGGGAAGCGATCCACATTTCCGATGCTGCCACGACCACACCACCAACTGAAGTGCGGTCAATGTTCCAAACGAATAGCACGGCAATCCGTACCGTTTTGGACGGCGCAAGCTGGAACGTGATGCACCCTGACGCGGTCGCGTGGGTCAGCACAGCGGGATATTGATATGCGCCAGATCAGCCTGACCCAGCACCGTCACAGCACCGAAACGTCGGTTTACATCGACGGCAAAACCAGCACGGCCACCACGCCCGATCAGATCGGGGCGATACTGGTCAAGGCGGGCGTTCGGCATAACGATCAGGTTTCGTGGATGGCACCCAACGGGCGCGTGGATCGCCTGTTGGCTGCGCAGTTCATGCCGCCTGCGAACGTGAAGAAAGGGAAGCGCAAATGAACCTTAAAATCTACAACCGCGCTGGCCAATACGTCCGCGATCTGCACGTCACCACCGCCATGCGCCGTGAACCCGATCCGCACCGTGAAGGCTATACAAAGAACTATATGGGGTCGCGGATGGTCGGCTGGACCAAGAAAGGCGAAGAACCGAAACCGCATCCAGCGGCCCGCCATGACGGTCTGATCATGATGGATTACACAACGCAGGTGACACCATGACACCGCGCAGGAACAAGTTCGGCGTGTTGCTTGAACCGCCAGTGGATGAAGCCGTCTATGACCTGCAACGAACCGTTGCGACCGATCTGGTTCAGCTTGGCGACAGCAACGGGTTGAACGCAGCCATTTGGCACCCGCTTTACATCCGCCCGTCTGAAGTCCCGACGCCATAACCCGAATACCTGGAAACTGAACAATGCCCTTTGATGGTCCTATGCCCCGCAAAAAACGCCAACCCAAAAAGCCCGTTTACGACCGCGATGCAGCCGCTGTGGCCGTGCAGCGCGAACTGAAGCGACCACTGACTTGGGATGAGTACGTCAAGATTTGGAACAGCCTGACCCGCGAAATGGGTGAGTCGGATTTCTTGGAATGAAGAAACAACATGAATCCCTGCACGTCGCCATGGTCGCCAACGCAAAATCGTGGCCCGATCTGCGCAACGCCCATACGGATCGGCTGGTCGGTCGTGCCGAGTCATGCAAGGCCGCCGGTCTGCATCTGGCCGCACGGGTGCTGCGTCGGGAAATCGAGGCACGCAATGATCGCGTTTGATCTGGATAGCACGACGGGCGAATTGACCAGCGAAGGCCAAACGCTTGGCGTGGCCAAAGATCAGATGGACGCCAGCATGAAGGTCTGTGAACACCTTTGCCTTTGTGGTGACGACACCGAAATTTCTATGAACGAACACGTCAAAGAACTGGGTGATCTGCGCGAGTGGTTGAGCCGCGTTGTGTCCGAAGCCGAATGCGAGAATGAGCCGATACACTGATGGAAACGCACGACTACATTTACATGGAATTGATGGACGCGCTGAAGCCGTTCAGGGACCGTGGTATCAGCACAACCGTTTGGGTGCGCGAAGACTCAGCAAGTCCAAATCTGGTCGTGTACGTGAAGGTTTCAGACTTCGTTCTGATGGACTGTGAACGGGTGACGATGGCCATGGGCGCAGGCGACATTCTTCAGTCGATAATGGTTCGCTTGTGGCCCGATCTTGTCCCGCTGCTTCGGATAGCAGGCACGACCATTCCACGACCGTTTCAGGTAACTTCATCGCCACGTCTCACATCTGTTGAAAGTGTAATACAAGAATAACACAGTTTGGTCAGTGTGCGTTTATTCCTTCGCTAACGCGTCGGCACACGGCCCGCCCGTCACATCGCCGCATACGATGTGACGGGCAATAAAAAACGCTTTGACACCCGCTAGAACAAAATCAGAACATGCAGTATGGAACGTTGGCCCCGAACAATCCCACATGACCTGAAGTGCAAGCTGGAAAGTTTGCGCGAATATCGCAGCGCGCCTTCGTTGCAGGACGACTGGTCTGCGATCTTTGAGTGGCTGAACAAGCACAACGTGAAGCCACCAGAAAACCCGTTGCCGACCGAACCTGAGTTACGCGGCCCGGTCGGCCACTCTTGACGGAAAACAACTCTTTACCCCTCGTCCCCCAAAAAAACCCGCGCTGAACGGGGGGGACCCTTCGAACAACGCGGGGGCAGTTGGGGTACCTTAGTTACGGCACGGCACGCGGGCTGGATCAGTCAGAGCATTCAAAATAGCAAATTCAGTCTATCGGCACAAAAAAACCTCCGCTCAGATGGGGCGGGGTTGTTTTTGTGTCTGGTCGCCCGCAACGGGCCGATGAAAACCGTTGCGGGCTGTGTCGCGGGGCAGTGGCGCGTGTGGTGCGACAAGGGAATAAATCCCCCGCCGACAATTCGTGTTAATGTCTTACCAAATCGATGGTCGGATGGTGATGGGCGAGTCGTGGTGAAAAGAACAGACGGTCAAGTTTTCGCGGGTTGGCTTCGTGCCGAAGCATCAGCCGCGCAAGGTCCACACGATGCCGCCATAGGACTTCGTAAATCTTATCCAGCACGCCTTCAGCCGACGACCAGAACACCGTTCCCATCACGGACGCGCCCTCTATCCAAATCTGAACGGCTATTTCTTCAGCGTTCAACTAGACCGAACTGACCGTCACGCGCACGCCTTGATCCACGAACGGCTGAAGACCTTCGGCAAACATGTCTTTGATAAAGTCGGCGTCGTCTTCGTAATAGTCCATCAGTGTATCGGCTCGTTTTCGCAATTGGCTTCGGTCACAGCGCCTCAACGCTGCCCTAGGTGGTCATCCTAGCTAGTGGGAGGGTTGATCGTTTTCAGCACCAAACGGGTCATCATCTCGGAGGCAGTTTCCAGCGGCGATTAAGATTTGGTATTCCCACAGAGGGACCACCTGATCGAAGTAGTCATAGTACTTCTTCAAGGCATCCGCTTTGGGCACTGCAGCGAGTACACCAGCGGCCCTATGATCGATGAAAGGGGTTGCCTCTACGACCCTGTTATATTCAGACACGAGGCCATGCACAGTCTGCAGCAACTGGCGCTCTACGGTTTCCTTCCCCGGCCAATCAGGCAAGAAAGGCTCATCCCCATAGAAGTTATGCTCAGACGTGGCGACTTCCTCAGCACACAGATAGACCGATCTTACGTGCTGCGCATAGTCAGACGTTTGGGCTTTCGCTACGCTGACTGAGAACAGGACAGCAAAGCCAAATGCCGCGGCCGCCTGAATGGTTCTTACGAATAAACGTTTCATTGTCCATTCCCGTTGATAAGACAGGCCCCAACAATCCCAACCACCTCATAAGTGGCCCAGTATAATGGGCCTCTATCGTCGTTGTACTTGCCTGCAGCAAACCCCTGCCCGTAACTGGCGCTATGCATCGCTGCCCATCTAGCCTCCTTGTCCTTCGAAAGCAGTTGCACGTAGCGGTAGGTCATGGTTATTGAAATGTCCGTGATAATATTCAGCCGCTCATCACCAGCGGGGACGCTGTCTGGCCATTCAACCTGATTGTGTGCTTGTGTTAAACCGCAGGATACAATGTTATCATGCAGGTCCAGAAACATTTGGTCATCAGCCTTAACTAGAGACGCGAACAGCGTTGCCGCCAGTATCCCGGTCCCGGTGACTTTCAGTGTGTTTGAGAGTGTTCGTCCCATATCAGTATCCGCCTGTAAGTTTGATTTTCATGTTCGACCAGTCACGGTCAAAGACCAGCCCGCGCTTAAACGACAAATTATTCCGCGCGGCACCTAGCAGCGAAATGACCAGTATCAGATCAATTTGCGACGACCAGCGTCTGAAACGAAATATCAAACACATGCAAATAGCGGTCCCCATGTGTCTTAAGCTGCCTTAAAACTGTTGCAATTTTCCCCGCCAGTACACGCAGCGACAAGTTGCTACTTGGCTTTGCTTTTCAATACACAAATGGTCTCACATTGAAACTATAGGGGTGTTGTTTTGAAACGTATTTTCCAAATTGCTGCGGTCGCTACAATTCTGACAACGGGCGGGCATACTTTGTGGGCGCAGGACTTCGACAAGGGTTTCGATGCTTACATGGCTGACGATTTTGATACTGCGCTACAAGAGTTGCTACCCGTCGCAGAACAAGGGAACAGTATCGCGCAGTCGATGCTTGGCGTTATGTATCACGAAGGCAAGGGCGTACCGCAAACCTACAAATTGGCGGAGTTATGGTTTCGCTTGGCGGCAGAACAAGGGGATGGAATCGCGCAGTTCTATCTTGGCAGTTACTATGAAAAAGGCGAGGTAGTCCCGCAGGATTTCGCAGAAGCGGTGAAGTGGTATCGCTTGGCGGCAGAACACGAGATACCCACCGCGCAGTTCAATCTGGGTTTTATGTACTATGAAGGTAAAGGTGTTCCGCAGGATTACGCAGAAGCAATCAAGTGGTATCGTCTGGCGGCAGAACAAGGGGTCGCAAATGCGCAATACAACCTTGGTGCTATTTACAATAATGGCGACGGAGTTCCGCCGAACTACGCCGAGGCGGTGAAGTGGTTTCACCTGGCGGCAGAACAAGGGCACGCAGAGGCGCAGTATTTTCTTGGCAGTTACTATGATGCAGGCAATTCAGTTCCGCAGGATTACGCAGAAGCGTTCAAGTGGTTTCGCTTGGCTGCAGAACAAGGGCTTGCAGAGGCGCAGTATTTTCTTGGCAGTTACTATAATGCAGGCAATTCAGTTCCGCAGGATTACGCAGAAGCGTTCAAGTGGTATCGCCTGGCGGCAGAACAAGGGAGCCCCGGTGCGCGGCACAATGTTGGCGTTGCGTATGACAAAGGAAAAGGCGTTCAGCAGAACTACGCCGATGCGGTGAAGTGGTATCGCTTGGCGGCAGAACAAGGGTTCGCAGAGGCACAAAACAACCTTGGCTTAATGTATGCAATTGGCAAAGGCGTCATCCAGGACGATCTTTATGCTCACATGTGGTTCAATATTGGCGCTTCGCTTGGTTTTGATGGCGCAGTAACAAACCGAGAGAAAATCGTCCAAAGAATGACCGGCAGTGACATTTCCAAGGCGCAGGAATTAGCCAGAGACTGTGTCGCCAAGAACTATGAGGGGTGCTAAACTGCACATACACTGCACACCTAACATCGTACCAATCTGTTTTATAACGATATTCCATGCAGTCCATCATGGGTGCAACCGACAGCCTCGCGGCCTTGGTGACAAGGCCTGTTGAAGCCGACCGGCACTTTAAAACAGGGTTTGACGATGCGGTCATGGATGGGTCTCGGTGTACACTGAATAGGTGGCTTACTGCACCGGACGGCGTTTCGCAACCAAGGGCACACTGTGGTCAAGACGCGTCCCGATAAGACGCTCCACCAACAAAGAAAGGGCAGGTCTTTCGACCTGCCCTGCGCGATAGCACCGATTGGGAGGAGTGGGTGCGCCTCGCGGCGTTTGCTTACTTGGCGGCAGTTGCTTTCTTGGCAGCAGCTGTCACGTCGTTGGTGGCTTTTTTGACAGCCGCGGTTGTGTCTTCGGCTACATCTTTGCCAGCCGCCATCAGCAGCTCAACGGTTTCGGACTGAACTTTTTTCGCGATCTCTGCGAAGGCCGCCATGTTTTCAGCTGCAACTTCAGCCGATGCGCTGGCGAAGTCGGTTGCTGCCTTGGCGTAGTCTGCAGGCTCTGCCTTGGCTTTCGACATCTCGGTCAGCTTGGCCAGGGTGTCCTTGGTCCATTTGTTCGAGATCTCCGCCGACTTTTCAGCCGCTTCCAGTGCAACACCCGACAGCTTTTCGTTCAGCGTCGCGGTCGATTTGAAAGCACCTTCCAGAGCGGTGGTGTCAACGGGGAACGCGCCCATAACGTCTTTCAGGGTCGCGGTGAAGTCTTGCGTCTTTGCCATGTCTAAAATCCTTTTGCCGAACCGAGCCCACCCCGGTTTTCATCAGCTTGAGGACAATATGTATGCTGCAATGCGGCATTGCAAGATTTTTATTGCTGCATTGCAGAATTTTTCCACGGAGTGATTTAAAATCAACTGCTTGCCTTAACCTGCACATAGGTCCCCGGCACCGGCGCCAAGGTGGGATAGCCCGAATCGCCGGGCGCGCGCGCAGGCACCTGCTTGCCCGACTTCTTCTTCAGCTAGGCCTCCCACCGGTGGCGGCTGCGCCTCGGCAAAATTCCGAACAGATTGACCCCAAAACTCAATCCGCTACTCCAAAAGGCGCACGGAGTTTTTTCAAGTGACAAGACATCTTGGACCAAACCGCTCCGCTTAGTCGATCAATGGCAGGAGTTTGTCGAGGCTTGCCCTTGCACCGCCGTAGAACATGCGGGTGTTTTCTTTGAAGATCAGCGAGTTTTTGATGCCCGAGCACCCGGTGTCCTGGCCTCGTTTAGCTGACGCACCTTGGCAACAATGTCGACCGCCTTCCACAGAGCCGCAGCCGTCTTGACGACCTCACCCCCTGCAGCCTCATACGACGCATCAGAAAACCCGACCGCAACGCCCGCACCCTTCTCAATCAGGCACTCATAGCCCAACTTCTGAAGCTGCAACGCCGACTCAGGCATCATCCCAACACGGTTCTCACCGTCATAAGTCTCTCTCAGTGTGCCTATCTTCATCGCCATGATCCTAGCTGCGTTTCTTGGGCGGGATGAGATCGGTGATCGTGCCCTCGAACATCTCGGCCGCGAAGTTCACTGTCTCGCTCAGCGTCGGGTGGGGGTGGATCGTGTGACCAAGATCGACCGCGTCCGCCCCCATTTCGATGGCCAGAGCAGTCTCGGAGATCAGATCACCGGCGTTGGTGCCGACGATGCAGGCACCCACGATGCGCTGATCCTGTGGATCGAACAGCAGCTTGGTGATGCCTTCGGATCGGCCATTGGACAGAGATTTGCCCGACGCGGCCCACGGGAACACGCCTTTTTCGACCTTGATCCCCTTGGCCTTGGCGTCGGTCTCAGTCAGGCCACACCAAGCCACTTCCGGGTCGGTATAGGCGACCGAAGGGATCAGTTTCGCGTCGAAGAACCGCTTGTGACCGGCGGCAACCTCGGCTGCAACTTTGCCTTCGTGCACGGCCTTGTGCGCCAGCATCGGCTGGCCGACTAGATCACCGATGGCGAAGATATGCGGCACGCCGGTGCGCAATTGGTTGTCCACGGCAATAAACCCATGCTCATCCACCGCGACCCCGGCCTTTTTGGCGTCGATCAGCTTGCCATTGGGCTTGCGTCCCACAGCCACCAGAACCTTATCAAATGTGTCGGTGAAGCTGTCGCCCTTGTCATCCTCGAACGTGACCTTGAGGCCCTTTTTCAACGGTTCAATCGCTGTGACCTTGGTCTTTAGGAAAATGTTCTCGTACCGGCCCTTGATGCGGGTCATCAGAGGTTTAACGATATCCTTGTCCGCACCAGGGATAATCTGATCCATCAACTCGACCACGGTGATGTCCGAGCCCAGCGCGTCATAAACGCAAGCCATCTCCAGACCGATGATACCGCCGCCCAGAACCAGCATCCGCTTTGGAACATCCGCCAGTTCCAGCGCACCGGTCGAGTCGATCACGCGGTCGTCATCATGGGGGAGAAAGGGCAGCTCAACCGGTTCAGATCCCGCCGCAATGATGCATTGGTCAAAGGAAACCGTTGTCATTCCGTCATCGCCCACGACCTCAATCATGTTCGGACCCGAGAAGCGACCGTAGCCGCGCACGATCTGAACCTTGCGACCCTTGGACAAACCGTCCAAACCGCCGGTCAGTTTGCCGACAACGCTGTCTTTGAAGGCGCGCAATTCGTCCAGGTCAATCTTGGGCTTGCCAAAGCTGACACCATGTGCGCCCATCTCTTCGGCCTCGGTGATGACCTTTGCCACGTGCAACAACGCCTTCGAAGGGATACAGCCCACGTTCAGGCAGACACCGCCCAGCGTCGGATTGCGCTCGATCATTACAACCTTTTTGCCCAGATCTGCGGCGCGGAAGGCTGCGGTGTAACCACCGGGGCCCGAGCCCAGCACAACCACTTCGGCATGTACGTCGCCCTGCCCGGCTGCAGTGCCGGTGGCGGCCACAGCCTGCAGTACGGCGGGTGCTTCTGCTGGCGCGGCCTCGGGTGTTGCGCTGTCGGCGGCTTCCAGTGTCAGGATCAGCGCGCCTTCCGAGACATTATCTCCTTCGGCAACGGCAATCGAGACGACCTTGCCATCGGCGGGGGACGGAACCTCCATCGTGGCCTTGTCGGATTCCAGTTCGATCAGCGGGTCTTCGGCGACGACGGTATCACCAACCGAGACAAGAATGCTGAGCACGGGCACATCGGAGAAATCACCGATATCGGGTACTTTGACGTCCATCTGATCTCTCCTCACCACATCAACTTGCGCATGTCACCCAACAGCGTCTTGAGCGTCACACAGAAGCGTGCGGCCAAGGCGCCATCAACGGCACGGTGGTCATAGCTGAGCGACAAGGGCTGCATCAGGCGCGGCACGAATTCTTCGCCATTCCAGACCGGAGCCATCTTCGACCGGGTCAGGCCCAGAATGGCCACCTCGGGCGCGTTGACGATCGGAGTGAAATGGGTGCCACCGATACCGCCCAGCGACGAGATCGTGAACGTCGCGCCCTGCATGTCGTTCGATTTCAGCTCACCTGCACGCGCCTTGCCCGACAGCTCCATCAGATCCTTGGAGATTTCGACAATGCCCTTACGATCCGCATCTTTGATGACCGGAACAACAAGGCCGTTCGGCGTGTCTGCAGCAAAGCCTATATTGTAGTAAGATTTGCGGATCAGCTTGTCGCCGTCGGGGTGGATCGACGAGTTGAACTCCCAATGCTGTTTCAGCGCATTGACCGAGGCCTTGACCACAAAGCTCAGCAAAGTGACGCGATAGCCTTCTTCCTTGGCCATCGTGTCCATTTCCTTGCGGTATTTGTCCAGCTCGGTGATGTCGGCCTCATCATTATGGGTGACATGTGGGATATTGAGCCATGACCGGTGCAACGCAGGGCCAGACAGCTTTTTGATCCGAGGCATTTCCACGTCTTCGACCGGGCCGAACTTTGAGAAATCGACAACCGGGATCGGCGGGATACCCATGCCACCCGATGCACCTGCAGCAGCCGGAGCGGCCGCAGTCGTGGATTTGAGGAACTTGGTGACGTCCTCGCGCAGGATACGACCCTTGCGGCCCGAGCCGTTGACCTTGGACAGGTCAATGTCCAGCTGACGGGCAAAGGCGCGCACCGATGGCGAGGCGTGGGCCTTGCCGAACCCTTGATCCATCACCGGTGCCGCCGGGGAGGCTGGTGCTGGGGCAGCCGCAGGTGCCGGTGCGACGGTGGGCGCGGCCTCGGCCGGGGCGGCAGGTGCCCCTTCGCCTTCCAGCAGCAGGATCAGCGCCCCCTCGGATACGTTGTCGCCCTCAGACACTTTGATTTCCTTGACGACACCCGCGGCAGGGGACGGAACCTCCATCGTGGCCTTGTCGCTTTCCAATTCGATCAGCGGGTCCTCGGCAGCGACGTTATCACCGACCGAGACCAGGATGCCGATCACCGGGACATCCGCAAAATCCCCGATATCCGGGACTGTTACTTCGATTTCCATTTCTACGTCTCCTCGTGCCCCGTGGCCTTAAACCAACCGGGGGTTCGGCTTGTCGCCGTCGATTTCATATGTCTTGAGCGCCTTCTCGAGCTCGGCCTTGGTCACCGCACCTTCGCGATACAGATCGACCATCGCCGCCGCCGCGATATGATTGGCATCGACCTCGAAGAACCGGCGCAAGTTCACCCGGCTGTCCGAACGGCCATAGCCATCCGTGCCCAGCACCGAATAGCGGCCCGGCACAAAGGCGCGGATCTGCTCGGCGTAGTTCTTCATATAGTCAGTGGCTGCAATGATCGGACCTTTGGCCTTTGAAAGCTGTTCGGTCACGTAAGGCATGCGTTCCTCTGCCAGCGGGTCCAGACGGTTGGCGCGTGCCGCATCCTGTCCGTCACGGGCCAATTCGTTGAAGGAGGTGGCCGACCAGATATCAGACGTCACGCCGAAATCTTTCTTCAGCAATTCCGCTGCTTTCATCGCCTGCACAAGAATGGTGCCCGAGCCCATCAGGTTGACGTGCTTCTTGCCTGGCTTCTTGGTTTCCTGAAACCGATACAGCCCCTTGATGATCCCCTCTTCCGCGCCCATCGGCATATCGGGGTGCGTATAGTTTTCGTTCATCAGGGTCAGGTAGAAATAGATATCTTCCTGATCGCCATACATGCGCTGCAGACCATTCTGGATGATCACTGCGACTTCATAGCTGAAGGTCGGATCGTAGGTGATGCAGTTCGGGATAGTGCCCGCAAGAATGTGGCTGTGGCCATCCTCGTGTTGAAGACCTTCACCGTTCAGCGTCGTCCGACCGGCCGTACCGCCCAGCATGAAGCCCCGCGCACGACTATCACCAGCCGCCCAGGCCAGATCACCGATGCGCTGGAAGCCAAACATCGAATAGTAGATGAAGAACGGGATCATCGGGACGCCGTGATTGGAATACGCAGTCGCTGCCGCAATCCAATCGGCCATGGCGCCAGCCTCGTTGATGCCTTCCTGCAGGACCTGACCGTTGGTCGTTTCCTTGTAGAACATCATCTGATCAGCATCTTCAGGGGTATAGTTCTGACCCGAGGGGTTGTAGATCCCGACCGAGCGGAACAGCCCCTCCATCCCAAAGGTCCGGCTTTCGTCCGGCACGATCGGCACCACGTTCTTGCCCATTCCCTTGTCACGCAACAGCGTGGTCAGGATGCGGACAAAGGCCATCGTCGTCGAGATCTCGCGATCACCGGTGCCCTTTAGTTGAGCTTCGAACTTGGAAAGTTCGGGGATCTCCAACGCCGGAGCGCTGCTGTCGCGTTTGGGGAACTCACCGCCCAAAGCCTTGCGTCGATCGGCCAGGTAAGCCTTTTGTGCGTTGTTCAACGACACAAACGGCGCGTTGGGCAGGTCTTCGTCACTGACCGGGATCTGGAACCGATCACGGAACGCACGCAACTGATCTTCGGCCAGTTTCTTTTGCTGGTGGGTGGTGTTCTGCCCCTCACCGGCCGAGCCCATGCCGTAGCCCTTGACGGTTTTCACCAGCAGGCAGGTCGGCGTGCCCTTGTTCTCGGTCGCGCGCTTGAATGCGGTATAGACTTTTTCTGGGTCATGTCCGCCCCGGCGCAATGCCCAGATCTGATCGTCGGTCCAGTCTTCGACCAAAGCAGCGGTTTCCGGGTATTTCCCAAAGAAATGTTCGCGGATATAAGCGCCGTCTTTCGACTTGAACGTTTGGTAGTCGCCATCGACGGTTTCATCCATCAACTGACGCAACCGCCCGCTCGTATCTTTTTCCAGCAGCTGATCCCAGCCCTTACCCCAAAGCAGCTTGATCACGTTCCAGCCCGCACCGCGGAAGTCGCCCTCAAGCTCTTGCACGATCTTGCCGTTGCCGCGAACCGGACCGTCGAGCCGTTGCAGGTTGCAGTTGATCACGAAGATCAGGTTATCCAGGCCTTCTCGCACTGCCAGGTCAATTGCACCCCGGCTTTCGGGTTCGTCCATCTCGCCGTCGCCCAGGAAGCACCACACTTTACGGTCGGCCATGTCGATATGACCCCGGTTGTGCATGTATTTCATGAACCGCGCCTGATAGATCGCCATCAGCGGGCCCAAGCCCATCGAGACCGTCGGGAACTGCCAGTAATCCGGCATCAACCACGGGTGCGGATAGCTGGACAGCCCGCCGCCATCGACCTCGGAGCGGAAGTTTTCCAGCTGCTCTTCAGTGATGCGCCCTTCCATGAAGGACCGGGCATAGATGCCGGGGATCACATGGCCTTGAAAAAACACCAGATCGCCACCGTGGATCGCCGATTTCGATCGCCAGAAGTGGTTCAGGCCCACGTCATACATAACAGCTGATGAGGCAAAGGAGGCAATGTGGCCGCCATATTCGCTGCTGACTTTGTTGCGCCGAACCACGGTGGCCATGGCGTTCCAGCGGTTGATCGTACGGATCCGCCACTCCATCTCAGGATCGCCGGGAAAGGCGTACTGATCATCAACCGGGATGGTATTCTGATAGGGCGTCGTAGCCGAAAACGGCAGCGTCGCCCCGGCGGCGCGGGCCTTCTGCACGGCCTTATCCAACAGGAAATGCGCACGGTTTGCACCATCGCGTTCAATCACGTCTTCAATGGCGTCCTGCCATTCCTGACTTTCTACCGGGTCGATATCGGGTTCGAGGTCTTTCATTGGGCAGGTTCCTTTCTCAAACTGTGTCCGGTGGGGTGTCAGACGAAGAATTGTGCGCCGTTGACAGAAATCGTTGAGCCGTTGACAAACCCGGCGTCATCCGAGGCCAAGAAGACCACACAGCGGGCGATTTCCTCGGGTTTGCCCAGCCGTCCGGCGGGGATTTGGCCGATAATGGCCTCGCGAACCTTTTCAGGCACGGCCATGACCATCTCAGTGGCGATATAACCGGGGCAGATGGCGTTTGCGGTAATGCCTGCGCGCGCGCCTTCCTGTGCCAGAGATTTGACGATTCCCAGATCACCCGCCTTGGTGGCGGCATAGTTGGCTTGCGCAAACTGGCCTTTCTGGCCGTTGATAGAACTGATGACAATGACACGGCCGAACTTACGCTCGCGCATACCGGGCCAGATTGGGTGGATGGTGTTGAAAACGCCGGTCAGGTTGGTGTCTATGACATCTTTCCACTGCTGGGGCGTCATCTTGTGGAATGGCGCGTCGCGGGTAATCCCAGCGTTGGCGACCACAATATCGATCGATCCAATCTCGGCCTCGACCTTTGCGATCCCAGCGGCCGAGGCTTCGTAATCTGCGACATTCCATTTATAGGTTTTGATGCCGGTCTCGGCGGTGAAAGCAGCCGCCTTTTCGTCATTGCCGGCATAGGTCGCGGCAACAGTATATCCTTCAGCTTTCAACTTTCTGGAAATCGCTTCGCCGATACCCCGGCTACCACCGGTTACAAGTGCAGTTCGTGTCATCTCTAATCCCTCCAATTAGTCAGTGACTTTGACCTAACTTGCAGTGTTACGTAGCGTAATTTTTTACCACCGGATAGGCCTGAGCGGAATAACAGCTATGCGTTTCAGGAAAGGTTTAATATTAAACTACTTGAAATTTTAACCTTAAAATTATTCCCTTACAAAGAGTTATCGGAGTGTTTACGCAACCATTCACGGTCAACACACAAAGGATGGCACACGATTGCGACCGCGGTCACCGGGGCTTGTCACCAACGTAATCCCGGAACTTCGACATTTTACCAATCCCGGGGTTAAAGGAATTGGTTGGATCGCAGCGCCTGTAATGCGCCGCCAGATCCGGTTTGGCCTTGTAGAGGTGGCCGACATTGTGCTCGGCCGGATATTCGGCCCCGCGCTCATCAAGGATCCGAAGCATCGCAGTCTTGATCGCCCTTGGATCGCATCCCTTCTTGACGATGTAATCCTGGTGCATCACGTGGCACATCAAGTGGCCGTAGTAGACTTTGCCAACCAACTGATCAGTGATCTCAGGCGGCAGCGTTTCGAACCAATCACGATCATTGCGACGCAGCGCGATATCCAGCGCCAGTATCTCTTCGACTTCGTCGGAATGGACATGGCCATACCGCACGGCGGCACCCGCAGCAGCAAATCGATGCAACCCGGCGATCTTGGCGTCACGCGGGCTGCAGGTGACAAATTCGGCGCTGCGGGAACCAAAGAATTCGGGAAGAAACACCGCCGCCTCTTCGATACCGCTGTCATGCATTTTCAAGATGAGGTGGTGTTCATACCTGTCACGATACTCATACAGGAACTTCGGCAGATGCTCGGGCCAAAGCTTTGCAACAACCTGCATGAACTTGTCGGTGAAACCCCGGGTCAACGAAAACTTGTTCAGACGCGAGTCCACCGCGCCCTTCATAGCAAAGAACATCGGCAGCCGGTCGGTCCCCAGCTTGTCGATCATTACCAGAGTGTCCTTACCGTATTTCGCTGCGATGTCGAAACACTCTCGATGAACGTATTCGGCTGAAACTGGCAGTGTTTTGAAATGCGTCAGGATGTGGCGACGTAGGTCGGTAAGGTCAGCAGGGTGGTTTGTACCGATGTAAAAGACCTGCTCACGCTCATAGGTCGGGAAGGTATCAAGCCGCACTGCGAATACCGCCAGTTTGCCCGCACAGCCGGACACTTCGTACAACAGCCGTTCGTCATTGTTGTAACGCGAGGGCGTGTCCGCATCGACATCGCGCAGGATCGCAGTGTAATCCGGGTCCGACGCATTGCGACCCTGAGGTGTCGGGGCATCCTTGTCGAAATCCCCGGCTTCAACACGGGTCAGGATTTCCTCTGGAGTGTCGCCCAAATCCAGCCCCAGATGGTTCACCAGTTTCAGCGTCCCATCCGCGGCGATCTGGGCGAAAAGGGCAAGCTCTGTATAACTGGGTCCGCGCTCGCACAAGGAACCGCCGGAATTGTTGCAAACCCCACCCACGATCGAGGCCCCAATGCTGGAGGACCCGATTACCGAATGCGGTGTTCGCCCCAGTGGCCTTAGCTGCTTCTCCAACTCAAACAGAGACGCGCCCGGCAGGCTTAGAACCTGCTGACCGTCTTGCAAAAGGTGCAGGGCTTTCATCCGACTGACATTAATCAGCACAACGTCACGGTCGTAACCGCCTTTGGGTGTAGACCCTTCGGTCAGGCCAGTATTGGACGCCTGCATGATGACGATCTTGTCGGCGGCGACGCAGGCCTGCAGAACGTGCCACAGTTCCAGCAAAGCACCGGGTCGAACGACGCAGAGTGCTTTGCCCTCACCCGATCTGAACCCGCGGCGGAACCGCTCGGTCGCGCGTTCGCCTTTTAGCACATTACGGGCGCCGACGATGGCGCGAAATTTGGTTATGAGGGCTTCGTTGATCATGCCGCGTTCCGATGTGCATCGCCAGGACTGGTCGCTGTGTCCCGGAAGCGCAGGTTAGTGCGCGACAGTTGGTCGAGCCGCGTTACGCCCATCAGCTTCATGTCGCGCTCGATCTCGGCCCGCATCAATCCCAACGCCCGTTCGACGCCCGGCTGACCAGCGGCAGCCAATGGATACAGATAGTGCCGCCCTACCCCGACCGCCTTGGCACCCAAAGACAACGCCTTGAGCACATGGGTTCCGCGCTGAATTCCGCTGTCCATCATCACGTCCAGCTTGTCGCCGACGGCATCAACAATCTCGGCCAACTGGTCGAACGGCGTGCGCGAGCCGTCCAACTGGCGACCGCCGTGGTTCGACAAGATGATGCCGGTACACCCGATCTCAGCCGCGCGGCGCGCGTCCTCGACTGTCATGATACCTTTAAGGCAGAACTGGCCATCCCACTCACGCAACATCTCGGCCACATCATCCCAGTCCATCGACGGGTCCAACATGTCAGTGAAGTAACCACCGATCGAACTGGCACCGCCGCCCATATCCACATGTTCGTCCAATTGCGGCAGGCGGAACCTTTCATGCGTGACATAGTTGATGCCCCACATCGGCTTGATCGCAAACTGGATCATGCCGCCAAAAGTCAGGCGGAACGGGATCGAGAAACCAGTGCGCAGATCACGCTCGCGGTTGCCGCCGGTGATGCTATCCACGGTCAACATCATCACCTCGACGCCCGCCTCTTTGGCGCGCTGCATCATGGCAGAGTTCAGGCCGCGATCCTTGTGAAAGTAGAACTGATAGACCTGCGGGTTCTTATGCTTCTGGCGCAATTCTTCCATGGACACGGTGCCCAGCGACGACACACCGAACATGGTGCCATATTTCTCGGCGGCCGCTGCCACAGCACGTTCCCCTTGATGGTGGAAAAGGCGCTGCAAAGCCGTCGGCGAGCAATAAATCGGCATATCCAGCTTTTGCCCCATCACGGTGACCGACATGTCCACGTCCGTCACCCCACGCAGGACCGATGGCAGCAGATCACACCGATCAAACGTCCGTGTGTTTTCGCGGTAAGTCACCTCATCATCCGCGCCGCCGTCAATATAGTTGAAGATCGGCCCCGGCAGGCGGCGCTTGGCCAATCTGCGGAAATCCTGAAAGTTATGACAGTCCTTCAGACGCATGACTCTTCCTCCTTAATAGGCGACGGATGGCAACCAGGTGGCAAGTGTGGGCCACAGGAAGACAAGAGCCAGTCCGGTCAATTGCAGCAGGACAAAGGGGATGATGCCCTTGTAGATATGCGTCAGTTTGATCTCGGGCGGGCAGACGCCCTTGAGATAGAACAAGGCAAAACCAACGGGTGGGGTTAGGAAGCTGGTCTGCAGCGTAACTGCCACCAGGATCACGAACCACACAAGCGCCGGTTCATCCAGTACTCCAAATCCGGGAATATCGATGCCCAGACCGTTCACGATGGGGCGCATCAGCGGCAGCACAATCAGCGTGATTTCGATCCAGTCCAGAACAAAACCCAGCAGGAATACGATGAACAGGATGAAGAGGATCGTTCCATTGGCCCCAAAGCCAGTGGACTGCACCACGTGTTCGATCAACTCATCTCCGCCCAGTTCTCGTAGGACATACGAAAACACGGTCGCGCCCAGGAAGATCGCGAAGATGTAGGCGGTCGTGTTGAAGGTCGACACCAGCACATTCCACAGTTTGGCGAATGTCAGCTTGCGATAGCCCAGCGCAAGCAGTGTTGCACCCAACGCACCAATGCCCGAAGCCTCGGTTGGCGTCGTCAGCCCGGCAAAGATCGAACCCAGCACTGCAAGGATCAACAACAGGGTTGGGATGACGGCAAACAGCACGTCCTTGACGGCGGCCCAATCGGGGGCTTTTGCACCCTCGGGCACTGGTGCCGCATCGCGTTTCACCAAGGCGAGGATAAAGATGTAAGTCAGGTAGAGGCCACCAATGATGACACCCGGAAAGACCGCGGCCATGAACAGATCGCCTACCGACAATGCCATCTGGTCAGCCATGATCACCAGCATGATCGACGGCGGGATCAGGATGCCCAGCGTGCCTGAGGCCGAAACCACTCCAGCCGCCAGCGTCGGTTGGTACTTTTGCTGCATCATTGACGGCAGCGACAGCACACCTAGCAGAACCACGGACGCACCGATGATACCAGTCGAGGCGGCAAGGATGATCCCGATCAGCGTGACCGTGATCGCCAAACCGCCGCGCACCGTACCAAATAGGCGCTGCATCGAGGACATCAGACGCTCGGCCACGCCGCTTTCGTCCAGCATCAGGCCCATAAAGATGAACATCGGCAGCGCAACCAGAACCGCGTTGGACATGGTCGCGTAGACCCGGTTCACCACAGCGCCCAAGGTCAGATAGTCGAGCCCCGTAAAGGTGCTTTCCAACCCTGTCCACAGCATCAGATCGTTGTCGAACAGATAGGCCAGCCCACAATAGGCAACGCCGACACCGGCCAGAACCCAAGCCACCGGATACCCGGTGAAAAGCAACGCAATGAACGTCAGGAACATTGCGATGACCAGCTTTTCCTCAGTCGTTTCAACCAGGAAGGTCAGGCCAATACAAACCGCGGCAAATACGGCCAGCACCAGAAGGATTCGGCGCAGGGGTGCGCCCTCGCGCTCCGAGGCGGGCCCGTACATCAGCGCATGCCCGTCATGGATCAATCGCGCCAGCGCGGCCAAGCCCAGCAGAACAAAACTGATCGGAATGACCGCCTTGAAGGCCCAGCGCGCAGGCAGACCTGTGGGGCTGTCCGAGCGCTCGCTGACGCGGAAGCTTTCGTAGAAGTAATCATACCCTTGATCGATCATCAGATAGATGAACGGGGTCAGTAGAGTCAAAATGCCGAACACTTCGATCACACGCTGCGCGCGACGGGACAGTTGCATGTGCAGAACGTCAACGCGCACGTGGCTGTCTGTGATCAAGGCATAGGATATGCCGATCATCGTGACGATGCCGTAAAAGTGCCACTGGATCTCGTCCAGTTTGGGATAGTTCTGGCTGAACAGATAGCGCAGCGAAACCTGACTGAAGATCGCGGCCATCAACAGGACATTGGCCCACATCACTACGTGCCCGACGGCTTTGACACCTGTATCAATAGCAACGGCGATCTTCTGACGGTCGGTGTCAGGATGTTCCAGGATGCCTTCATAGGCTTCGACCGGATCATTGAGGTTCTTTTGCGTGGCCATGGGTAATCCTCGCTCAGTTGACCGGCGCAAGCGCGGTCAAGGGAATGCAGGTTTGAAATCCTGATAATGTCCGAGGCAGAGTTGCCCCTGCCCCGGACGCGTCAGCAAGTCGGGTTACTGACGGGGGAGGAACGCGTTGGTTTTCCACAGGGAGTAGCCGTCGCGGAACTCATTCATGTCGGACAGAACCTTAGCAAAGAAGGCATCGTTGGCGGCCTCCTCGGCAGCAACCTCATCCCAGGTGGCACGGAAGGTATCCAGCATCTCAGGCGACCATTGCTTGATGGTGACGCCGTTGTTTTCAACGTTGTCGATCAGGGCCGCGTGCTGGATGGCCTCACCTTCGGCAAAACTGTCGGCCATCGATGCCTTACAAGCGTTTTCGATGATAGCCTTATGCTGCTCGCTGGTCTCGTTCCAGACGTCCTTGTTGATCATCAGCTCGAACACGGTCGCCTGCTGATGCCAGCCGGGGAAATAGTTGAACTTGACCAGTTTGTGAAAGCCCAGACGCGCGTCGATGGCAGGCATCGAGAATTCAGTCGCATCAATGGCGCCTTTTTCAAGCGCAGGGAAGATTTCACCACCCGGCAGCAGCGAGGTCGCCACGCCCAGTTTCTGCATGACTTTTCCACCCAGACCGAAGAAGCGCATCTTGAGGCCACTCAGATCTTCAGGGGTGTTGATCTCGGTCGCGAACCAGCCCGACGTTTCAGGGGCGATAACCGCGCAGGGGATGACGTGGACGTTGTATCCCGCCTGATCATACATCTCTTGGTACAGCGACATTCCGTTGCCGTAATACAGCCACGCCATGTATTCGCCCGCCTCAGGGCCAAACGGAACGGCCGAGAACAGCGGCGCAGCCGGGATTTTACCTGCCCAGTAACCAGCAGTGGTGTAGCCCGAGTTAATCTTGCCGGTCGACACGGCATCCAGAATTTCGAACGGCGGGACCAGTTTGCCCGGCTCGTAAACCTTCATCTTCAGCGTACCGCCAGACATCAGGTCAAGCTGCTCGGCAACACGAGGGATCGGGGAACCCAACCCTGGAAGCTCGGTCGAGAAAGCAATCGGGGTTTTCAGCAGCAGTTTGTCAGCAGCAACCGCAGGTGCCGCCATCAGGCTGGCAGCCACGGCAAGGCTCGTCAGGGTCTTTTTCATGAAATCTCCTCCAGGGTCGGTCGGACTTGGCGTCCGATGAATTTGTGACGCGAGATCTTCCTGCGCCACACTGGTAAATAAAGTTGACCAAACATTTCAGTCAACAACTTTATTTACCAATGGCTCGATTGCCATTTGCCTAGAAATGACCCAGATCGCCTAAACTTAAGAGGGCCGCCGCCAACGATGCCTAAGCAAGTGTTTCGGACTTTTTTGTTTACTGGTAACCAGTTGCGCTCTAAATTTTCCGAGAGGTTACCCCATGAAATCAGGCATTGAAAAACACACACTCAAAGGTTACTTTTATTTACCATATGGGTTCTGAATCTTCTTCAGAAGGGTAAACCACGATGAACACGACAGCGATTTTCGAACCAATCGGGCACGAATCACTCTCGGATGCAGTGGTGGCTCAGATTGAAGACCTGATTGCTTCGGGCATCCTCAAGCAGGGTCGCAAACTGCCATCAGAACGCGATCTGGCGGAAACCCTTCGCGTATCTCGCCCCAAACTACGTGAGGCGCTGGCGGTTCTTGAAGAGCGGGGCCTGGTGACGACACAGCATGGTGAAGGCACTTTCGTAGCTGCGTTGACAGGCAGCGCTATGCTCCCTGCCCTTTTGGCGCTTTACGAACGCCATGAGCCCGCTTTTTTTGACTATCTCGAATATAGGCGCGAACAGGAAGGCTTTGCCGCTAAGCTCGCCGCGCGGCGGGCGACCAAAGCGGATAAGGAACGGATCACGAATATCCTGGCCGAGGATGAACGCGCCTGGCGCGAGAAGGATGCATTGGCCTCGCGTGAAGCTGATTTTGCGCTGCACGCCGCAATTGTGGACGCCAGCCAAAACGCGACGCTCATCCACATGATGGCGTCTATCTACGAGCTCACACGGCAAGGCGTATTCTACAACCGTGATTTCCTCAAAACCATTGACGGCACTGGCAAGTTGTTGATGGAGCAGCATCGCGAACTGGGAATGGCGGTCATCGCAGGCGACGAAGCACGCGCGGAAAAAGCTGCGTATGACCATATCGACTTTGTTGAAGAGTCCTTCAAGCTTGGCATTGAAAGACGCCGCCGTGAGGCAATGGCCGAAAAGCGCCGCCTTCTGTCCGATTCAAAACTCTGATCGGGCAGCGCAAGTCGTTCTTACTTTCCAACGATCTCAATCATGTAATCACGACGGGCTGCGGCAGGTGGTGGCTGAAATGGCGCTGCCGCGCGTACCTGCGCAAGTGCCACCTGATCCAGTCGTTTCGACCCCGAGCTGCGCTTGACGGTGACACTTACAAGCGCCCCATTGTCGCCAATCCGAAAACTCACCAACACCGCACCACGAATATTGACGTTCTTACGTCGGGCGCGGGTGATCTTGCGCATTACGTGCCCTCTGTAATTGCTGACCTCAGCGTTACCCTGCCCGGCCGCTATGGAACTTGTCTTTTTGGCCGTCGCAGCGCCTTTGCTGGTTTTTCCCGATGCATTGCCTTTTCTGGTGCTCTTTTCAGAATTTCCTGCCTGCGACGCAACCTGATCGACCTTTTGTTTGGTCGGGTCCGCCGGTTTCACGGCTGGGGTTTTCGCGACGGCTTCCGTCTCTGACGGCGCTGCTTCTTGCGCTTCGGCGGATGCTTGTCGATGGGTCACCGCGACGGCGGCTTTGGTGTCGGCGACAGTATGCTTGATCGCCCCGGGAACTGACGCCCGGGCCTGAGAGGTTGGGCTGACCGCAGTTTGTTGCTGTGTCGGTGCGACGGTCGGTTTATGTGCAGTAGCGGGTGCCGAGGCAGTAGCCCCCGTCACATAGTCCTTGAATGCATCCCCCAGCGCAGCAACCTCGCCCGACCCGCCACCTTCGACAAGCACCGGTTCACCTGTAGAAAAGTCATGCAGGGCAAGAACATGGGTGGCTGCGGCCAGCGCCAAAGCCGCAACAGCTACGCCACGAGATCTGGGTATCATTGCAAACCCCTTTCTGTGACCACGTACACCCTTTTTGCACCCAGCACGTGCAAGGCATCACTGACCTCTTTCAGCCGAACAGCAGGTAAAGCCCGGTCCGGCACGACGCGAACATCATCCAGCGGCAGGTTGATCGACGCGCGTTCCACATACGCCTCAACGCCAGTCAGTTCGGCGCCCCGGTATTCCAGTGAACCATCGCTACGAATGACTAACGCGTCGGGTGGCTCACGACCGTCCAGATCACTGGTTTCCACCAGCTTCACCGATTTACTCAGCGGCGGTGCAAGCGTGCCTGCGATCATGAAAAAGATGAGCATCAGAAAGACGACATTGATCAGTGCGATCGTTGGCTCTCGACCCTGTTTTGTCTTGCGTTTGAGTTGAATCATCCGATCACCTGTGCGCGCAAATGGTCGATGCCTTTCAGCACCGAAAGCAAATCAATCAGCTGTTGCGAAGTCGCACTCTGTCCAAGACTGATCAACGCGGTCTGAGGCTTATCGGTCGCCATCACCATGGCCATGTCTTCGAACGCGGCAAGCGTGCCATCAACCAAAATACGGTCGGCCTCAAGTTTGACAAAGCGGATTACCCGGTCAGTTTCCGCTCCTCCGGCAGCGGCAGTGGCAAATTCGACTTCGCCATATTTGGAGAACGTCGACGTCAGCATGAAGAACAGCAACAGCAGAAAGATGACGTCAATCAAGGACGTCATCGACAAGCGCCTGCGCCGTCTTCTGCGGACGTTAAGTGCCATGGGCGAAAACCTGTTGCGGGGTTTGATCAGCCACCGGCGCGTCCTCAGCATAGCCCGGTGCAAACACGGTTCTCAAAGCGCGGTTGGCAAAGGTACGCTCTCGGTTCATGCGTGCCTCGAACCACGTCAGGACCATCGAAGTCGGCATAGCGACCGCAAGGCCGGCAGCGGTCGTCAACAGGGCCACCCAAATACCACCGGCAAGCAGCGATGGATCAACAGAATTGCCCGCGCCCTGAAGGGTTTGGAACGCCTCGATCATGCCCAATACGGTCCCGAAAAGCCCCAGAAGCGGTGCAAGTTGGGCGACCATATCCAAGACGTTGAACCCTTGCTCAAGTTGGGCAAACCGCGCTTCGACCTCGGCGTCGGTACGCTCGGACAGGGTGCGATCCTCACCAGACAAGGCCATCGCGATTACCGGGGCAAGGTAGCTGCGACTTTTACCCAGATGCGCCCTGGTTTCATCAAGGTCCTGACGATCCCAGGCCTGAATAGCGCGCGAAAGCTCAATATGACGACCGACACCTGCGACGCGAAACTGCCACAGCTTGTACAGAACCAACGAAAGTGTTGCGATTGAGGTCACGATCAGGATGGCAACAACCGGCCCGCCCAATTCCAGAATTTCCATTATTTTTCTTATTACTGCGTCCATAACCTCACCCGATCACTTCCGTTTCAAGGCGACTTGTGAGCGTAAGCCCGGACATGCAGGCATCGGCCATGTCAGATTGTGTCACACATTCCTGTACACCGTTGATCAGTATTCGGCTGATCTGATCGCAAGCCATGTCGTTGAACTGGAACTGCCGCACACGGGGCTTGCCCGCAGGCAATTCGGCAAAATCAAGTAGTGTCAGAAGGGCCACCTGACCTTCTGCGCCGAAGAGAACGGTCTCATAAACCGCGCCATCGATATCGATGCCATAGGTATTTTCAGCGACAAAGCTCAGCAAACAGCTTTCGCCCTTTGCATCGGCACTGCTGAGTTCGATTGATACGCCGCTGGGTTTTTGCGTTTCCTCTGCGCTGGCAATCCCTGCCCCCAAAATTGGGAGCAGGGTCAGCAGGACCACCCGAGCATTTCTT
Source organism: Ruegeria sp. CDSC002 (assembly GCF_059610905.1). NCBI lineage: Bacteria > Pseudomonadati > Pseudomonadota > Alphaproteobacteria > Rhodobacterales > Roseobacteraceae > Ruegeria > Ruegeria sp. CDSC002. The sequence continues at coordinate 224,876 of NZ_JBXWOM010000006.1, forward strand.
TTGATTGTTGTCTGCATGACTGGTCCTTTCGTGTGGATCAGAAGGTTTTGGCCAGGGTCAGCTTGAAGTTCCGGCCCGGTGAGTTGCGGGTCGAAAGGTTCGGCAGATAGTTCTTGTCAAAGATGTTCTCGACGCCTGCGCGAACTTCGAAACCCTGAAACGCGCCTTCCTGCGGCAGATAGGTCGCGCGCAGGGTGTTCACGCCGTAGCCAGCAACCGGATCTCCGCTTGAGTCGGTGCCGGATTTGGCGCCGAACAGCTCCCAGCTGACGTCCAAAGTTTCGCCAAAGCGTTTGCCGACTGTTACCCGCGCCGAGTCTGTCGGCTCGTTCCGCCATGGTGAGTCCACGCCAAGCGAGCTGGTTTCAGTCCCTTTGACGATGTTTGCGTTGAAGTCGACATAGTACCCAGCCGCGCTGGCATAAGATGCCTCGATTTCAACGCCTTTGGTTTCAACTTCCTGCAGCGGGCGGGAAGGACTGCCCGATACATAAGACGTGATGTCCCAAAGATCTGTCTTATAGAAATTGACCTTGGCACGAACCACATCACCCGCAGCAAAAACATCGCCACGATTATACGAGAAGCCCGCTTCCCATGTGCGCGACTTTTCAGGTTGGGTCATGTATGCTGGTGTGCCCAGATCGTCGATGATTGGCAGGTTTTCCGTGTATGCCCCACTGCCGAACACGGCAAAGCCGCTGGCGAATTCGTACCTTGCAGACAAACCGCCCATCAGCGCGTTGTTGTCATAGCTTTCATTGCGCGGAGCCGGTGCATCACCGTCGCCTTTGATGTCCTGCGTCTCGTACCGGATCGCCGGAGTGATGGTCAGCTGATCGCCGATCTGAATATCGTCCACGGCAAACAGTGCGACACGACGATCGGTACCACCGGGGGCCGAGGGCGCGTCCAGACGCTCGCGATTGATGAATTCGATCCCGGCGCGCAGGTCGTGCGAGGCGACGCCGGTTTGGAAGTACGACGTATTCTTGATCGTCAGCTTCGTGGTTTCATAGTTGTGCGTCGCATCAGCCAGCCCACGAATGCTTGGGAAGAATGGGGTTCCTTCCAAGCTTGAGGACCCGGGCACGTAAGAGCTGTCAATCTCCTGCTCCGAGTAACTAAGGTTTACGTCCAGATCGATCAGGTCGTTGCCAGCCGGGCGGTACTGATACCGCAGAATGCCGATTTTCGTTTCGATATCGCGGTCTACGTTGCCAAATGAATCCGACGTCGTGCCGAACGAGTCATACGGAACATCGCGTTCTTCCGACGTCGACTGATTATAGGACGCGGTGATCGAGTGTTCGAGGTCGTCACCAAAGCTGTATTTACCCTTTGCCAGAAGCGACGGCAGCGTGAAGGCACTGTTACCGATCGTATCGCCATTGCCGTCCTTCTGATCGTCCTGATCACGATAGGTGTAGTTGAACAGAAATTCGGTCTGGCGGTTTGGCTGCCAGGCCAGGATGGACGACGAGGCAAAGCCGTTCCCGTTGGAATACCCTTCCAGCGTTTGACGGAACCGGAAGCCCGGCTCACCACCGGTGAAATCTGACGCGTCTTTGGTTTCCAACTGAACCACGCCGCCTACGACACCCGAACCGTATTCGAACGACCCCACAGTGCCGCGAATGACTGAGACGCTTTTGTATAGCTGCGGATCAGTGAACAACTGATTGCCGATCCGATACAGCTCTTCCGCGCCGGTTGTTGCCCCATCGACAAGGATCAGCACTTTCTGGTCGGTCCCAAAGGTGCCGTTGGCACCGAACCCACGGATATTGATCCCCGACCCTTGCGGTGTTGAGCCGTTGACCAGCGTCACACCGGGCACCGTGTCAATCAGTTCAGCAACGGTGTTGGCCTGACGGTCGTTGATCTCTTCCTGATCAATATTGGTGACCGGCACGGCAGTATCCGTTTGGATTTCCCGTTTGCTTTCACCCAGTTCCAGCGTGCCCAGGAAGCCTTCATCCTGTTCCTGCGCCGAAGCACCAGCCGCTACCATGCTCAGGCACGACACCGTACCAAGCAACCCCATCTTTTGAATACGCGAACGCATTTCTGTCCCTTCGAAATTTTAAGAGGACCGGAAATGCTTGCTCCGCGCTGGCTTGGTCAGTCTTTTATGATTTTTGGAATCGCCTTTTTTGGCGACTTGTGCTCGTTAATAAAGTTGACTAAAACAGTCAACATAAATTCCTGGTCGTCCTTACGACCGCCGCCAGCAGTACACCGCGTTCAACGGTGGCCGTGCCAGCCCGACACCCATGACAATCGAAGATGGAAAAACCCATGACGAAACAGGTGCTTCTGGCCCCGGATCAAATTCGTGCAGCCTATGCTAAAAACACCGGAAAACGTGACCGCGATTTGGCGGAATCACTTGGAATAACCGAAGGTCAACTCGTTGCGGCGTTTGCGGGTATCGACGTAACGCGGCTTTCGGCAAGCCTTGATGATATCTTCCCGATGCTCAACGGGCTGGGTGAGGTCATGGCGCTGACGCGCAACCTCTCTTGCGTCATTGAAAAGGTCGGGCAATACGACAACTACCACTCCGGTGCGCATGCTTCGATGGTTCTGACCGAAGAGATTGACCTGCGCATGTTCCCCGGCCAATGGGTCCACGCCTTTGCCATCGAACGTGAAACGGACAAAGGGACAAAGCGATCCCTTCAGGTTTTTGATGCTGCCGGGGATGCGGTGCACAAGATCTTTCTGCGCGATGGATCTGACCTGAACCACTGGGACGAACTTGTCAGCAAATTGCAGGCAGATGACCAATCCCAAACGCTGAGTGTCGAGCCGCGAAAGCCAACCGAGGCCGCCAAGGTGAACACCGACAAGGTCGAACTTCTGCGATCGGAATGGGCCAAGATGACGGATACACACCAGTTCCTGCGCCTGACCTCAAAGCTGAAGATGAACCGATTGGGCGCCTACCGCGTCGCTGGTGAACCGCTGGTTCGCGCGCTGAAACCGGCAACGGTTTCCCAGATGTTCGAACAGGTCCGGGATCAAGGGCTTGAAATCATGGTCTTCGTCGGCAACCGGGGGTGCATCGAAATTCACGGTGGGTCGGTTGAGACGCTTAAACAGATGGGTCCGTGGTTCAACGTGCTTGATCCGCGCTTCAATTTGCACCTGCGCTCGGATCATATTGCCGAGGTTTGGGCCGTGACCAAACCCACCCAACGCGGTCCCGCCGTGTCGGTTGAGGCGTTCGATGCCCAAGGTGGTCTTATTCTGCAGATATTTGGCCGCCGTTCAGGCGAAAACGATCACCGCCCGGCCTGGGACCAACTGGTAGCAGGCCTGCAATCCAAAAAAGAAACCGAGGTGGCGTGATGAGCCCCCTTTGCAAGTTTTCATCGGTCGTCGCGGTAGCCGGCGCGCTGATCGGAACAACGGCCATCGCAGCAGATGAGCCAGAACCCAACCGCATCATCGCCATCGGCAGTTCCGTGACAGAGATCGTCTATGCCCTGGGTCAGCAGGACCGCCTTGTTGGGCGGGACCGGACCTCAACCTACCCGGTTGATGTGCTGGACCTGCCCGATGTCGGCTATATACGTGCGCTGTCCCCCGAAGGGGTCTTGTCGGTGAAACCTGACCTGATTGTGGCGCTGGAAGGATCAGGCCCACCCGAAGCGGTAGAGGTCCTCAAAGAGGCCGGTGTGCCCTTCGTCTCGATCAGTGAAGACTATTCACGCGACGGCGTAGTGGAAAAAATCCGGGCTGTCGGGGCCGCCCTGGGTGTCGAAGAGGCCGCCGAAGAACTTGCTACTCAGACCGGTGCCAAGATTGACGGGGCCCATTCGAATGCAGTTGATGCTTCGGTGGGCGGCACACCCCGGGTTCTGTTTATCCTGTCGGCTCAGGATAATCGCATCATGGCTGGCGGCGCGGACACACAGGCAGACAGTATCATTCGTCTGGCTGGCGGCGTGAACGCAGCTGGCAACGTATCGGGTTTCAAACCCATGACACCCGAAGCGATTGCCACAACCGCGCCGGACGTGATTCTGATGATGGATCGACAAGGCAACCACATCACCGCCAATGAAGACCTGTTTGCCATGCCAGCCATCAAGCTGACGCCCGCTGGACAGAAAAAACGTCTGATCCGCATGCAGGGGGCCTATCTGTTGGGCTTTGGCCCCCGAACGGCCGAGGCGATTGCTGATCTGTCGGCGGAATTGCAGAGAATAAACGGCTCATGACCCTTGCAATGGATCACGATGGGCTCAGCGTGGCTGCTCACGACCGCCGAGTGACGGCGCGCCGGGTCACTCTGGCCCTTATGGCGCTGTTGGTTTTCACCAGCATCTGCAGCATCTCGGTCGGCGCGTCGGACGCATCCGTTCGTGCAGCATTCGCAGACCTGATTGCAGGGCGGGACATTTCGGACCTCGACCGGATCGTCCTGTGGGATATCCGCCTGCCCCGGCTGGCGATGGGAGTTCTTGTCGGCGCCGCTTTGGCGGTTTCCGGCGTGGTGATGCAGGGCCTTTTTCGCAACCCTTTGGCTGACCCCGGAATTGTGGGCGTCAGCGCAGGTGCCGGTCTGGGCGCGATTTCCGCGATCATCCTCGGTGCGTACCTGCCCGCCTCCATTCTGGCCTGGGTCGGTAATAGCTTGGTCGCCGTGGCGGCATTTCTGGGAGGGTGGACGTCCGTCTTGCTGCTCTATCGCGTTTCAACACGAGGCGGGCAGACATCGGTTGCAACCATGCTGTTGGCAGGGATCGCGTTGGGTGCGCTGTCGGGCGCTGTGTCCGGGGTTCTGGTCTACATGGCCGATGACCAACAGCTGCGCGATCTGACATTCTGGGGCATGGGCTCGCTGGCCGGCGCAACATGGACCAAAGCAGCCACGGCCGCTCCGATCATCTTGATTTCCGTGTTCACGGCCCAGTTCCTTGCCCGTGCGCTGAACGGCATGGCGATGGGCGAAGCCGTGGCGCACCACATGGGAATCCCCGTTCAGCGCAGCAAGAACATCGCCATTCTGGCCGTGGCCGGCGCGACCGGAGCCGCCGTTGCCGTATCCGGCGGCATTGGTTTCATCGGTATCGTTGTGCCGCATCTGCTGCGGTTGGCGACCGGACCGGACCACCACCGCCTGTTGATGAACTCGGCCCTGTTAGGGGCTAGCTTACTGCTGTGTGCCGACATGATCAGTCGCCTGATCGTGGCACCGGCCGAACTGCCGATTGGCATCGTAACTGCAATCTTAGGCGCACCGGTCTTCCTGTGGATTCTGCTGCGGCGTCACGGAACAATGGGAATGTAAGTGATGAAGGGCGAAAACATACACGTCAAACTCGGCCGTAAGGAGATTCTCCACGGCGTGGACTTTGACGCAGAACCCGGAAAAGTCACAGCCATCATCGGCCCGAATGGCTCGGGGAAATCTACGTTACTCAAAGCCTTATCAGGCGAACTTGAATCTTGTGGAGAGATTTCTCTGAACGGGCACAGCATTTCCGAGCTGAAGCCTTGGCAACTGGCTGCAATGCGCGGGGTTCTACCGCAATCGTCAACCGTTGCCTTTCCCTTCACTGTGCTCGAGATCGTCCGACTGGGCCTTGCAAACGGGCTAGCTGCAGCGGATGACAGCCTGCCTTCCCGCGCGCTGGCTCATGTCGACCTCGCTGGGTTTGAGCACCGGTCTTACCAGAACCTTTCGGGTGGTGAGCAGCAACGAGTTCAGCTTGCCCGCGTTCTGACCCAAGTCTGGGACGCGACATACCACGATCAGCCCAGATGGCTGTTGCTGGACGAACCCGTTGCAAGCCTGGACATCGCACATCAGTTCACTGTGCTGGGCGTCGCAAGAAACTTCGCCACACAAGGCGGCGGCGTTGTTGTGGTTATGCACGACCTGAACCTAACGGCGCTGTTTGCCGATTATGTGTATGTCATGTCCGAAGGATCTGTTTGGGGCTCAGGCACGCCAACTGCGATCCTGAACGACCAGACGATGCTGCAGGTCTATGGTATCGACCTGCCTATCAGCACCCTGCCTAAAGCTCAGGTTCCGTTCATCCTGCCGCAGGCCATGCGACAGGCCTTAACCGCGTAAAGGGCACACTCAGGGCGAGCAGTATTTCCGCCTGCCCTAATCACGCACCGAAACTAGACGCCGTAACGGCTCAGTATCATCTCGACACTGCTGTCTATAGTCGCGGTCATTTCGACTTCGGTCAGAACATTGCCAGAGAAAACCATCGGCCAGAAGGCTCTCGACTTGATCAGGCCGATGAATTCCTGTCCCGCCTGTTCGGGGTTTTCGATCCGTAACTGCCCGTCTTCGGCTGCATCCCTCAGCATCTCTATAAAGATCGCTGTTTTGTCCAGTTTGCCTTGCGCAGCGGCAGCCAGATCAGGGTTGCGCAGAGTTTCGCTGATCACCATCCGTGCCATCGCCATCACTTCGGGCAGCATCAGAATGCGCCCCTCGGCCCAGGCCAGATCGGTTAGCTGCTTACGAATGTCGCGCCCTTTTTCATAGCGGATATCCCGAACGGCCGCGAACCGGTTAGACAGCTCCAACACGATGGATCTAAACAAGTTTTCCTTGCTTTCAAAGTACTTGTAAAGCGTGCGCTTGGACACCTCGGCCTGCGCTGAAATACGGTCCATGCTGGCGGCGGCGAACCCCTTTTCTTGGAATTCCGCTACCGCCGCTTCGATGATCTGGGCATGTTTGGACGCATTCGGCGCTGTGCATTCGTTCATATTTTAAAGCTATAGACCCATTGACAGATCAAGGTCAAACACTACGTAAACTCACCAGTTTACACGCGTGGGTTTCTGGCCTAGTGTAAACCCGCCAGTTTACCGACTAAGGTAACCAGCCCAACACGGAGAGCCCCCTCATGGCATTGACTTTGAAACTGAACGGCGAGACCCACACGGTCGACGCCGAACCCGGCACGCCCCTGCTCTGGGTGATACGGGATGAACTTAAGCTGACCGGAACAAAATTCGGCTGCGGCGTCGCATCCTGTGGCGCGTGCACCGTGCATCTGAACGGCGAGCCTGTGCGCTCGTGCCAGACTTATATCGAAGATGTCGAAGATGCCGAGATCACTACAATCGAGGCGGTTGGAAACGACAAAATCGGCGCGGCTGTTCAGCAAGCCTGGGTCGAGCTGGACGTGGTCCAGTGCGGCTATTGCCAGTCGGGTCAGGTGATGTCGGCGGTTGGACTATTGTCCGAAAACCCCAAACCCAGCATCGAAGAGATTGACGATTACATGCATGGCAACGCCTGCCGTTGCGCCACCTATCAACGCATTCGCGCCGGCATCCAGCGCGCATCTGAAATTTTGGAGGCCTGATCCATGACCATCAACACCTCCCGCCGTGGATTTCTGAAAGGTGCCGCTGCTGCCGGTGCCGTCCTGCTGGTTGGCGCACGCCCTGATGGGGCGCTGGCGGCTGCTTCGTCAGAGAACGCTCAATTCAACCCATTCGTCAAAATCGACGCCGATGGAACCGTAACGGCCATCGTCAAGCATTTTGAAAAGGGCCAAGGTCCTGCAACCGGCCTGCCGACGCTGATCGCCGAGGAGATCGGCCTGACCATGGACCAGATCGAATACGAATTCGCGCCATCCAACCCGCAGGTCTATAACAACCTGTTGTTCGGCCCCTTCCAAGGCACCGGCGGCTCGACTGCAATGGCGAACTCGTGGATGCAATACCGTCAGGCAGGTGCGGCAGCGCGTGAGATGCTGATCAATGCCGCCGCGCAAAGCTGGGGCGTGGACGCATCCGGCATCACCATTGAGGAAGGTATCGTCAAGGCAGGCGACAAATCGGCCCCAATCGCTGATTTCGTGGCCGCGGCCTCTCAACTGGAGGCCCCGGCTGAGCCGCGCCTAAAAGACCCGTCAGAGTTCCGTCTGATCGGCAACGAGACGGTGCGCCGCAAGGATTCGGCAATCAAAGGCAACGGTCAGGCAATGTACGCGATGGACGTCCATCTGCCGAACCAGATGGTCGCCATGATCAAACGGCCCGAATCGAAGGGTGGCATCGCAAGCGGCTTTGACGACAGCGCGTCAAAAGAGGTCAAAGGCTATATCAGTGCCGCCATCCTGCCCAATCAGGCTGGTGTCGCTGTCTATGCCGAAAACACCTGGGCCGCCATTCAGGCGCGTGACGCGCTTGAGGTAGACTGGGACATGTCCGGATCTGAGACCCGCGACTCGGACCAGATCAAGGCCGAAATCATGGCCGCTCTGGACGCCGAAGCCACGTATAACGTGAACAAGGCGGATGTCGCAGCGGTGTCGGCGGCCATTGATGGCGCGGACACGGTCGTTGAAAAGACCTTCTACTTCCCGCTTTTGGCACATGCCCCGATGGAACCGTTGAACTGCACCATCGAGCAAACTGCCGAAGGTGACATTGTCCTGCACGATGGTGCCCAGATGCCGACCGGCCCGCATATGGCCTATCAGCAGATCTTCCAACTGCCGCCAGAAAAGATTCACATCAAAACAATGCTGGCCGGCGGATCCTTTGGACGGCGGGCGACGCCAGATGCGGATTATCAGGTTGAGGCTGCGCTGGCCTTTGTGGTCACCGACCGCTCGCGCCCGGTCAAACTGGTGTGGACACGCGAAGATGATATCCGCAGCGGTTACTACCGCCCCGCCTTCGGCCACAGGGTTCGCGTTGGCCTGGACGCCGATGGCAAAATCGTCGGCTGGCAGCATCAGGTCGCCGGTCAGTCGGTCATCAAGGGCACACCGTTTGAGGCCGTCGCGGTACATGACGGGGTCGACCACAGCTCTGTCGAAGGCATTGCCGACAGCCCGTATGACATCCCCGGAATGGCCTTGGGTTTAACCGATACCCCCAAGGCAACAACGGTTCTTTGGTGGCGCTCGGTGGGGCACACGCACACCGGGTATGTCATGGAGACAATGATGGATACCGTGGCCGAGGCTGCGGGTCGTGACCCGGTAGAATTCCGCCTGTCCCATCTGGCGGACACCAATAATGCGGATCAGCAACGCAAGGCAGAAGTTCTGAAACTGGCTGTTGAGAAGGCCGGTTGGGGCAATGCTCCTGCGGGTCGCGCACAAGGTATCGCGGTGCATAAATCCTTTGGGTCTTATGCCGCACAGGTTGTTGAGGTGTCCGGTGATCCGGAAAACGGCATCAAGATCGAGAAGGTCACATGCGCCGTGGATTGCGGGATTGCCGTGAACCCCGACGTGGTGCGCGCGCAGATGGAAGGCGGTATCGGATATGGTATCGGCCACGTCATGCGTGATCAGATCACGCTGACCCAAGGCGCCGTGGATCAGTACAACTTCCCTGATTATGAACCGCTGCGCATCGGCGATATTGCCGAGATTGACGTTCATATCGTGCCTTCCGCCGAAGCCCCCACTGGTGTTGGAGAACCCGGCACACCGCCTTCGGCCCCCGCGCTGGCCAATGCGATCCGCGCGCTTTCCGGCGTGAAAGTCACCACTCTGCCGATGGTGGAAAACGGCGTCAGCTTCGTCTGACGGCCAACCCCGCGCCTGTCCCACTGGACGAGCGCGGGGTTTTTCTCAGTTAAAGAAAATTTGATCAAATTTCGTGACAACGGTTCGCGCCTCTATTACACCTCGGGTAGCCAGAGTAATGGAGTCAGTGATGGATCTGAGCGCCCTGCACAGTTTTCGCGTTGCCGCATGTGACCTAAATGGTCAGATGCGAGGCAAGCGTGTGCCGCCCTCTTACGCCGACAAGCTGGACAAAGGCACGCTGCGCATGCCGTTTTCAGCGTTGAATGTCGACCTGTGGGGCGCGGATATCGACGGCAGCCCGCTGGTATTCGAATCCGGCGACGCAGATGGCGTCCTGCTTCCGACGGATCGCGGCCCGGTGCCTGTGCCTTGGCTGGCAACAGAAACCGCCCTGGTCCCCATGTGCCTGCATGACGACGAAGGAAACCCGTTTGCTGGCGACCCAAGGCATGCACTTGCGTCTGTTCTTGATCGCTATGCACAACGCGGTTGGTCGGTCATTGCGGCGACAGAGCTGGAGTTCACCTTGCTCGACGCCTCGGGAGCGCATCCGCAACCGCCGGTCAATCCTGTGACCCGGCGACGGCTGGAGGATGAAGCAGTCCTGTCGATGGCAGAAATGGATGCCTTCGATGCGTTCTTCACCGACCTTTATGACGGGTGCGCTGCGATGGGAGTTCCCGCGCAAACCGCCATCTCGGAAAGCGGTATTGGCCAGTTCGAAATCAACCTGAATCACCAAAACGCCATGCGCTGTGCCGATGATACATGGCTTTTCAAGGCCTTGGCGCGTGGCCTTGCCCGTAAACACGGGTTCACCGCAACCTTCATGGCGAAACCCTACGCCGATGACGCTGGCAACGGGATGCATGTCCATTTCTCGGTCGTGGATCAACAGGGCCGCAACGTGTTTGACAACGGTGGACCCGAAGGCACCGATTTTCTTCGCTGGGCGGTGGCGGGATGCCTAACGGCGATGCCCGGATGTACGCTTGTCTTTGCACCGCACGGGAATTCATACACGCGTCTGGTCCCGGGCGCGCACGCCCCAACCGGTGCGTGTTGGGCCTATGAGAACCGCACTGCGGCTGTGCGTATTCCCGGTGGCGCGCCGGTCGCGCGACGGATCGAACACCGCGTCGCCGGTGGGGACATCAACCCCTATCTGATGTTGGCCGCTGTTCTGGGGGGCGCCATGAACGGCATCGAAGATCAGTCGGAACCGCCTGCCCCTATTACGGGCAATGCCTATGAAGTCGACGGGCTGCCGCAATTGGCTGCCGACTGGACCCAAGCCATTGCAGCATTCGAAACAGACCCCAATGTCGCGCGCATCTTTCCGGCCGACCTGATCCGCTATTTCGCCATGACCAAGCGACAGGAAATCAGGCGGTTCGCCGAACGCCCATCCGAAAACCATTGGCTGAGTTATGTCGAAGCCGTATGAGCCCTCTTGCCCGCCCGCATCCGCTGGGCTAGAATAAATTTGATCAAATTTGGTGACCCATGAAAATCGGCATCCTACTGACCGGCCATCCACCTGATGAACTGCAGGACAAATTCAGCGAATATGACGCGATGTTTGCCGCGCTGCTGGAAGGCAACGGCTTTACCTACGAAACCTTCGCCGTTGTAGACGGCCAATTCCCCAAGGACGCGTTTCAGGCTGATGGTTGGATCATCACCGGCTCGCGCCATGGTGCGTATGAGGATCATGCGTGGATACCACCGCTCGAAGATCTAATCCGCGCCATTCAACACAGCGGTCGCCCGCTGATCGGTGTGTGCTTTGGCCACCAGATCATCGCGCAGGCGCTTGGCGGCAAAGTAGAAAAGTTTACCGGTGGCTGGGCCGTGGGGCGCACCGAATATGACTTGGATGGCCAATCCGTCACCCTGAATGCCTGGCATCAGGATCAGGTTGTTGAATTGCCCGAAGGCGCGCGTGTGATCGGCGCCAACGACTTTTGCCGTAATGCGATGGTAAGTTATGGCGACAACATCTGGACCGTGCAGGCCCACCCGGAATACGGCGATGCCTTTATCCAGGGCTTGATGGAAACGCGCGGCAAGGGTGTGGTTCCCGACCCGTTGATGGAAGCTGCCGCTAACCGGCTGCCCGGCCCCGACGACAACGCGACCATCGGACGGCACATGGCAGAATTTCTGAAGAAAGAGAGGGCCTGATGGCCAACTGGACAGACCAGCTGCCAGAAGCAGCAAAAACCTATATCTCCGGCCACCGGCTGGATGAGGTCGAATGCATCATCTCGGACCTGCCGGGCATCGCACGCGGCAAGGCCGTACCTGCCAGCAAATTCGCGCGGCAGACTTATTTCCACCTGCCCGACAGCATCTTTTACCAAACCATCACCGGCGATTGGGGCGAAGCAGCGGGTGAGGACGGGTTTATCGAACGGGATATGATCCTGAAACCTGATTTCTCTACCGTATCTGCCGCGCCGTGGACGGGTGACTGGACATTGCAGGTTATTCACGACGCCTACGACCGGGATGGTGAGCCGATCCCCTTCAGCCCGCGTAACGTATTGAAGCGTGTTGTGCAGCTGTATCACGACAAAGGCTGGGACCCGATCGTCGCGCCCGAAATGGAGTTCTTTCTGGTCGCCCCCAATGTCGACCCGGCGCATGGTATCAAACCCATGATGGGCCGTTCGGGCCGTCCGGCAGCCGCGCGGCAGGCCTATTCGATGACCGCGGTGGACGAGTTCGGACCTGTAATCGACGACATCTATGATTTCGCCGAGCATCAAGGGTTCGAGATCGACGGCATCACGCAGGAAGGGGGCGCGGGTCAGCTAGAGATTAACCTGCGCCATGGCGACCCCGTCAAACTGGCCGACGAAGTGTTCTACTTCAAACGTCTGATCCGCGAGGCCGCGCTGCGCCACAACTGCTTTGCCACGTTCATGGCAAAACCGATCGAGGATGAGCCGGGCTCAGCGATGCACATCCACCACTCGATTATCGACATGGAAACAGGCCAGAACATCTTTTCCGGTCCACAGGGCGGTGAAACGGATGCGTTCTACAATTTCATCGCCGGGCTGCAAAACCACCTGCCAGCTGGTCTGGCCGTGATGGCCCCATACGTGAACTCCTACCGCCGTTATGTGAAAGACCACGCCGCACCGATCAACCTGGAATGGGCGCGTGATAATCGCACCACCGGCATTCGCGTGCCCCTGTCCGGCCCCGAGGCACGCCGCGTGGAAAACCGGATCGCAGGGATGGACTGCAACCCCTATCTGGGCATCGCACTTTCCTTGGCCTGTGGTTATCTGGGCCTGACCCGGCAAGAACGCCCGCGCCGCCAATTCTATGGTGATGCCTATGAGGGCGAAGGTGACATCCCGCAAGTGATGGGCAACGCATTGGACCTGTTTGATGAGGCCACTGCCTTGCACGAAGTTCTGGGCCCTGAGTTCGCTCGCGTCTATGGCATCGTCAAACGGGCAGAATACGAGGAATTCCTGCAGGTCATCTCTCCGTGGGAGCGCGAGCATCTGCTGATGAATGTCTGAGGCACCCGATGAACCTGCTTTATTCCAATGACCGCAAGGCCGAGTACCCGGCCAGCTGGTACGCTGCGACGGCCAATCCGGTGGATCGCTTCCCCGCGCTGTCCGGCGATGTGAAGGCTGATGTTTGCATCGTGGGCGGCGGGTATACCGGCCTGTCCGCCGCGTTACATCTGGCCGAAGCAGGGTTCGACGTTGTCCTGCTCGAGGCGCACCGCGTTGGCTTTGGGGCATCAGGCCGCAATGGCGGTCAGCTGGGCAGTGCGCAGCGTATGGATCAGGAAGACCTCGAGCGACTGGTCGGTGATGATGACGCCGCCAAGCTGTGGGATCTGGCCGAAGACGCAAAAGATCTGGTCAAATCCCTGATCGCGAAACACCAGATCGACTGTGATCTGAAACCCGGCGTGGCCGTTCTGGGCCTCAGCCAAGGTGAGCAGCAAGAGCTTCATGATCACGCGGCACATCTGTCCGACCGGTATGGTTATGACCAGATGGAGGTTCTGGACGAAGGCGCAGGTCAGGCATTGTGTCCTTCGCCCTCTTATCGGGGCGGCTATCTGGATATGGGCGCGGCGCATCTGCATCCGCTGAATTTTGCGTTGGGGCTGGCTCAGGCAGCGGCAAAAGCAGGCGTACGCATCTATGAAAGCACCGAGGTTCTGGGCGTCGAAGAAACCACCCCAGCCGTTGTGAAATCCGCGCAGGGTAATGTGACGGCAGACCACGTCATTCTGGCCTGCAACGGATATCTCGGCGATCTGAACCGCAAGGTGGCCACCAAGGTCATGCCCATCAACAATTTCATCGCCGCGACCGAGCCTTTGGGCGCGGATACCGCCCGCGTCCTGACAAAAGACGTCGCCGTGGCCGACACCAAATTCGTGGTGAATTACTTCCGCCTCAGCGCCGATAGTCGCCTTCTGTTTGGCGGCGGCGAAAGCTATGGTTACCGTTTTCCAAGCGATATTGCGGCGACAGTGCGCAAACCGATGACCGAGATTTTCCCGCACTTAAGCGATGTAAAGATCGACTACGCTTGGGGCGGCACTCTGGCTATCACCATGCGCCGGATGCCGTATCTGGCACGGGTTGCGCCCAATATCCTGTCTGCCTCGGGCTATTCCGGGCATGGGGTCGGCACGGCTACGCATGCGGGTCAACTGATGGCGCTGGCCATCCAGGGGCAAGCCGAAGGGTTTAACACAATGGCCCGCGTCCCCGCCCTGCCCTTTCCCGGAGGCCCTGCCCTGCGCAGCCCGCTGCTGGTGTTGGCGATGACATGGTTCGCGCTGCGGGATAGGTTGGGAGTGTGAAGCTATGGCGCTTGTTTGAGATCTCTCAAAACGCGGAACCCCACCAAAGCTGATCGGGCATCCCTCAATCCTCGGCCGCGATTGGCAAGACGAGAAGCGTCCATAGCAAAGGGATACGCTCCACCCCGACTCACTATTTTCGCGCAGGGTGTTTCGAGAGCCATTTCCAGATAGCGGCTGGATGTTTCCCACCCCGCATACTTGTCGGTCCAGCAGGACATCGTAAGTTCGATTACATTGCCCGACATGTGGCGCAGTCCCCACGCATTTGCGGCATCCAGTTGATCTACAGGCACAGGCGTGCCACGCGAAACAAGGTCAGGCCGCTCTTCGCCCAGCATGATCTCGGTCGCGCGGCCCAGAAAGTTCACCTGATCCGTGGTGACTTCTTCGCCCTGCGCAAAGGGTGTCTGCGTTCCGGCGCGGGCGGCGTATTCCCACTCTGCCTCGGTTGGCAGGCGGTAGACGTCCATCCCAACCTTGCTGTTCAGCCAATCGGTGTAAGAAACCGCATCCAGATAAGAGACCGTGATGACAGGGTGATTGCCTCTGACCTTTGCGCGCTTCGAGTTAGGTAGCCGAATAAAGTCCTGCGGCTCGTACCCGCCGCAGCCGTCATCCTGCACGCAGGCCATCCACTGATCATAGGTGATCTCGTTGCGGCCCATTGCGACTGGCATGTCAATCGTGACATTATGGACCGGCCCCTCATGAAACGCGATATAGGGGTTGTCGGGCGTGACGGGTATCCAGTTGCCAGCTTCATCAAACTTGACGTTCTACTTTGACTCTCCCGGAGGCCCACCCATCAGAAACTCGCCCAAAGGCAGCACGATCATCTCAGGGCAAACATCGCATTCCTGAAACATCTCGAGCGGCGCGACTTCGGTTCCATCCGAGAGAACATATTGGGCGTGTGCGACTGTTGCGAACGAGGATATCGCCAACAGCCATGTCAAAGGTCTGAATTTCAATTCTGTGGTCCAACCCGTGAATAACAAAAGCAGAGTTGAACCAATCGCACCTTACTTTCGCGTCGGCTGCAAGACCAAAAGCTGGCCGGTCGAAGCCCCGTAATCCCTCAGAGCATCCGAATTTGACAGATCGGTGAAATTTCGCCCCATGGGCGATTGAAGGGTTGGATTGCTGAAAAAATAGCTTTATCTTTCCCAAAGATAGAATTTGGGAAAATCAAATATGACGCTTCCGCCAAACGTTCATGCCGCCGAACCCATCCCCCCAGCAGCAAAAGAAGCCATCGACGCCCTGATGCAGTCAGGCGATCTGTTTCGCTATACCGCGCCGCAGGACGCGCCGGTTGCATTGCTTGAGGCCGAATTTGCCAAATTGCTGGGCAGTAAATATGCCCTGGCGGTATCCTCCTGCTCGGCCGCTCTGTTCCTGTCCCTCAAAGCGTTCGGCCTGCCGCGGGATGCGCGGGTATTGATCCCCGGCTTCACCTTCGCCGCCGTTCCGTCTTCGGTCGTGCATGCGGACTGCATTCCGGTGCTGTGCGAAGTGGGTGAAAACTATCGCCTCGACATGGCCGATTTCGAGGCCAAGCTGGACGGCGTTCAGGCCGTGATCATCAGCCATATGCGCGGCCACACCTCGGACATGGATGCCATCATGGCGCTGTGTGACGCACGCGACATCCCTGTGATCGAGGACGCGGCGCACTCGCTAGGCACAACTTGGCACGGTCGCAATATTGGCACGATCGGCAAGATCGGCTGTTTCTCGTTCCAGTCCTACAAGATGATTAACGCGGGCGAAGGCGGTATTCTGATCACCGACGACGCCGATCTGGTGGCGCAAGCCGTGATCATGTCGGGCGCGTATGAACATAACTGGAAGAAGCATAAGGGACCGCAAGGCGACAACTCGCCCGAGTTGGAGCAGGCATTTGCCCGCTGGCAGAACCAATTGCCGCTCTATAACTTGCGGATGAGCAATCTCAGCGCTGCAGTAATCCGGCCACAAATCCCGGAACTTGCGCGTCGTGTGCGTGATGGCCTGTCCAACCACGACTATGTTGCAGACCGGCTGAATACATCGCCCCATATCGACGTCCCTGCCCCTCTGGAGCCCGAACGCCGGGCACCGGATTCCATACAGTTCAACCTGGTAGACATGGACGACAACGATATCCGCGCCTTCGCTGCGGCGACTGAGGCGCGTGGCGTCAAAGTTCAGGTCTTTGGTCTGAGTCAGGACAACGCCCGCGCATTCTGGAATTGGCAATTCCTGCCGGAAAAGTTCGAGCTACCGCAAACCCGCGCAATGCTTATGAAGGCCTGCGATGTCAGGTTGCCTGTGCGCCTGACGCGCGAAGAGCTGGATGTGATTTCGGATATCCTGCTGGCGTCTGTGGGCGAGGTTACAGGCCCGGTTCCGGTGTACGGAACCTGACGGCGACTAGGGTCCAAGGTCAAACAGATCGACCGGCAAAAACAGCGCTGTGATCCCCTTGGGGGTTGCGGCCACGCGGGATAGGATTCCGACAACCTGCAATCCAGTGTCCATCTCGACCAACAAAGGCGCACCAGAATCCCCCATCATGACAGGACATGTCGCCAGCAAAACCCCGCTTGAATGGCGGCGCGGCTGGCAGGTCTTTGTTTTGCTCAGCACATGGGGCCGGATACCGGGATACCCCGCAACAAACGTGCTAGTGGCGCCATCATCCCCCAGCGGCAGATAGCCGACTTGCTGCCCAATCGGTGCACTGAGTTCCAGAACCGCCCAATCCAAGTTTGATCTGTCATCAAACCGGCCTTCAACGCCCTGTTCAGGATGAACCCGATACGCTTTCACTCCTGAAACCACAGCGGCTTCTCCGCGCTGATAACCGGCGGCAAAACGGATGCTTGAGGGTGGAATCCACCGCTGACGCGGTGTGTTGTACAGGCAATGCGCCGCAGTCAGGACAAGATTGTCCGAAACAAGAACCCCGGTGCAATGGGACTTCTGATCCCGACTGGCAAAATTAACACGTCCAATCGCGCGCCACGGTGGCTGATCGGCCGCAAGAATTTCGCGTGCACGAATCGCATCACATCCGGCTTCGGCCCGTGTCCCCAATGTACAAATTTGGGACCACTGGCCTGAGAAATTGCCCTGCGCCAGCGCGGGTTGCGTCCAAAGTATCGTGATACTCAGGGTCAACCAGCGCATCTTTGGCCGCGTCAGTTAAGCTTGGACAGCTTTTGCTGCAGTTCCGCCAACTGTTTTTTGATGTCGTCCAAATCTTCCTTGGGCTCGGATTTGGCGTCATCGTCTTTGTCCGGGCCGGACCATCCGCCGGACAGACCACCAGTCATAGCTTTCAGGAATGCTTGCTGCTGGGCCTGCATTGCATCAAACCCCGGCATCTGAGACATCGGATTCATCGCACTCATGTTTTCCATCATCTTGCTCTGGTTTTCCCGCAGCATCTCGAATGAGCTTTGCAGGAATTGCGGCATCACACCGCCACCCGGCAACATGTAGCTGCGCACCAGATCGTTCAGCACATTGACCGGCAGCACATTTTCGCCGCGGCTTTCGTGTTCAGCAATAATTTGCAGCAGATATTGCCGCGTCAGATCATCACCAGATTTAAGGTCAATGATCTGCACTTCGCGCCCGTCCCGAATAAATGACGCGATATCTTCAAGTGTGACGTAGTCGCTGGTCTCGGTGTTATACAGCCGACGGCTGGCATAACGTTTGATCAACAGTGGTTTTTCTTGTTCCGACACCGTTTACCCTCCCCAAGGATGATGCATTGCAGCAGAGATTATGCGAGCGCAGCACAAAAAGAAAGGGCAGGTCTTTCGACCTGCCCTGCGCGATAGCACCGATTGGGAGGAGTGGGTGCGCCTCGCGGCGTTTGCTTACTTGGCGGCAGTTGCTTTCTTAGCAGCTGCTGTCACGTCGTTGGTGGCTTTTTTGACAGCCGCGGTTGTGTCTTCGGCTACGTCTTTGCCAGCCGCCATCAGCAGCTCAACGGTTTCGGACTGAACTTTTTTCGCGATCTCTGCGAAGGCCGCCATGTTTTCAGCTGCAACTTCAGCCGATGCGCTGGCGAAGTCGGTGGCCGCTTTGGCGTAGTCTGCAGGCTCTGCCTTGGCTTTCGACATCTCGGTCAGCTTGGCCAGGGTGTCCTTGGTCCATTTGCTCGAGATCTCAGCCGACTTTTCAGCCGCTTCCAGTGCAACACCCGACAGCTTTTCGTTCAGCGTCGCGGTCGATTTGAAAGCACCTTCCAGAGCGGTGGTGTCAACGGGGAACGCGCCCATAACGTCTTTCAGGGTCGCGGTGAAGTCTTGCGTCTTTGCCATGTCTAAAATCCTTTTGCCGAACCGGGCCCACCCCGGCTTTCATCAGCTTGAGGACAATATGGATGCTGCAATGCGGCATTGCAAGAGTTTTATTGCTGCACTGCGGCATACTTCTGCAAGGCGCATTGAAATCAAATACTTGCCTTGACTCGCACATAGGTCCCAGGCGCCGAGGTCAGGGCAGGATGGGCCGAATCGCCAGTCGCGCGCGCGGGCACCTGTTTACCCGACCGCTTCTTCAGCCAGGCCTCCCACCGGGGCCACCAGGAGCCTTCGTGATACGTGGCCTCTTTCAACCAGGTCTCTGGATCTGCCTTCAGGTCGGTGTTGGTATAGTGACCGTATTTCTTTTTGCTGGGCGGGTTCACGATGCCCGCAATATGCCCCGACTCCGAGACGATGAAGGTCTTCGACCGCGACCCCATCTGCTGCACCCCGCGATAACACGCCTTCCACGCCGCGATGTGATCCGTCTCGCAGGTGATCGCCATCAGGGGCACGTCCACGTCGCGCACATGCAGCTTATGCCCCAGCAGTTCGAACCCGTCGGTGACAAAGTCATTGCGCTGGCACAAGCCGCGCAGGTACTGGACCGCCATGCGGCCGGGCAGATTGGCCCCATCCCCGTTCCAGAACAGCAAATCGAACGCGGGCGGTGTCTCGCCCATCATATAGCTGCGGATCGCAGGCCCATAGATCAGATCCTTTGATCGCAGAAACGACATCGTGCGACCGATGATCCACGCTTTTAGAACACCGTCCTCCGAGATCTGATCCTCAATCCCGTCCACAAAGTCGTTCTGCAGGAAAGGCGTGAACTCACCCTGATCGCCAAAATCGGTTAGGGCCGTGAAGAACGTGGCCGATTTGATCGACTTGTCGCCGCGCTGCTTGAGCAGCGACAATGTCAGGCTCAGCGTGGTGCCCGCGATGCAGTAACCGACAGCGTTGACCTGTTTGACCTTGCAGATCGATTTGACCTCTTCGATCGCGGTCAGGAATCCGTCCTGGATATAATCCTCCATGCCGATATCGGCATGGGATTCATCGGCGTTCACCCAGCTAACCACAAACAGGGTATAACCCTGCTCGGTCACCCATTTGATCAGGCTGTTCTGCGCCTTAAGATCCAGAATGTAGAACTTGTTGATCCACGGCGGGAACAACACCAGCGGCGTTTCGTGCACCGTCTCGGTCGCAGGCTTGTACTGGATCAGCTCCATCAACCGGTTGCGATAGACCACATCGCCGGGCGTTGTCGCGATATTGCCGCCCACCTCAAAGGCGCTGTCATCGGCCAGCTTCACAACCATCTCGCCATCATTGGCCTCGAGATCGGCCACCAGGTTTTCCAGACCCTGGATCAGTGACTGGCCTTCCGTCTCGACCGCCTTTTCCAACGCATCTGGATTGGTCGCCAGAAAGTTTGTCGGCGACATCATGTCGATGATCTGCTGCGAGAAGAACGCCAGCCGCTGCTTATCCTGCACATCCAGATCCTCGACCGAAGCCACCGCTTGCGCGATGGCATCGGCATTTGTCTGATACTGCTGACGGATGAATTTGAAATACGGATTGGTATCCCACAAGGGGTTGGAAAACCGCTTGTCCCGGGGTCCGGATGCGGCCTCGTCTGCCTCGCTGCCCACCAGCGCCTGCTGCGCCTCGGCAAAGTTCATAACAGACTGACCCCAGAACTCGATCTGCTGCTCCATAAGCCGCGCGGGATTTTGCATCGCTTCAGCCCAATACGCCGATGCTGCCTTTGCATAAAGCTCTTGATTCGGACCGTCCAAAGCAGGGTTGTGTCCCTTCTTTCCCGACATCGCATCAACAAGTCGCTTCGAAAGCTCCTCCACCTTGTCCATATTTTCTTTAAGCCTCTCAAGGTGTTCCGGGGATAGCTCCGGCGTCCGGTGTTCACTTGTTGTCATTTTAACAATTCCCCCTTAACCTCGCTGCTACGCAGAATAATCGTCGTGGGCTTGGGGAGCAAAGCGACGAATGGTCCGACACTCACACCGGCAGCCAGGAGGCCCCCTAAATGCGCTACATGATGACCTACGACCTTATGGAAACCATGCGCAACACGAACCAATGGATGGGGGCAACGGCCAGTGCTATGGCGTCCTACCCACTGTTCTCCATGATCCCCAACCCGGCTTTCAGCATGATGGCCGCATGGGGCGAAGTGACCGAGCGCACGTTTCAGCGCATGATCGCAAAGCCGGACTGGGGTATTCGAACGTTCACGTGTGAGGATGGCAAAGACCACCTTGTTGATATTGTTCCCGTAATGGAGCGCCCATTTGGCGACCTGATCCATATTCGCGTCAATGGACGCGAAGAACAACCCCGCAAGGTGCTGCTGGTAGCGCCAATGTCCGGCCACTACGCGACTTTGTTGCGTTCCACGGTCAAAAGCCTGCTGGTCAATTGTGAGGTTTACGTAACCGACTGGCATAATGCGCGTGATATCCCTGTTTCCGAAGGCAAGTTCGATGTCGAGGACTACACGCTGTATCTTGTCGATTTTATGAAAGAGCTGGGCCCGGACACTCATGTTGTTGCCGTTTGCCAGCCCGCTCCTCTGACGCTTGCCGCAACCGCTTATCTGGCCGAGGTCGAGCCCAAGGCCCAGCCCAACACATTGACCCTGATCGGTGGTCCGGTTGACCCTGATGCAACCCCGACCGACGTGACCGATTTCGGCCGTCGTGTGACCATGGGACAGCTGGAAGAAACAATGATCCAGCGCGTCGGCTTCAAATACAAAGGCGTCGGCCGCATGGTATACCCAGGCTTGCTGCAATTGGCGTCCTTCATGTCGATGAACGGAGATCGCCACTCCAAAGCGTTCACCGATCAGATCCAGCGCGTGATGCGAGGCGAAGCGTCCGATCACGATGCACATAACCGCTTTTACGATGAATATCTGGCGGTCATGGACATGCCCGCCGAGTTTTACCTTTCCACGGTCGAGCGCGTGTTCAAAGACCGCGAGATCGCCCGCAATGAGTTCGTTGTCGCAGGTCACAAGGTCGATATCGGCAAAATCACCGATGTTGCGGTCAAAACGGTTGAAGGCGCAAATGATGATATCTCAGCGCCCGGCCAGTGTATTGCCGCGCTTGAACTCTGCACCGGTTTGCCGGATGCAAAAAAGGCAAGCCACGTCGAACCCGGAGCGGGTCACTATGGCATTTTTGCAGGCCGCAGCTGGCGGGATAACATCCGGCCGCTTGTGATTGACTTCATGAATGCAAATACGCGCAAACCAAAGCGTCGCGCCGCAAACAAAAACAAAGTGGCTTAAAAATCATGAGCAGGAAAGTGGCGAAAGACACCCCATTTTCCTGCTCTTGCGGTTCCCTATATGGACGGATCGGCGCCGCAGGCGTGAAACACGGCACACATGTCGTGTGCTACTGTCACGATTGCCGCGCGGCTCAGTTGTACTTTGGGCAACCCGATCCTGCCCCCGGTCCTGTTGAAATCCTGCAGATGCTTCCGGAAGAGATCCTTTTCGACGGCGGTGCCGAGCATCTCGCGCTGATGCAACTGAGCCCCAAAGGGATGATGCGCTGGTATGCCAGTTGCTGCAATGCGCCACTGGCGACCACACCAACAACGCCGAAGTTCCCATTCGCAGGTTTTATCGTTAAACGTATCCCCGACCCAAGTGGGTTGGGGCCGATCACCACGCGCGGGTTTATTCCCAAAGGCCACGGCAAACAGACCCATGAAAAGATTGGGTCGGCCGTATACGGGCTGGTGACCCGCGTCGCGAAATCGCGGATGTCAGGCAGTTGGAAGAACACACCCTTCTTCGACCCAGGCACTTTCGACCCGGTTGCCGAGTCTGTGATCCTCAGCAAATCCGAACGCGGAGCCCTTTACCCATAGGTGGTTCGCGCAGGCATGTTTAACCAGTTCTCAAGCGCTTCATTGACGACCTGAGGCGCTTCGAGCGTTGGCAAATGCCCCGCATCCTCAACCACATTGAGTTCCGAATTTGGGATCAGATCTGCCATAAAGGCGTGCTTTCTTACTGGTGTCAGCAGGTCATGCGCCCCACACAAGACCAGCGTGGGAACCTTGATCATTCGCAGCGCACCTTGCTGATCCGGACGCCGCTGCAAAGCGCGCATCTGGCGTTCGAACACATCTGCCCCCTGATCCAATGCCATGGCAGTCACGTCACTCAGAATGGGAACGCGCCTTGGCCCAGGGGCCAACGTATCTGACCCAAGGATCTTTCGCATAACCTCTTCAAGCCGCCCGGCCTTGGCACCAACCATATACTCTTCTCGTGTCGCCGCGATCTGCGGCGTGTCGGACTGCGCATCGGTGGCCATAAGGCACAGGCGCGAAATCCGGTCGGGTGCGCGACGAATAAGTTCAAGAGCCACCACACCACCCATACTAAACCCCGCAAGCGCAAAACGGTGTGGCAGTTGATCCAGAAGGCCCGAGGCGATTTCTTCGATCCGCTCGCCCAACGAAACCGGTGCAACCGTGACCGCACGCTGACGGGAAAAGTGGGCGATCTGTGGGGCAAACACCCTAGAATCGCACATCAATCCAGGCAAAAAAACCAGCGGCTCGATCAATCGCGGCCTCCTTCATCTCAGCTTCTTGAGTGGCTTTGTTTTTATCAGGATGAGAGGTTTTTTCGGCCTGGGCAAGTTAAACTTCACGGATAGGCAATGCCGCGAAACGTGGGAAAATCCGCATAGCGCCTCTGGCGGGTTTTCAGGTCTTCGCCCGGATTTTCGCCCGCACGCAACAGGCTCCCGCGCGGGGCGATGTAGCTGTCGATACGCCTTAGGGGAATTGGCCGCCACACCAGATTGAAAGCACAGAGTTTTGGGAAAAACCAAATCTCGGAATACTCCAGATGATCGTGCATCCACCACGCCAGATCGCACCAATCCCGGCCTTCCGCGTATTGATCCGCGAACCACGGAATGACAATCGACGCCCCGGCAATCCGATCATCGCCGGTGCCCCAATCCCAGATATGGCACTCCAGTGGATTATCGTTTCGGGCGCAGTTCAGCCGGTTTTCATTGCCATATTGATTCAACGACGGCGATCGGTAACCGGACCGGACTGCTACGCGTCCGAACGTCTCTTCTAAAGGGTCCAGCAACGTCTGGCAAAAGGCTCGGCCGGTTTCGATGGCAAGATCAGGATTGTCGGGAAGATTTTGTTTTTCATGGAAATTTCCAATCTCGGAATACAAGAAATCACGCATGAAAAAATGCCGGGACAGGCGCACGCGGCCAAGGTTTTCAAGGCTCCACATGCTACCCGGCTTACGCATCACCCGTACCCGTTCCAACGAAACGCCCCATCAGGCGCCAGAGGTGAGAACGGGTTGAAAGCGACCTCCCAGATCGTGCCTTCGGGTGCGCGGAAATAACCGTGATGCCCGCCCCAGAACACATCCGAGGCCGGTTTAAGAACCTCGGCACCAGCGGCTTGAACCTTGCTTAAAACCAGCGCGACATCTTCCTTTGACCGGCAGTTATAGCTAAGCGTCAGCGCCCCACGGCCCAAGGTGCCCACGTCAACACCAATCTCATCGGCCAATGCCGGCAGAGG
Source organism: Ruegeria sp. CDSC002 (assembly GCF_059610905.1). NCBI lineage: Bacteria > Pseudomonadati > Pseudomonadota > Alphaproteobacteria > Rhodobacterales > Roseobacteraceae > Ruegeria > Ruegeria sp. CDSC002. Next base: position 249,220 of record NZ_JBXWOM010000006.1, read on the forward strand.
ATACAGCCCCAGCGTCTGCCCGATCAGATCAAAGGCAATCACACCGTCTGGGCTGTCGACACGTTTCCAGCCGATCTTTTCATAGAATGCAGCGGCGGTTGCAGGGTCTTCCACCCCGACAGTGATTAGGCTGACGCGCTGTTCCATCATTCGATCCCCTGCTCTTTCAACCATGCCAAAATACCAGCGACCGCAGCATCAGTCTGTCCCGGAGACATCAAACGTCCCGCAATGACATGGGATGATGGGTCATCCCCCGGCCCCATCGTAACCGTCTGAACACTTGCAGGCCCGCCCCAAGCTTCGGCCACCTTGTGGGTCAGGTCCGGGCGCACAACCTGATCATCGTCCGAGAACCAAAACAACGCCGGGACACGCGCCTGCGAGAAGTCCATGGCATAAACAGTCTCAACCAAGGCGGTCATAGGCACAACTGCCTCCCACGGATAAACCGACGACCAGTACTTGTTCTTCTCGGGATCCGGCCCCGAGACGTCCCGTTCTTCCCCCATGATCAATGGCAACCAGCTTCGCGCCCATGGAAGGCCCGGTATCCAGGCGCCGGGCGTGTTCACACCAAAGTTCGGAGAGACAAAGACCACACCGGCTACATTTTCTATCAGCGCGTCGTCCATTGCTGCCGCCGCAGCCAGAGTTCCGCCGGTGGAGGTTGAAATCACGACGACCTGATCTCCCACTGCACGGGCGGCGGCCAACCCTTCCGCCATATCCTGCATCCAGCCCGAGGCGGTGCCTTCGGCCATCGCCTCCCCGCCGCGCCCATGACCCTGCAAGCGGGTGTAGACCAGATTGGCCCCCAACGCATCGGCGACCATGTCCGGGACAGGGCGAACTTCCTCGGACGAGGCGGAAAACCCATGCAAATACAATATGGAAACCGGGGTGCGCTGTTCCTTGAACCCGTCTTGCCAAACAACCCGTTTCTCGACACCAGCAGTGATGTCATCGAAAGCGGACTCGACGCTTTCGAAATAGACCTGCACCCCTTCGCCAAACTTGCGCGGTTCAAATGTCGGGTTCAGGTTCACTTCTTCGCGCGGACCGAACCAATAGATCAGGGCACCAGCCGCGACCAGCACCAGAAGAACACGCCCGATGGCTTTGCCCACCCCCCGGATCATTGCGCGCTCATCACTTCAAGCACGGCGTTTTCGATGATTTCCAGGCATGGCCCGTCCGAGAACCTGTGGTCTGCATCCTTGACCAAGAGCAGGCGCATATCTGAACCGGTGGCATGTTCCACCAGACGCACAGCGGTTGCAGAGGAAACAGCAGTATCTGCAGTCCCTTGCAGAAAACGCACCGGAAACTGAAGATTAATTGCATCCCGCAGAACCAACTGCTGTCTGCCGTCCTCAATCATGCGTTTCGTGATGATATAAGGCTCCATATAGTCAGAGGGTAATTCAACATACCCTTCGGTTTCCAACACCTGTTTTTGCGTGTCAGAAAACGACGCCCAATAACCGTCTTCAGTGAAATCAGGCGCGGCGGCGATGGTAACCATACCTGCAATCCGATCCGGCATTGCCTTCGCCAGCAAAAGCGCTTGCCAGCCGCCCATAGACGACCCGACCACGATCAGCGGCCCATCGGTCAGGGCAGTTACCGCGGCCAAAGCATCCTCGTGCCAGTCGCCGATGCATCCGTCCTCAAATTTGCCCGAGCTCTCGCCATGGCCCGAGTAATCGAACCGCAGGAATGCCTGACCGCGCGCCTTGGCCCAAGCCTCAAGATGCACCGCCTTGGTGCCCTCCATGTCAGACTTCAGCCCGCCCAAAAATACAACCGTCGGCCCTGCCCCATCGCTTTTGTGATAAGCCAGCCGCCGCCCTTGTGCCGTTTCCAGAAAATCCGTCGCTGCCATGTCGCCCTCTTTCCTTTTGGGGTTCATCATGCACGGCTGCCCGGTGGCTGCAATTCCCGAATTCGAACCTCCCGCCGCGTCAGCCCCAACGCGGCTGGGTGCTTGACAGGTCATGCTGCAACTGCCAAATGGATCGAACACACATAACCCGCAACCGGGCGTTCAGTGGGCGCCAAACCGACGAGGAGAGCCGATATGGCCCTGGACTCACAGTCAGTCTCCCTTACTTTTCCCGATGGCAATGCACGATCCTATGACGCAGGCGTCACGCCAGCTCAGGTCGCTGCTGATATCTCGAACTCATTGGCCAAAAAGGCCATCTCGGCCACCGTGAACGGCCAGCACTGGGACCTGCAGTGGCCCATCGAATCTGACGCGCAGATCGCCATCCACACCATGAAAGATGAGGAACAGGCCAACGAGCTGATCCGTCACGATCTGGCGCACGTGATGGCGCGCGCGGTACAGGAAATCTGGCCTGCAACCAAGGTCACCATCGGCCCCGTGATTGACAACGGTTGGTACTATGATTTCGACCGGGAAGAACCGTTTACCCCCGAAGATCTCGGCCTTATCGAGAAAAAGATGAAAGAGATCATCAACAAGCGCGATCCCGTGACCACCGAAATTTGGGACCGTCAGCGCGCAATCGAATTCTACAAGGCCAATAACGAGCCTTACAAAGTCGAGCTGATCGAAGCCATTCCGGGTGACGAACCGCTTCGCATGTACTGGCATGGTCACTGGCAGGACCTATGCCGCGGCCCGCATTTGCAGCACACCGGCCAACTGCCGGGCGACGCCTTTAAGCTGATGAGCATTGCTGGTGCCTACTGGCGTGGAGATAGCGACCGCGCGATGCTGCAGCGCATTTACGGCGTGGCCTTCACCGGCAAGGAAAAGCTTAAAGCGCATCTGCATATGCTGGAAGAGGCTGCCAAGCGTGATCACCGCAAGCTGGGCCGCGAGATGAACCTGTTCCACATGCAGGAAGAAGCGCCGGGCCAGATCTTCTGGCATCCGAACGGCTGGAAGATCTACACCACCCTGCAGGACTATATGCGCCGGATGCAGGAACGAGACGGCTATGTCGAAGTGAACACGCCGCAGGTCGTGGACCGCAAGCTGTGGGAAGCGTCTGGCCACTGGGACAAATATCAAGAGAACATGTTCATCGTCGAAGTCGACGAAGAACACGCCCGCGAAAAGGCGATCAATGCGCTGAAACCGATGAACTGCCCGTGCCACGTGCAAGTGTTCAATCAGGGCCTGAAGTCCTATCGCGACCTGCCCCTCCGTATGGCGGAGTTTGGATCGTGCGCCCGGTACGAACCCTCGGGCGCTTTGCATGGGATCATGCGGGTCCGTGGTTTCACGCAGGACGATGGCCATATCTTCTGCGCCGAGGAACAGATCGAATCTGAGACCGCCAAGTTCATTGCGTTCCTGTCCAAGGTCTATGCTGACCTCGGGTTCCATGATTGGACAATCAAGCTGTCGACCCGACCGGAAAAACGGATCGGATCGGACGAAAGCTGGGATCTGGTCGAAAAGGCGCTGGGGGATGCCTGTAAGGCAGCGGGCTATGACTATGAGGTTCTGGAAGGCGAAGGCGCGTTCTATGGCCCCAAGCTGGAATTCACTCTGACCGACGCGATCGGCCGGACATGGCAGTGCGGCACCTTGCAGGTTGATCCAAACTTGCCCGAGCGTCTGGATGCGAACTTTATCGGTGCCGACGGTGCCAAGCACCGTCCGTTCATGCTGCACCGTGCGACCCTGGGCTCGTTCGAACGCTTCATCGGTATCCTGATCGAGGAACATGCTGGCAAACTGCCGTTCTGGTTGGCCCCGCGTCAGGTCGTGGTCGCCTCGATCACGTCAGAGGCGGATGACTATGTTTTGGAAGTTGTCGAAACGCTCAAGGCTGCTGGCGTGCGGGCCGAGGCGGATATTCGCAACGAAAAGATCAACTACAAGGTTCGTGAGCACTCGGTCGGCAAGGTGCCGATCATTCTCGCCGTCGGTCACCGCGAAGTTGAAGAGCGTACCGTAAGTGTGCGCCGCCTTGGCGAAAAACAGACACAGGTTCAATCGCTTGAGGCTGTAACAAAAGAGTTGTCTTTGGCGGCTACCCCGCCCGACCTTCTGTAACATTCGGCGATAATTTGCACGAAATCCGGCCTCGAATTAGAGGCCGGATTGAAACATTTTCCATTTTTCATTTCAAAAACAGTTTGTTAACCTTCAAGAGGGCATTACGCTCTTTGACGGGGTTGTGAGACACGGGCTCGTGAATTCACCTGCCCCGATTTAGCTACTACCTTTGTCATTGTCACAAGAAGACATACGCAGTCATCAAAAGGGATTACCGAGATGTCGAACACCGCAAAAACCCTGGTTATCGCAAGCGCAGTTGCAGCAGCCGTATCCGGCGTCGCCACAACCGCCTCCGCACAAGCCAAAGAGAAATGCTATGGCGTTTCGCTGGCCGGTCAAAACGACTGTGCCGCAGGCCCCGGCACCACCTGCGCGGGCACCTCGACCGTTGACTATCAGGGCAATGCCTGGACTCTGGTCGACGCTGGAACCTGCGCCGATATCGAACTGCCCAAGTCGGCAGATGGTGCAGCGCGTGAAGGTTCGCTGGAACCGCTGGAGCGCGACCTGCCGGCATAAGCCCAAGCATCTGAGAATCGGAGGGGCGGGCCCTATCGCCCGCCTCTTTTCGTGACCGGAGGATTTGCACATGCTGGATAGTTCACTTCGATCGAACAGGCTGCCCGCGGCACCGGGCGTCGGGTATAAACCCCAGCATTACGACCAGATTCTGGACCATGCGCATCCGGTCGGCTGGCTTGAAATCCACGCCGAAAACTACATGGGTGATGGCGGCAGGCCGCTGGCTCAATTGCGCCACCTCTCTGAAAAATTCCCCATTTCCGTCCACGGCGTTGGCCTCTCGATCGGTGGAGAAGGCCCCCTGGACACCGATCATCTGGCGCGCCTGAAACACTTGGTGGGGTGGCTGAATCCGGCCAGCTTTTCCGAGCATCTGGCCTGGTCGACCCATGACAGTCATTTCCTGAACGATCTTCTGCCCCTGCCCTACACGGACGAAACGCTGGAGCGTATCTGTGCCCATATAGACCAGGTTCAGGAAACCGTGGGGCGGCAAATGCTGTTGGAAAACCCATCCAGCTATTTGGCTTTTGAAGAAAGTACATGGTCCGAGCCTGACTTCCTGCGGGAAATCGCACGTCGGACAGGATGTGGTCTTTTACTGGACGTGAACAACGTCTTTGTGTCGGCCACCAATCTGGACTTCTCGCCGCAGAGCTACATCGACGCCTACCCGCTGGACAATGTCCACGAGATCCACCTTGGCGGTCATGACGAAGACGAAGACGACCATGGTCGTCCCTTGCTGATCGACAGCCACGGTCGCGAAGTCGTTGATCCGGTGTGGACGTTGCTGGATTACGTGTTGGACCGTTCCGGTCCCAAACCCGTTCTGATCGAATGGGATACGGACGTACCCGATTGGTCCGTTCTTCGGGCTGAAGCAGATCGGGTGCAGGCGGCACTGGACCGCATCCCCGCATGAGCGTTTCGCAAACCACATTCTGCGCAGCCCTGCTTGACCCATCGGCGGCCGTTCCGGACGGTTTGTGGGATGCCGCAGAACGCCCTGCCGGGCGGCGGTTCAGCGTTTACCGCAACAACGTGGCTGTTTCGCTGACCGAAGCGATGCATCAGGCCTTTCCCGTGATCGCACGACTGTTGGGCACACAGAACATGGATGGGCTTGCCGGGCTTTTCCTGCGCAAACACCCCCCTTCTTCACCGCTGATGATGTTCTACGGTGAGGAATTCCCCGAATTCCTTGCCGGGATGGAGCAGTTGTCGCACCTTGGCTACCTTGCCGACGTCGCGCGTCTGGAACTGGCGCTGCGCCGGTCCTACCACTCTGCCGACAGCCAGACAGCACCGCTTGATGCTCTGGCCATCCCACCGGAAGAAATCGTTCTGGCGAAGCTGGATTTTGCGCCATCCATGAAAGTTCTTCGTTCGGACTGGCCGTTGTATTCGATCTGGCGCTTCAATTCGGAAGACAGTGCACCAAAACCTGCCCCCGGGTCCGAAGATATCCTGATCACCCGTCCCGAATTCGACCCGGCCCCGCATTTGCTGCCCAAAGGCGGAGCGGACTGGATCGCGCACGTTCAGGCCGGGCTTACCATTGGCAAGGCATTCGAACAAACCTCTACCGTATTCCCCGAATTTGACCTTGGGGCCACTCTGGCGCTGCTTTTGCAGGGCGGCGCAATAACCTCTGTGACTATCGAAAGGCTGGCAACATGACTGCCCTGATCTCATTGCACAACAATACCCTGGGAAGGTTGGAATTGACCTCTGGCTGGTTGACACCGACTCTGGCACGGGTCGTGTTCATCGCGGTTCTGCTGTTCTATTTTTGGAATTCAGCAATGACGAAAATCGACGGTTCGATATTTTCGCCTTCTGCAGGCGCATTTGGTCAGATCTTCCCAAAAGCGGCCGAAGCCGCCTTGTACGATATTTCTCAGCTGACCATTATTCAGCGTATCGTGATTTTCCTGGGTACCGTTGCAGAGTTCGTTCTGCCCGCGCTGCTGCTGATTGGCCTGCTTACACGCCTGGCAGCATTGGGCATGATCGGTTTTATCTGGGTTCAGACCGCTACTGACGTTACCGGGCATGGCGTGAAACTTGGCAGCCTGTTCGACAATGCGATCTCACTGATAGACCAACGCATGATGTGGACTTTCCTGTTCCTCGTCATCGTCATTAACGGTGCAGGTCCGCTCTCGGCCGACCGAATCCTGCGTATCAAGTGACCTAGAAATGTGCCTTGGGCTCGTCCGGTTTTCCCGCAGCCAGCCCAAGGATGCCCGCCACCGCGGCAAAGGCCACCGGGAACATCGTGAAGACGTTGAAGCCAAACGCAAAATACATCCCGACGGCTGAGATCAGCAGCAATATTCCACCGATCAGAGCCCGCGCATGGGCCATTGCGCCCCCCGCGATGGCCAGCAAAGGCGCAATTATGGAAGCAGTCTGGATGAACTGTACGTTGTCCACTTGTTCAGCAAGGCCTTCGATCTCGCCGTAATGGTTTATGAATTCGATATAGCCATAGCCAAAAAAGCCAACAATCATTCCGATCAAACCGGCAATGACGCCCAAAATCATTGATGCGTTGCGCATTTAAACCCTCATATTTACGTCAGTCACATAAGCGCCCGATCAGGCAACGCCAAGGCTTGCCTTGGTTTTCGCAGTCCAGCCCAACAACAACGTACCGTCATCCTCGATCAAGGGGCGCTTCATCAAAGTCGGGTGTTCCTTCAGCAACTCCAGCGGTGGTCGCGTGCGTTGTTCCGCGTCCAATCCACGCCAAGTTGTCGACCGGGTATTGAGCAAAGCTTCGCCGAACGTATCAAACGCCTCTGTCAGGACAGAATCGGGAACTCCTTGCGCGCGAACGTCTACAAATTCAATATTTTCAATTTCTTTCAGTGCCTTACGGCAAGTATCGCAGTTTCTCAGGCCATATAGACGCATTTTGGGACCGTTCCTGTACTTGTATGAATTTTTGGCATTTTTGCCTGCTACATCCAGTTATTCTTGATTTTTTACTTCACCGTGCAATGTTGAAAAAGACGAAACACACAATTCGGGCTGCGTCGTGTGGGCGAAGCGGTGATGCGTTGTGGTTGCGTCAACCACTGCCCCCACCAATTTGTGGGACAACGTGTAAGTAGAAGGAGACACGGGAAATGCCAACTGGCACCGTGAAATGGTTTAATACCACGAAAGGCTATGGGTTTATTGCCCCTGACGAAGGTGGCAAGGACGTTTTTGTTCATATCTCGGCCGTAGAACGGTCCGGTCTGACCGGACTCGCTGACAATCAGAAAGTCTCGTATGAGTTGGAAGACGGACGCGACGGCCGACAAATGGCCTCTGATTTGAAGCCGTTATAAAACACCCCGTCATCTGCGGGTACTAAAAGCAGGCCAACGGCCAATTTCCGGCCGTTGTCCATTCTCAAGGGTTTGAAACCTTACCCTCGCGTCGGTTTGGTATCGGCATGAGTGCTTTCGTTTTAGCCGAACACCACGATTTCCGAGCGTTCTCACATCACACTGATGACTGATGTCATGAACCACTCGAAAAGGCGTCATGACATCAGAAGAAAGAGTTCTGTCGGCTTTAACCCTCGCGAATGACAGCCTCGAACTCGCGCCATTCCCGTGCCGTCATGCCCGAGTTTTCCTGCGTCACAGTTTCACCGGCCAACATGCGTCGCAGGCTATCAACCATCTGCGCCGAAAGGTTGACCGCACCCAAACGGTAATCTTCGAACGCTCTATACGCGAAGGGCACCCAGTCGGCGACGATCTTGCACATCATGTCGGCGTAAACTCGGATTTCGTACTGAGCATGTGGATCGGCCCGCAGGCGCAGGAAATGGAACAGGTTGTGCAGATCCACCTTCCAGTACCACTGCGTGTAGATATTCGCAGGCAGGTTCATGCGCGCCAATTCTCGCGCCAGCCCCTGCTGACCATCCTGGTTGATCATGGCTTCGTAATTGTCATAGCACCGCGCGCTGTCGGCCTTGAGCATTTCCAGAACGCGGGCTGCCTCTTCGCCTTGCAGGGCGTCGCCGCGGCCCTGATTGTTCACTTCGGACTGCGCGGCCACGTGGTCCGGTGCGGGGATATAGAACTCGCGGTCCAAAATCGAATAGCGGGCTGAGTATTCGTTCACGTTGGCGGTGCGGTGACGAATCCACTGACGGGCCACAAAGACCGGCAGTTTGACGTGCAGCTTGATTTCGCACATCTCGAACGGGGTCGAGTGCCAGTGCCGCATCAGATAGCGGATCAGACCCTCATCGTTCTGCACCGATTTGGTGCCCTTGCCGTAAGATACACGTGCCGCCTGACAAATTGCTGCGTCATCCCCCATGTAGTCAATGACGCGCACAAATCCGTGGTCCAGTACTTGATGCGCGGTATAGAGGTGGTCTTCCATCCCCTCAGCCACAACGCGGCGTGTTGGATGCGATTGCGCCCGTTGCGCTTCGATCTCGGCCAGTTGGTCAGAGGACAGCGGCATGAATGTTCCTTTCCAGCAATGAGTCGCTCACCACTATATATCGGCAATTCACAGACAGGAACCGCGACATGTGCACCAAGCGTCGTAATTTCCAAATTGTGTCCACCCTGCCCCTCGACACGCTTGGCCCGCGCGCTAAGCTGCAGCCCATCACCTGAATAGAAAGGAAGCCACAATGGGGCTGACATATCTTCACACCATGGTCCGCGTGAAGGATCTGGAGAAGTCGATGGCGTTCTATGAACTGCTGGGCCTGAAGGAAACCCGCCGTTATGACAGCGAAGCGGGCCGATTTTCGCTGATCTTCATGGCCCCCCCGGGACAAGAGGATCGGCCGATCGAGCTGACCCACAATTGGGATGGGGATGACACTTTGCCCAGCGACAGCCGACATTTCGGGCATCTCGCTTTTGGGGTCGACAACATTTATGAGGTTTGCCAGCACTTGCAGGACAACGGCATTGTGATCAATCGCCCGCCGCGCGATGGTCGTATGGCGTTTGTGCGGTCTCCGGACAATATCTCGGTCGAACTGCTGCAAAACGGCGAAGCGCTGGAACCAGCTGAACCCTGGGCCAGCATGGAAAGCAGCGGCACCTGGTGATCCGCTGGCTGATAGCACTGGGTCTGGCCGTTCTGGCCAGCCCCCTTCGGGCCGAGACCTGCCGGCTTGCACTGGCACTCGCTATGGATATCTCGACTTCCGTGGACGAGAACGAAGACGTTTTGCAACGGCAGGGTCTTGCGGCTGCATTGATCGCACCAGAAGTGGTCGAGGCGTTTTTTGCCTCGCCCGCACCGGTGGCGCTGGCCGTGTATGAGTGGAGTGGTCGCACCACACAACGCGTTGTTCTGAACTGGACCATGATCAACACCGAAGCCGACCTGCTGGTTGCAGCTTCAACAGTGCAACAATCTGTTCGTTCGGATAGTGGCTCAGCCACAGCAATGGGCTATGCCTTGGCATTTGGCGCGACTTTGATGCAGCAAGCACCGCCCTGCCTGTTCCAAACTATCGATCTGTCCGGGGATGGCTCAAACAATGACGGCTATGGGCCGGACTCTGCATACCGGCACTTTCCCTTTCAAAACGTCGTGGTCAACGGGTTGGTAATCAACGCTGCAGACTTTGAAGGAGAGCTGTTCCTCATCCCGTTCTTCGAGAACAACGTTCTGCACGGCCCCGGTGCGTTTCTGGAAATCGCGCAAGGGTTCGAGGATTTTGAGCGCGCGATGCGTCGCAAGCTGGAACGAGAATTGAAAGGGTTGCAGATCGGTGCGTTGAAGGAGGGTGCACATCAATGATCCGCCTCCTGGCCGCGATAATTTCCATGTTCGCCAGCGCCGCTGCGTCGGAATGCAGGCAAGCACTGGCGTTGGGGCTGGACGTGTCCGGTTCGGTCGACAGCGCCGAGTATAAGATGCAAACCGGCGGTCTGGCTGCGGCCTTGCAACGCCCTGAAGTTGTTCAACTGATCCTGTCCGACATCGGCGCGCCTGTGCGATTGGCGATCTACGAATGGAGCGAGCCCCGCCATCAACGCATGTTGGTAAACTGGACTAAGATCCGCACGGCACAAGATCTTGCACGGATCAGCGACCAATTGAAGACCGTCGCGCGGGGTAACGCACCACAGGGCACGGCTGTTGGGTCGGCAATGCGGTTCGGAGCCAATCTACTGTCGCAGCAACCGAATTGCTGGAAACGCACATTGGATCTGTCAGGGGACGGCAAGCACAATCTGGGCCCTCATCCACGCAGCGTGAAAGCCGAACTGGAAAACACCGGCATCACGATCAACGGGCTCGTGATCGGAGCAGACGATCCCAGTCATGGCGACAAACGCTATGTCCAGGTCGGTGAGCTTTCCGCCTATTACAACACATGGGTTATTCTGGGGCCCGGAGCCTTCGTCGAAGTCGCTTTGGGCTTTGAGGCCTATGAGGTCGCGATGACCCGAAAACTGATACGCGAGCTGGAGGGGCTAACCCTGTCCGACGCCACAGATTCCCTGCGCCCCTGATCAATAGATGTACCGGATTTGGTCCGTCCAATACCGCTCGACCCGACGCAGGGATGTGGTGATGTCGTCGATGCCTTCCAGCCCCAACACGCCGCGATTTTGCAGCCCCTCAGCGTGGCGCAAAAACAACTCGGATACGACATCGCGTATTTCACGACCGCGTGGGGTCAATCGAACCCTTACGGAACGGCGGTCGATCTCGCATCTTTGATGGTGCATGTACCCCATTTCGACCAGTTTCTTCAGGTTGTAGCTGACGTTGCTGCCCTGATAATACCCACGACTTTTCAGTTCACCCGCGGTAACTTCATGGTCGCCGATATTGAACAAAAGCAAGGCCTGCACGGCGTTGATCTCCAATACGCCAACACGCTCAAACTCATCCTTGATGACGTCCAATAGCAACCGGTGCAGCCGTTCCACCAAGGCAAGTGCCTCAAGATAGCTGGTCATGAACCCCTTGGTTCCCGGCGCGGAGACCTGCATTTCCATACTCATCCGATCCTCCGATTCAGTCGCGCTGTTTAAGGCAGGATGAATGGAAATCCCGAAAAATCGGTTAAGCCGGATTTTCTTTTATTTTTGAAAGGTCTGCGCGATGTCCGAGATCAATTCGGAATAGGTTTCGGGCGGCTGCACCTGCCCTGTGACCCACTGATAAAGATCCTGGTCGTTTTCGTGCAGCAACGCATCATAATTATCCAGATCCGACGGCTCCATAGCCGTCAGATTTCGGTCAGCATAGGCTGACAGGATCAGATCCATTTCTTTGATCCCACGCCGCATGGATCGCATCTTCAGCCGCTTTATACGAACGTCCCGTGGTTCGTTCACCGACCCTGCTCCAGCATCAGACGCACCCTTTTCTCCAGCTTCGCGGCCCGCTCGGCGCTGGCGCGCATTTCACCGCGAATGGAACGCAGCTCAGCCACGACATCCGCAAGCTCGGGTGCGCCTTCTTCCGCTTCGACGGGGGCATCCATGCCTTCGCCTTCGCCGGTCAGCAGCCACATGATCGACACGTTGACCATGCCTGCCATCATGGAAAGACGGTTCGCGCGTGGCTCGGACAGATCATTTTCCCAGGCTGCAATTGTCGTCTTTTTCACGCCAAGCCTGCGGGCCATCTGGGCCTGGGTCATACCAGCCGCTTCGCGTGCCCCTGCCAGCCTGTCCCCGAATGTCGCAGAGTCCGGTCCGTACCAGTCATTCTCGTCGTTCATCGGGCTCTCCAATTCCATAATTCATATCGCTTGATCGTCATTCGAGCGCACCCTATGACAGTCAAGCTGAACATACAAATCGAGGCCGACCATGAGTTTCCTTTCTGCGACACTGTCACGCGTGAAGCCATCGCCCACCATTGCGATAACCGCTAAAGCGGCCGAGTTGAAAGCTGCCGGGCGCGATGTCATCGGCCTAAGCGCGGGCGAGCCCGATTTCGACACTCCGCAGAACATCAAGGACGCAGCAGTAGCGGCCATCGCAGCCGGGAAGACCAAATATACTGCGCCTGACGGCATCCCAGAATTGAAACAAGCGGTCTGCGCCAAGATGAAGCGTGACCACGGCTTGGATTACACGCCCGCGCAGATTTCGGTCGGCACCGGCGGCAAGCAAACCTTGTACAATGCCCTGATGGCCACGATGAACGAGGGCGATGAGGTTGTGATCCCTGCACCCTATTGGGTTAGCTATCCCGACATGGTGCTTTTGGCCGGAGGCACTCCGGTAATCGCGGAAACTTCGATCCAGACCAACTTCAAACTGACTGCAGATCAGCTTGAGGCTGCGATCACGCCGAAGACCAAGTGGCTTATCTTCAACTCACCGTCGAACCCCACAGGTGCAGGCTACAGCCGTGAAGAGCTGAAAGAACTAACCGACGTCCTGATGCGCCATCCGCATGTTTGGGTCATGTCCGACGACATGTATGAACATCTGGCGTATGACGGGTTCGAATTCTGCACACCGGCAGAAGTTGAACCCCGCTTGTATGACCGGACGCTGACCTGCAACGGTGTCTCCAAGGCCTACGCCATGACTGGGTGGCGCATAGGTTACGCGGCAGGACCGGTCGAGGTCATCGCCGCCATGCGCAAGATCCAATCGCAATCAACTTCGAACCCCTGCTCGGTCAGCCAATGGGCGGCGGTTGAAGCACTGAACGGCACTCAGTCCTTCCTGGCCCCCAACAACGAAACGTTCAAACGCCGCCGTGATCTGGTTGTTCGCATGCTGAACGAAATCGACGGCATCAGCTGCCCAACCCCTGAGGGCGCGTTTTACGTCTATCCATCCATTGCCGGGCTAATTGGCAAAACCACCCCCGCAGGCACTGTGATTGACTCGGATGAGGCTTTTGCGACCGCATTGCTGGAAGAGGTGGACGTGGCCGTCGTGTTCGGTGCGGCCTTTGGCCTGTCGCCAAACTTTCGGGTCAGCTATGCGACCTCGGACGAGGCGCTGACCGAAGCCTGCACCCGCATCCAGCGCTTTTGCGCATCATTGATTTGAGTAAGGGCAAATGACGTCGGAACTGCCCGAATATTATTTCCGCGTTCGCGAGAATGGTGCGGCGGTTTTCAGGGTCGACACTGAAAACCGCCAGCGCCGGATCGAGATGGATCAGATCGCGGTCATCAACATCCGCAATGGCGAGGTGAAACCGCAAGGCCAACGCACGTTGTCCGACGCCGACAAGGCCGAGATTGCCCGTTGGATGGAGGCGCGAAAAGCGTTGCTGGCCCAGCGCGACATCGACGACATTCACCGCGCGGTTGATTATCTGAACCTCACCACGCAATGGGCGCAATCCAAGGCGACACCAGAACAGCTTGAGGACGTAACCGACCGGTTGCTGCTGGCCATGCATGATCTACGCTCTGTCCTGGTGCGAAAAAAGGCAGACCGCTTCGGCAAAGACTGACCCGCCGAATCTTACTCGGCGGGCACACCGACCTCGCGGACCGAGCGCATCCAGAACCGCGCCATCAGCATAACCGCTGCGCAGGCCAGGCCCAGAACAAGGCCCAGCCAGACTCCGATTCCATCCATGCCCAACACGAAGCCAAAGTAGTACGAGGACGTAATCCCCACGCCCCAATAGCTGAGCGCGGCCATGACCATCGGGACCTTTGCATCCTGCAACCCACGCAGAAGGCCAAGAGCAATGACCTGTGCCCCGTCCACCAATTGGAACAACGCCGCCATGGCCAGCAGGCCTGTACCGATCATCAGGATTTCCGGACGCTGCGGGTCATCCGGTTCCATGAACAGGGAAATCAAAGGCTCGGCATAGGCAAGGAACAGGATGACAGTCAGGACCGAGATCACCAAAGACATCCCCGTCACCGCAATCGCGCCGCGTTCCAGATGTGGCCTATCTTTCCGGCCCAACGCGTTCCCTGCCCGGATCGTCGCAGCGTTTGACAACCCCAGATGCACCATGAACGTCGCGGATGCCAAATTCAGTGCAATGCCATGTGCCGCCAGCGGAACCTGACCCAGCCAGCCCATCATGATCGCTGACATTGCGAACAGGCTGACCTCGGACAGGGTCGTCAGGCCAATCGGCACGCCAAGGCGGAGGACACTAAGGAACATCTCCCAATCTGGGCGCCAGAACCGTTGGAACAGGCTATGTTCGGGCAGAACGCGCATGGCGTAGATCACCACGCAAACCAACGATACGACCTGAGTGACAACCGACGCGATGGCGGCGCCCATTACACCCAGTTCAGGGGCTCCCCAATTGCCGAAGATCAGGGCATAGTTGGTGATCGCGTTGACCACTGCAGCGGCCACGGTGATCCAGAGCACGATCTGGGTCCGCTCTAACGCGGCCAGATAGGATTTCAGCACCATCACCAAAAGCGCTGGAATTAGGCCCCACCCAGCAACCCTTAGGTACTGGGACGCAGTTTCAGCGACTTGCGGGTCCTGCTTCAACGCAAGGAAAATAGGGTAAGACCACCACAGCATTGGCATCATGACGGCCGCATAGATCAATGACAACCACAACCCCATGCGCGTTGTACGGCGAATACTTGTTTCGTCTTCTTCGGCCGCAGCCGTCGCCACCATTGGCATAACAGCCAAACCGAATCCGGCCCCAAACAGGAACAGCACAAAGAAATAGCTGCTGGCCAAGGTCACGGCGGCCAGCGCCTCGACACCGTACCAACCCAGCATGACCGTATCCGTCAGCCCAATAGCAAATTGGGCCAGGTGCCCGCCGATCAGCGGCAGGCCCAGTACAGAAATGGCCCGGAAGTGGCCACCATATGTCATCACCTTACTCATCCGAACAGCCTTATGCCCGGCCCGAGGCCGGGACAAGAGGCGAACGACGAAATTTCACCTTGAGACTACACCCGCAGGTTCAAATGTTACCTGAGAGGACTCCTGTCACACGGTTTCAGGATGCAGTGAATTGCCCAGAATATGTTCCGAGTGCTGGATCACGTGATGCGCCTGGCCGACGATCAAAGGATCGGGGCTGTCGACGATTTCATGGTTCTTGTCCGGATAGTCCAGCGTAGACAGGAAGTGGCGCATGCAATTCAGGCGCGCGCGCTTTTTGTCGTTCGATTTCACGATGGTCCACGGGGCGTCGGCGGTATCGGTATAAAAGAACATCGCCTCCTTGGCCTCGGTATAATCGTCCCATTTATCAAGGCTGGCCTTGTCGATTGGTGACAGTTTCCACTGTTTCAGAGGATCGGTTTCGCGGCTTTTAAACCGGCGTTGCTGTTCAGGCTGCGTAACCGAGAACCAGTATTTGTAGAGCTGGATACCCGAGCGCACCAGCATCCGCTCCAGCTCGGGTGTTTGACGCATGAACTCGAGATACTCGTTGGGCGAACAAAAACCCATGACCCGTTCAACCCCAGCGCGGTTGTACCAGGACCGGTCGTAGAAAACCATTTCGCCGACCGTGGGCAATTCCTGAACATAGCGCTGATAGTACCACTGTCCCTTCTCTTCCCAGGTGGGTTTATTCAGCGCAACTACACGCGCTTGGCGTGGGTTCAGGTGCTCCATGAATCGTTTGATCGTTCCACCTTTGCCTGCGGCATCCCTGCCCTCGAACAGCAAGACAAACCGCTGGCCGGTTTCCTGTGCCCAATGTTGTACTTTTAGCAATTCTGCCTGCAGTTGCGCCTTCTCCGCCTCATAAGCTTTGCGCGCCATCTTGCGATCATAAGGATATTTGCCGCTTTCAAAGGCCTGACGAATTCTCTCGGGGCTAGGCTCAGCCGGTGAGGTTTTGGCTATCGCCGACAGGTTAGCAGGGTCTTGCACATTCTCGATCTGCGTCACTACTTCCATTCAGGTTCTCCTTGTCTCACTGTCCGGGAAAACGCCTAGCAGTCGGGTGAAAAACACGCTTTGATTGGTGTCAAACTTTTACATCTTTCTGGGCGTGTGCTTCAGGTACAACACAGGGCTTCGGCTATGAAAAACAAGTTCATTGATCTTAACGGCCAGAGGTTCCGTCTGCGCAGCTGGGGGGACCCCGACCTTCCGCCCTTGTTGATGCTTCACGGGTTTCCCGAATATAGCGGCGCGTGGCAGGACCTGGCCCCGCATCTGTCTTCCCACTTCTATTGCATCGCCCCCGATCAACGCGGTTACGGGCAAAGCTGGGCGCCAGAGGGCGTCGGCCATTATGCCCTGTCGCGACTGGTCTCGGACATGGTGACGCTGATCGAGGGGCTCGCCCGTCCGGTTTGTGTTCTTGGCCACGATTGGGGAGCGTCTGTGGCCTATGGTTTGGCCATGTTCCGCCCGGATCTGGTGGACCGGTTGATCATCGCCAACGGCGTGCACCCAGTGCCCTTCCAACGGGCCATGGCCGCAGGGGGCGCGCAATCCGAGGCTTCGCAATACATCAATGCCTTGCGCGCACCAGACGCGGAGGAGCGTTTGTCGGCGGACAATTTTGCCAAGCTTGAACAGTTTTTTCGTTTCGGGATGGGAACAGACTGGCTGACGGACCAGCAAATGCAGGCCTATCGTACAGAATGGGCGCGGCCCGGGCGGCTGGAGGCCATGTTGAACTGGTACCGCGCGTCACCGCTGGTGGTTGCGAAACCCGGCGCACCGCGCACGGATCTGCCAGAGCTGCCGAAGGACCGGTTGATGGTTCGCTGCCCCCACCTGTTGCTGTGGGGGCGTGAAGACAAGGCGTTGCTGCCAGAGTCGACTGAGGGGCTGGAAGACTACGCGCCGGACCTGACGCGCATCGACATTCCGAACGCTGATCACTGGCTGCACCATCAACAGCCCGAAGCGGTGGCGCAGACAATCATGGGCTGGATTGCGCGCTAAATCCGGTTACCGGTGCCCCCAATCCGCCGGGTCATCCGAGTTGTTGGGCGACAGGCCCAATATGTCACCATCTGTGGAACACCCCAGCCCCAAAACTGTCCGGTTCGCATAAGAGAAATACGCGCAGACCTGATTGATTTCGAGGATCTCACCGTCGTCCCAGCCGGCCTTGCGCAGGGCTTCCACGTCTTGCTGTTTCAACTCCGCAGGGGCCTCAGTCAGTTTGCGCGCGTAACGCATGGCCTCAATCTGAGCCGCATCCAACGGGGCCTCCTCTGGCGTGCCAGCCTCAATCGCCGCGCGAATTGCCTGGCTACGCTCCGGATCGCCCAACAAACGCTGCAAACCGCTGTAATGGTGCTCGACACAATAGCTGCATTTGTTCAGCGCGCTGACCCACACGCCCAGCACCTCAAGAAACCACTTCGGGATCGTGTTGGCGGAATGGTGAAGCACGTTCTTGTACATAGCCATGTGACCTTCCATCGAATGTGGTCGCAAGGAATGCACCATCATGATGTTGTCGACATTGTTGCCGGGGCCAGTAACACGGTCGTAAAGATTCCTGAGTTTTCCAGTTGCTTCATCAAATGGGATGGTTCTGATCCAACTCATCTCTTTGCCTCCCGTATCCATTTGCTTTTGCAGCCAAACCTAAACAGAATGCAGAAACAATGCGAGGCCTTGGCGGCCACGCTTACCCGGAACATTTCACGTGACTGCAATGAGAACGCTCTGGGCATCCTCCACTGCCACCTGATAAAGAACTGCCGACACCCCGTTTCACTATATTGATTTTCCAGCGATGCGCCTTCCTCTGTTCTTGTTTGTCCTGTCAATCTGCGGCCTGTTCGCGGCACTGTCCCGCCCTGCTTTTTCTGATTGGGCAATGGTCGCAGGGCTTTGCACCGTTGCAAGCGCGATATTGCTGCTTGGAAAATGGTTGCGCAGATCGAAAGCGCCGGAGAACTGGGCCGTGGTTGATGGATCAAATATTTTGCACTGGCGAGAGGGCATTCCGGACATTGCCACCGTGCGAGAAGTTGTCGACGCTTTGACCACCTCCGGCCTGACTCCCGGTGTCGTGTTCGATGCAAATGTCGGCTACAAAATCTCGGATCGCTACATGAATGACAAAGCCCTTGCCTCTCTGCTTGGGTTGCCCGTTGACCGTGTTATGGTCGCACCCAAGGGAACGCCAGCCGACCCGCTTGTTCTACAGGTCGCTCGCGACCTAAGTGCTACCATTGTCACAAATGACCGTTTTCGCGACTGGGTTGACGATTATCCGGATGTGCTGCAGGCCAAAGAGCTTGTGCAGGGTGGCTATCGGAATGGGGCTCTCTGGCTGGCGTTGTGACCGTGGTTCCAGCCTAGTCAAACATGTAGCGTTTCAACCTCAGCTCCCAATCGGGGCGCATCATAGCCGACAAACCGCACACAACACTTCGCGCGCCCCTTCCCCCGGACCACATCCCCTGCCATAATGGGACCAAACCCAAAAACAAGAGCAGCACCCATGCCCGACGATCTGTTGACGCCAGAAGCGACCAATACCTATGACGCCTCCTCGATCGAGGTGCTTGAAGGGCTGGAACCGGTCCGCAAACGCCCCGGTATGTATATCGGCGGCACGGATGAGCGTGCGCTGCACCATATGGTGGCCGAAATCCTCGACAACTCGATGGACGAAGCGGTCGCAGGTCACGCCAACCGGATTGAGGTCGAGCTGCACGCAGATTACGCACTGACGGTGCGAGACAACGGGCGCGGTATCCCGATTGATCCGCATCCCAAATTCCCGGACAAATCGGCGCTTGAAGTCATTCTTTGCACCCTACATGCGGGCGGCAAATTCTCGGGGAAAGCATATCAGACCTCGGGCGGTCTGCACGGTGTGGGTGCATCCGTGGTCAACGCCTTGTCGGATTCGATGGTCGTGCAGGTGGCGCGGGACAAGACTCTGTTCGAACAGCGGTTCTCGCGCGGGGTCCCGTTGGGTCCGGTCGAAAAGGTTGGCGCGGCCCCCAATCGACGTGGCACCACTGTGACGTTCCACGCAGATGCCGAAATCTTTGGCCATCACAAGTTCAAACCGGCGCGGCTGTTTAAATCCATCCGCTCCAAAGCCTACCTGTTCTCGGGCGTCGAAATCCGCTGGAAATCCCATATCGACGATGGCGAAACGCCAACCGAGGCCAGCTTCCACTTTCCCGGCGGGCTGTCGGACTACCTGAAGGAAACGATGAACGGCTCGTCCACCTATGCCGAGCAACCTTTTGCTGGCACCGTGGACTTTCGGGAAAAATTCGGTGCAGCAGGCAAGGTCGAATGGGCGATCAACTGGACGCCCTCGCGTGACGGGTTCATCCAGTCCTACTGTAACACTGTCCCCACCCCCGAAGGCGGCACTCATGTCGCCGGGTTCTGGGCTGCAGTCCTGAAAGGGATCAAGGCTTATGGCGAACTGATCAACAACAAGAAGGCCGCGCAGATTACCCGCGACGACCTGATCACTGGTGGCTGCGCGCTGGTGTCCTGCTTTATCAGCGAGCCGGAATTCGTGGGCCAGACCAAAGACCGCCTCGCCACGGTCGAAGCACAACGGTTGGTAGAGAATTCGGTCCGCGACCATTTCGATAACTGGCTGGCCGCGGACACGAAATCCGCCGGTGCTATTCTCGATTTCCTCATTCTGAGGTCCGAAGAACGTCTGCGCCGACGCGCCGAGAAAGAAACACAACGTAAGTCCGCCACTAAAAAACTTCGTCTCCCCGGCAAGTTGGTGGACTGTTCTAGTTCAACACGCGACGGAACGGAATTATTCATCGTCGAAGGAGATTCTGCGGGCGGCTCGGCCAAGATGGGTCGCAACCGCAAAACGCAGGCCCTTTTGCCCCTGCGCGGCAAGATCCTGAACGTGCTGGGCGCAGCCAGTTCCAAGCTGGGCACCAATGCCGAGATCAACGATCTGACGCAGGCGCTGGGTGTCGGTCTTGGCACCAAGTTCAATGTCGACGACTTGCGCTATGACAAGATCATAATCATGACTGACGCGGATGTGGACGGCGCGCATATCGCGGCGCTGTTGATGACGTTCTTCTTTACACAGATGCGCCCGATGATCGACACGGGCCACCTGTATCTGGCCTGCCCGCCCCTGTATCGCCTGACGCAAGGCGCTAAACGCGTCTACTGTCTGGACGAGGCCGAGCGCGACGAGTGGCTTGAGAAAGGTCTGGGCGGCAAGGGCAAGATCGACGTCTCGCGCTTCAAGGGTCTGGGTGAGATGGACGCTAAGGACTTGAAAGAGACCACAATGGACCCCGCGTCCCGGAAATTGATCCGCGTCACCATCGACGAGGACGAACCCGGTGAGACCGGCGATCTGGTCGAGCGCCTGATGGGCAAAAAACCCGAACTGCGGTTCCAATACATTCAGGAAAACGCGCGGTTTGTGGAGGAGTTGGATGTTTGATGGTTGAAGTGCCTCCACCAAAATAATGTTGAACCTAGGCTCCTTTCAAGTTCATCGCAGTTTTAGTGATGCTTGGTCGTCGGAAACAACATACTTTTCCACTCGGTCTTTGAATTCCGTAGGGGTCATCCCTTTTTCAACTTCCAAAAATGGAATTCCTGCCCTTCTCAATGCTTCTCGTTTTACCGCATCTCGCATGAATGCCTTTTCTTGATGATGCCCACTTCCTTGATACTCGACTGCCAACACAACAAAGCCGTTTTTGTCAACGACACAGAAATCCAGTCTTTTGGAGTTGATAGAAGCAAATGCATCTTTCTTTTTCTTCCAATCACTCTCTTCTTTGCTCGGCTTTATTATTTCGCCCAAACTGGTTTGTGCCATCACACGGTGACCATTTCCATTGTCACGAACGATGGCTTCTAAGGACTTAAAAACCCGATACTCGGATGAATTCATCAACTTAACTTTTTCGAATCCAACTAACGAAACTGCTTCAAGTTGGTTCTTCGGATCCGCTAAACCCCAATTGTTTTCAGGGCCAAATTGGATTGCTTTGCGCCGATAAGGCTTTCTTCGAAGTTTGCTACGCAGTTTGGTTACCAAAACCGCAATTAGTAGAAGTATAGCCAATAAAACAATGTTGTTATCCATTAGAACTTCCTTCCAAACAAAACGTAGCAAGCATGGGCTCAGCACCTTAACTTATCATTTGACGAAAGCTGGAAGTGTGTAAACACATGTCATGCCCGTCACCCATGGGCATATGTCGCGCGTTTGTGTAACATGCTTCCGATCATGCATTCGGTGGATGGGTCGGAGCTTCCCCACAACAGCCCCCCAAACACCCCCCTTGCCTAACCCGTTGATCCCGTTCACACTTGCGCGCAATTGTCATCAAAGAACAAATTTTGAGGATCCGAGCGTCCAAGACCCAATTTGAACGAACATAAATTTCGAACGGGAGGACAATATGAAAGCACTAACCCTCGGGCTGGCCTTTGCCTTGCTGGCCAGTCAGGCAAGCGCGCAGCAGTCGCTGATCGGCGCATCGCCTATTCCGGTCGGAGCAGAGTTACGGTTCTGCTATTACAATGGCCTCGCTTATTCGGTGGACGCCTTTGTTGTGATCTCTGGCAACAACACCGTGACCGAAACGTCCAGTACGCGCGAAGAACACCTTCTGCGTTGTATCAAAGGCGGCGACGGTGCCATGAAGTGGAAACCGGAGAGCGGTATTCAGGTCAATCGCTGAACTGAAAGGTCGGGCCTTCTAGCCCACCTTCCCCTCCAGCCAGTCTGCAATCCGGCCGGCGGGATACTCCCAGCCAGGCTCCATAAACAGGAAATGCGCGTGGTTTTTCACGGGCATAAACGTCGCGCGATCCCCGTACAGGTTGGCCAGAGCACGGCAGGTGTCGGGGTTGACGGCGCGGTCCTCGGTCCCTGACATGATCAGCACCGGGCAGTCGACCTTGTCGATGTCGACCTTCATCGCGTGGTGATCGTCGAACATCCAAAAGAACATCTCGAACATCACCCGCCCGCTTTCGGCCCCCAGCTGGTCTAACACCTCATGCTGCTGCGCCTCGGGCATCTTGTTCAACGCAAAAGGGGCCATCAGGTCGAACTCGACATGCATGGGTTGCTTCCAGAACGCCCCACCCTCCATCAGCGCGCGCGGGATGGCGCGTTCATCGTCGGTTTCGGGCAAGGTGCCCCACGGCGCGTTCGGATTGATCAGGACAATAGCACTGGCCAATCCGCACGCGGCCACTTGCTGCGCCACAACACCCGCGATGGCATGGCCGAGGATGACCGGCTTGCTGTCCAAGCCCTGCACGAACTCGGCAATATCATTGGCATAATCCGCGACACTGGTATCCGTAAGGCCGGGGTCAGGCTCGGCCTTGGGGTCCCCACCATGAAAGCGCAGCGCAGGAGTATGCACGGTCCAGCCGCGCGCGCGGAAGAAACCCGCGTAGTCCGCCATACACCAAGGTCCGGCAAAAGCCCCGTGGATCAGAACAATCTCTTTGGTCATCAAAACGCCCTCTCGTCACTCGCCCCCACTATGCGAGACGACGGGCGCGCGCGGCAAGACTGCTGGGCTCAGACGGACATACCGATCAGGGCTACGCCAACGGCCATCAGTAGGGCCGCACCAAGGCGACGCATCCAGTTGCCTTCATGCAGGAAGATGAACCCGATCAGCGCAGCGAAGATCACTGAAGTCTCACGCAGTGCTGAAACCGCACCCAGTGGTGCGAAATTCTTGGCGTAAAGCACCAGACCATAGGCCGTCATCGACACCAGCCCGCCCAGGATGCCGATCATCCAGACCTTTGCAGGAAGCTGTGCTAACGTGTCCCGTTTTTTGATGCCGACAAAGCCCGCAATGAACAGATGCAGGAACGCACCCCATGCCCAATAGCTGAGCGTATTGCCCGACAATCGCACCCCGATGCCATCCACGACCGAATAAATCGAGATGCAAAACCCTGTACCGAGCGCAAACCACAGCGCCCAGCGCCCGACGCCGGACCGCAAGGCACTCCAACTGCTGAGCTGAATACCAAGCGCGATCAGCGCAATCCCGCCCCATGCCTGCAGCGGCAGAACCTCGCCCACCAGTATCATCGCCCAGAGTGAGACCAACGCAGGCACGATACCACGGGCGATCGGATAGACGACGCTCAGATCCCCATGCTCATAGGCTTTGCCCAGCATGTAGTAGTACCCAAAATGCACGACGGTCGAGATCAGGATATAGGGAAAGCTCTCAGCACTGGGCAGCGGCAGCAGCAGGACCATGGCCGTTGCAGGGATTACATGCCCAAATGCGACAAGGCCCAAAGTGGTCGTTCGGTCGGCGGCTGTTTTGACGATGGCGTTCCACACCGCATGCAGCAACGCAGCCGTCAAAATGATGGCAATGACAAACAGAGTCACGTCCGAACCTTTCGCGCAGAGGGAACCGGCCCAAGATACGGGCCGGTTTCGTTACTTGCACAGAGCAAGACCGATCACAATGCAGCCTTGAACAGAGCGGTCAGATTGTCCTCTGTCAATTCGATTGGGTTACCACCACAAGACGGATCGATGATCGCGCCTCGCACGAGTTCCGGGATCGCTGCTTCGGTCACACCCAGTTCGGACAGCCTAGTTGGGATACCCAGCGAGTCGTTGAACGACTGGACAAAACCGCGGACGCCATCAAAGCCGCCATCAATTCCCAGATAGGCTGCCGCCGACTGAAACCGATCAGCGATAGCTGGCGCATTGAACTCCAGCACTGCAGGCATGCAAACCGCATTAGTTGTGCCGTGGTGAGTGTTGAAAACCGCGCCAATCGGATGGCTCATGGCGTGGATCGCGCCTAGGCCTTTCTGAAAGGCGGTCGCCCCCATGGCTGCCGCGCTCATCATCTGCGCGCGGGCCTCGATATCCGTGCCATCTTCATAAGCGCGTGGCAGGTACTCCTTGACCAGCCGCATACCTTCCAGCGCAATACCGTGGCTCATCGGATGATAATGCGGGCTGGAATACGCCTCGACGCAATGCGCAAATGCATCCAGACCTGTGCCCGCCGTGATGAACTTGGGCATGCCAACTGTCAGCTCGGGGTCGCAGATCACCACTGTCGGCAGAACCTTGGGATGGAATATGATCTTTTTTGCGTGGGTTTCGGAATTCGTGATGACACTGGCGCGCCCGACCTCGGACCCGGTCCCGGCTGTGGTCGGCACAGCGATAATCGGCGCGATGACATCGGCATCGGCGCGAGTCCACCAATCGCCGATATCCTCGAAATCCCAAACTGGGCGCGTCTGCCCTGCCATAAAGGCAACCATCTTGCCCAGATCCAACCCGGAACCGCCGCCAAAAGCGATCACACCATCATGGCCGCCCGCGCTATAGGCCTCGACACCAGCCTCAAGATTTTTTTCGTTCGGGTTCGGATCCACATCGCTGAACAACCCGCGCCCTAGCCCTGCGGCCTCCATGATATCCAGCGTCGCCGCGGTGATCGGTAGATCGGCCAACCCTTTGTCGGTGACCAACAACGGCCTTTTCATACCAGCGGCAGCACATGCCTCGGGCAGTTCCTTGATGCGGCCTGCGCCGAATTTGATAGCGGTCGGATAGGACCAGTTTCCAACAAGTGACATGTCAGGATTCCTTTGTGATTTGAGACCTGCCCGGCCGAGGGGGTCTGAACCGGGCAGGCCGTTGCCCTTAGCCCGTGACCTTTTTCAGGTGGTAGGATTTAGGACGTGTCAGGTTGTGATAGCCAATGACGGACAAACCGCCGCCGCGGCCGGTATTCTTGCAGCCGGTCCAGCAAAGGCCCGGATCCAGATAATCGGCACGGTTCATGAACACGGTTCCAGTTTCGATCGCATCGCCCACGCGTGCGGCCCGTTCTACATCGCGGGTCCACAGGCTGGCGGTCAGACCAAATTCACTGTCATTCATCAAGGCGATGGCTTCGTCGTCCGAAGACACTTTCATAATGCCGACCACAGGGCCGAAACTCTCGTCCCGCATCACCCGCATGTCATGGGTGACGTTGGTCAGGATCTGCGGTGTCAGATAGGCCCCGCCATCGTCTTCGGGGAACGTGCCGATATGAGCCACCGCCCCGGCCCCAACGGCCTCAGCAATCTGCGCGCGCACCTCTTTGGCAAAGCGCACATTGGCCATCGGACCGATCGTCGTATCGCTGTCCAGAGGATTGCCCAGCTTATAGCCTTTCACCACATCGACTGCCTTGGCGACGAAGTCGTCATAAAGGCTTTCGTGCACATAAATCCGCTCAATCCCACAACAGCACTGGCCCGAGTTGAACATGGCACCGTCGATCAGCGTATCGACCGCTGCATCCAGATCAGCGTCATCCATGACATAGCCCGGATCCTTGCCACCCAGCTCGGTGCCAACACCGGTGAATGTCCCAGCAGCCGCGCGCTCCATAGCTTGGCCACCACCTACTGACCCGGTGAAGTTCACAAAGTCGAACACATTGCCTGCGATCAGGTCATTAGTCACGTCATGGCTCAGGAAGACATTCTGAAACACATCTTCGGGTATACCTACGGAATGAAACGCTTGCGCCATGCGCTCGCCCACCAGCAGCGTCTGCGTGGCGTGTTTCAGGATCACAGTGTTCCCCGCGATCAGCGCCGGGGCCACAGTGTTGATTGCGGTCATGTAGGGATAGTTCCAGGGCGCCACTACAAAGACCACGCCGTGTGGAATGCGCTTGATATAGCGTTTGAAGGTTTCATCCTCGCCCACTGCGATATCAGCCAGAGACGCCTCGGCAATCTGAGCCATATGGCTCGCACGCTCGTTAAAGCCGCCAAACTCACCGCCATAACGTACCGGACGACCCATCATATGCGCCAACTCGGGCACAATCTCATCGTTCATCGCCCCAACCGCAGCCACGCCTGCCATGACAAGATCGATACGTTCCTGCAACGGCCGCGCCGCCCATTCTGCCTGTGCCGCCCGCGATCGCGCTGCAGCTTCAAACGCTGTATCCCGTGACAACACCTCACGTTCAGCAAAAACCGATCCATCAATCGGCGAGACACATTTCAACATCTGCCCCATATCCACTCCAATTCCGAAAGAAACAGGAACCCTGCTTCATCTAGCCACAAATATCCCGGGGGCTGCCATTGGTGCGCCATTGGTTCGAGCGCCAATGGCGGCGGGCGAAGCCCCCAGCCGGACCCAATCTCAAGCCCGCTCAAACCCTCGGGCAATTTCCCAATCCGTCACAACCCGCTCGAATTCCTCGATCTCGACTTCCGCCGCGCGGGTATAGTGATCGACCACCTCTTCGCCCATGGCTGCCCGCAGCATCGATGACCCGTGCAACGCATCCCGTGCTGCGCGCAGATTGCCGGGGATCATGCCGGTGTCTCCCTGATAGACATCACCGGTGGTGGGCGATTGCAGTTCCAGGCCTTCTTCAATACCGGCAATCCCGGCGGCCAACATGCCAGCCATCGCCAGATACGGGTTCATATCTGATCCCGGAATACGACACTCAACCCTTACGGCCTTCGTCCCATCGCCGCACAGACGGAAGCCAGCCGTACGGTTGTCCACCGACCAGATAATCCGTGTCGGCGCAAAGGTGCCCTTCATGAAGCGCTTGTAACTGTTGATGTAGGGGGCCATGAAATAGGTATAGTCACCGGCGTATTTCAACAAACCAGCCATATAGCATTTCATCAGCGCCGACATACCCAACGCGTCATCCGCATCATAAAACGCCGGCTTGCCATCCGCCCAAAGCGACTGATGCACGTGGGACGAGCTGCCCACCTTGTCATGGTGCCACTTCGGCAGGAATGTCGCCGCGTGACCGTGTTGCCAGGCGATCTCTTTCACCGCGTTCTTGGCGATCGAATGGTATTCGGCCGTGTCCATCGCCGGTGCATATTTGATGTTCAGCTCTTCCTGCCCGGTCTCGGCCTCGCCTTTCGAGTTCTCAACCGGAATCCCCGCATTCCACAGATGGTTGCGGATCGGGCGCATCACATGCTCTTCCTTGGTGGTCTGAAGGATGTGATAATCTTCGTTATAGCCCGAGATCGGCTCCAGATCGCGGAACCCTTCCTTGCGGATCTGGTCAAAGCTCTTCTCAAAGAGGAAAAACTCCAGCTCGGTGGCGCACATCGCGTCATAGCCCATGGCCTTCAGCCGGTTGACCTGCTTCTTCAAAATAGACCGAGGCGCGTGTGGAACCTCTTCATGGGTGTGGTGATCCAGCACATCGCACATCACCATCGCCGTGCCTTCCAGCCACGGCACTGGGCGCAGCGTGCTCAGGTCCGGCTTCATGACATAATCGCCATAACCCCGCTCCCAACTGGTCGAGGCATAGCCGTCGGGTGTCGCCATCTCCAGATCTGTGGCCAGCAGGTAGTTGCAGCAATGTGTCTCTTCCCATGCGCCCGCCACGAAATGGCCTGCGTGAAACCGCTTACCCATCAGGCGGCCCTGCATGTCCACCATGCAGACCAGCACCGTGTCGACCTCGCCCGCCTCGAATTTGGCTTTCAGATCAGCCAAAATCGCATCATTGCCCATCATTGGTATCCTTTGTCACTTACAGAGACCTCGGTTTCGATTACCTGCCGTCAGTCATCGTTGGCTTCTTTTTCCATTTCCATCACCAGGCGCGTTTCCAGAACCTGACCGCTTTTGTAGAGGATCGGATAGGCGATGGCGGCGATGTGCCCATGCAGATCACGCATGGACCGCAGCGTTTCCAGGTGCAGATCGGAGGACTGGAAACTCTCAGTCTGACCGCGCTCCAACCGTTTGAGGTGCGCCTTGCGGCTATTGCGGGACATCCGCTTGACCTCGGCCTTGTCCAACACCAGCCGTCGGGCACAATCCATGTCGTCCACCAACAGCACGTGACGCGCCAGCGAGAAGCTTTCCAGAATGGCCGCGTGCAAATCTTTCAGCTCTTTCCAGCCCTGCGCTGAGAACTCCGAACGTTCGGTGTGTTTGATCTGCGCCGTCCGGGTCATCCGGTTGGAGACGACATCGCCCGCAGCTTCAAGACGGATGGCATATTCGACCAACCCTCGTGCGGCTTTGATCTGCCCTTTGCTCATATTCTGCCGCGGCATGCGCGCGACGAAACGGCGGATCTCGGTCAGTTGCGTATTCACCCGCTCGTCCTGCTGCCAAAGCGCTGAAATCGCGTCACTGTCATCCTGTTCGTAGATATCCAAAACGGGCCGGAACATACGCTCGACTTGCGTGATCATCTGCAACAGCTCGTGACGCACCGAGGACATCGCAACGCTGGCCCTTTCGCCGCTGGGGTCCCCCAGCGGTGTCAGCGCATCCGAAAACTGATCCAGCGCATTGGCCTCGGCTTTGGGCTCCGCCATCAGAAGGGCCATCGGCTGTTCCAACTGGTTCACGAAGCCTGTGGCCAGCAGGAATACAGCCAAATTGAAACCGATATGTGCAAAAATTAGAGACTGCGCCGGGCTCGTCACCAATAGCGCCTCTTGCAACCCGCCAACATTCACGACGATCAGCATTACCAGCGCCGCGCTTCCCCGCAATAAGAGGTTGGCCAGAGGAATACGCCGGGCTGAGACGGTCATATCGCGCGTCAGCCACATTGGAATAAAGGCCGAACCCAGATTTGCTCCCAGCACCAGCGACAACCCGGCGGCAAAGGGAATTGCACCGATCTGAACCAAGGCCACGCACATCAGGATCGTTGCGACCGAGCTGTGCATGACAAAGGCCAGCACTGCGCCGACAATGAAGGCGCTGAAATAATCGGTCTCAAGATACCCCGCGATTGCGGGCAAAAACGCGCTTTCGCGGATCGGCTCAACTGCTTCGCGCAGGAATTGAAGCGAGATCAGGATAAAGGCGACGCCCAGAACGATCCGCCCCATAAGCCGGACATTCGACCGTTCGGATTTCAGATACAGCCAGCCGCCCAAAGCCAGCAATGCGGGTTGAAGCCAGCCTAGGTCATAGGACAGAACCTGAATGACCAGCGCGGCGCCCAGATCAGCACCCAGCACACCCGCCAGCGCCATCCCAAACGTCACCATCCCTGCCGCAGCGAAACCTGTCAGCAAAACCGTAACGGCGGCCGAGCTTTGCAGGATCGTGGCCAGAACCATGCCTGCCCCACCCGCAACAAAGCTGTTGGAGTGGCGCGTCAGGATCGACTGGAACAGCGCACCAAAACGCCGTTCGATACCGGTACGAACCAAGCGTACGGCAAATAGCAGCAACATGGTTGCGGCAAAAATCTCAATCAAAAAGCTCGCGATAGCCATATGTTCAAACCTCGTCTGACCGGTGCGCACAAATGTGCTTCCGGTTTTGTTTTTCTATTCTTGGAACAGACGAGAGCATAAATGGTGTCGCTTATTGATGTCCAATCCCGACGCACGGGGTGCCCCACGCGTCGGGAAGAAGGGTTTCTTAGGTGTAACGATAGGGCCGACCGGCCTTCAGCATCTCGGCGTTGTAACGCTTGAAGATGTCGACAACTTTCGCTTTGGTCTCGGACTCAGCTGCAACTTCGTCCCAGAACTTCACGGCAGCTTCCTCAACGGTCACCCATTCTTCGTCCGGGATAGAGGTCAATTGCATCTTCGTGCCGTTGACGCGCAGGTTGGCCTCACCACCCCAATACCACCACTGACGGTAGTAATGTGACTGATCACAGCAGACCTTGAACAGGGTCTGCAGGTCTTCGGGCAGTTCGTTCCAGCGATCCATGTTGGCAAAGAAGTGACCCGCCCAGGCGCCCGACACGTTGTTGGTCAGGAAATAGTTGGTCACATCGGCCCAGCCAACAGTGTAGTCTTCGGTGATGCCCGACCAAGCGATGCCATCCAGTTCGCCCGTTTGAACTGCAACCTCGATGTCTTCCCACGGCAGGGTGACCGGCACGACGCCAAACTGTGACAGGAAGCGACCCGCAGTCGGGAATGTGAAGATGCGCTTGCCCTTCATATCCGCCAGCGAGTTGATCGGATCTTTGGTCGCAAAGTGGCATGGGTCCCATGCACCGGCGCTGATGTGCTTGACGCCGACCTTGGAATATTCTTCGTCCCAGATCTCGTTCAGGCCCCACTGGTTGAACAGCACGGGCACGTCCAGTGAATACCGCGAAGCGAATGGGAAATAGCCGCCGAACACGGTGACTTCGGTCGGTGATGCCATCGAGTCATCGTCCGACTGAACCGCGTCGATGGTGCCTTTCTGCATCGCGCGGAACAGCTCACCCGTCGGTACCAGCTGATCAGCATAGAACAGCTCGATCTGCATCCGGTCACCGGCGATCTGGTTGAACATCTTGATCGCAGGATCAATTACATGCTCAGCTAGCGCAGGACCTGCATAGGTCTGCATCCGCCATGTGATCGTGTTCTGCGCCAAGGCAGGCGTCGCCAGTGGTGCGGCAGCAACGCCAACCCCAGCGGTTTTCAGAAACTTACGTCTTGTCGTCATGTCAATTCCTCTCCGTTAAAGTTTCTGTGCCCGTTCACCGAGCATTCTTGTTAATTTCCATAGACATACCCGGGCAACCACAGTGCGATTTCCGGGAAAATCATGATGATTGTCAGCGCCAGCACCATCACCGCGACAAAAGGAAAGATCGAGCCATAGATGTCCCGCAGGGTGATCTCGGGCGGGGCCATCGCGCGCATCAGGAACAGGTTGTACCCGAAGGGCGGCGTCATATAAGCGATCTGAGTCGTGATCGTATAAAGCACCCCGTACCAGATCAGATCAAAGCCCAACTCGCCGACCAGCGGGACATACAGCGGTGCCACGATGACCAGCATTGCCGTGTCATCCAGGAACGTGCCCATGACGATAAAGCTCAGCTGCATCAGGATCAGGATCATCCAGGGCGACAAGCCAAGTTGATCGGTGAACAGATTGTCGATGGCTTTCACCGCGCCGAGACCGTCAAATACGGCCCCAAAGCCCAGCGCGGCCAGAATGATCCACATGAACATGCAGGAAATGGCCAACGTCTGCTTGGTGCAGTCTTCGAAAATCTTCCAGGTCATGCGGCGCTTGATGACGGACACAGCCAGAGCGGTCAGCGCTCCGATCGCCGAGCTTTCGACCAGTGACGTCCAGCCATTCACAAACGGCACCATCATGGCCGCAAAGATGATCAGCGGCAGCGCCCCTGCCCCCAGAAGCCGGATCTTCTCGGCCCGCGGCACCTCATGCGCGTCTTCCATTGCGGGTCCCAGCTCGGGCTGAATGCGGCAGCGGATCCAGATGTAGAGAATGAACATCGCAGCCATCAGCAGACCCGGGATAATCCCCGCCAGCCACAGTTGCCCAACAGGCTGGCGCGCGATCATCGCATAGAGGACCAGAACGACCGAGGGAGGAACCAGAATACCAAGACTGGACCCGGCCTGAATGACCCCGGTCACCATCGTCTTGTCGTAGCCGCGCCGAAGCAGTTCCGGCAGCGCAATGGTCGCGCCAATGGCCATACCTGCAACGCTCAGGCCATTCATGGCCGAGACCAGCACCATAAGACCGATGGTGCCGATGGCCAGACCACCATTGATAGGCCCCATCCAGACGTGGAACATCTTATACAAGTCATCCGCCAGCCGGCTTTCGCTGAGCACATACCCCATGAAAATAAACATCGGCAGCGTCAGCAGCGGATACCATTTCATTAGCTTCATCGCGGCCGAGAACGTAATGTCCTGCCCGCCTGTGCCCCAAAGCGCCAGCGCGGCAATGGTAGCCACCGCGCCAATCGCGCCAAAGACGCGCTGACCTGTGAACAACATCAGCATCATCAACGCGAACATGAAGATGGCGATATATTCCTGGCTCATGCCCGCACGACCCCGATTTCCTGCCCGTTGATCCGGGCTATGTCTTTGAAGAATTCCGATATCGCCTGCAGCAGCATCAGGAAGAAGCCGAACACCATGATGGTTTTTACTGGCCAGATATAAGGCCGCCACGCCGTTGATGAGCGTTCAAGCCGCCCGATTTCCTCTGTGCCTGTCAGAAGGCCAATGAAGTAGGAAACCGGTTCATCGCCCCAATAGCCAAGGCTGTAGGCCGTTGACCCGAGCCCACCGTAAAACAAGACGCCCAGGTAGAAGATCAGCAGCAGCACCGTGAAGGCATCAAACCACGCTTTCCGGTGTGGGCTCCAGTTGTGATAAAACAGGTCCATACGTACGTTCGATCCCAACTGGATCGAATACGGTCCGCCCATAATGTAATAGGTCACCATCGCGAACTGCGCCATTTCCAGCGTCCAATGCGATGGCACGAAAAACGTCTTCGAGATCGAGGACCACAGCAGGATGCCCATCATCACGAACAGGCCCCACATCATGACCCGTCCGATCCGGTAGTTGACCGCATCGACGATCCGGACATATGACGCCATCGCTTTGATCACGCCGCGCCCCCTTTCTGAAACTCTGCAAGGGTCCGCGCGATCCATGACGCCAGACAGTCGGCCATCGCCTCTTGCTGCTCGGGCGTTTGTATCAGGTCATTACGGATCTCGATCATGACGTTCAACAGCCCGTTCGGCAGCGCCTGCGCGTCAAGGGTATGAGCAACTCCGTCCGCCGCCGAATACGGCTCATTCAAGCGAGTCTCATAGGGTTGGTCGGCGGGTGCTGTCATCATCATTGCCTGGGCGAACCGGTCGTCCGTCCCGTGTAATATGCCCAGTTCCACCTCACGCGTCTGACCATGATAGACTGGTGTAAAGCTGTGGACCGTGACCATAAGTTCAAGCGTATCCCCGTTTTGAGAGATTAGTTCAGACAGCGCCCTGCTGAAGGGCCGGTAGATGCTCTCAATCCT
Source organism: Ruegeria sp. CDSC002 (assembly GCF_059610905.1). Taxonomy (NCBI): domain Bacteria; kingdom Pseudomonadati; phylum Pseudomonadota; class Alphaproteobacteria; order Rhodobacterales; family Roseobacteraceae; genus Ruegeria; species Ruegeria sp. CDSC002. Next base: position 282,515 of record NZ_JBXWOM010000006.1, read on the forward strand.
GCTTTCGCGCTCTTCCTCGGACAGATCGACATTCGCTGGGATTTGATAGTCCTCGCTGCGCGCCGGCATGGCCCCTGCGGCTTCAGGAGGGCGATTGCAGTCATAGACCAGCCGGGACACCCCGCCATACACCAGCGGTGCCGACAGGCGTGCCGCCATCAGCTTGGCCACGGCCAATGCCCCCGGATCCCACGCGATGTGGCTTTGCAGCGCGTCCACGGGCAATCCCATATCCCCCAAAAACGCGGGAACGCGGCTGGACGCGTGTTCGCAGACCAGCATTACCGAAAGGGGACCATCTACTGTGTCCGTGTGAACGACTGTTCCGAAGTCCAAAATACCGCCTTGCGATTCCAATTAAGATGCGTGTGGAAAAATTTCCACAAGAGACCTTAACCTGTCAATATTTTTCCTGTATAAATTTCACCACTCTTGATCTTGCTGAAAAATTATTCACACTAAGATCGAAAAGATGCAGGAGGAACGCCGCGTGCGGGTGACGGACAGGCTGCTGGCCCACAAAGACAAGATGACCCCATCCGAGCGTCAACTGGTCAGTGTATTGCTGGACGACTACCCCATGGCCGGCCTTGGCAGCATCACCGAGCTGGCCAGCACCGCCTCAGTTTCGACCACGACCGTCGCACGAATGCTGCAGAAAACCGGCTTTGACGGCTATCCGCAGTTTCAGGCCGCCCTTCGGGGTGAGGTGAAAGAGATGATCTCGGGGCCGGTCGCCAAGCGTGACCTGTGGCAGAACGACCTGCCCGAAGAACACATCCTGAACCGGTATTCCCAACAGACTCTCGCCAATCAGAAACGCACGATTGATGAGGTTGACCCCGGTGAATTCGACAGCTTCTGCAATCTGTTATGTGACCCCAACAGGCGCATTTTCATTACCGGCGGCCGCATCACCGGTACGCTGGCCCAATACTTGTACCTGCACCTGCAGATGATCCGCCCGGATGTCCGACTACTGCCCGTTGCGGCATCGTGGACGCATGACTTGCTGGACATACGCAAAGATGATGTGCTGGTGACGCTGGATGTTCGCCGATATGAAAACGCGTCACTGCTGATCGGCCAGCTGTGCCATGAACGTGAGGCTGAAATTGTTCTGTTCACCGATCAGTGGCGCTCACCCATTCATCGGCTGGCCAAACACACCTTTGCTGCGCGCATTGCCGTGCCGTCCGCGTGGGACTCCATGGCAGCCATTCTGGTTTTGATGGAATGCGTCATCGCCGAAGTACAAGAACGGCTGTGGGATTCGGTTAAAGAGCGCACGGATGAGCTGGAACAAGCTTTTGACCGCACCAAACTGTTCCGGAAATTCGGTCAAAGCTCGGGCTCATAACGGCTTTTTACCACCCAAACAGAACAACTGAGCGTGAGGAGTGTTGCCAGCCGCATGGCAGGCCGTCACTTTGAAGGCATGAGTTTCGTGACCCAGAACCAACTGCCGCTTTTGATCCTGTTCTTTCTGATTGGATCGATTGGCACCGCCTTTCTTTTCCGTAAACCCGCCGGGCATCGTGCCTGGAAACTCGCGGACCTCGTCTGGGTTGTGCTGGGTGGCGTTGGCGCGCTGGTCGCGGTTTTGGCCGGGCTTTACACTTCGGATAGCTCGCGACTGGACCGCCAGATAGACGTCGCTTACGCCGCCGGGCTGGCCTTTGACCGCGATGCCGCGCGATTCCGGCTGCGGTTTTGCGACCCGGCCTTTGATCCAGATACTGCCATTCTGTGCGAAAAGGTTGAATTCCTGTCGGCCTCAACCGCCAGCAATGCCGACCTGCCATTGTTCATCGCAGTCACAAATGAGGTCGCGCCACTGCAGGGGCTGCATTTTTTGTTTGGCAGTCAGGCAAAAGACGAACAGGACGAAATGCGCGCAATGGCCGACAAGGCTGATGCGTTCAACATCGATCAGTTCCTAGTCTTTACCACTCTGGACGACATAACACAGGCCGCGATCGACAACATGCGCCGCAAGGTTCCCGCGATTGCCGGAGACTATCTGATCCTGGCGCAAAGCTATGATGATCTGGTGGAACAGGTCGGCAAGTTGAAGGACGAATGGGAATACCTGCAAGACAATGCGCATATACTTGTACTGCAGATCATCGCGTTATGTCTGGTCAGTTTCGCGGCGCCGTTCCGTCTGGGCAAATCTGTGGTCGAGCTGCGCGCGTCGCTCAGCGCCGATAGTCCTGCGCCAGCTTCGCAGGATCTGCCCCCAGAAAATACCGCGTCAGAGTCCACAGGTTCCGCCCTCCCCGACACAACCAGCCCGCACGCTCATAGCGATCCGCGCTCGTAACTGCCCGGCTGGGCAGCAAAGTGATGCCGCGCAAACTGCGGACCAAAGCGACGTCCTCCATCAAGGGTTGATCAGGAAAGCCCCCCGCCTTTCGATACATCTCACTCGGGACCAACAGGCCCTGATCGCCATATGGCAGGCCAAAAAGACGACTGCGCAGATTGGCCCAACCCGCCACCCATGCCGGCGCAAAGCCTGACGCCCGAAACGCCAAGCGAAAAGCAGCCGGGGTTCCGGTGAAAAGATGGTCGCCTACAACCTTACCCCACCCCGCTTGCAAAACCGTGTCGGCATGCAAAACAAGCAGCCAGTCCCCTTTGGCTGCGGCGCATCCTCGGGCCAATTGCCCCCCGCGCGAAGGTGGCCCGGTCACGATCTCAGCCCCGGCCTCATCTGCAATCTTTAAAGTCTGATCGGCCGACCCTCCGTCCGAGACGATCAATTCGCGGATCAGCCCCGCATGCAGGCCCTCCATCAAGGCCGCAAGGGTCGCGGGAAGGTTCCCGTCCGAATTCAGGGTCGGGATAACGATGCTAATCGGCGCAGGCACGGCGGAAACCCTCTGGTCATGGCAGCGGAAACCCCTATATCACGAGGTCCGAGGAAAAGACGAGGACAACCCAGATGCCCAACCGCCGTATATTGCGCCTGAGCGGCTCGGACACCGACAGCTTTCTTCAAGGGTTGATCACCAACGACATCGCAGGGTTGGACAATGGGCTGGTCTACGCCGCCCTGCTGACCCCACAAGGCAAATACCTGGCGGACTTCTTTCTGAAGCGCGAGGGTGACGCGGTTTTGCTGGATGTTGCCGAAGGCCTTGCCGATGGATTTGCCAAACGGTTGGGCATGTACAAGCTGCGTGCAGATGTCAGCATCGAAGACAGCGGCCTGAACCTGCAGCGCGGCACTGGCCCTGCGCCCGAAGGTGCCCTGCCCGACCCAAGGCACCCGGATATGGGCTGGCGGGCCTTTACAGCGGGTGCGGAAAGCGACGACGGTACAGATTGGGATGAAATCCGCGTGCGACACTGCATTCCGGAAACTGGAATCGAACTGACACCCGAAAGCTATATCCTTGAGGCCGGGTTCGAGGCGCTAAACGGCGTGGACTTCAAGAAAGGCTGTTATGTCGGGCAAGAGGTCACCGCGCGGATGAAACACAAGACTGAACTGCGCAAGGGTCTGCGCAGCGTTAGCGTCGCTGGGTCTGCGGCGGTTGGAACTGCGATTACTTCCGGCGGAAAACCGGCGGGTACATTGTTCACCCAATCCAATGGCCGCGGGATCGCCTATTTGCGATTGGACCGCGTGGGTGACGACATGCAGGCCGGTGACGCCACCATACAGTTGGACACTTGACGTGTTGCCGAACCGGCACGGCTGAGCAACCGACTGATTTGGTTTGGTTTGAACATAGCCAAGCGCGCTGTCACACTGGTTTGAATTCAGCAATCCGGATGCACGTATGTTCCAGCTATACAGGGCAATCTGGCGCGCCAGCGCCGGGCGGCAGATCATCCTTATCGTTCTGTCCATCGCAATCGCGGGTCTGGCTGCAGTTCCGCTGGAGTTTCAGCGCGACATCATCAACCACCTGACCTCTGCCGACGTAACTACGGACAAGCTGATCTACCTGGGTGCTGGAATGATGTCCGTCATCCTACTCAGCCTCGCCCTAAAGTGGCTTTTGAGTTATCGCGCAGGAACGTTGGGCGAAGATCTGATCCGCATGATCCGCCAAAGGCTGCTGCTGCGTGCCTCAGATATCAATGTCTCGGGCGAAACGATGCGCAAGGGCACGATGACCACGGCGATTTCAGCCGAGGCAGAAGAGCTGGGGAAATTCGCGGGCGGCGCTTTCTCGGACCCGGTCGTTCAGATCGGCACGTTGATCAGTGTGATCGGCTATATCTCGTCAACACAACCGGGGCTGGGCATGATCGCCTTTTCGATGATCGTGCCGCAGATCATCATCGTGCTGGTATCCCAACGCAAGGTGAATGTATTTGTCGCCGAACGTGTCCGGATATTACGCGGAGCCAACGATAAGCTGAATGTCGAGCGGATCAACGAAATCGCGCGCGAGGTTGAGGCGCAGTTCGACGAGATCTACGAAACACGGCGCAAGATGTTCATCTGGAAGCTTTCGGCCAAGTTTCTACTGAGCGTCATAAACGGAGCCGGAACCGTCGGCGTCCTGATGTTGGGCGGCTATTTGGTTCTGAACGGGAAAACGGATGTCGGCACTGTGGTCGCCGCCACAAGCGGTCTCAGCCGCATTCAGGGCCCCACGGCATTCCTGATCGCCTTTTACCGGCAGGTCAGCGCCAATCGCATTAAGTATGAACTGATGCTTGAACTGTTTGGCCCCAACCCCGAACGGTATCGCCAAATCAGACGGGGCAGCTGACAAATAAACCGCGCGGCACGGGTCCACGCGGTTTTTCTTTACTCTGGCAAACGCGTGGTTAGGCGCGTTCGGAATAATCCATGGTTTCGGTGTTCACCACGATCATCTCATCCTGACCGACGAATGGCGGCACCATGACTTTGACACCGTTGTCCAGAATGGCCGGCTTGAACGAATTCGCGGCGGTTTGACCTTTGACCACAGGCTCGGTCTCAACGATCTTGCAGGTCACTTTCTGAGGCACCGTGGCGTTCAGAGCTTCGCTTTCATAAAATTCGACGACAATTGTCATGCCGTCCTGCAGAAACGGGCGGCGTTCGCCCAGCAGTTCCGCAGGCAATTCGATCTGCTCATATGTCTCGGAATCCATGAAAACCAGCATGCCGTCAGATTCGTACAGAAACTGCTGATCTTTCTGCTCAAGACGCACGCGTTCCACTTTGTCAGCCGAGCGGAACCGCTCGTTCAATTTCGAACCATTGCGCAGATTGCGCAGTTCGACCTGTGCAAAAGCGCCGCCTTTACCGGGCTTTACGTGGTCAACTTTGACTGCAGCCCATAGCCCGCCGTTATGCTCAAGCACATTTCCGGGGCGAATTTCGTTCCCATTTATCTTGGGCATGACTTAAATCCTTCACAAACGGTTGATGCGTCAGTTCCCGCTCCTATATCTGGCGGGAACACACCTGACAAGATGACGAGACTTAGTGCTGCACCTGCAGCAAGCTATGCAAATGACGCAACGCAACTATGCATTTTAAGTGTATCCGAATCGCACTTAATCGGTCATAAGAACCGTCACGCCGAAAATGCAAGAGCAAGAACAACAAGGAAGACGAGATGAGAGATTTCGTTGACGGCACTGCCTTTAACAACGAGCAAGGCAATCGTGCACGCAAACTTTTCGCGGCTGTCGTACTGGCTGCGCTGGATGACGCTATTGCCGATGACAAAAAATATGGCAATGGTCCGGAACAAATCGCCCGCTGGGCGCGTTCTCGTGATGGTCGCGAGGTCCTGTCCTGCGCGGGTATCGACCCGAATGAGCGCGTTGTTGGCGGACTGATGGAGTTCGTTGGACGTGGTGTGCGCACCTCGGTTGCGCTGTCGCGTGAAGAAAGCGAACGTCGCAACGCGGCCCAACAAGCAGAAGCCGCCTGATCCAAGGTGACTTTCGCATGAAAAAGCGCGCTCCCTAGCTGGGAGCGCGCTTTTCTTATTCTTATGCCATCAATCAAAAGAACAACAGCCACTGCCGCGCGACCCACAGTTCGGCCATCAGCAGCAGGGCAAAGAACGCTTTCGCCCAGATGGACAAGCCGCGACGCCACAAAATGGCGTAACACGTGACACAAAGCACGGCCGAAATTGGCGCCACCCATAAGGCGTGATGCGAGCTGTCCCAATAGCTGACGGGGCTGTGAAACACCCAATCGCTGATTGGCCAAAACTGTGGCCGCCCGTCCCCGGCATGCAACAGAAAATCCATCGAAAGATGCAGCAACCCGGCGGACGTCCCAACGGTCCAAACCTTCCAGCGCATCCATACCCCGACAAGCAAGGCACCCCCCCAAAGGACAAAGGAATTGTCGATAGCAAACACGGTCTGCCAGCCGTCGGAAAAATAAAGCTGGTCGAAGACCACGCTTGCGGGAATCCCAAGTACGTAAAGGGACGTGCCCGCCATCAGGTAAAGCGACAGGTCCGGCAATAGCGAACCCAACAGAGCCGCCCACAGGATACGTCCCTGGGCTGGGCGGGCAAAGGCGGCAGCTCCGATCAAAAGATGCGCTGGCGTGTTCAACTTTGGCTTTTCCTTTGCCCGCAAATCAGGTCATCTGCGCGTCAACATAGGAGACAGGCCATGGTTCGGTCCATCATGATTCAGGGCACCGGCAGCAATGTCGGGAAATCGGTTCTAGTGGCCGGTCTGGCGCGGGCTTTCACCCGGCGCGGGTTACGTGTTGCACCGTTCAAACCACAGAACATGTCGAACAATGCCGCCGTCACCGAAAATGGCGGCGAGATAGGGCGCGCACAGGCTTTGCAAGCGCTGGCGGCGGGGCGTGCGACGCATACAGACATGAACCCGATTCTGCTGAAGCCGGAAACCGACACTGGTGCTCAGATCATCGTACAAGGCCAACGCGCAGGCACGATGAAAGCGGGCGATTACCGCAAGGATAAATCCAAACTGCTGGGCGCAGCGCTTGAAAGCTTTGACCGCTTGTGCAGCGACGCGGATCTTGTCCTGATCGAAGGCGCGGGCAGCCCGGCCGAAGTCAACCTGCGCAAGGGTGACATCGCCAATATGGGATTTGCGCGCGCTGCAGGCGTACCCGTTATTCTGGTGGGTGACATTCACCGCGGGGGTGTCATTGCCCAGATCGTAGGCACCCAGGCGGTATTGGATGCAGGTGATCTTGATATGATCCGGGGTTTTGCCGTCAATCGGTTCAAGGGCGACGTATCCCTTTTCGATGATGGTCGCGATGAAATCGCTGCGCGTACCGGATGGCCCTGTCTGGGCGTCGTTCCCTGGTTCCATGATGCGTGGAAACTGCCAGCCGAGGATATGATGGATATCCGGTCCCACTCTGGCGGGGCCTGCAAGGTGGTTGTTCCGCAGTTAGAACGCATGGCAAATTTTGACGACCTCGACCCTTTGTCTGCCGAACCCGGTGTCTCGGTCGAGATCGTGCCAGCAGGACGCCCCCTGCCCGGTGATGCCGATTTGGTACTGCTGCCCGGCAGCAAATCCACCATTGGCGATCTGGCTTATTTCCGGGCTCAGGGCTGGGATATCGACCTATATGCCCATGTCCGCCGGGGCGGCCATGTTCTGGGCCTGTGCGGCGGCTATCAAATGCTGGGCAAGACAATCGCTGATCCGGATGGCGTCGACGGACAACCGGGAACTGTTGAAGCGTTAGGCCTGCTGGATGTTGAGACCGTGATGGCAGGGAAGAAACAGGTAACGCTCACTTCGGCCCGCGCCCTTAACGGAGGAGAACCGGTGTTGGGCTACGAAATCCACATGGGCCGTACCGAAGGCCCTGATTGCGCCCGCGCTTGGCTAGAGGTCGAGGGGCGACCAGAAGGTGCTGCAAACGCCTCTGGTCGTATCCGCGGTAGTTACCTGCACGGTATCTTCAGTTCGGACGCATTCCGCGCGACTTACCTGTCGCGATTGGGCGTGACCTCGGACCTGGCCTATGAAGACGGGGTCGAAGATACGTTGAACGCGCTGGCCGACCACCTTGAACAAAATATGGATCTGGACCGCCTTCTGGCGCTTGCAGAAACGCCCAAAAGCGTCTGAGTGTTACTCGAGGTCCTGCTCGGCCAGGGCTTTGTAGATTTCGCGCCGGACCATCTTACGGACGTTGCGGGTGATACGTTCGCCCAAAACACCCTGCAATTCTTCACGGACAACCTCAGCGATCATTTTGCGCAATGCGTCTTCGCTAATACCAGCTATCGCTGAATCTTCCGCTGCTGCTTCGACTGGGTGAACAGGTGGTGCGGTGATCACCTCGGGGTCGCGAACGAAAGTTGCCTTGGTCGTCGCGACAGCTTCTTTGGCCTTTGCCTGAGTGGGTTCGGCTTTCTTTCCCTCGGTATCCGTAAATTCTTTGCGCGCGCTGAATTCAAGGGCCTTCGCCGGAGTACCGGAGTACTCGTCTTCGCTTTCGCCATCCGGCTCCCACTGGTCCTCAGTGCGTGCAATCGCCGCTTCTAGGGCTTCGATCTTTGCGCTCAGACTGTTGGTCGGGTTTTTGGGCGGCTCTGGCGCGGCCTGTTCTTTGTTGGCGGGGTCTTCACGATTAACGATGTCGCACGCGCGCAGAAGCATCGGCTTGACCGACGCGTCGGCCGTGTAGCCTGCTTTGACCTCTGCTTCATTCTCCGGGCCGTCCTGAATGCTGGACGTTCCGCCGACTCGCAATGCATCGGTAAGTACCAATCGCCCGGGCTTGCGGGCGATTGAAGGCGCCGACTCCGAGGTTTGCTCACCTCTTTCACCGACTAGCCGTTTGATCGAGGACAGCACGTCCTCTACTCTGCCGTTCACGACTTTTTCCGTCATTGTTCTCTACCGCTCTATCCTCAGGATTGAGTGTAGCCAAACAAACCGGTCGTCACAACAGATAGTATTGGCCCTTAGTCGCGACGCAACGCTTTGAGAACGCGATCCAGGTCCTTGCTTTGTCTGCTGACCTGAGCCGGCGCTTTCTTGACCAGGTTATAGTACAGCGTCGGATCATAGATCTGCACGGCCAGTCCCAAACGTTCGGCGGTCAACAGGCCCTGTGCCTGCACTAACTGGTATGCGGCCCGCGATCGCTCGATCCGCGATGCAACCTCGGCCAGTTGCGCGTCCAGCAAATCCTGCTGTGCGTTCAGAACATCCAGCGTGGTCCGGGCACCCAAAGTAGCTTCTTCGCGGATACCATCAAATGCCACCTGCGATGCGCGCACCCGTTCGGTCGACGCCCGCAAACTTGCTGACGCGGCTTGGAAACGGGCGTAGGCATCTGTCACACCCTGAGTGATATCTTTCTGCACATTCAACAGGTTGGCGCGCGATGCATCCCGTGTAGCCATGGCGCGGCGCACGCTTGCGGCCAAACGGCCACCAGCGTAAATCGGCTGACTGAAGTTCAGCGAAACACTGCCGTCTTCGATATTGTCATCGTTGTCATAGGTCTCAGTGATACCGGCGTCGGCGTTCAGGCTGACATTCGGACCCAGGTTGGCGCGCTGTTGCGCAACGATCAGGTCGAAGGCACGCACCTGATGCTGTGCCGAAAGAATGGCGGGGTGGTTTCGCTGCGCCAGGCTGACGGCCTGCGGTTCCGAGCTTGGCAGATTTGGCAGGCTCGGTTGACCAGCTGTGCGTCCGGGCGATTTGCCAACGGCATTCACGTATTCCGCCCGCGCCGTGTCGAGGTTACCGCGTGCAACGGCCAGATCAGCTTGCGAGCTTGCAAGCTGGGCTTGTGACAGCGCAACGTCCGTACGCGTGACTTCGCCAACATCAAACCGGTCCTGCGATGCGCGCAGTTCCTCGGCCGATACATCGACGTTGTTCAGGCGAATCTGTACGGTTTCTTCCTGCAGCAGCACTTCGAGATACGCATTGGCACCGCGGAACAAAACCTGCTGTTCGATATCAACAAGGGTCTGCCTGGTCGACAGCACCGTTTCTTGCGCCGATTGCTTGCCCAAAACAGCGGCCCCACCATCGTAGAGCAGTTGGCTGAGGGTCAGCCCCGTAAAGAAGTTGTTCGGGTCGGTTCTTGTCACCACATCGCTGACGTTGCGACGGTTATAGTTGCTGCTAATCGCGACCGTCCAGTTGATGATCGGTCGAAGCGCTGACAATGCAATTGCCACGTCTTCGTCCGCCGCACGCAACAATGCGCGGTTCTGTTCCAGCAACCCGCTGGTATTGTACGCGCCAATGAATGCGTCAGTAATATTGTCGGCCCAAACGGCCCGTCCCGGTACAAAGCTAAGTGCGACCCCCGCAGTCAGCGCCAGCGCCTTGACCAGCTTTCCTCCCGCCATAGAACTCATAACGAAATCCTCTCAAATCAAAATTACGCTGCTCTGCCGACAGTTTGCGCGTTTGTGTTCAACTAATCAAGGCGGCAGAACAATCCGCCATAAAACTATAGCGAAAATACACGGTCCGTGGAAAATGCCTGCAAAATCGGTGCATTGGCATTAAACGCGTCCCGCCAAGTCACCCGATCCCCAGATTTATGGCCGATACGGACGATCCCCAGTGCACCTTGGACAAAAAGGCACGCAATTCGCCCATGGTCCTTAAGCTGCGCGATCAACGCATCCGGAACCTGTTCCACACCACCCTGGATCATAATCACGTCATAGGGCCCATGTTCGGGGGCACCTTGTTCAAGAGGGCCGACATGGACAATCGCATTGTCAGCCTCCGCCTCCATCAGGATAGACTGAGATTCGGCCGCCAGATTTTCATCTTCCTCCACGGCAACAACCAGCTGTGCCATGCGCGCGGCGACTGCCGTCGAATACCCCAAGGCCGGAGCAATATCCAAAACCGACTCGTCGTTCGAAATGTTCAATATGTCCAGAATCTTAGCTAGGGTCCGCGGCTCCAACATACAGCGCCCATCACCCAGTTCGATCAATCCCTCGACATATGCCGCTTCGCGCTTCGCGTCCGGCACGAAATTCTCGCGCTTGACGGTCAGCATCGCGTCTATGATGGGAAACTTCGTGACATCAGAAGGACGTATCTGCGTATCGACCATCGTCCGGCGGCGGGCTGCGAAATCTGTCATTGGATCGCTCATCTTGCTCCCTTGGGTGATTGAGTTCTGCCACATCCTTGAAAAACCGGCAACGGCCCAGACACGGAAACTTTCCAATCTTCACAAGATACAACGTCGCAACCAAAGACTAAGTTGGCACCCGGCCCTGAAATTTGCGCTCCCCCCTCTGGACGCTCCTGTCGAAAGCTGCTAAAACGCCGATCACACCACGGCAAGTATTTGATTTTACTTGAAAAGGCGAGTTGGCGGAGTGGTGACGCAGCGGATTGCAAATCCGTGTACACCGGTTCGATTCCGGTACTCGCCTCCATTTATTTCCAAGCACTTAGCTTTCTGCGCTGCTTTCGCAATTTCGGACGCCTAAAGTTCAGTATCAGATGCATGTTGCGATTGCGGGTCCAGCGATTCCATTTACACAACCGCACTACTTGATTGCCAAACTGAGAAGTGCTGAATCATCTGCGACGGCCGGGCTGAATTGCGCCTCGCTGCGTGATCGGATCGCATCGGATGCCGCTGACTGACTTCGGCAAGTCGCTTTTCTGACGTAGCGGGTTTTCAAACCCCAGTCGTGCTTGACAAGCCCCCTGCTCGTGCCGCATGTCGCATGCGTTGGTGTCCATCCCCGGATGGATGAAAAGGGAATGTGCCAGCGGTTATTCCGCCAAGCACAGCCGCCCCCGCGACCGTGACCGGAGAGGGTGCCCAAAGCCACTGGCCTAATAGGCCGGGAAGGCGGGACATCCGACAGAGGCCCGCCTCTGACATCCGCAAGCCGGGAGACCTGCCAGCACCCGAAGTTGAAACCGGGCGGGGTGTTCCGGTGTCGGGTCCATGTGCAGACGCGTGGCCCGCATGAAACCCCGTCCCCCGTATAAAGGATGAGGGGGATGAGAGACGTGACCGAGACCGCACCAGTCGAGTTGCTGGTCTGCACGACATGTCGCCGTGGGTTACCTATCGAAGATGACGCCCAGCGACCCGGCACTTTGCTGCATAAAGCACTTGAACAGGCTGGCTTGCCGGACGGCGTCGACCTGAAACCGGTGGAATGTCTGTCGAACTGTGATCAGGGATGCTCGATCGTTTTGCGTGGCGGCCCATCCCGATGGATCTTCGTTTATGAAAACCTCGACGAGACCGACCATGTCGAGACCATCGTTGAAGGCGTCACCAAGTATCTGGCCGCTGAAGACGGTCTGGTGAAATGGCGCGAACGCCCCGAACATTTCCGCAAAAACTGTGCGGCCCGCATTCCCCCGATTGGAGCCCTGAAATGAGCAACCTTGAAAAACTCCCCGTCACTGTGATCACCGGCTTTCTGGGCTCGGGCAAAACCACGCTGGTAAAGCACCTGATGCAGAATCCGCAGGGCAAGCGCCTGGCCGTTATCGTCAACGAATTTGGTGATGTGGGTGTGGATGGCGATATCCTGAAATCCTGCGCCATTCCGGATTGCCCGGCGGAAAACATCATGGAACTTGCCAATGGCTGCATCTGCTGCACCGTAGCCGATGATTTCATCCCGACCATTGAGGCGCTGATGGCGCTGGAGCCGCGCCCCGATCACATCCTGATCGAAACGTCCGGTCTTGCCCTGCCCAAACCGCTGCTCAAGGCGTTTGATTGGCCCGATATCCGCTCGAAAATCACCGTTGATGGTGTGATCGCTCTGGCGGACGCCGAGGCCGTCGCCGCTGGGCGTTTCGCACCAAATGTCGAAGCCGTGGACGCCCAGCGCCTGGCTGACGACTCGATCGACCACGAAACGCCTCTGTCCGAGGTGTTTGAGGACCAGATCTCGTGCGCCGACATCATCCTGCTGACAAAACCCGATCTGGCCGGTCCGGAAGGCGTTGCCAAAGCCAAACAGGTCATCGCGACTGAGGCTCCGCGCCCGCTGCCCGTGGTTGAGGTTGCCGAAGGCGCCGTTGACGTGCGTGTCGTGCTGGGCCTCGAAGCCGCCGCCGAGGATGACATGGACGCGCGCCCGTCGCATCACGACGGCCACCACGACCACGAACACGACGATTTCGAAAGCATCATCGTCGAGTTGCCCGAACAGACCGACCCGGCGGAACTGGTCGCCAATATCGAACGTCTGGCCAATGATCTGAACATTCTGCGCGTCAAAGGCTATGCCGCCGTTCAGGGCAAACCGATGCGTCTGCTGGTGCAGGCCGTTGGTGCCCGCGTACGTCACCAGTATGACCGGCCGTGGGAGCCCGGCGAAGAGCGCCGCTCGCGCCTGGTGGTCATTGCCGAGCATGACGACATCAATGAGGCCGCAATCCGCGATATCCTCGTGGGTGTGACCGAGGCCGCCGAGTAAGCCATGCACGTCGTCTTCCGCGAAAGCCACGGGTTAGAAGAGACCGAAACCCCGACCGATCTGGGTCAGAGCCCGGCGGATCTGGTGGTGCTGTCCTTTTCGGACAGCGACCTTGGCGCTTTCGCGGCAGGATGGCATCGCGGTGGCGGGTCCGAAGGTCGCATGCCGACGATGCGATTGGCCAATCTGACCGCGTTGAAACACCCGCTGTCTGTCGACACTTATGTCGAGCAAACGCTCGAGGGCGCCAAGGGCATTCTGATCCGTTTGATCGGCGGCGTCCCTTACTGGTCCTATGGCTTGCAGCAAGTTCTGGCGCTGGCACAGGCTAAAGGCATCGCGCTGGCCGTCCTACCCGCCGACGGGCGCGAGGATACTCGGCTGGATGGCTACTCCACCCTGCCCGTCTCGACCCTGCGGCGGCTTGCGCATCTCTGTGACACCGGCGGTGAAGTCGCGGCGCAAGCGGCTCTTGCCCAGATGGCGCTTGCGGCGGGTCTCTATGCCGGACCCGTGATGGGGGCCAAGACCCTGCCCGAATGCGGTGCATGGTGCCCGGATCGCGGCGTCATCCCGGCGGATAAAGCGTTCACCACCGACGCAAAGCGTATCTTGGTAACGTTCTACCGGGCTTACCTTACCTCGGCGGACACCGCCCCGGTCGCAACCTTGATCCGCAGCCTGCGCGCACGCGGGTTTGAGGCCGTCGGTCTGTTCGCTCCCTCGCTGAAAGCCCCGCTTGCCGCCGATTGGCTGCGCGAAAATGTCGTGGCGCTGAACCCGGCGGCGATCATTAATGCCACCTCTTTCTCGGGCAAGGGCGCATCCGGCACCTCTCCACTGGACGCCGCCAATGTGCCGGTGTTTCAGGTTGCTCTGGCCACCTCACGCCGCCAGGCTTGGGCCGAGGCGGAACGCGGTCTTTCGCCCGCTGATCTAGCGATGCATGTCGTCCTGCCCGAAGTGGACGGTCGGATCTCGGCAGGCATCGCCTCTTTCAAGGAACCGGGCAAGCGTGACCCGCATCTGGAGTATTCCCGTTTTGCCCACCGGGCCGAACCGGAACGGATCGAGGCTATCGTCGACAGGGTCACCGGCTGGTTGAACCTGAACGACAAGCCCAAAGGGGATCAGGTCCCCGCCTTGGTGCTGTCCACCTATCCCGGCAAAGACTGGCAGATGGCCCATGCGGTGGGCCTCGATGCTTTGGCCTCGGCCGAGGCGATGCTGGCCGACCTGCAGGGCGAAGGGTATGACACCGCTCCTGCCCAGCCGATTTCTGATACGTTGTTGGACGCGCGGATTACGTGGTCGCTTGGCGAATATCTTACTGCGCTGGCAGACTTGCCGGAACAACTGCGCGCAGGCCTCGAAACCGTCTGGGGCAAGCCCGAGGATGATCCGGCCTTTGCAGATGGCGCGTTCCACTTCACCGCCCTGCGCCGCGGCAAGGCGCTGGTCGCGTTGCAACCTGAACGCGGCACGCCCGAGTTGCGTGATGACGATTATCATGACCTGTCGCGTACCCCGCGCCACAGCTACGTGGCCTTCTACCTTTGGCTGCGCAAAGATCTTGGTGCGGATGCACTGATCCATATCGGCGCGCACGGTACGCTGGAATGGCTGCCAGGCAAATCTGTGGCGCTGTCCAACGAATGCTGGCCCGAGGTACTGATCGGCGATCTACCTGTCATCTACCCCTTCATCGTCAACGACCCTGGCGAGGCCGCGCAGGCCAAGCGCCGGATCGGGGCGGTCACACTCGGCCATATCCCACCGCCAATGAAGGAAAGCGGTACCCCGGATCGGATGGTTCGGCTGGAATCGCTGCTGGATGAGTTTTCGAATGCCGACGGGCTGGACCCCAAGCGCCGCGATCGCCTGCAAGAAGATATTCGGGACGAAGCGCAAGCCATCGGGCTGGAGAACGACCTCGGTCTCGATCAGGCCACCTGCATCGCCGAGGCGATCACCCGAATCGATCGTTTCGTTTGTGACATCAAGGAAAGCCAGTTCGGAGACGGGCTGCATATCTTTGGACGTGTGCCCGAAGCCACTGCCAATTTTGACACGGCTCCTTCTACCCATGCCGAACGCACGGCATTGATCGACGCGCTAGCAGGCAAACGGATCGAGGCAGGCCCGTCCGGGTCCCCCTACCGCGGACGGTCAGACGTCCTGCCCACCGGGCGCAATCTGTATACCACCGATCCGCGCTCAGTCCCCACCCGTGCGGCCTATACCCAAGGCGTAAAGCTGGCTGAAGAATTGGTGCGGCGACACCTGCAGGAAGAGGGCGATTATCCCAAGGGGCTGATCGTTGATCTCTGGGGTTCAGCCACGATGCGCACGGCGGGCGAAGAGTTTGCCATGGCGCTGCACTTGCTGGGCGTCAAACCCGTTTGGGACAAAGGGTCCGAGCGGGTGTCGGGCATCGAAGTGCTACCCATCACTGACCTCAGTCGCCCACGTCTGGACGTGACCTTGCGCGTCTCAGGCCTGTTCCGTGATGTGTTCCCGACCCTTTCAGCGCTTTATGGTCAAGCTGTTCGCGCGTTGTCGGATCGCGACGAAGCCCCGGACTGGAACCCATATGCCGGGCAGGCCCCGGCAGCGCGCGTCTTTGGTCCGGCACCGGGCAGCTATGGCGTGAACATGACCCAGCTGTCCGAAATCTATACGGATGAGGCCCGCGCGCAGGCGGGTGAAGCATGGCTTGAGGCCAGCTCTTTCGCTTTGGAAGGCGAACACATCACACAGGACATGGACGGCATTACCCAACGGGTCACGAATGCCGACAGTTTCGTGCACCTGCAGGATCTGACCGAAACCGATCTGCTGTTGGCCAATGACTACGCGACGCATGAGGCCGGTTTCGCCGCCGCCAAGACAGTCACCGGTGGCACTGCGAAGCTATACCATCTGGACAACACCAACCCGGATAACCCGCGCGCCCGAACGCTGCCTGAAGAAATCAGCCGTGTCGTTCACGCCCGTGCCGCCAACCCGAACTGGATCGCAGGCATGCAAAGGCATGGCTTCCGGGGCGCTGCGGAAATAGCGGCGACGCTGGATCACATGGCCTCTTTCGCCCATCTGTCAGGCACGGTCGCGCCGCATCTGTTCGACCTCTATCACGACGCCACTTTGGGCGACGCCGAGGTCGACGCATTTTTGCAAGAGGCCAACCCGCGCGCGTATCAGGCGATGCAGGACAGGTTCCGCGCGTTGTTGGACGCGGGCCTTTGGAACACCCGCCGCAACTCAATCCGGGCCGATCTGGAGGGGCTGGGATGAGCGCCCCGGTCGTTCAGGGTTGGTGCCCCGGCGCGCATCGGCCGATGATGTCGGGCGATGGACTGGTGGTTCGGGTGCGCCCGCGTCTGGCCCGTTTGAGCGCCGAACAAACACGTGGTCTTTGTGAGTTGGCCGAGCGATTTGGCAATGGCACGATCGACCTGACCAACCGCGCCAATTTACAGCTGCGCGGGGTAAAAGAAGACGATCATCAAGCGTTGCTGGCCGAGCTGGCCGCGCTGAACCTTTTGGACGCTGAGCCGGGTATTGAAGTGCGCCGCAATATCTTGGTGTCGCCCCTGTACCGATCAGGTGACCGAACTGCGCGGCTGACCCAGGAACTGATCGACCGGCTGGAGGAATTGCCGACGCTGCCCGCCAAATTCGGCTTTGCCATCGACACTGGCCCCAAGCGCCTGTTGGCGGCGGATTCGGCCGATATCCGGGTCGAGGCAGGCATTGATGGCCTCATCCTGCGCGCCGACGGGGCCATGACCGGCTGCCGAGTCACAGAAACCAACGCGATTAACCGCCTTATCGCTCTGGCCGAATGGTTTTCTAAGCGTTTCACGCCGGAAACCCGCCGCATGGCGCGGGTGGTCGCGACGCAGGAATTGCCTGCGGAATGGCAAGGCAGCGCGCCCGGTGACATCGGCGCACCCCCGCAACCCGGCGAGTGCGATCTGGGTGCGCTTTACGGGGCCGCGTTCGGGCAATTGCCTGCGCGGCAGCTCTTAGACCTTGTTATGAACAGCGGAGCCACTGCCCTGCGCGTCACTCCGTGGCGACTGATCCTGCTGGAAGGTGGGGCGGCGATACAAGCACCGGACTTTGTCATAGATGGCACCGACCCGCTGATGACAACCGACGCCTGCCCCGGCGCACCGTTCTGCCCGCAAGCACAGGTGGAAACCCGCGAAGTAGCCCGCGTCTTAGCCGCCCAAATCCCAGGAAGTTTGCATGTATCCGGTTGCGCCAAAGGCTGTGCCCGTATGGGTCCGGCAAATGTCACACTGGTCGGCAACGACGGACGATTTGATCTTGTCAAAAACGGTCGCGCGGGGGATGAGCCCTCCCAACGCGGGCTGACACCCGAAACACTTATGACTATGGACCTCACCTGATGCCCTATGAATACGAAACCGACGGCGCAGCGATCTATAAGCAAAGCTTTGCCACAATCCGGTCCGAGGCCGATCTGGCGCGTTTTGACGCTGATGAAGAGCAGGTTGCGGTTCGCATGATCCACGCCGCCGGAATGGTCGGTCTGGAAGAATTCGTACATTTTTCACCTGGTTTCGTGCCAGCCGCACGGACCGCGTTGGAGAATGGCGCGCCTATCCTGTGCGACGCCCGGATGGTCAGCGAAGGCGTGACCCGGTTCCGCCTTCCCGCCGAAAACCCGGTGATCTGCACCCTGTATGACGAGCGCGTGCGCCCGTTGGCAGCTGAGATGAGCAACACCCGCTCTGCCGCCGCGCTGGAGCTGTGGCGCCCGCATCTGGAAGGCGCTCTGGTCGCTATCGGCAATGCGCCGACCGCGCTATTTCACCTGCTGAATATGCTGGAAGACCCCGACTGCCCGCGCCCGGCCGCCATCATCGGCTGCCCGGTGGGCTTTGTCGGTGCCGTCGAATCCAAGGACGCATTGTGGGAGGCCCAGCCTGTACCATCTTGCATCGTCAAAGGCCGTCTGGGCGGCAGCGCCATCACCGTCGCCGCAATCAACGCCATTGCGAGCCGCACCGAATGAGCGTCGGCAAGATATACGGCGTAGGCCTTGGTCCCGGTGATCCGGACCTGATGAGCGTGCGGGCCGACCGCCTGCTCCGCAATGCACGTCACGTCGCGTTCTTTCGCAAGCCTGGTCGCAGCGGTCAGGCACGCAAGATCGTCAATGGGATGATCCCGGACAGCGCAGTTGAGTTTCCCATGGAATACCCTGTCACTACGGAAATTCCGCTGGCTGATCCGCGCTATAACGAACTGCTCTCGGCCTTTTACAAAGACTGCGCCGCGCATCTCAAAGCCCTATCGGATCAGGGTGAGGATGTGGTGGTTCTGTGTGAGGGTGATCCGTTTTTCTATGGGTCTTTCATGCATCTTTACAGCCGCTTGCGCGATCAGGCTGATGTAGAGGTCGTGCCAGCCATTACCGGCATGTCCGGCGCATGGACAGCAACGGGTAACCCGATCACCTGGGGCGATGATGTGCTGACAGTACTGGTCGGCACCCTGCCCGAAGAAGATCTGGCAATTCGCATGGCGCAGACCGACGCGTTGGTTGTCATGAAAATCGGACGCAATATCGACAAGGTGAAGCGCGCGCTAAAAACAGCCGGTCTGTATGACCGCGCATGGATCGTCGAGTTTGCACAGATGCCGAACCAGGTGGTGACGAAACTGTCAGAGGCATGCGAAAAGGTTACGCCCTATTTCTCGATCATCATCGTGCATGGTCAGGGACGGCGGCCATGAGCGGTTGGGTCAAGATTGCGGGCCTGGGGCCTGGTAACGAAGATCTCGTAACCCCCGAGGTTTCAGCTGCGTTGACGGATGCCACGGACGTGGTCGGGTACATCCCCTATGTCGCGCGCGTGGCCGAGCTCCCTGGTTTGACGCTGCATGCCAGCGACAACCGGGTCGAGATCGACCGATCCCAACACGCATTGCAGATGGCGGCTGAGGGGAAACGGGTGGTCGTCGTATCTTCTGGCGACCCCGGTGTGTTCGCCATGGCGGCGGCCGTGTTCGAAGCCCTAGAGAACGGTCCCTCCGAGTGGCGTAACATTCCCATAGATGTCCTACCCGGCATAACAGCGATGCTGGCGGCATCCGCGCGGGCCGGGGCACCGCTGGGTCATGATTTCTGTGCCATCAACCTCAGCGACAATCTGAAACCCTGGTCGCTGGTTGAAAAACGTCTTCGCCTAGCAGCGCAGGCGGATTTCGCGATGGCGTTTTATAACCCGCGCTCGAAATCCCGCCCGGAAGGCTTTGTAAAAACACTGGAAATCCTACGCGAAGAATGCGAGCCCGAGCGCCTGATCCTGTTCGCGCGTGCCGTATCCCGCGCGGATGAGGCGATCCGGATTTCAACACTGGCCGAGGCGACGCCTGACATGGCTGACATGCAAACCGTCGTCATTGTCGGGTCATCCCTGACGCGCGTCATCAACCGTGACAGCGCGCCGATCGTCTATACCCCGAGGTTCACCCCGGAATGAGCCAACCAGTCCAGAACCTGCGTCACGTTCGACAATTCGGTCCTTTGCGGAAGGGTCGGCCTGTCGATCATCAGCACCGGTACGCCCAGAGCGCGCGCGGCATCCAGCTTTGCGCGTGCACCGTTGCCGCCAGAGTTCTTGGACACAACCAGTTCAATTCCATGCTGCAGCATCAGCGCCCGGTCCCCTGCTTCAGTGAAAGGTCCGCGCGACACGATCGCCTCGCAATCGGGCAGCGGCAGTGCATCCGGTTCATCCACCAGCCTCAGCAAGAAGTGATGTTGGGGCTGAGCCGCGAAATCTTCAAGATGCAGGCGGCCAACGGCCAGAAAAACGCGCCGTTTTGGACCGCTCAAGGCGGTAACCGCCGCGCCTATATCAGAAACGTGCTGCCAACGATCTTCGTCCTGCGCGCACCATGCCGGGCGCGTCAAAGCGACCAGGGGCACCCCGGCCTCGCGACACGCAGAAATGGCGTTTGTGCTCATTTGCGCGGCAAAGGGATGGGTGGCATCGACTACATGAGTGATCGCGTGGTCCGTCAGGTAACGGGTCAGGCCTTCGACGCCGCCGAACCCTCCAACACGCACTGGCAGGGGCTGCGGTCTTGGATTGTCTACCCGACCGGCATAGGAATAGGTTGCCGGGATGCCCTGATCGGCCAAGGTTTTGGCCAGTGCATTGGCCTCGGTCGTGCCACCAAGGATCAGGAGGTTGGTCATGCATGAAGCTCCGTGGCTAAGCGTTTTGGGCTTGGGCGAAGATGGACTGGATGGCCTGTCACCCGCAAGTCGTCAAGTACTGGAGCGTGCCGAAATCATCATGGGCCCGCCGCGCCATTTGTCACTGATCCCCGACACAGGCGCACAGCGCGTAGATTGGCCCGTGCCTTTTACCGACGGCCTGCCGATCCTGACCGGGTTTCGCGGACACCCAACGGTTGTTCTGGCCTCGGGCGATCCGTTCTGGTTCGGCGCGGGCTCGGTAATCGCGCGCAACTTCGACGCCGGAGAATGGACCGCCCATCCGGGTCAGTCCACGTTCTCGCTGGCTGCGGCACGTCTGGGCTGGCCGTTGGAAAGCACGCAGACATTCGGTCTGCACGCCGCCCCGCTGACTCGTCTGCGCCCGCATCTTTCGCCTGGATTGCGCGCCATCCTGCTGCTGCGCAACGGCGCTGCGGTGGCCGAGCTTGCGACATATCTGAACGAAACTGGCTTTGCCGATACGCAATTGCATGTCATGGAAGCCCTTGGCGGCCCCCGCGAACGGTCGCGCAGCGTGTCGCTGACCGAAGCCCTGCTGGGCGGGTTCGACCATCCAGTCTGCGTTGGGCTTGAAGTTGCGGGTGAAGGAAAGGCGCTGCCCAAGGCCTCGGGTAAGCCGGATGATATCTTCGAGAATGATGGCCAGATCACCAAACGCCCCGTGCGGGCGCTGACCCTGTCGGCACTGGCCCCCAAGCGCGGCGAGCATCTGTGGGATATCGGCGGCGGCACCGGCTCGATCAGCATCGAGTGGCTGATGTGCGACTCGACCCTGACCGCAACCACGATCGAACCCCTCGAGGATCGCGCGGACCGCATTCGCCGAAATGCCGACACGTTAGGGCAAGACCGGCTGCAAGTTGTGCATGGCACAGCGCCAACCGCACTGGACGGCCTTGGGTTTCCGGATGTGGTATTCATCGGCGGCGGCCTGAGTACCGAATTGCTGAATTGGCTGCACGCCGCCCTGCCCGTCGGCACCAGGTTGGTCGCCAATGCTGTGACGCTGGAAAGCGAAGCCTTACTGGCGCAATGGCACGAAAAACTAGGCGGAGAACTTTTGCGTATCGAACTGGCGCAGGCTTCGGCACTGGGGCCTCGGCGTGGTTGGAAATCCGCATATCCGGTGGTGCAGTGGAGCGTAATCCTATGATCATCGCAGGTTTGGGGTTTTCATCAACTGCGACTGTGGACAGCCTGCGCGCTGTATTTGAGCGGGCCAGCGTTGGGCAAAACGTCGACGCGCTGGCCACTGTTGCCGACAAGGAAGGTCACGCCGCGCTGTCCGAGTTTGCCGCAGAGACCGCCCTGCCCCTGCATTTCATTGCTGCTGCCGATCTGGCGGGACAGCGCACTCTCACCTGCTCGAACCGCAGCCGTGCCACCTATGGCACCGGCAGCGTAGCCGAAGCATCCGCCCTTGCCGCTGCCGGAACAGGCGCGCGGCTGACCTCACCCAGACAGATTTCGGACGACCGGCTTGCAACCTGCGCCGTCGCCATCGGAGGACAAACATGACCGTTCATTTCATCGGCGCCGGACCCGGCGCTGCCGACCTTCTGACCCTGCGGGGGCGTGATATCATCGCGTCGTGCCCGGTGTGCCTGTATGCAGGATCGCTGGTGCCCGAAGAGATTCTGGCCCACTGCCCCGAGGGCGCAAAGATCATCAACACCGCGCCAATGGATCTGGATCAGATCATGGCCGAGATTGAGGCAGCGCATAAGGCTGGCAATGACATTGCACGTCTGCATTCCGGCGACCTGTCGGTTTGGTCGGCAATGGGTGAACAGATCCGGCGATTGAAGGAGATGGGCATTCCGGTCAGCGTGACCCCCGGTGTACCATCGTTCGCCGCAGCGGCTGCATCGCTGGGAACGGAACTGACCTTGCCCGGATTGGCGCAATCTGTGGTCCTGACCCGGACGCCCGGCCGCGCATCTTCAATGCCCGAAGGCGAAACTCTTGAGAACTTTGCCCGTACCGGCGCAACTCTGGCCATTCACCTGTCGATCGGAAATCTGGACAACGTGATCGCGGACCTTACCCCGGCCTATGGAGCAGACTGCCCAGTGGCAGTGGTATATCGCGCCAGCTGGCCGGACGAACGGATCATTCGCGCCACGTTGGCGACCCTGAAAGACGCACTGGACGAGAGTATCTCTCGCACCGCTCTGATCATGGTTGGCCCGGCACTTGCAGGCGAAGGCTTTGCCGAAAGCTGTCTCTATTCAAAAGATTACGACCGCCGGTACCGCCCGCAAAGCGCGGACAGTCCATGGTCAAGCTGGAGCCCCGAGAATGAATGACGGGATGACCAACCCTCCGGGGTTACTGATTTCTGCGCCGTCTTCCGGGACAGGCAAAACCACCGTCATGCTGGGTCTTCTGCGTGCGCTTGCCGAGGATGGCCTGACGGTGCAACCGTTCAAGAGCGGACCGGACTATATCGATCCAGCCTTTCACCGTGCCGCAGCCGGACGCGCCTCGTTCAACCTAGACAGCTGGGCGATGGCCGATCCGATGCTGAACGCGATTTCTGCCCAGGCCGAAGGCGCGGATATCGTCGTGGCCGAAGGTTCGATGGGCCTGTTCGACGGCGTTGCCAAGCCCGGAGAGCTTGGGCACGGATCAAGCGCGGAAACCGCGCAGCGTATGGGATGGCCTGTGGTCCTGGTGCTGGATGTGGGCGGTCAGGCCCAATCTGCGGCGGCCACTGCGCTGGGATTTCGGATGTACAATCCCGACCTGCCCTTTGCCGGTGTGATCCTGAACCGCTGCGCCAGCCCACGCCACGAACGCCTGACCCGGTTGGGTATGGAGCGAGCAGGATTGCCGGTTCTGGGCGTGTTGCCCCGGCGTGGAGATCTGACCCTGCCCGAGCGGCATCTTGGTTTGATTCAGGCGGTCGAGCACCCGGATCTGGAAAGCGCGATTGCCGGTTACGCCACATTCCTGCGCGAGCATGTGGATCTTGAGGCGATCAAGGCGGCGGCTTCCTCAGGCCCCAAGGGGCCATCGTCAGCCGCGCTGCCGCGGCCTCCGGCACAGCGGATCGCGCTTGCACGAGATGCGGCGTTTTCGTTCACCTACCCGCATTTGCTGGAAGGCTGGCGCGCGGCGGGGGCGGAAATCCTGCCGTTTTCACCGCTGGCAAATGAAGCCCCGGCTGCGGATGCCGATCTGGTCTGGTTGCCCGGTGGCTACCCTGAACTGCACGCGGGCACTTTGGCAGCTGCCGACGCATTCCTGAGCGGTCTGCGCAAACACGCGGAGACAAAGCCCGTTCATGGGGAATGCGGTGGGTATATGGCCTTGGGCGAAGCTCTGGTCGACAAGGAAGGGGGCCGGCATCAGATGGCAGGTCTGCTTGGGCTCGTGACCTCCTATGAGAAGCGAAAGTTCAATCTTGGGTATCGCAAGGCGCAATTGTTGGCCCCAATGGCAGGGTATGCCGCTGAAGCGACATTACGTGGCCATGAGTTTCATTATTCTTCGATCGTGGAACAACCCGATGCGCCTTTGGCCCGGGTGTTCGATGCTGAAGGGGTTGAGGGTCCACAAACCGGATCATTTCGGGGCAACGTGACCGGAACATTTTTTCATCTGATCGCAGAGGCGCAGGCATGAGCGGTTTCGTTTCGTTCATTGGCTCCGGTCCCGGGGATCCGGAACTGCTGACGCTTAAGGCCGTGGACCGGATGCAAAAGGCAGACGCAGTGCTGTTCGATGACCTCAGCAGTGGCCCAATCCTGAGCCATGCGCATCAGGACGCAGACCTTGTTGGCGTCGGCAAACGCGCCGGTCGCCCGTCACCGAAACAAGACCACGTCAGCCGCCTGTTGGTAGACTATGCCAAAACCGGTGCCCGCGTTGTGCGACTGAAATCCGGCGATGGCGGTCTGTTTGGACGTCTGGAAGAAGAACTGGTGGCGCTGCGCGAGGCCAGGATCGAATATGAGATTATCCCTGGCATCCCATCAGCGGTTGCCGCAGCAGCGGCGGCTGGCATTCCCCTGACGCGGCGACTCACGGCACGCCGCGTGCAATTCGTCACCGGCCACGATGTCAGTGGGGAGCTGCCCGATGATCTGAATTTGACCGCGCTTGCCGACCCAGATGCCACTACCGTTGTATTCATGGGCAAGCGCACATTTCCTTTGCTGGTCAAGATACTGAATGAACATGGCTTGCCGCTGGAAACACCGGCGCTGATGGCCGAATCCGTTTCGACCCCGGATCAGGTACTACTCCGATCCACGGTTGGTGAGTTGGCGGACAAGTTGGGCGCTGAGATCGGCACGGCCCCTGCCCTAATCCTTTACGGCCCGCTTGCAGAGACTGACGATGTTTGACCTGACCCTGATCGGTATTGGAACCGGCAATCCGGACCACCTGACGTTTCAAGGCGCTAGTGCCATTCGGGACGCAGACCTGATTCTGATCCCGCGCAAGGGCGAAAACAAGGCCGATCTGGCCGGGTTGCGGGAAGAGATTATCGCTCAGGTTAGCGATACCCCGCCACAGATCGCATATTTTGATATTCCCAAACGACGCGCCGATGATGGCTATCTGCGCGGCGTGGATGAATGGCACGATGCCATCGCTCTGCGGTGGCAGGAGGCGATCGCGGCGCATCGTGATGCAAAGCGGGTTGCCCTTTTGATCTGGGGCGATCCCTCGCTTTATGACAGTTCGCTGCGCATCGCCTCGCGGCTGCAACCCCAACCGGAGACGCGCGTAATCCCTGGTATCACTGCGCTTCAGGCGCTGACCGCGGCGCATGCGATACCGATTAACGATCTGGGCGCGCCGTATGTCGTGACCACCGGTCGGCGCATTCGCGATGAAGGCTGGCCGCTAAACGTTTCAAAAGTAGCTGTTATGCTGGACGGCGAGTGTTCATTTCAAAGCCTTGAGATGGTCGACTACGAAATCTGGTGGGGCGCTTATGTGGGGATGAAGGAAGAAATACTGATCCACGGTCCTTTGGCTGATATAGCGTTGCAGATTGTCGAAACGCGGGCAAAAGCGCGGGCGGATCATGGCTGGATCATGGACATTTATCTGCTGAAAAGGCGTGTGGACTGATCCGAAGGCAACTTCTGCGGCTGCTACCCACGGGATTGTGACTGCGCGAAATACGAGTTTCTGGCATCAATTTCGTACCCATACCCATGAGGACAGCACGATGAAGGCTATTTCGACCGTACTGTGTTTGCTGGCCCTTCCCGCGCTGGCGCAAGAACCGCTGCCGGGCTGGGCCGTTCACTTCACCGACAAAAGCTATGATGCTTTGGTCGCGGATACGAAGGCCGCTGTCAAAGAAAATGGTCTGATTGTTGTAACGCAGGCCGGGCCCACCAAGGCGGCGGCGGCCCGTGGCATCATTATTCCCGGAAACTTGGTAATCGGTGCCTTTAACAACGACTACGCGGTGCGGGTTCTGGAAACCTCGGTCAACGCAATGATCGAAGCGCCCATCCGATTCTACGTGACCGAGAATGCGGACGGCACGGCGACTTTGTCCTACAAAACCCCAAGCCACGTCTTTGCCCCCTATGCCCAGCAAGGCGGTGAGCCACTGCAAGAAATTGCGACGGAACTGGATGAAAAGTTTCAGGCAGTGGCGGAATCCGCAGTCAATTAGTCACACTGCCGTGAACCTGCTTGCGTCCGGACGCGTCCTCCGCAATCTGCAATGACGTATTATTTCGGAGCATAACTAATGCAGGACCTTTCGCCCCGCGCCGCGGACCTTTTGGCCCAAAGACTTTACGAGGCCGGATGCCGCCATGCCTTTGGTATGCCCGGTGGCGAGGTTCTGACGTTGGTGGATGCGCTGGAACAGGCGGGGATCACCTTTCACCTGACCAAGCACGAAAACGCCGCCGGATTCATGGCCGAAGCCGTGCATCACCGCGACGGCGCACCTGCTGTTCTGGTGGCGACGCTTGGCCCCGGCGCGATGAACGGGATCAACGTGGTCGCCAACGCCTTGCAGGACCGGGTGCCGATGATCGTGCTGACCGGTTGCGTCGATGCGGATGAAGCGCTGACTTATACCCATCAGGTTATGGATCACGCACAGGTCTATCGCTCGATCACCAAAGGAACCTTTAAACTGACGGCACAGGGCGCGGATATCGTGGCAGACAAGGCCGTATCGCTGGCCAACCAGCCGCGCCCCGGACCCGTGCATATCGATATTCCGATCTCGGTTGCGGATATGTGCGTATCCAGCGTCAAGAAGCGGCGACTGGTCAAGGCTGCCGCCGTCGCGCCCGAGGGCAATTGCCTGGAGAAAGCGCGCCGTTGGGTGGCTGACGCGGAACGTCCCATTGCGATTGTGGGGCTGGACGTGCTGTATGACGGATCGCGCAATGTTGTGCAGGCGTTTCTGGAACATTTCGGCATCCCCTTTGTAACCACCTACAAAGCCAAGGGAGTTGTGCCCGAAGATCACCCCCTTTGCCTTGGCGGGGCCGGATTGTCACCGCTGGCCGACAAACACCTTTTGCCGCTGGTTGAACAGGCCGATCTGGTCTTGTGCCTTGGCTACGACCCGATCGAGATGCGCCCCGGCTGGCGCGAGGTCTGGGACCCTGAAGAAAAGCGAGTCATCGACATCTCGGCTGTGGTCAATGACCACTATATGCATCAGGCCAGCCTGAATATGGTCGCCGATACGGGTGCCACGTTGGAGGCCATGGCAAAGGGCAACCCTGCCCGCGAAACGTGGCCGGACGGCGAACCCACACGGGTCAAAACCGCGCTGGCTGAGGCGTTCCCGACCGATGAGGAATGGGGCCCCGCCGCTGTCATCGCCGAAACCCGTGCAACCCTGCCTGCCGAAACACTGGCTACAGCCGACAGTGGCGCGCATCGTATCTTGCTGAGTCAGATGTGGGATTGTTCCGAGGAACGCGGACTGATCCAGTCCTCGGCGCTGTGTACCATGGGCTGCGCCGTGCCAATGGCGATTGGCCTGAAACTGGCCGAACCAAACCGCCCGGTTATCAGTTTTTCGGGCGACGCCGGGTTCCTGATGGTAGCCGGAGAGCTGTCGACTGCCGCCGAAATGGGCGGAAACCCGATCTTTCTTGTCTTTGTCGATGCCAGCCTTGCGCTGATCGAGCTGAAACAGCGCCAGCGCCAGATGGGCAACAGGGGCGTGGATTTCGACCATCACGACTTTGCAGCCATGGGCCGGGCGTTTGGCGGTAAAGGTCACACCGTTCGCAACCGCGAGGAACTGCGCAATGCCCTGAATGAGGCGATGAAAGCCAACTCATTCACCGTGATTGCCGCAGAAATTGACCGTGGGGGCTATGATGGCCGGATCTGAAGGACCGCTGAAGGGCGTCAAAATCCTGGACCTCAGTCGCATTTTGGCCGGACCGACCTGCACGCAGTTGCTGGGCGATCTGGGGGCCAGCGTGATCAAGATCGAAAACCCCGCGACCGGCGGGGATGACACCCGCCAATGGGGCCCTCCTTACGTCGAAGATGCGCAAGGCAACCGGTCCGATCTAAGCGCTTATTTCATGTCGGCCAACCGCAACAAGAAATCCGTGGCTATCGACATCACCACGACCGAGGGGCAATCTGAAATCAAACGGTTGGCCTCGCATGCGGACATTCTGATCGAGAACTTCAAACCCGGCGGATTGGCGAAATACGGTCTGGACTACGCCACGTTGTCGCAAGACTTTCCCAGCCTCGTCTATTGCTCGATATCGGGTTACGGCCAGACCGGGCCAAATGCGTCCAAGCCGGGTTATGACCTGATGGCACAGGGGTACGGCGGGATCATGTCGCTGACAGGCGAACCCGATGGCGCGCCGATGAAGGTGGGCGTGGGCATCGCCGATGTGATGTGCGGAATGTACGCAAGTGTCGGCATTCTGGCGGCCCTGCGCCACCGCGATCAGACCGGCGAAGGCCAGCAGATTGATCTGGCGCTGGTAGATGCGCAGATCGCGTGGCTGATCAACGAAGGTGCGAACTATCTGACCTCAGGCACCGTACCGCAACGGCGCGGTAACGGGCATCCGAACATCGTACCCTATGACGTTTATGACACCGCCGATGGCCACGTCATTCTGGCCGTCGGAAATGACAGTCAGTTCCGCCGGTTCTGCGAATTCATCGATCACCCCGATCTGGCGGATGATCCGCGTTTCGCCACCAACCCAGCTAGGCTGGAAAATCGTGACGCGTTAAACGCCGTGCTGCGTCCGGTGGTGAAGACCCATGCTTCAGAGACCATGATTGAGCAGCTCGAAGCCCGCAAGGTTCCGGTTGGTCCAGTACAGACTTTGGATCAGGTTTTTTCAACCGATCAGGTCGAAGCCCGCCAGATGCAGATCGCGATGCAGGCCGCACCGGGTGATGTTCAACTGATCGGGAATCCGCTGAAACTGTCGCGCACACCTGTAACATATCGGGCTGCTCCGCCCGTCTTTGGGGCCGATACGCAGGCCGTTTTGCGCGCTGAACACCCCTTTGGCGATTGAAACACTCTGCCCATTTCGGCGGCATGTTGCTGAAACATGCCATTGAATCGGCGGTTTTTTTCAATTTTTGCCCACACGGCATTTCACCAATTCGAGAGCAGGGCCGATACTGATACGACCCACCCAGAGTCTCTGCTACATCAGGTGATGTAGATATTCTCGATTGGATCGGAACATGAACATGAAGCAAGACGTTTTCGGACAGATGAACACCCTCAGCCACCCGGCAAGTGCCGAGGCCTGGGATGGTGTTCTGCTTGGGTTCATGGCCCATGCCGCCGTGACGCCGCAGCATCTTGGCAAAGTTCTGGAGCTTGAACCCGATTTTGCCCTGGGTCACGCAATCAAAGGCTTGTTCATGGTCCTGCTGGGCCGTCGCGAGATGATGCCGGTCGCCGTCGAAGCGATGGCAGCCGCCAACAGTGCCATGGAACGCCAGCCGGTCTCAGCGCGCGAGCGACTGTATGTCGAAGCGCTGGGTCTGTATCTGGCTGACCTGCCCACGCAAGCCATTCAAAAATTCGAAGAGATTCTGCGCGACCACCCACAAGACTCGCTGGCAATGAAACTCAGCCACGCGACGCGATTTGTACTTGGCGACGCGGAAGGCATGCGCCGGTCGATCGAGCGGGTTCTGCCGGCGTACGAACCCGATCATGCAGGTCGTGGGTATTTGCTGGGCTGTCATTCCTTTGCGTTGGAAGAAACCGGTGCCTACGAAAAGGCCGAAATCGCAGGTCGGCAGGCGCTGTGGATGGTGTCGGACGATGCCTGGGGTCTGCACGCCGTTGCACACGTGCATGAGATGACGGGCAACGCGCAGCTGGGCCTTGATTGGTTGGCAGGACGCGAAGAGGCTTGGACCCACTGCAACAACTTCCGCTATCACGTCTGGTGGCACAAGGCGCTGATGCATCTGGATCTGGGTCAGGTGGATCAGGTGATGGAGCTGTATGACAACTACATCCGTCAGGACAAAACCGACGACTACCGCGATATCTCGAACGCCACGTCCCTGCTGTCACGGCTTGAGCTTGAGGGCGTCAACGTGGGCAACCGCTGGGAAGAACTGGCGGATCTCAGTGCGGCGCGCACCGAAGACGGCTGTCTGATTTTTGCCGATCTTCACTACCTTCTTGCTCTGACTGGCGACAACCGGACAGAGGCGACAGGCAAAATGTTGCAGCGTATTCAAAAAGATGCGCAGCGCAATCAGGGGGACACCCCGATCCGCATGTCCGATCCGGGCATTGCGGCCGCCAAGGGGCTTGAAGCCTTTGGCGAAGGCCTTTACGGCGACGCCTTCGACTTTTTATCGAACGCCCGAGCAGGTATGCAACTGGCAGGTGGAAGCCACGCCCAACGTGATGTATTCGAGCGCATCACAATTGATTCCGGCCTGCGCGCCGGCCGTCTGGATGCTGTCGAGCGCATCCTGGATGACCGTCGCGCCAAAAGAGCCGGGGGCGAAGACAATTACGCTCTTGCGCGCCGCACATTGATCGATGCGGCACGCGACAACGGAGACGCACAAAGCGTCCCGGCTGAATAACAAAAACTAAGACCAAGAAGGACAGAATACGTATGGCGACAGTTTCGCCCGCTTCTGATTTTGCGCCAGTGGCTGCCTCTGCGGCGGCCCCTGCCCGCACGCGCGACCCGCGCCTGGATTTCTATCGCGGCATCGCGATGTTCATCATCCTAATCGCACATATCCCGAACGATCCATGGGCCAAGTGGATTCCCGCGCGGTTTGGATTCTCGGACGCGACCGAGATTTTTGTGTTCTGCTCGGGCATGGCGTCGGCGATTGCCTTTGGCGGAGCGTTCCTGCGCAAGGGGTGGTGGATTGGAACGGCCCGCGTGTCGTTCCGTATCTGGCAGGTCTACTGGGCGCATATCTGCCTGTTCTTCTTTGTCGCCATGTCAATGGCGGCGCTGGATCAATCAGGGCTGTTCGAAAAGACCTACGTTTCGTCTTTGAACCTGCAGCACTTCTTCAACGATCCTGCGCCTCAGATCGTGGGTTTGTTCACGCTGACCTATGTTCCGAACTATTTCGACATCCTGCCGATGTATCTGGTGGTTCTGGCAATGATGCCCATGTTTATGGGCCTCTACCGGTTCGGTTTCTGGGCCGTCGCTGGGACATCCGTCGCGATCTGGCTGGTCGCACAGACCGATATTCTGGACCTCCCAGCCGAACCGTGGTCTGATCGGCAGTGGTTCTTCAACCCCTTTGGCTGGCAACTGCTGTTCTTTACTGGTTTCGCCTTCATGCGCGGCTGGATACCTGCCCCCCCGGTATCGAAAACCATGATCTGGGCGGCAGCACTGTTCCTGATCTTCTCGATGCCCTTTGGTTCGTGGAAGGTATTCACATGGATCAACGCAGCGGCCCCCGATCTGGCTGACGAAATCCGCAAGGTCTGGCCCGTGACGAAAGAGTTCCGCGACAAAACCGATT
Source organism: Ruegeria sp. CDSC002 (assembly GCF_059610905.1). Lineage (NCBI taxonomy): Bacteria > Pseudomonadati > Pseudomonadota > Alphaproteobacteria > Rhodobacterales > Roseobacteraceae > Ruegeria > Ruegeria sp. CDSC002. Next base: position 314,186 of record NZ_JBXWOM010000006.1, read on the forward strand.
TTGGCCTGTTCCGCTATCTGCATTTCCTGTCACTCGCCTATCTGGGCTGGGTTGTCGCCGGGGAACATGGGCATCACCTGATTGCAACCGGTCAGGGTACCGCGGCCAAAGTCTGGCAATTCCTGCTGACCGTCATCACCAAAGTTGGGCAACAATCATTGGCAGTGTTCGTATTTTCGATGGCTGCAGCACGACTTATCGGCGTCGGTCTGGACCTGAGTGGGCGGGATGTTGCCAGTGTTTTCGTCGCCAACATGATTGGCTTTGCGATGATCATCGGCGTGGCATACATGGCCGCTTGGTTTAAGTCACAACCTTGGAAGTCTAAGAAATGAATTTTACACGTCGCGCATTTCTGATCTCAACTTCGGCGCTTGCATTCGCGCCAGCAACTTTTGCCACGGGCGGTGAGGTCCCATTTGACCGCAATGTCGTCATTGAGATGGCCCGAGATCTGGCCAGCCGACCTTATGCGGAACGCGAGATGGTGCCGCAGGAATGGCAGGATCTGACGTACCAGCAATACCGCTCGATCCGGTTCCGGCTGGACCGCGCGCTTTGGTATGAAACGGAAACGCCTTTCAACGTCGATTTTTTCACACCAGGCCTGTACTTCCCGCGCACTGTTAAAGTTGAAACCGTTGAAAATGGAATGGCTACTCCGGTCGTGTTTGATCTGGAGATGTTCGACAAATCCGAGGACGTCCCGGAACTGCCAATCGACGACACGCTGGGCTTCTCCGGCCTGCGATTGCGCACCGAAATGCACCGTCCCGGCAAGACCGATGAGTTCTGCGTCTGGCAAGGAGCCAGCTATTTCCGCGCCATTGGCTTGCATGAGGTCTATGGCCTCTCCGCCCGTGGTCTGGCCCTGAAAACCGGCGACCCGGATGGAGAGGAATTCCCCGAATTCATCCGATTTTGGCTGGAACGCCCAAAACCCGGCCAGCGCGACATGGTCGTCCATGCGCTGATGGACAGCCCCAGCGTGACCGGTGCGTATCGGTTCAATGTCACCGCCGGTGCGGACTGTGTGATGGATATCGAAGCCACGCTGTTCCCACGCGAAGAGCTGACGCATGTGGGTATCGCCCCCGGCACGTCGATGTTCCTGTTCGATCAGACCAACCACAGCCGGTTCGACGACTTCCGCCCTGCCGTACACGACAGCGATGGTCTGTTGGTGCGCAACGGTGCTGGAGAGGTTCTGTGGCGGCCATTGGCGAACCCAACCCGCCTGCAGATTTCGTCGTTCGTCGACACCAACCCGCGCGGCTTTGGCCTGTTGCAGCGCAAGCGTGAGTTCTCGGATTACGCGGATCTTGAGGCGAATTATCACAAACGCCCCAGCCTGTGGGTCGAACCCGGTGCGGATTGGGGCAAAGGTGCGGTCACGCTGGTTGAAATTCCGGCGGATCAGGAAATCTACGATAACATCGTTGCCTACTGGCGCCCTGCCGAACCCTATACGGCTGGCAGCCAGGTCGACCTGTCCTATCGCCTGACCTGGGGGGATGAGCCCCAGCGCACACCGATGGCGCGCGTGATAAATACCGCGATGGGCGACAACACGTTTGGTGAAGGGCGTCTGGCCGTCATCGATTTTGAAGAAAGCGAGCTGTTCGACGACCCAGAGGCGATGACCATTTTCGTGGACTCGCCGCATGCCGAAACATCCGAAGGTGTGCTGCAGCGCAACCCCGATACAGGCGGTTTGCGGCTGGCGTTTTCGTTCGAGTCCGGCGACCGCGACCATGTCGAATTGCGCGCGCAGTTGCTGAAAGACAAACAGCCAGCCTCTGAGGTCTGGCTATACCGTTGGACCTCATGACCAGAGATCTTCATATCATGCCGCCCGAGACGCCTCTGGCCATGCCCGCGCAGGATTTCAGCGCAGGGTTTCGGGATGCACAGGTTCCTGATGCCAATCGTCCCTCGGCCGGGTTCTGGCGTGCGCTGGCGTTTTCGCCCGCAATGGCGGCGACGCTGGGACTGTTATGGGTGATGACGGACTGGTTCGACGCCGAAGGCATCAACCTGATCGAGGCCGTCCTTCTGGCACTGATTTCATTCAACTTCTTCTGGATTTCCTTCACGGTCTGCACCGTGTTGCTGGGCATGGTCTCCCTGTCCCGGCAGGAGCGTCCCGTACGTCAAGGTCGCGCCCAACCGTTGCGTGTCGCCCTTTTGATGCCGGTCTATAACGAGGTTCCCTGGAACGTGCTGGGCAATGCCCGGACCATGCTTGAAGATTTGCAGGCGCGCGGTGGGCAGCATCACTATGCCATGTTCATCCTCTCGGACACGCGCGACCCCGAGATCGCCGCACAGGAGCAAGCCAGTGTCGAGGCGCTGCGCACCACCCTCGCCCCCGGGCTGGAACTGTATTATCGCCGTCGCGAACAAAACACCGACCGCAAGGTTGGCAACATCGCTGACTGGGTCAGCCGCTGGGGTGCCGAGTGGGATGCGATGCTGGTTTTGGACGCAGACAGTCTGATGACCGGTCGCGCCATCGCCCGATTGACCGATGCGTTGGCGCGGGACCCGGGCGCTGGATTGATTCAGAGCTATCCTCAGCTGATCGGTGCGCAATCGGTCTTTGCGCGGATGCAGCAATTCGCCAATGGCGTCTATGGGATTGCTTTTGCCGAAGGGCTTGCGCGCTGGTGCGGGCAGGAAGGCAACTATTGGGGTCATAACGCCATTATCCGCACCCAAGCATTCGCCAATTGCGCGGGTTTGCCAAAACTGCGGGCATTGAACGGTCAGGAAAAACTGATCATGAGCCATGACTTCGTCGAGGCCGGTCTGTTGCGTCGGGCCGGTTGGGGTGTGCGGTTCCTGCCCCGCATTCGCGGGTCCTATGAAGAAACGCCGCCGACACTGATTGATCACGCCCTGCGCGATCGGCGCTGGTGTCAGGGCAATTTGCAGCACCTGAAACTGTTGGGCTCAGCCGGGTTCCAGTCGGTGTCACGGTTCCACATGTTCCACGGCGCAGTCGGATATCTGATGTCGCCGCTTTGGTTTGCGCTGCTGGTGATGTGGGCGCTGATCGGTCAGGGTGAGGATGCCTCGGTCCTGCATTATTTCAGCCCAGACAATCCACTGTTCCCGCAATGGCCTGAGATGACGGAAACCCGCCATGTGCTGATCATTCTGGTCATGTATGCGATGCTGCTTGCGCCAAAGGTGCTGGGTGTTCTGGCCCTGCCACTCAGCGGAGTGCGCTATGCCGAATTCGGTGGCGGGCGCAAATTCCTGACCTCATTCCTGGCCGAGGTTGTTCTGTCGATCCTCTACGCCCCTATTCTGATGGTGCAACAGATGATCGCCGTCATTCGCACCACCTTTGGTATCCAAAAGGGCTGGTCCCCTCAGGCGCGGGATGGCGGCAGCTATGGTCTGCGCACGCTGATCCTTTGCCACACGGTTGAAACGATCAGCGGCGTGGCCCTTAGCGTCGGTATCTTGTCCGGTCTTGTATCAGTCTGGTTGGCCCCGATTGCGATCAGCCTTGCCTTTGCGATTCCTTTGTCCGCGCTCAGTGGCGTATCCGCCGGAGCAGCCCGCCGTATGGTTGGAATGAAAGAGGACTATAACGAGCCCGCAATCACACGCTCGGCCCGTCGCTACAGGGATGAGCTGAAGAAGGTGATCGAGGGTAAGGGCGTGATGACTCCGGCCGAGTGATCACCCACCCGGCAGACCTTCGTACCAATCAACCATCATGTTGGCCCAGCCGTTGGGCACCATGTGACCGCCGGGAAACAGCGCAAATTCCAGCGCGCTGCCGTCGTCACATCCGCTCCAATATCGGCGCATGAAAGAGCCGGTGGTCGAGAACCCGCTGGGCTTGGTATCGACACATCCATTTGCAACGCGCCAAATCTCAAGTCCGGCAAAGATATCGCCCTGATGAAATCGGCCACCGCCCAACAAGCGCCCTTCCAGCGGCACCACGTTGTCCGTCCAGCCATGAGTGTGGAACATCCGAACCGGGCCATCGCAAGATTCAGGATCAGGGCGCCAGAACCCACCTGAAACGGGCACATAGGCCGAGAACGTATCGGGCGCGGCGCAGGCAAGGTAGTAGACCATGAACGCGCCCGCCGAGAACCCGCCCAGAACGACCCGGTCCGTATCCACGCCAAACCGATCCGCGGCATCCTCAACCGCCTCGGTCAAAAAGGCGGTTTCATCGCGTCCTTCCCAACCCGGAAAGAAGTTCCAGCTTTGTCGCCCGTTGCGCTCCGACCCTTCTGGCGCCATTACAGCGTAGCCGCGCGCTAGCAGCGGTTCCACCATGCCACGGTTTTTCAAAGTACCGGTGGCGGTGCCACCATAGCCGTGCAGAAACACCACCAGTGGCGGGTTCTCATCCTCGGGCAATTCGATATGGTATCCGCCTGAGGCGGTTTCGCACATACCCTCCAGATCGGCACAGGCGGCCAGCCCCGACTGCCCGACCAGCGCCAAACCCGTTGCCAGTGTTAATTCCCGGATCATACTGCACTCCTGTCGTAGTCGCGAACCGGCAATCCGGCGCGTACCCATCCCGGCCCAGCGGCCGACCCCAACATGCCTTCGGGCACATCAATAATATTCGTAAATCCTGCCTCGGTCAGCCGGTTGCTCAACCGCGCCGAACGCACGCCCCGCGCACAGATCAACGCAATTGCCGCGCCCTTGTCACCTTTGACGAGCTGCGTCAGAGCGGGAATGAAATCGTCACGGCGCATGTCCAAATATTTCGCGCCCTCTCCGATCCCGGTGGACTGCCACTCTTTCGGGGTGCGAATGTCCAGCAACAACACGTCCCCGGCCACGGCCTGCGTATGTGCATCCTGCACGCTAAGTTGCCGTCCCGAATAGTCAGGCGGAATAAGCCGGTATTCGCGTATCGCAAATCCCCCCGCCACTGCGGCACAGCCTCCAATCAAGATCCACCTGCGGGATCGGTTTAAGTTTCGGGCCACGTCGCACCCTCCTGACCTGACTCCGGGTTTCTATCACAGCGCAGATTTGGAATCCGCGCCGAATTTATCCTGGCAGTTCAAGTTCACGTCATTTTTGCAGGCAAAAGCCGCAGCCTCGCTGTGTTGGCGCGCGGCAAATGAGTTGTATTAGCTGGACAGTAAGAAAATTATCCTTACAAAATCAGTACTACTTGACCGCCCAGAACGGAGTATCGCACTTGTCCCTATTCCTCATCGCGGCCCTTCCTTTTCTCGGCGCTGTTTTTCCAGCTCTTCTGATCAGGGCAGGACGAAATGCAGCTGCTTCTGCTGCTGGGTTGACCACATTTCTGGCGCTGATGGGTCTGTTGATCCACATCCCGTCTGTGATGCGAGGCGACGTTGTAACTGCGCGGTTCGAGTGGATACCTGCCCTTGGGTTGAACGCGAATTTCATGCTGGATGGGTTGGGTTTCCTGTTTGCTCTGCTGATCCTTGGGATCGGGTTGCTGATCATCCTGTACGCACGGTTCTACCTGTCGCGCGAGGACCCGATGGGGCAGTTCTACACCTATCTTCTGCTGTTTCAGGGCGCGATGGTCGGGATTGTTCTGTCCGACAACATACTGCTTTTGCTTATCTTTTGGGAACTCACATCGCTTAGTTCCTTCCTGTTGATCGGATATTGGAAACACCTGCCCGAAGGACGTCAAGGTGCGCGGATGGCGCTTGCAGTGACCGGCTCTGGCGGGTTGGCAATGATCGCCGGGATGCTGATCCTGGGCAATATCGTCGGGTCTTATGACCTAAGCGTAATTTTGCAGAACAAAGAGCTGATCCAGGCGTCACCCTATTACCTGCCCGCGTTGATCCTGATCCTGCTAGGTTGCTTTACCAAGTCGGCGCAATTCCCATTCCATTTCTGGCTGCCCCACGCCATGGCGGCCCCGACACCGGTCTCTGCCTACCTGCACTCGGCCACCATGGTGAAGGCCGGGTTGTTCCTGATGGCCCGGATGTGGCCCGTTTTGGCCGGCACCGACGCTTGGTTCTACATTGTTGCCACAACTGGACTTATCACCATGCTGATGGGCGCGGTGATCGCTCTGTTCAAGGATGACCTCAAGGCCCTTCTGGCGTTTTCGACCGTGTCGCATCTGGGGTTGGTCACCATGTTGCTGGGCTTTGGCACAAAGATCGCCGCCGTAGCCGCGATATTTCACATCATCAACCACGCCACGTTCAAGGCTGCGCTGTTCATGACCGCAGGGATCGTGGATCACGAAACTGGTACGCGGGATATCAAGCGGCTGGGTGGGTTACGCCACCTGATGCCGATCACCTTTACAATTGGCACAATCGCTGCACTGTCGATGGCGGGCATACCGCCCTTGAACGGGTTTCTGTCCAAGGAAATGATGCTGGAAGAGACCGTTCACACCACATGGCTGCACTCTCATTACCTTGTACCGGGTCTGGCATTGTTGGCGGCGCTGTTTTCAGCAGCCTATTCCTTCCGGTTTGTCAGCCACGTGTTCCTAGGTCCGGAGCGTCATGATTACCCGGCCCATCCGCATGATCCGCCAGTTGGTCTTTGGCTGGCTCCTGCCTTCCTTGCCGTGCTGGTGGTACTGATCGGACTGAACTCTGCCGCCATCGTGGGCCCATTGGTCGCTGTTGTATCCAGCGCGGTCATTGGCGGTGAGAAGTTGCCCTATTACTCGCTGAAACTGTGGCACGGCTTCACACCCGCCCTCTATATGTCCGTGGTCGCGACACTGGGCGGTCTGTTCCTGCTGAGCTTGCATCGGCATGAAGAGAGAATCTGGAATGCCCTGCCACGCCCCGAGGCCAAGGTGATCTTTGACACTGTGATCGGCGTGCTGACAAAACTCAGTCGGTTGATCACCGATACTTTGCATAACGGCGTCCTCAGCCGTTACGCGATCATTATGATCGGTTTCACCCTCGCGCTGGGTTATTATGCCTATACAACCGGCACGATTGGCCCCGAAACGCGAGAGGCGCTGCCCATTCAGATTATTCCGCTTATCGGATGGATCTGCCTTGTCGGTGCAACGCTGGCGATTATGTGGTTCCACCGCAATCGCCTGTTGTCGCTGGTGCTGATTGGTGTTGTCGGCCTGATCGTTTCGATGGCATTCAACTATCTGTCCGCCCCGGATCTGGCGCTGACGCAGATCTCGGTCGAAGTGGTCACGATGATCCTGCTGCTGCTGTCGCTGAATTTCCTGCCCACGGATACGCCCTGGGACAGCAGCGCCGCGCGCCGCTGGCGCGACGCGGCTATTTCAGTCGTGGCGGGCATTGGTTCGGGCGCGCTGATCTATGCGCTGCTGCTGCGGGATTTTGCCTTTCCGACGATTTCAGAATTCCATCTGGCGAATTCGTACAAAGGTGGTGGCGGCACCAATGTGGTCAACGTCATCCTCGTGGACTTCAGGGGCTTTGATACCTTTGGCGAAATCATCGTTCTGGGTATTGCCGCGCTTATCATCTTTGCCCTGACCGAGGCAGTTCTGGGCACCAATGTCCGCAGCTACCTGCTGAACCGGAAACCGCATTGGCCACAGTCGGGGGACTCGCATCCGTTGATGATGGTGGTCGTGACCCGAATGATGATGCCCATCGCGCTGATGGTCGGGGCTTATATCTTTTTCCGCGGCCACAATCAGCCGGGCGGAGGCTTCATCGCGGGCCTTGTCGTCGCGATCGCCTTCCTGATGCAATACATGGCCAGCGGTTATACTTGGGCCATCGAACGCCAGAGGTTCTACTACCATGGCTCCATCGGCTGGGGCGTGCTGATTGCCGCCGCTACTGGTCTGGGTGCGTGGTTTAACGATCGTCCGTTCCTGACCAGCGATTTTGGTTATATTCACTGGCCACCGCTGGAAGAGTTCGAATGGGCCACCGCCATCCTGTTCGACACCGGCGTCTTCCTGGCTGTTCTGGGGGCGGTGATGCTGGCGCTGGACAGCCTGTCCAGGTTCGCGTGGCAACCGGGCATGGCGCAGGAATTCCCGATGGATATCAACCCATTGCGGGATAATCCGCCGCAAGAAGAAGAAAACAAGGAGCAGGTCTGATGGAAGCGCTCGTAGCCTCTGCCGTTGGCGTCATGACTGCTGCCGGGATATTCCTGATCCTGCGCCGCCGGACCTTCCCTGTCATTCTGGGTCTGTCTCTGCTGACTTACGCCGTGAACGTGTTCCTGTTCGCAACGGGCCGATTGGCTTTGGACGCGCCTGCCGTTTTGAACAAATACAAAGAGGTGCCCTATACCGATCCGCTGCCGCAGGCTTTGGTGCTGACGGCCATCGTGATCTCGTTCGGAATGACCGCTGTGATTGTGATGATCGCACTCAGCGCCTACCTGTCCTCCAAGGATGACCATATCGACATGAACGCCCATGACAGCGTTGACGCGCCGGGAGAAGACGCATGAACCATTGGATCGTTGCTCCAATCGTCCTGCCCGCGATCCTGGCCCCGTTCATCATTATGGTCCTGCGCTTTCACCTGGACCTGCAGCGCATCTTTTCGGTCGCTGGGGTGGTGGCCCTAATTGGTATTGCCCTGACTATCACCGCACAGGCTGCAGGTGGCGATATTCAGGTCTATGAACTGGGCAACTGGCCTGCGCCCTTTGGCATCGTTCTGGTGTTGGACCGGCTATCGGCCATGATGGTGCTTCTGACTGCACTGTTGGCTTTGCCGATCGTGCTTTATGCTATCGCCTCAGGCTGGGACGACCGGGGCAAACATTTTCACGCCCTGTTCCACTTTCAACTGATGGGTGTCTGTGGCGCATTCCTGACCGGTGATGCCTTTAACCTGTTCGTGTTCTTCGAAGTTCTGTTGATCGCGTCCTATGGCCTGATGACGCATGGGGGCGGTGCAGTACGGCTGAAAGCCGGGGTGCAATATGTGGCCTATAACCTGCTGGGGTCCACCCTGTTCCTGTTTGCTTTAGGCACGCTTTATGCTGTGACCGGAACGTTGAACATGGCCGACTTGGCCGTGCGGGTGGCCGAATTGCCTGCAGATGACACCGCCCTGATGCGGGTTGGTGCGGTTTTACTGCTGCTGGTGTTTTGCATCAAGGCCGCTGTCTTGCCGCTGCACTTCTGGCTACCGGCGAGCTACGCCAGTGCACCCATGCCAGTGGCCGCCCTGTTTGCGATCATGACCAAGGTCGGCGCCTACTCGATACTGCGGATGTACACGCTGGGCTTCGGCCCAGAGGTTGAGGCTACGCAGGGCCTTGTTGGCGCTTGGTTACAACCCGCCGCTTTGGTGACGCTGGCTGTTGGTGCCATCGGTATTCTGGGCACACAGCATATTGCGCGTATGGTGGCGTTCTGTGCCATCACCTCGATGGGAACACTGCTGATCGCGATCTCGCTGTTCACGGAAACGGCCACAGCAGCGGCACTGTATTACGTGTATCATTCGACCCTGGCCACAGCGCTTATGTTCCTGGTTGCCGATCTGGTGATGGAACGCCGGGGCGGCGCGATTGCCCCAACTGCACCAATGCCGCAAACGGGTCTGATATCGGCTCTGTTCTTTGTGGGTGCAATTGCACTGGCGGGCATGCCGCCGCTATCGGGTTTTGTCGGCAAGTTGCTGGTGCTGGACGCCGCACGGGACGCACCGGATGCAAACGCCATCTGGGCCGTAATCCTGATCGGTTCCTTCGTCACCATTGTTGGCCTTGCCCGAGCGGGCTCGTTGATCTTCTGGAAAAGCCATGATGCCCAGCACAACACGGAAATGGACCCAGAAAACGAAGAAGAAACACCGCCCGCGCCTGCGCCCGAGCCCAACCCCGGGCTGGCTTTCACCGCCGTATGCGCAATGGCGATCGGTCTTGTGCTGCTGACTCTGTTTGCGGGACCTGCGCTGGAGTATACCAATAAAACGGCCGAGCAATTGTTCACACCTGAGAACTACATCGCAGCCGTATTGGGAGGCGACACATGATCAGACTTCTGCACCGAATATTTCCGCACCCGCATCTGACGTTCCTGCTGACCATCGTGTGGGTCCTGCTGGCCAATAACTTGACGCTGAATTCTCTGGTTTTTGGCCTGATCCTGGGCATCATCATTCCCTTCATCACACAGCCCTACTGGCCTGATCGCCCTAAGCTGCGCAACTGGCCCATGGTCGTTGAATACATCCTGGTTGTGCTTTGGGACATCGTGATCGCGAACATCACCGTTGCCCGGATTATCCTGTATAAACGCGACGCAGATCGTCAGCCGGCCTGGATCTCGATCCCGCTGGAATTGCGCACACCTGAAGCTATCACAGTGCTGGCGGGTACGATCACCATGACCCCCGGAACCGTCAGCAGCGATCTGTCCGCACAGGGGCATAATCTTCTGGTGCATTGTCTAGATGCCCCCGATCCTGATGCCGTGCGCGACCAGATCAAAAGCCGCTATGAGCGTCGCCTGAAGGAGATTTTCGAATGATCGACATTGCAATCGCCTTTGCATTCGCCTGCTTTGGCGCAGCCATCATGATGTGCCTTTGGCGGATCATTACCGCGGACGGCGTCGGCACCCGCGTTCTGGCGCTGGATACGATGGTCATCAACACGATCGCGCTGTTGATCCTCTATGGTCTGACTCTGGGAACCGAAGTGTTCTTCGAATCCGCCATGATCATCGCCATGCTGGGCTTTGTCTCAACGGTTGCCTACGCGCGCTTCATGCTGCGTGGCAATATCATCGAGTGAGGGTGGAATGGGTTTCATCGTAGAACTTCTGATCGCCTTCTTCCTGGTCATCTCAGGCATCTTCGGCTTTGTCGGGTCCTACGGTATGATCAAGCTGAAAGATCCTATGTCGCGCCTGCACGCACCCACTAAGGCGACGACCCTGGGCGTGGGTGGCGTGTTGCTGGCATCGATCTGCCACTCGGTTCTGATCGAACAGCACTTGTCGCTGCACGAGCTTCTGATCACTCTGTTCCTGTTCCTGACCGCGCCGATCACGGCCCTGTTCATTGCCAAATGGCACATTCACCGTCATGAAAAGCCCAGCGATCTGCCAGATGCGGGCGAGGATGAACTTTGGGCCACGCACGCTGTTGAGCAGGTCGAAGACGTCCCTGACCACAGCAAGTCCTGAGTTTGATGCACCACCCACCGCTGCCCTTAACCCGCGATCTGGTTCTAATTGGCGGGGGCCACACACATGCTTTGTTGCTGCGCAAGTGGGGCATGAACCCCCTGCCCGGCGCACGGGTGACGGTGATCAACCCCGGTCCCACGGCGCCATATTCGGGGATGCTGCCGGGCTTTGTCGCCGGGCACTACGCACGTCAGGACCTGAACATAGATCTGGTCAAACTAGCCCGCTTTGCCGGCGCGCGGATCATTCTGGGCGCGGTTTCCAGCATCGACCCAGACCGGCGCGAGGTTCATGTGCCAGACCGTCCTCCGGTGGCGTTTGACGTGGCTTCAGTCAATGTGGGGATTACATCGGACATGCCAGCCCTGCCCGGCTTTGACCAGCATGCCGTTCCCGCCAAACCGCTGGGTCCGTTTGCTGCCAGATGGGCAGAGTACCTGGAAGGATCAGGTGATGCCACGGTCGCGGTGATTGGCGGCGGGGTCGCCGGGGCTGAGCTTATCCTGGCTATGGCCTTTGCCTTGCGCACCAAGGGACGCACCGCGCACCTGACCTTGATTGACAGCGCACATGCCCTGACGGCGACCCACCCCAAGTCCGCGCAGACCATTCGCAAAGCGATGGCTGATCTGGGCATCGAAGTGATCGAACGGGCATCTGTTTCGCACATCGCTCAGGATCACGTCGCGCTAGAGGATGGCCGCCAAATCCCGGCCAGCTTTGTGACCGGCGCAGCCGGTGCAAAACCGTATGACTGGATCGCGAATACAGGGCTGGATCTTCAGGATGGCTTCATCCGCGTCAACGCTCAATTGCAGTCCAGCGACCCTGCCGTTTTTGCGGCGGGTGATTGCGCACATCTGACCGAAAACCCTCGCCCCAAAGCCGGAGTTTACGCAGTGCGCGAGGCACCCGTATTGTACCAAAACCTAAGGGCCGCCTTAGGGTCAGGTGCCATGCGGCGGTATGAGCCGCAAAAGGATTACCTCAAACTCATATCACTAGGCGGCAAGTCTGCATTGGGGGAGCGGCTGGGGACCTCGTTCAGCGGGCCGTTGATGTGGAAATGGAAAAACCACATCGACCAGAGTTTTATGGACAAGTTTCGCAACCTGCCGCAGATGAAGCCTCCGTCCTTGCCCCGCCATCACGCGGCCGGTTTGACCGAAGCCTTGGACGACAAACCCATGTGCGGCGGCTGCGGTGCCAAGGTCGGGCGCGGCGCGTTGCAATCCGCGCTTGCCGATCTGCCAGCCCCAGTTCGTGCGGATGTGACACCACTGCCCGGCGATGATGCTGCCCTGTTACAGACCGGGGGTGCCCGGCAGGTCATGACCTCGGACCATCTGCGCGGCTTAGTGGACGATCCCGCCTTAATGACTCGCATTGCAGCGGTTCACGCGCTCGGGGATATCTGGGCTATGGGAGCCCGCCCACAAGCCGCTACGGCAACGATCATCCTGCCCCGCATGTCGCCAACCCTTCAGCGTCGCACCATGGCCGAGATTATGACCACGGCCAGCGACGTCATCCGTGACGCCGGGGCCGAGATTGTCGGCGGCCACAGCTCGATGGGTGACGAGATGACGATCGGGTTCACCCTGACCGGTCTGTGCGACGCCGACCCGATCACACTGACCGGCGCCAGAATCGGGGATGCCCTGATCCTGACCAAACCGTTGGGCAGCGGCGTTCTGATGGCGGCAGAGATGGCCGGCGCAGCAAAAGGCGAATGGGTTGCGGCAGGCGTTGCACACATGGTGCAGCCACAAGGCCGGGCTTCGGAAGTATTGGCAGATGCACATGCGATGACCGATGTAACGGGATTTGGTCTGGCGGGGCACCTGCTGGGCATGACCGAGGCCTCGGGTTGTGGTGCCACCCTGGATTTGGAGGCAGTTCCGGTAATGGATGGCGCGCTGGAACTGGCCGCGCAGGGCATCCGGTCAACCTTATTCGAAGACAATCGCGCGATTACGCCCGAATTACCGACGGGCGGCAAAGCGGACCTGCTGTATGATCCTCAGACGGCCGGAGGCTTGCTGGCCGCGGTACCAGCAGATCAAGAGCAGATGATCTGCGAAGCTTTGCGCGAAGCGGGATATCCTGCCGTAATCATTGGGCACATGACCGATGCACCGGGGCTTCGGGTTCAAACCTGATCCAGGATGGCTTCGATCTGCGCTGCTGTTGCAGACAAGCCAGCATGATCCAACGCCGACGCATGGATGTTCGCGATAACGTCTGATCTGCGCACTCGGGCAGATTTGGCATATGCAGGATCATAGTGCTGCTCGATCAATGCCTGAGTCAGTGCGCGTTTGTCACCAGCGTCAATCATGTCCAGCCAACCGTCCACCACGTCATGCCCGCGGTGGAACCGCAGCGGGGAAAGGCGGTCGCGCAGGCGGTCAGAGTCCGACAGAACGTCATCATAGGCGGATACCAAGTAGTCCGAACGCGCCTGAACGGAGGCTGTTATCTGGATGCGCGGGGCTTGGCGCAAAGCCGCCCAAAGCGTCGGCGGCAGGATCAGAGACCCGATTTTGGACGACTCCGCCTCGACCACCACGGGGCGCGACATGTCCAGACGGCACAGCACAGACGATAGGGCAGACTCGAACGCCTTTTGGCTGGGTTGTCCACCGGGCATATCACCCAGCAAGGACCCACGGTGGTTGGCCAGCCCTTCCAGATCCAGAACCTGAACGCCGCGAGCAGCAAGATGCACTAATAGTTCGGTCTTCGCCGTGCCGGTATATCCGTCCAGCGCGATCAGGCGATGCGGCAGCGGGTCATCATAAAGATACCGCTTCACCAAGCGGCGATAGGTGCGATAGCCACCCTCGACCACTTCGGCGCGCCAGCCGATCTGTTGCAGCATCCATGTGAACGAGCCCGATCTTTGCCCACCGCGCCAGCAATACACCAAAGGTCGCCATGCTCCTTCATGATGGGACAGGCTGTTCTCGATGTGATTGGCCGCATTCCGAAACACCAGCGCGGCCCCCAGTTTGCGCGCCAAAAATGGGCTTTCCTGAACATAGATCGTGCCGACACGGGCGCGTTCCTCGTTGTCCAAAACGGGAAGGCTGGTGGCACCAGGCAGATGGTCCTCGGCAAATTCCGCCGGGCTGCGCACGTCGATCACCGTGTCAAATTCATGCGCATATAGATCGGGCAAACTGTCGAATTTCAGAACCATGTCAGAGGTCTATCCCGCAAAGCCGTGAATGAAAAGGCAGGGCTAAATTTCGATCGGTTCAATCAATTCCGGCCCGCTGGCGCGGTTCGAATTCACGGTCGGGCTGACGCGATGATAGCTGAGGACATCTTCGTCCCCCGGCTGCATCAGACGCGCGGCCCCCTTTCCGGCCTCCCCCAGCCACAGCGGCCAGTCATCGGGTTCCAGAATCAAAGGCATGCGATGATGGATCGCGCTGAGGTGACGGTTGGCCGGCGTCGTGACGATGGCGCAGGTGCCCTGCCGCGCATCTTCAGGCCCCCAATCCTGCCAAACACCGGCAAAGGCAATCGGTGCGTTGTCTTGACGGAAGATGTACCATGGCAACCTGTCGCCTTGTTCCGTCTTGGTCCATTCATAGAACCCCGTCGCGGCGATCAGGCAGCGGCGTTCGCGGCATGCAGCGCGAAAGGCGGGCTTTTCGGCAAGCGTTTCCGCCCGCGCGTTGATCAACAGAGGTCCTGCGTTTTCGCCCTTGTACCAATGGGGCAAAAAACCCCAGCGCAGCGGATCAAGCGTGCGCCCGTTTTCGCCCGCGCGCACCACATGCACCTGATTGGTCGGGCAGACGTTGAAATTCGGCACCGCTGGCAAAGTGTTAGCCGGGCGGGCCGAAAAAAGCTGCGCCATTGCATCGTTGGGAAGTGTTACGGCAAACCGTCCGCACATAGGCCTTGTCCCTTTTTCAGAAATTGTAGGTTAATGTCGCCCGCGCCGATACCGAGTGGAACACCATCAAGCCGTTTCTGACCATAAGACTGAAAAGGCCGCGTCAAACGCGGCCTTTTGGTTTGTTTATCGAAACAGATTTACTTCTGCTTGATCCGCCCATCCAGATAAGGCGTGTAGGGCGCGTTTTCGGCAAGATATTCTGCCGTTACATCGGCCAGATCGGGGCCAAAGTCATAGGCGTTTTTGTCGTCACCCGAGAACATCTTGTAGCCGTCACCGCCATTGCGGACGTAGTTGTTGGTGACCACCAGATAAGTCGCGGCCGGATCGATGGGAACAAACCCGTCTCCGTCGGCAACCATGACCTCAGCGATACGCCCTTCGTTCGGCGCAACGGCCGGGTCCCAGGTGAAGGTCAGGCCAGCAACCTGCGGAAAGCGGCCTTTGACCTCTTCCACCTGGCTGACGCCGTTTTCCAGCGCATCGATGACGCCCTGGCCGCTGATCTCGAAGGTCGACAGCGTGTTCTGGAACGGCAGCACGGTCAGCACTTCGCCCATGGTCACGTCGCCCGGATCGATCGAAGCCCGCAGACCGCCCGAGTTGGCAATCGCAATCTTAACGCCCTGATCCGCGACGCGTGCCAACATTGCGTCGGCCACAAGGTTGCCCATCTGGCATTCCTGAACACGGCAAATAGCGCGGTCGCCTTCGATGGCATCGGCAGAGTTTGCAACCACTTTGTTGCGGATTTCATCCAATGGCACGGCCAGCTCGGCAATACGATCCAAAGCGGCCTGATCCTCGGTGACTGTGTTGTCCATGATCAGCGGCTCGCCAGCAGCCTCGACCACGTTGCCGTCATCGTCAAAGGTCACATTCAGCTCACCCAGAAATTTGCCGTAGGCATAGGCCTGAACGATCTGCACGCCGTTTACCACGGTCGGGTACGGGCCGGCGGCCTTGTCCGAGGTGTTCGACAGGTATGTGTTCGAGTGGCCACCTACGATCACGTCAACTCCGGTGGTTTCCTGCGCAACGCGCTGATCCACACCGTAGCCCGAGTGGCTGAGAACGATGATCTTGTTGACGCCTTCACCGGTCAGCTTATCCACCTCAGCCTGAACCGCAGGCACCGGGTCCGAGAACGAGATATTCGGACCGGGCGAGGCAAGCTCATCAGTGTCGATAGGTGTCAGGCCGATCAGGCCGATCTTTTCGCCGCCAACTTCGATTACGGTCGATTTCTTGATCTTGTCGGTCAGCAACTCTTCGTCCGCAACATCCGCATTGGACATTAGAACCGGGAAATCGACCGAGTCGATAAAGCCGCGCAGAACCTCGGGGCCGTCGTCGAATTCGTGGTTACCCACCGTCATCGCGTTGTAGCCCAGCTTGTTCATGAACTCGGCCGCGACCTTGCCCTTGTAATAAGTATAGAACAGCGATCCCTGAAACTGGTCTCCGCCATCAACCAGAATCGAGTTTTCGGCACGGCCACGTGCCTCCTCGACTGCAGTGACCAAGCGCGCGGAACCGCCAAAGCACTTGCCTTCGGCATTGTCTTCATCACCGCAACCGCTGTCGTATTTGTTGATCGGCTCAAAACGCGAGTGGAAATCGTTGGTGTGCAGAATCGTCAGTTTGTACTCGGCAAATGCCATGCCTGCGGTCAGGCTGAGCACCGCAGCAGATGTCAAAAGACGGGTGAGCATAGTTTAACTCCCTATTGTTAATTGCGGAGATGTTGCGACGCGCAACGCCGAGAGTCAAAGGGGGAAATCCGGCTTGATTCTACCCGTGGCCCGGTGCATCACGACCGCATGCTGATTTACAAAATTTTTCGGGCCGATGAATGGGCCACGTTACAGGCACAAGGCGCATCAGACGGGGCGCCGATTGATGTCTCTGACGGATATGTTCATTTCTCGACTGCCAAGCAGGCGGCAGAAACAGCCGCCAAACATTTTGCCGGGGTCGAAGGGCTGACCCTGCTGGCGTGTGACGCCGATGCGATGGACGACGACCTGAAATGGGAGGTTTCGCGCGGTGGCGCGCTTTTCCCGCATCTTTATCGGCAGATCAAAATGACCGATGTTGTCTGGTCGCGCGCCCTGCCTTTTGATGGAACCGCTCACCAATTTCCCAAGGATATGGAATGACCAATTTTGTCGATCCGGACCGCGCCCAGTTTGAGGCCTTCAAGGACCTTGATCGGGACCACCCGATCGAGATGCTGAACTTGGTGAAGTTCCGCGACGCTGCTGAGTATCCCGCAGGGCACAAACTCGTGGATGCCGGGCTGACCGGCGCGCAGGCTTACGGCAAGTACGGCTCGGAAACCGCTCCGATCATAGCGCGCCTTGGCGCTTCGATCCTGTGGCGCGGCTTGTTTCAGACGACACTGATCGGCCCGCAAAACGAAAACTGGGACGCAGTTTTCATCGCTCGCTATCCCACAGCGCACGCGTTTCTGGAAATGGTGACGGACCCGGTTTACCAAATGGCCGTGGTGCACCGCCAAGCCGCCGTCGAAACCTCGCGCCTTATACGATGCGCCCCTACCGCTGGCGGAGAGGTATTCGGATGAAACTGGCTGAAAAACTGGGGCTGGCAGCCCTGCACCGCATGGATCCTGAGACAGCTCACGGATTATCGATCAAGGCGCTAAAGGCCGGATTGGCCCCTGCGCCGGGTCCAGTGACCTCCAGTCGGTTGCGCACCGAAGTGGCGGGATTGGACCTGCCGAATCCCGTTGGCCTGGCCGCAGGATTCGACAAGAATGGTGAGGTTCTTGCGCCTTTGTCCCGCGCAGGGTTCGGGTTTATTGAGGTCGGTGCCGTGACCCCGCGCCCGCAGCCTGGCAACCCGAAACCACGCCTGTTCCGCCTGACCCAGGACATGGCCGCCATCAACCGGTTCGGGTTCAACAACGAAGGCATGGAGGTCATGGCCCGCCGTCTGGCTGACCGCCCAAAGGACGCGGTGATTGGCCTGAACCTGGGTGCCAACAAAGACAGCGACGACCGCCCCGGCGATTTTGCCAAGGTCCTGGCCCATTGCGCCGCGCATCTGGATTTTGCCACGGTCAACGTCTCATCCCCGAATACGGAAAAACTGCGTGATCTTCAGGGCAAGGCGGCCCTGAGTGCGTTGCTAAGCGGCGTGATTGAGACGCGCAACGCACTGCCCCGCCCCTTGCCAATCTTCCTGAAGATTGCTCCGGATCTGACCGAAGGCGAATTGCAAGACATCGCCGATGTGGCCCGCGAAACCGGCGTGGATGCGGTGATTGCCACCAACACAACCCTGTCACGCGATGGTCTGCGCAGTGCCTACAAGGGTGAAGCAGGCGGTCTGTCCGGCGCACCGTTATTCCAGAAATCGACCCGCGTTCTGGCACGACTTAGCCAGTTGACCGACGGGCAAATCCCGTTGATTGGCGTTGGCGGGATCGGGACGGCAAAGCAGGCTTACGCCAAGATCTGCGCCGGGGCTTCGGCTTTGCAGTTCTATACGGCCATGGTCTATGGCGGCATTTCACTGGCCGCAGAAATAGCCGAAGGTCTGGATGAACTGCTGGCGCAAGACGGGTTCACTTCGGTCGCAGAGGCCGTTGGCAGCAAAAGAGAGGACTGGCTGTGATTGAATATTGGCATAACCCGCGCTGTTCAAAATCCCGCACAGGTCTGGCTTTGCTGGAAGAAAAAGGTGCGACCGTCAAGGTTCGCAAATATCTGGAGGTTGCGCCGTCGGCTGATGAGCTGCGCGCGGTGTTGTCCCAATTGGGAATTCCGGCCATCGAGATGATGCGGACAGGCGAAAAGCGGTTCAAGGAACTGGGCCTGTCAAAAACAACGCCCGATGATGACCTGATCCAGGCTATGGCGGAAAACCCCATCCTGATCGAGCGTCCTCTGGCCATTGTCGGCGACAAGGCCGCGATTGGTCGTCCGCCCGAAAACCTGCTGTCGCTGCTTTAAGCGATCTGCGCTTCCAGCTTGGGATAACGCCATCCCAATGTGACCCCGCGCACGATGTTCAGGACCATCAGCGCGGCCCAAAGCCCATGGTTGCCGAACGTCGGCACCAACAGGAACAGGGCCACTACATATATCGCGACGGACTGGATCATCGCCTGCCGCATGGCGCGCGTCCAGGTCGCCCCGATATAGATGCCGTCGAACATCCAGCTGGCTACGCCGATCACCGGCGCAAGGGCCGCCCAGAGCAGGAATTCGCGCGCGGCAATCCGTACTTCCGGTGAGGTTGACATCAGATCAATGAGGGATGGTCCGGTTAGAAAAAACACAAGACCCAGGGCAAACGCACCTCCGACGCCCCATTGCGACGCCATGATCGACGCGCGCCGTACCTGGGCCCGATCACGCGCGCCGACCGCACTGCCCACCAGCGCCTCGGCAGAGAAGGCGAAACCGTCCAAGGCAAAGGCTGTGATCTCAAGAAATTGCAGCAGCACCTGATTTGCCGCCAGATTGACGTCCCCCAGATCGGAACCAACAAACAAAAAAGTGGTAAATGCACCGGTCAAAAGCACCGAACGCACCATGATGTCGCCGTTCACCTGCATCATTCGGCGCAGACGCACGGGGTCAAAGATCCTGGGCCAATCGCGCCACTGATTTCCAGCGAAAGCGTCGTGGCACAACCAGAGACCAAGCGCCAACCCGGTCCATTCGGCGATCAGCGTCGCGATGGCGACACCTTCGACGCCCCAGCCAAGGCCAAGAACAAACCAGAGATCCAGAACGATGTTCAGCCCGTTCATCCAGATCTGCAAAACGAACACACCCTTGGTGCGCTCTACCGCGATCAGCCAACCTGTCACGGCAAAAAGCGCGATCGTAGCCGGAGCTCCCCAGATACGGATCTCCAGATAGGCGCGGGTCAGCGACTCGACCTCGGGACTGGCTGGAGACAGGGCGAACGCCCCCCAGAACAACCAGACCTGCGTCAGTATAAAGAACAGACCCGCCGCGCCGCCCAGCAACAGCCCGCGCATCAGCAAGGCTCCGGTTTCCGCCGTGTCCCCTGCACCACGTGCCTGGGCAGCAAGACCGGTTGTCCCCATACGCAGGAACCCGAACACCCAGTAGATGGTCGCTAGAATAACGGCTCCCATGCCGACCGCACCGATTGGGGCCGCCTGACCCAACTGCCCCACGACACCAGTATCCACCGCCCCCAGAATTGGCACCGTCGCATTGGACAATACGATCGGCGCTGCAATCCGGAGCACCCGCTTATGCGTAATGGGTGCCGAAGCGTCCTGCATAGCTTTCTATTTTCCGTCGGTAGTGGGCCGCGGCATCAGGAAATGCCCCGAAGCCTGTGCAAAGAGCTTCGCGTGATTGTCCTGCCAGGCCTCGACCCTGACAGAGGCATAGCGACGCCCGGCCCGACTGATGAACGCGCGCGCATAAGCATCACGCGGCAGGCCTGACCGCAGATAGTCGACGGTGAAATCGACGGTCTTTGGAAAACGTACTTTTTCGTAGTCGGCGATATCACTGGCATTCAGTTCCCCGCTTTCGATCTTGGGCAGCAAGAACTCCCAACTCAGCGTGATAACGGCCGTGACTTCTAGAAACGCCGCCGTGACGCCCCCATGCAACGCGGGCAGTAACGGATTACCGATCAGTTTCTGGTCGAAGTTCAAAACACCAGTCAGTTCATCACCGCGGCGATCAAAGCCGATGTCGAGGAACCGAATGTAGGGCACACCATCGACAATCGCGTTCAGCGCCGCATCCCGGCGTTGTTTTACGACCTGGACGGGTTCCGGGCGAGTACGCGCCATTACAGACCCTCCACCGTGAATGACCCTGCCGCTGTGGCCACCGGAAGACCATCGTCTTCGTCCATCGCCGTCGCGCGCACAAAGGCGACATTCCGTGTGATGTGGTAGCATGTCGCCTGGGTCGTTATCGTCTGTCCCGGTGTTGCCGCCCGCATATAGTCGATCCTCAGGTCAATTGTCGCCGTACCCCCTGGGGCCGACGGATGGCTCATGACGGCGGCACCACAACAGGTATCCAATGCGGCAAAAACAGCGCCGCCATGAATCACCCCGGTGCGCGGATCGCCAACAAGCTCTTTGCTGTACGGCATTGTAATACCCGCTTCGCCATTTCCGATTGAGGTCAGCTTCAGACCCAACGCCCTTGCATGCGGGATCGCCTCGATGAACTGGCGCGCAATTGCGGCTTTGTCGACCATGTACTTGAATCCGTTCTTTTGGTTTATCCCTTTATGAGCCCGTGTCCGCCAAAAGAGCAAGCCCGCCGGTTGCGCTTGCCGCTGACAGAACATAGGCTGCGCCAGAGGAGATCAGGAATGTCCGACAACCGTTTGTCATTCAAAGAGATGTGCGCCGAGTACGATGTGACTCCACGTACCCTGCGCTACTATGAGTACATCGAATTGCTGCAACCCGATCGGGAAGGCAGATCGCGATATTATGGTCCGCGGGAATGCGCACGCATGACTTTGATCCTGCGCGGCCGCAAATATGGGTTTTCGCTGGAAGATATCCGGCAGTGGCTGCTGATCTATGAAAATGAAGGCAACGAGATCCAAATGCGTGCATTTGTCGACGTCGCGGATAAGCAGATCGTCGAACTGAACCAGCAAAAACAGCAATTGGACGAGGCAATTGTTGCCCTGACCGAGATGCGCGACCAGACTGCCAAATCGCTCGAGTGATTCCGTTGGCGCACCATCGCGCACTCAAAAAATGAAGCGACTCTCGCACACTTCGGCCATGCCTTAAGGTGTGTTGGGTCGCTCTGCGGGAATTGGCACCCACAAATTCCGTTACGTTAATTCCGAAAAAGTCGGAAATCCGCGACTTGACGCGCGCGGAAGTTACGTAAACTTCTGTTGTGACGCAGCGTTCACATTACGTGAACGTCATCTACATGTTGTAACGTGCGCATCGACTGCGCAACTGACTTTCATTGACGCCAGTGACGAGAGTGCTGAAACCATGACCGAAGATCTGATGACCATCCGAGAAATGTGCGAGACATATGATGTCACGCCCCGCACGTTGCGGTTTTACGAGGCCAAAGAGCTTTTGTTTCCGATCCGTGAAGGTCAGAAACGGCTGTTCACCAAAAGTGATCGTGCCCGCCTGAAACTGATCCTGCGCGGTAAGCGCTTTGGGTTCAGCCTGGAAGAAATTCGCCAGCTTCTGGACCTTTACCATGTCGGCGACCAACAGATGACTCAGATATCACGCACCTATGAAATTGCGTGCGAGCGTCTGGAAGACATGGAAGCGCGCCGTGAGGAACTGACCCAGGCGATCGACGATCTGAAAGAACAGTTGCGCTGGGGCGAGAAAGTCATCGCCTCGGTCAAACAAGACAAAAAGGCTGCCGAGTAACCCCCTCGCCTGCCTATCACCCGGACATATGAATTAAAGGGAGCTTCACATGCCCGTCTACAACGCGCCAACCAAAGATACGCAGTTCATTCTGCACGACGTACTGAAAATCTCGGACTCCGACGTTCCGGGGTACAACGAGCTTGAAGCCGAATTCACAGGCGCCGTTCTGGAAGAAGCAGGCAAAGTGGCCACCAATGTTCTGCACCCGCTGAACGTGGTTGGGGACACCGAAGGATGCCGGTTGGAAAACGGTATCGTATACACGCCCACCGGGTTCAAAGACGCCTTTGAGCAGATGAAAGAAGGTGGCTGGACTGGCCTCGACATGCCGGAAGAGTATGGCGGTCAGAATATGCCATACGTCCTGGGCACCGCCGTTGGCGAGATGTTCTCGGCTGCGAACCAGGCATTCGTGATGTATCAGGGCCTGACGCACGGCGCGGCGTCAGCGATCCTGGCGCACGGAACCGACGAACAGAAAGACAAATACCTGCCCAATATGGTCAGCTGCGAATGGACCGGCACCATGAACCTGACGGAACCGCATTGTGGCACCGATCTGGGCCTGATGCGCACCAAGGCAGAACCGCAAAGCGACGGCAGCTATAAGATTTCGGGCCAAAAGATTTTTATCTCGTCCGGCGATCACGACATGGCTGACAACATCATCCACCTGGTGTTGGCCAAGATCCCCGGCGGCCCCGAAGGCATCAAGGGCGTCTCCCTGTTCATCGTGCCTAAATTCATCGTCAATGAAGATGGTACGCCGGGCGAGCGTAACGGTGTCTCGGTCGGCAAGATCGAAGAGAAGATGGGTATCCACGGCAACTCGACCTGCGTCATGAATTATGATGAAGCCACCGGCTGGCTGCTGGGCGAAGAGCATAAAGGCATGCGTGCCATGTTCACCATGATGAACGAAGCGCGTCTGGGTGTAGGCATGCAGGGTCTGTCGCAGGCAGAGGCCGCGTACCAGAATGCCGTCGAATACGCCAAGGACCGCCTGCAGGGCCGTGATGTAACTGGTGTAAAGAACCCGGACGGTCCCGCCGATCCGCTGATCGTGCACCCGGACATCCGCCGCAACCTGATGGATCAGAAAAGCTTCACCGAAGGTGCGCGTGCGTTCATCCTTTGGGGTGCGACCATGATCGACAAGGCGCATCGGTCTAACGACAAAGATGCGGACGGGCTGATCTCGCTGCTGACACCGGTCATCAAAGGCTTTTTGACCGATCAGGGCTATGACATGACCGTTCAGGCACAGCAGGTCTATGGCGGTCATGGCTACATCGAAGAATGGGGCATGTCGCAATACACCCGCGACGCACGCATCGCGATGATCTACGAAGGCGCCAACGGCGTTCAGGCGTTGGACCTTGTCGGTCGTAAGCTGGCGCAAGACGGCGGCAAGCACGTCATGGCGTTCTTCGACATGGTCAAGACATTCTGCAAAGACAACGCTGGTAAAGACGAAGCCTATGACAAGGCCTTCATCGAACCGCTGAAGGCTGCGTCCAAAGACCTGCAGGCCGCCGGCATGTACTTCATGCAGGAAGGCATGAAGAACCCCAACAATGCTCTGTCCGGTTCTTATGACTTCATGCACATGTTTGGACATGTTTGCCTGGGCTTGATGTGGGCGCAGATGGCCAAAGCCGCGCAAGATGCGCTGGATGGCGGCGCGTCGGACAAGGAGTTCTACGAGACCAAGATCAACACCGGCCGTTTCTACATGGCGCGCCGCCTGCCTGCTACAGGCATGCATCTGGCACGCATCCAGACGGGCGCGGACACGGTCATGGCTCTGGACGCGGCGAACTTCTGATCTCAGTCTGGGTCCGGGCGATATTGCCCGGACCCAGCTTACCGGAGGAACCACATGCCAAAGCGTTTTCGACTAACCCGCCGCTTTCCCGTCGCAATGACCGAAGACGGGTATCGCAAGCTCAAAGCGTTCGCGCGTGATGCTGGATTGGACGAAGGAGAGGCGCTGTCGTTTCTGTTCGAGAATTTCAACAGCGTGATCAACGAGGACAACCTTACCCATCGCCTGCGAATCTTCAATTCCGAGTTGGATGACCGCAAGCGTTAAACACTACAGCCACCTTCACTCAGGTGGGCGTGTTTTCAGCAAGACAATGCCCTTTGGCGCACAGCCAAGCGGATCGTCTTTCTCGAAATACGCGAGTTTCGACTTCGCACCGTACGCCTTGGGAGGGGCGATCGCATGACAATCGAACTTCATTGCTTCGGAGAAAGCGGAAACAGCTACAAGGCTGCCTTAGCCCTGGAAATGTCCGGGCTGGACTGGGAGCCGGTTTTTGTAGACTTCTTCAAAGGCGTGACACGTACTCCCGAATACCGCGCCGAAGTCAATGAAATGGGCGAAGCGCCCGTGCTGGTCGATGGCGATTTCCGAACCAGCCAATCGGGTGCCATTCAGGCCTATGTGACTGAGAAATCCGGCAAGTTCGGCGGCAAGAACCGGGATGAGAACTACGACGTTCTTCGCTGGGTGCTGTGGGACAATCACAAGCTCAGCTCAATGGCTGGCTTGACCCGTTTCCTGATCAACTTTCTGCCGGAACAGCACCGAAATCCTGATGTAATTGCCTTCAATCAAGGTCGCCTCAAAGCGGCTTATGACGTTCTGAACACTCATCTTGAAGGTCGCGATTGGATTGTTGGTAATGACGTCACGAATGCCGATCTCAGCTGCTGCAGCTATCTGTACTATCCTGAACCATTCGGCTTTGACCGCGCCGACTGGCCGCATATCGACGCCTGGCTGACCCGCTTGTCGGAACAGCCAGGCTGGAAACACCCCTATGACCTGATGCCCGGCAAACCGTCGGATCGAGCTTAAGGAGAGACCCCATGACCGAAGCTTATATTTATGACGCCCTGCGCACACCGCGCGGCAAGGGCCGCAAGGATGGCAGCCTGCACGAGGTAACCTCGGTACGCCTGTCCGCCCTGACCCTGAATGCGATGAAAGAGCGCAACAATCTGGAAGGCCACGCCGTTGAGGACGTGATCTGGGGCAACGTCACGCAGGTGATGGAACAAGGCGGCTGTCTGGCACGTTCCGCGGTTCTGGCCTCGGATCTTGATCAGTCGATCCCCGGTCTGGCGATCAACCGTTTCTGTGCGTCCGGCATGGAAGCTGTGAACCTGGCGGCAAACCAGGTCAAAGGCGGCGCTGGCCAGGCGTACATCGCAGGTGGCGTGGAAATGATGGGACGCGTTGCCATGGGCAGCGACGGCGCAGCGATTGCCGTTGATCCCTCGCTGGCGATGGACACCTATTTCGTGCCACAGGGAATCTCGGCCGATATCATCGCGACCGAATATGGCTTTAGCCGTGATGACGCAGACGCGTTGGCGATGGAATCGCAACGCCGAGCCGCGGAAGCATGGGCAGACAACCGCTTTGAGAAATCGGTTATCACAATCAAGGATCAGAACGGCCTGACCATTCTGGACCGCGACGAATACATGCGCCCCGGCACTGACATGCAAAGCCTTGGCGGCCTGAACCCGGCCTTCCAGATGATGGGCGAACAGATGCCCGGCTTCGACAAGGTGGCCATGCTGAAATACCCGCATCTGGAAAAGATCAACCACATCCACCACGCGGGCAACAGCTCGGGCATCGTGGACGGTGCTGCGGCGGTTCTCATCGGCAACAAGGAATTCGGTGAGAAATACGGCCTCAAGCCACGTGCCCGCATCAAAGCGACTGCCAAGATTGGCACCGATCCGACCATCATGCTGACTGGCCCGGTACCGGTGACCGAGAAGATTCTGGCCGACAACGGAATGAAGATCAGTGATCTGGACCTGTTCGAAGTGAACGAAGCTTTTGCCTCAGTCGTTCTGCGGTTCCAGCAGGCGTTTGATGTCGACCCCGGTTTGGTCAACGTCAACGGCGGTTCGATCGCCATGGGCCACCCGCTGGGCGCAACCGGTGCGATGATCATCGGCACTCTGCTGGATGAACTGGAGCGTCAGGACAAGGAAACCGGTCTGGCCACGCTCTGCATTGCATCCGGTATGGGTGCAGCGACGATCATCGAGCGCGTCTGATGCCCAAGCTGGATCTCTCTCAGATCCCGTTTCAGGGTGGCTCGGCCTATCCCGGCAAACTGGCCGAGGCGACCGCAGGTCGTTTCGTCCAGCGTGTGGGCGATGCAGGCGGGCTGTCCCAATACGGGGTCAACATCGTGCGGTTGGAACCGCAAGGCATGTCTTCGCTGCGCCATTACCACATGGAGCAGGACGAATTTGCCATCATGCTCAGCGGCACCTGCGTGCTGATCGATGACGATGGTGAGCATGAGATGCAGCCCGGCGATTGCGCCGCTTGGCCCGCAGGTGAGGCCAACGGCCACCACCTTGTGAACAAAACCGATGCGCCCGCGACCTTTCTGGTGGTGGGCACACGGACCCCGACCGAGACCGGCTATTACAGCGACATAGACATGATGGTGAAGGATGATGAGAACGGATTCGCCTTCACCCGCAAAGATGGCAGCCCGCTGACGGCTGACCAGATTGGAGATGACAATGACTGATTTCACTCTGAGCAAAGACGCAGACGGCGTCGCCATTATTACCTGGGACGTGCCCGGGAAAACCATGAACGTGATGTCCTTTGACGGGCTGGCGCAACTGAGCGATCTGGTCGATCAGGCGCTGGCTGATGAAGACGTCAAAGGGATCGTTATCACATCCGGTAAGGAAGGCTCCTTTGCAGGCGGCATGGACCTGAACCTGCTGGCCGTGATGAAGGAACAGGCGGGCGACAACCCGGCAAAAGGCTTGTTCGAGGGCACGATGCAGATGCACGCCCTACTGCGCAAGATCGAGATGGCGGGCATGGACCCCAAGACCAAGAAGGGCGGCAAGCCGATTGCGACCGTTCTGCCCGGCACTGCCGCAGGCATTGGCATGGAACTGCCGCTGTCTACGCATCGCATATTTGCGGCCGAAAACCCCAAGGCCAAATATGGCCTGCCCGAGATCATGGTCGGCATCTTCCCCGGCGCGGGCGGCACCACCCGGATGGTCCGCAAGGTTGGCGCGATTGCCGCCGCTCCGCTGCTGCTGGAAGGCAAAATGCTGGACGTCAAGAAAGCCAAGGGCGCGGGTTATATTGACGAGATCGCAGCCGACCCAATGGCCGCAGCCAAGGAATGGGTGCTGAACGCCAAGGACGCGGATATCGTCAAACCCTGGGATGCGAAGGGCTATAAGATGCCCGGCGGTGCCCCCTACCACCCAGCCGGTTTCATGAACTTTGTCGGCGCGTCGGCGATGGTGAACGGCAAAACCCAAGGCGCCTTCCCTGCGGCTAAGGCTCTGCTGAGTGCAGTTTACGAAGGCGCACTGGTCGATTTCGACACCGCGCTGAAGATCGAAGCGCGCTGGTTTACATCTGTTTTGATGAACCCGTCGTCGGGTGCGATGATCCGGTCGCTGTTCCTGAACAAGGAAGCGTTGGAAAAAGGCGCTGTGCGTCCGGCGGGCGTACCCGATCAGCGGGTCAAGAAGATCGGCGTTCTGGGCGCGGGCATGATGGGTGCCGGTATCGCGCTGGTCTCAGCTCAGGCCGGTATGGAAGTGGTTCTGATCGACCGTGACCAAGAGGCCGCGGATAAAGGCAAGGCCTACACCGAGAGCTACCTGGACAAGGGTATGAAGCGCGGCAAGGTCACCGCTGAGAAGAAAGAGGCCATGCTGGGTCGCATCACCGCAACCCCGGATCTAGACAACCTCAAAGGCTGCGATCTGATCATCGAAGCCGTGTTCGAGGATGTGGGCGTCAAGGCCGAGATGACCAAGAAGGTCGAGGCGATCATTCCCGAGGATTGCATTTTTGCGTCGAACACTTCGACCCTGCCGATCAGCGATCTGGCCAAGGCGTCGGTGCGTCCGGATCAGTTCATCGGCATCCACTTCTTCTCGCCAGTCGAGAAGATGTTCCTGGTCGAGATCATCAAAGGCAAGGAAACCGGTGATCGCGCAGTGGCCAAGGCGCTGGACTATGTCCGCCAGATCCGCAAGACGCCGATCGTGGTCAACGACGCACGCTTCTTCTATGCCAACCGCTGCATCATTCCCTACATCAACGAAGGTTTGCGCATGATCACCGAGGGCGTCAGCCCTGTGCTGATTGACAACGCCGCGCGTCAGTTGGGCTTCCCCGTTGGGCCGATCCAGCTGAACGATGAAACCTCGATTGATCTGGGCGCCAAGATTGCTCGCGCCACCAAAGCCGCGATGGGCGATGCCTATCCGGAAAACCCGGGCGATGATCTGATCTTCTGGATGGAAGAACAGGGCCGTCTGGGCCGCAAGGCAAACGCGGGCTTCTTCGACTATGACGAAAAAGGCAAGCGTACCGAGTACTGGATGGGTCTGCAGGAGAAATACCCGCATGCCGAGGACCAGCCTGACCTGATCGAAGTGCAAGAACGACTGATGTTCGCGCAGGTTCTGGAAGCGGTCCGCGCGCTGGAAGAAGGCGTTCTGGAGGACATCCGCGAAGGCGACGTGGGTGCGATCCTTGGCTGGGGCTTTGCACCATGGTCGGGTGGTCCGCTCAGCTGGCTGGACATCATTGGCACGCCCTACGCCGCCGAGCGTTGCGACCAGTTGACGGCACAGTATGGTGAACGTTTCGCCTGCCCGCCGCTGCTGCGTGAGATGGCTGAGAAAGGCCAGAGCTTCTATGGTCGCTTTGACCCCGAAGCAAAAGCTGCCTAAAAAATAGACGCTGGTGCGGGTTACCGCGCCAGCGCCATTCTTTAATCAATAGCTTTAAGAAAATTAGAATATCGGAGCAGGCCGCCCCGGTCTCCCAGGACGTCGAGCGCCCATAACAGGTCGCGCCGGAAATATCGGGTTCTGCATGATCGGCGCCGGTAGCGCGCCCAGTGAGTTTGCAAGCACTGCTATATCCCTGCTATGCGCGACCATGTCGATCAGATCTTCGGTCCGCTCAGCATCGACCACCTTGTAAGAGGCGTTCGCGGGCCGGCTGTTCGACCCAAAGCGGCCCGCAGGACAAAAGGCGCGCAGGCCGCCCTCAATGTAGATCACTTCGTCTTGCTCAAAGAACAACGAACAAACCTCAAACAGCAATGATGGCGCACTGGACGAAAGCCGGAACGTACCGCTGAGAACCCGCGCAGGGACCACGGGCATGCTGATCGGCAGCGTGATCGGACCCCGGTTCAATTTGGTATTATCCAACGCCACGCCCTGCTCTGGCATCAACCAGACCGGATCGCCATTATACAAAGTGTTTGACGGCACACGGACCGGCAGGTTTTCCGCTTTGGTCTCACTGGCAGGGATTGCGATGCAATCGGTCGCAACCCGCGAGACTGCCCTGAACCCGTTGTCCATCGTTCGGATCAGATCGCCTGCTTGCAGTCCTTCAGCAGGCTGCCAACCGCGATCCGTCGCGATCTTAGTTCCGTGGACAAAACCACCCCGACGCGCGTTCAGCGAAACCGCAGGGTTGTCCTGCACTTGATGGTTCGGAACGGCCTCATAACTCAAAACACTCTGTACTTTTAACACGTGTCGCACCCACTTCTGACACAAAACAACTACTCATAACGACTAGCACAACTTAAACATGGCCGACTTTGTTTAGACACATTGCTGCCCAATTTGCGTTCTTAAAGCCGTGAAAAACAACAATTCTTTGAACAACACTGCGCAATTTGGAAATATTGGCAGGTTTTTGGAAACTATAATGACCACCAGCGCTTATCCGTGCGGCCGAATCTGTCGGAGCCCGTCGATTGAAATCGCCCGGGTCATGTTACACCCATCGGGGTCAGGTCTGAATGATCCCCGCTTGCCCTCTCATAACAATAAGCTGGCCTCAGGATACGGCTAAACCGGTTCTGGCCGAGCAGCCTCGCGCCCTGCACGCCATCCCAACAGGGCACCAGCGATTGCGATCAAGCCAATCCCAGCAATCTGCATCGGCCCGATTGCCTGCCCGAAGGCCGCAAAAGCAAAGAGCGGACCAAAGATCATGACCGAGTACTCAAAGACCGCGACATAGGACGGCTCGCCCACCTGATAGGCCTTGATCAACATGAAGACGGCAATCGTGGAACCAACCGCCTGTATTGCGATCCACAACAATGCGGGCTGCATCTGCCAGACCCAACCCCGCGCGGCGAAACCGTCGGGACCATCCGGCGCGGCCACCGGAATCAGCTCGAGAACCAGAAGACCGATCCCCCCGGCTGCCCCCAGCGTGATGATCATCGCGGCCAACAGAGCGACGGTGCTTTCATCCGAACAGTGGCTGCGCGTGATAACGGCACTCAACGCGTAGAACAGGCCCCCGGCGACCGGCAACAGGCTGCGGGTATCGAAATCATAGGGGTCAAGCTGCAGCACGCACAGGATCCCTGCAAACCCCAGCAAAACCGCAACGATACGCCAAGGACCAATCCGTTGTTTCATTGCCAGGGCCGAGATCAACAGGACAAAGATCGGCGACGTGAACAACCCGGCCAGCGCCTGCGCAATCGGCATAACCGCAAGCGACGCGAAATAGAACAACATGGCCAGGGTGATCAGTACGCTGCGCAGAATCACCGGGCCAAATCGTTTCGGGCGCATACTGCCCAGCCCCAATAGCGACAGACCAAAGATCAGCGGCAACATCAGCAACGCGCGGCTCAGGTGGAATTGCCACAGGCCAACCGTTTCCGCCAACAGGATCACCACGTTGTCTATCACCCCGATGATGGCCATCGCGCTGATCATCAGCACCGATGCCAGTATGGGTGACGTCTGAGTGTCCGCCTGCATCATTCACCTCGGCATAACAGTGGAGCACGACAGGCCGATCCTTCGCGCGCCGTTGTATCCAGCACATTTACCGCAGACGGCGCAACTGGTTTGCGCCCTTTGAATTTACCATGTTAAGCTGGGGCAAAATAATAACGAGCAAACTTCACCTTGATGACGGCTCTGAAACAGTACGAACGGATCGAAGCCACCGGTCTGTGGCGCCCATCGCCCGACGTGCAGCGGCGCGAGGTTGTGGTGTCGATTGGCGAAGCAACGCTGACGATTTCTGATTTCAACGATCGGGCATTGACCCATTGGTCATTGGCTGCGCTGGAACGACAGAACCCAGGACTTTATCCCGCAATCTTTAACCCGGACGGCGACCCCGACGAAACGCTGGAGCTGGAAGAAACAGAGACCACGATGATCGCGGCGATCGACCGTTTGCAAAAGGCAATTGATCGGTCGCGCCCGCATCCCGGACGGTTGCGCTGGCTTAGTGTTACGGGAGTGGTTGCTGCAGTTGCCGCACTATTGCTGTTTTGGGTTCCGGCCGCACTGCAAAGCCACGTCGTTTCTGTTGTCCCCGAGATCAAGCGATACGATATCGGGGATGCGATCCTGCACCGAATTGAACGGGTTTCGGGTGTTTCGTGCACCTCCGAGGATGCACAGGCTGCGTTGGATCAACTGGCAGCCCGAACCGGAGTGCGAGAGGTCGTTATTCTGCCCGCTGGGGTACAAACAAGCCTCGGCCTGCCTGGTGGGATCATTCTGTTGAACCGCTCATTGGTTGAAGATCACGAGGACCCATCCATCGCCGCCGGTTACATCATCGCCGAACGCGCGCGGGCTGCCGCACAGGATCCCTTGGACGAAGTACTGGACCGAACCGGCCCAACTACGGCGTTTCGCCTGCTGACAACCGGAGAGCTGACGCCCGAGATCGTTGACGCCTATACCGAACAGGTCTTGTCAGAACCGCGCCCAACTTTGTCCGATCAAGCTTTGCTAGAGGTTTTTGCCCAGGCGGCGCTGCCTTCAACGCCATATGCCTATGCTGTGGATGTCACGGGGGAAGACACTCTAGGCTTGATCGAGGCCGACCCGATGGCCGGGCGCCCGCTGCCGCAAGTGCTGCCGGACCGCGATTGGGTCCGGCTGCAGAATATCTGTGGCGAGTAAACCGATTACTTGGTGCCAAACATCCGGTCGCCGGCATCGCCCAACCCAGGCATGATATACCCTTTTGAGTTCAGCTCGCGATCCAGCGACGCCGTGACGATGTTCACGTCAGGATGCGCCTCTTTCATGCGGGCGACGCCTTCGGGCGCGGCCAACAGGCAGAGGAAACGGATATCCGTCGCCCCGGCTTCTTTCAGCAAATCAATCGCCGCAGCCGAGCTGTTGCCGGTTGCCAGCATCGGATCAACCGCGATGACCAGCCGATCCTTCAGACCTTCAGGCGCTTTGAAGTAGTATTGCACAGGCTTCAGGGTTTCTTCGTCGCGGTACAGCCCGACAAACCCGACACGGGCCGAGGGAACCAGTTCCAGCACCCCGTCCAGCATTCCGTTGCCCGCACGCAGGATCGACACCAGAGCCAGTTTTTTACCGGCCAGAATGGGGGCGTCCATTTCCTCCATTGGGGTTTCGATGTGGCGGGTGGTCAGCTTCAGTTCACGCGTGACCTCATAGGCCAGCAACAGGGTGATTTCGCGCAGCAGCTGTCGGAAAACAGCGGTCGAGGTGCCCTTGTCCCGCATGAGCGTCAGTTTGTGCTGCACCAGCGGGTGGTCAACGACGGTCAGGTGTTCGCTCATGTTCTCTCCAGTCTTTTCTTGACCCGTTCGCGGGTTTCATCATCGCAGAAGGCCGCGTTCAGGGCTGTGTCGTTCAGGGCCGCAAAATCCTCGGCGTCCCAGCCAAAGGCCTGATGCAACATCTCATATTCGCGCCGCATGGTGGTATGGAAAAACGGCGGATCGTCGGTGGAAACTGTGACGTTCACGCCCTGATCGCGCAACCGGGCAATCGGATGTGCCGCAAAATCGGGAAACAGGCCCAGAACCACGTTGGAACCGGGGCAGACTTCAAGTGTGACTTCGCGGTCGACAAGTTCCCGGATCAGATCGTCGTCCTCAATGGCCCGCACGCCGTGGCCGACCCGTTCGACACCGAGGTCCCGAACAGCATCGCGTACGCTTTCGGGCCCGCCGAACTCTCCGGCATGGGTGGTCAGGCGCAACCCAGCTTCGCGAGCGCATTCAAAGGCCCATTTGTAATCGCCCTGCGTCCCGACGCCCTCATTACCGCCCATGCCAAACCCGGTGATCCAGTCACCGGCGGTTTCTGCTGCGCAATAGGCGCTTTGTTTCGCCTGTTCGGGTCCGAAATGCCGGACGCACGTGACAACGCCGCGCAGGGTGATATCGAACTTGCGCTCGGCCTCGTCTGCCGCATCCTGAATGGCGTTCAGATAGTCACGCCAGGCGTGCAGATCACCGCCGCCGCAGAAATCAGGGCTGAGGAAGGTTTCCGAATAGACCACCCCATTCGCAGCACTTTCCTCCAGAATGGCCAAAGTCAGACGGCGGAAATCCTCGGGTGATTTAAGCACCTCGCAGGCGGCCTCGTAGACACTGAGAAAGTGGGCGAAGTCGCGGAAGTCATAACTTCCGTCTGATTTAAAAATACCGCTCAGGTCTATGCGCTTTTCATGCGCAAGCTGGCGGATGAATTCAGGCGGTGCTGCCCCTTCATGGTGCAGGTGCAACTCGATTTTGGGTAGGTCTGCGACGGTCATAGAAAACTCTTCCCCGGCCCTTGTGCCGGAATGTTCAGATGGTGTGCGATACTTGCGGCGACATCGGCAAAATCGACGGCCCCGATTTTGCCCGTGCCTTGCCCCGCGATCAGAACGGGCGCCTGTTCGCGCGTGTGGTCGGTTCCGATCCAACTGGGGTCATTGCCGTGATCGGCGGTCAAAAGCATAAGATCGCCCGGGCGCAGCTTGTTCAGAATCAAACCGATCTCGCGGTCGAACCATTCCAAGGCGCGGGCATAGCCGCTGATATCACGGCGGTGGCCATAGAGGCTGTCGAATTCAACAAAATTGGCGAAGGTCAGGCTGCCTTCTTCGGCCTGATCGACCAAATCGGACAAGTGGCCCATCAACTCGGCATCCGACCCTTTGCGTAGCGTGTCGATCCCCTGCATCGAGAAGATGTCACCGATCTTGCCCACCGCATGGACGCGGCGTCCCGCATCCTGCACCCAATTGGTCAAAACCGGCGCCGGCGGCAGGATAGCAAAATCCTTTCGGTTGGTGGTGCGGGTAAAGCCCTGATCGGGTGAGCCTATGAATGGTCGCGCGATCACCCGCCCCACTTTCATCTCATGCAACCGCGGGGCAAGCGCCTTGCACATGTCCAGCAGGCGGTCGAGGCCAAAGCTCTCTTCATGTGCCGCGATCTGGAACACGCTGTCGGCGGAAGTGTAGCAGATTGGCCAACCGGTCCGCATATGCTCGGCCCCCAATTCGGCGATAATGGTCGTGCCCGAGGCGTGACAATCACCCAGAATTCCGTCTGTTCCAGCCGCCTGGGCCGCAGCCTGGCTTAAGTCGGCGGGGAAGGTTGGCGTGGTATCCGGGAAATAATGCCAATCCCACGGCACCGGCAGACCGGCCAGCTCCCAGTGGCCCGAAGGCGTATCCTTGCCCAGTGAATGCTCTGTCGCGCACCCCCAGCGCCCAGACGGATCGACCTCCAAGCCCGGCGTTTCTGACCCCGATGCCAACCGCGTTGCGGCCCCCAGTCCCAGCGCATCCAAGTTTGGCAGGTACAGTGGACCTGAGCGCCCGTCATCAGCCCGCCCTTCGGCGCAGGCCTGTGAAATATGGGCCAGTGTGTTTGCACCCGTGTCCGACACATCGCCATTAAAGAACCGATCAGCATCCGGCGCGCCGCCGATGCCAACCGAGTCCATCACCACAAGAAACGCGCGGGTCACGGCGTATTCCTTTCGTGGACAAGAGTGGGCTCTGCCGGGGCATCGGCACCTATCGTGATCGCGCTGAGAACGCTCTGGGCGGCCCGCCGCGCGGCATCCTCCCGCGAAGCGTGGATTACCGCCAAAGGCGCGCCCTTCTCGACTTTGTCGCCCAGCCGGACGATGTCAGACAGACCCACGGCCGGGTTGATGACGTCGTCTTCAACCTGCCGTCCGCCGCCCAGTGCAACAACTGTCAGGCCCAGCGCCTCACCGTTAATGGCAGTGATGTGTCCGTTGGTCGGTGCCGGAACTTCAAGGATCACGCTGGCCTCTGGCAAGTACCGGGACCAGTTTTCAACAAACTGCAGTGGCGCGCCTACGGCTGCCATCATACGCCCAAAGCGTTCCGCCGCGCGACCGTCGCGGATGACATCCGTGATCTTGTCGCGCCCTTCTTCGGCGGTTGCGAACATCCCGGCATCCGCCAGCAGAACCCCGCCCAACTCGGCCGAGATTTCGGCCAGCGGGGCATAGGGGTCTTGCGTCATGACCTTCATCACCTCGGCCACTTCCAACGCATTGCCCAGCGCGGGCGCCAAAGGTTGGTGCATATCGGTGATGACCGCCGAGGTCCGGCAACCTGCTGCATTCGCAGTTTCCGACAGGGCCTTTGCCAGTTTGCGCGCATCCTCCAGCGTCTTCATAAACGCGCCGCTGCCGACCTTGACGTCCAGCACCAAAGCCTCGGGGCTGGCGGCCAGTTTCTTGGACAGGATCGACGCTGTGATCAGGTCCAGACTTTCAACGGTCGCCGTCACATCACGGATCGCATAAAGGCGTTTGTCTGCCGGGGCGATCTGCCCCGTGGCCCCGACAATGGCCGCGCCTGTATCCCGCAAAATCTGCTTCAGGCGGTCCTGACCGATCTGGGTGCTGACACCGGGAATGGCCTCAAGCTTGTCCAGGGTACCGCCAGTATGACCCAGACCCCGCCCCGAGATCATGGGGACATAAGCCCCCATCTCAGCCAGTGCAGGGGCGAGCACGAGGCTTACGCTGTCTCCCACCCCACCGGTCGAGTGTTTGTCAATTACCGGGCCATCGAAATCCCAGCTGAGCACATCACCGCTGTCGCGCATGGCGATCGTCAGATCGGCGCGCCCTTTGGTGCCCAATCCGCCCATACAGACGGCCATGGCAAAAGCGCCCGCTTGAGCGTCGCTAACACCACCATCGGCCAAACCTTGCGCGAACCAGTTCAGCTCATCTCCGGTCGGCACCTCATTCCGGCGCAGTTTTGCAATGATCGAACGGGCGTCCATGGGGTCACACGTCCTCCATGTGCGAGGCGTCGAAAGCGCCCGGCAGCAATTTTCCAATCGTGGTTACAAACTCGGCGCCTTCCATGGTCGCCAGCGTCACCTTGACGTCCCGCTTGCCAAATTCGGCCAGCTTTTGCCGGCAACCGCCACACGGCGGAACCGGTTGCGGGCTTGAGGCAACAACATAGACCTCGGACAGTTCCTGTTCGCCCGCAGCGACCATCGCGGCAATAGCTCCGGCCTCGGCACAGGTGCCTTCAGGGTAAGCCACGTTTTCCACGTTACAGCCGGAATAGACCTCACCGCTGGCGGACCGGATTGCCGCCCCAACTTTGAAGTTGGAATAAGGCGCATAGGCTTTTTCCCGGACAGACAACGCTGCATCTTTCAAAGTCATGGCGATTCCCCATTTTTGATCAACTGGTCAGAAAATCACACCCTAAAGGAAACTGCCCGGGGAGTTGAACCCCCGAGTACAAGATTCCCAGGCAAATTCTCACCTAGACCAGATCGGTATTGAAGACTCCTGGAAGGGTGACTTCAAGCAATTCGACATCATCAGAAGGTTCGGACAGTTTGGTGCGCATACCGGGCGGGATCACGAACGCATCCCCTTGTTCCAGACGGTAGGGGTCGCGCCCTTCACCTTCCAAAGTTACCTCGCCCGTCATGACGAAGGTAAAATGGATATCCGTGTCATGCGTCGCCCAGACCGGTTCACCCTGCCCTTTTCGTACGACCTGCACGCCTGCAACACCCTTGGTATTCTCGGCAATCGTCGTGTCGCGACAGATGTATCCTGGCAGGCGGAATGGTCCCCACTCTGAATTCTCGGCTTTGTTATAAACAAAACGCTGCCCTTGCCATTCGCGGTCCGGGCGGAAATTCGGCGTAGGCAGGCCCATCTCGTGGTCGATTTCGGTGACATGTTCGGCGGGAACACCGATTTCGATCACCTGAACATTATCGGAGGCTTCAAGAACGCGGTGGCGGATTTCTGGGGGTTGGATAAAGCAATCCCCGGCTGTCAGGCGCATTTTTTCGCCCTGATCCTCGTACACGACGTCGACCCAACCATGGATGCAGAAAATCAGTTGAAACCCGACCTTGTGGAAATGCACCATATCCGGCACCGGCCCCCCATCGGGGATACGGATATGGCTGGCGATGATCGACCCACCCAGCCGATCTGGCACCAGATCGCGGTAATGCATCCCCGCCCGCCCGATGATCCAGGGTGCCTGATCCTTGAGCCTGCGAACCACAAAGGAATGCACCGTTTCAGGCATCACCATCGGCGGGTTCAACTCGTCAATTTCAACCCGTGTACCATTTGGCGCGACCAGAGTCCGCTGTCCGCCCGCAAAACCGTCAGGATCGTCTGTCAGGATGCGGATCGTGCCTGCCGCTTCAGGCGCGTCCCTCTCAACCCGAAGGCGCAACCCGTGGCCTGAAAACACGGCAACACTCGGATCGTCAGCGGGATAGATCATATCCATCCTCATTCCGAGGGTCTTTGTGAAAAACGGGATATCGTCGCGCAGCTCGCTGGTGGGCAGTCGGATTTCAGCGCGCGTCTGGCTGTTGTTCAAGGTCGAGGTCATTCAGCGTCTCTTCGGCATCGGATTTTGGCCATCCGATCAGAACAGAGGCCAAAATGCCAATCGAAAAGAACATCTCAAGCGTTTCTTCCAGCACAAAGAGCCGCACTGTCATAAGTGTGGACAGATCTGCCTGGTAAATTCCGGAAACTTCCTCGAGCAGCTGAGCGGTTACCGCCAGCAATCCCGCCAGCACGAAAATCACGAAAAAAGGCGCCCGTCGCTTTGCCGCCCGCCATGCCGTCGGGGCTCCATGCCATAGGGCGCCTCCGATCACGATGACGGCCAGAACAATCCGGACCGACGTCATATCAAGCACACTGTCCAAACCGTTAAGGACCCAATATGGCAGGCTGTCGACTGGATAGATTTCCGCCTCAAGCTCTCTTTCCGCCAGCAACAGACAGACCAGCGCAATATAAAGACGGGTGATGCCGGGATAGCGCCAGAGCGCGGCCAGACCTGAGGCAAAAAGCGCTGCGGCCGAAATCGTTTCGAACAATCCCCCCTCTTCGTTCAGAGCAAGGGCTTGAACCGGCCAGATACTGACGGCGACAAGGATAAGGATGGCGATCAGCAAAACCGATACGTAAGCGGCGCGATCCGGGCCAACCACAACTTGTTCCGCCGGGAAGGCAGTCCCGGCCTGAATTTCGTCTTTATAGCTCATTTATGGCTTTCAGTGCTCGACAGGTCTAAGTTGGCTCCAAAGTTGCCCGAATGTAAAAGCAATACGACGCTTTTCAACGGGAAGTCGGTGAACTTTAGCGAAACTGTTGCAAAATGACGTAGCGTAGCCAAAGCCGGGGAAATAGTTTAACACTAAATCAAATTTTCTGAGGAGTTGAGTCGCCGATGTCGGACACACCCAGCCTGCGGCAGGCCGCGCTAGAATATCACGCCCATCCAAAGCCCGGTAAGCTTGAAATCAAAGCGACTAAACCAATGGCGAACGGCCGCGATCTGGCACGCGCCTATTCACCCGGTGTGGCCGAAGCCAGCCTGGAAATCAAAGCGGATCCTGCCAACGCCGAGCTGTATACCGCACGCGGGAATTTGGTTGCGGTCGTCTCAAACGGAACAGCGGTTCTGGGGCTGGGAAACATCGGCGCGCTTGCTTCTAAACCGGTGATGGAAGGCAAGGCCGT
Organism: Ruegeria sp. CDSC002; assembly: GCF_059610905.1. Classification (NCBI taxonomy): domain Bacteria; kingdom Pseudomonadati; phylum Pseudomonadota; class Alphaproteobacteria; order Rhodobacterales; family Roseobacteraceae; genus Ruegeria; species Ruegeria sp. CDSC002. The sequence goes on from NZ_JBXWOM010000006.1 coordinate 353,549, forward strand.
CCTGTTCAAGAAATTCGCCGGGATCGATTGCTTTGACATCGAGCTCAATCAACCTGACCCCGAGAAACTGGCGGATATCGTTTGCGCATTGGAACCGACCTTTGGCGCGATCAACCTTGAAGACATCAAGGCGCCGGACTGTTTTATTGTCGAAAAGCTGTGCCGGGAACGGATGAACATCCCGGTCTTTCACGACGACCAGCACGGCACCGCGATTGTCGTGGGTGCCGCGGCCAAGAATGCGCTGCACGTCGCCGGCAAAAATTTTGAAGACGTCAAAGTGGTCTCAACCGGTGGCGGCGCGGCGGGAATTGCCTGCCTGATGATGCTGGTCAAACTGGGCGTCAAACGCGAGAATATCTGGCTGTGCGACATTCACGGGCTTGTCTATGAAGGCCGTGAAGAGGACATGAACCTGCACAAGGATCAATTCGCACAAAAAACGGATTTGCGCACGCTGGACGATGTAATCGGCGATGCAGACCTCTTCCTTGGCCTTAGCGGGCCGAACGTCCTGAAGCCCGAGATGGTTGAGAAGATGGCCAAGCGCCCGATCATCTTCGCGCTGGCCAATCCAAGCCCGGAAATTTTGCCACAAGCCGCACGCGAAGTCGCGCCGGACGCGATCATTGCCACCGGCCGCAGCGACTTTCCCAATCAGGTCAACAACGTGCTGTGTTTCCCCTTCATCTTCCGGGGCGCGCTGGATGTGGGTGCGACCGAAATCAACGACGAAATGCAGATCGCCTGTGTGGACGGGATCGCCGAGATGGCACGCGCCACGACCAGCGCCGAGGCGGCTGCGGCCTACAAAGGTGAGCAACTGACATTTGGCCCCGATTATCTGATCCCCAAACCCTTTGACCCGCGCCTTGTCGGCGTCGTGTCCTCGGCCGTTGCCAAAGCCGCGATGGAAAGCGGTGTGGCCAAGCGCCCGATCGACGACTTCGAGGCATACAAAGAACGGTTGAATCAGTCTGTCTTCAAGTCTGCCCTGCTGATGCGCCCGGTCTTTGAGGCCGCGGCCGTGGCCTCGCGCCGGATCGTATTTGCCGAGGGCGAGGACGAGCGTGTTCTGCGCGCAGCTCAGGCTATTCTTGAGGAAACAACCGAAACCCCAATCCTGATCGGCCGCCCCGAAGTGATCAATGCACGATGCGAACGGTTGGGGCTGACGGTCCGTCCCGGCAAAGACTTCCAGATTGTAAACCCGCAAGACGACCCGCGATATTATGACTACTGGAACTCGTATCACGAGATCATGCAACGCCGCGGTGTCACGCCGGACCTGGCAAAGGCGATCATGCGGACGAACAACACCGCCATTGCGGCCATCATGGTGCAACGTGGTGAGGCAGACAGCATGATCTGCGGCACCTTTGGCGAGTATCGTTGGCACCTCAACTACGTCGAACAGGTTCTGGGCGATGTCGATCTGCACCCGCATGGCGCGCTGTCGCTGATGATCCTCGAGGACGGACCGCTGTTCATTGCCGATACCCATGTTCGGCAGCTACCAACCCCCGAAGAGCTGGCCGAGTCGACCATTGGCGCCGCGCGTCATGTTCGGCGTTTCGGGATCGAGCCTAAAATCGCCTTCTGTTCTCAGTCGCAGTTTGGCAATCAGGCTGAAGGATCGGGCAAAAGGTTGCGGGCGGCACTGGATATCCTCGACGCCGAGCCGCGCGATTTCACATATGAAGGTGAAATGAATCTGGATCTGGCCCTCGACCCTGAACTGCGTTCGCGGATCTTCCCGAACTCACGCCTGAAAGGAACAGCAAACGTTCTGATCTTTGCCCATGCGGATGCGGCGAGCGGAGTGCGCAATATCCTGAAAATGAAGGCCGATGGCTTGGAGGTCGGCCCGATCCTGATGGGCATGGGCAACAAGGCGCATATCGTGACGCCGTCGATCACAGCGCGCGGATTGCTGAATATGGCGGCGATCGCAGGTACACCCGTAGCGCATTACGGTTAATAAACCTGAGCACAGTATTCAGGGCGCCAGTATCGGCACCCTGTTTGATTCACAGCAGGCAATAATTTGCACGCCAAAATATTCAACTTTGCAAAAGCGCAAAATTGATCTTTAAAAGTCAGCAAAAAGGCGATGATTTGCAAAAATTTGCAGGCCAACCTGCGGATTCTTGCAAATTTTTTGCGATAAAGTGACGCTCCGTCACAGCGCTCGCTTGTGCGGTGCCCCTTGGCCACATAACACATTTCTCAAGGAGATTTAGGAGGAGTTCACCGTGGCATATCAGGACATTTACGAAGGCTGGAAATCGGATCCAGAGGCTTTTTGGATGAACGCTGCAAAGGCAATTGACTGGGTTCAACCGCCGACCAAAGCCCTGTTTGACGACAACGCCCCTTTGTATGAGTGGTTCAGCGATGCCAAAGTGAACACCTGCTGGAACGCGGTCGACCGGCATGTCGAAAATGGTCGCGGCGAACAGGCCGCAATCATCTATGACAGCCCGATCACCCACACCAAGCGCGAGATTTCATATGTCGAACTGCGCAACCGCGTGGCCAATCTGGCCGGGGCATTGCGCGCCAAGGGCGTCGAAAAGGGCGACCGTGTCATCATCTATATGCCGATGATCCCCGAAGCGCTGGAGGCCATGCTCGCCTGCGCCCGTCTGGGGGCCGTGCACTCGGTGGTGTTCGGCGGCTTTGCCAGCAATGAGCTGGCTGTCCGGATCGACGACGCCAAGCCCAAGGCCATCATCGCCGCATCCTGCGGGATGGAACCGGGTCGCGTCGTGCATTACAAACCGCTGCTGGACGGGGCCATCGACATGGCCAACCACAAGCCCGAGTTCTGCGTGGTCTTCCAGCGCGAGCAGGAAGTGGCGCAATTAATTGAAGGGCGCGACTACAACTGGCATGGCTTCCAATATGGTGTCGAACCGGCAGAATGCGTTCCAGTCGATGGCAATCATCCGGCGTACATCCTGTATACTTCCGGCACCACCGGCGCACCCAAAGGTGTTGTACGCCCGACCGCAGGCCATTTGGTGGCGCTGAACTGGACAATGAAGAACATCTACGATGTCGATCCGGGCGATGTGTTCTGGGCGGCCTCGGATGTGGGCTGGGTCGTGGGGCATTCCTATATCTGCTACGCTCCGCTGATCCACGGCAACACGACGATTGTGTTCGAAGGTAAACCTGTTGGCACCCCCGACGCAGGCACGTTCTGGCGGGTGATTTCCGAGCATAAGGTCAAAAGCTTTTTCACCGCCCCCACCGCCATCCGTGCCGTGAAGCGTGAAGATCCCAAGGGGGAAATGCTGGCGAAGTACGACCTCTCCTCCTTGCGCGCCTTATATTTGGCAGGTGAGCGGGCTGATCCCGATACGATCGAATGGGCGCAGGACGCGCTGAAGGTGCCGGTGATCGATCATTGGTGGCAGACCGAAACCGGCTGGACCATCGCCGGCAACCCACTGGGGATCGAGGAACTGCCGGTCAAGCTGGGTTCACCCGCCAAACCGATGCCTGGCTATGATGTGCAAATTTTGGACGAAGGCGGTCATCCGATGAAGCCAGGTGAGCTGGGCGCTATTGCGATCAAGCTTCCCCTGCCCCCGGGCACCTTGCCAACGCTGTGGAATGCCGAGGATCGGTTCAAAAGTTCATACCTGAACCAATTCCCCGGTTATTACGAGACCGGCGATGCAGGCATGGTCGACGAGGATGGCTACCTTTACATCATGGCGCGCACTGATGACGTGATCAACGTCGCTGGCCACCGCTTGTCGACCGGCGGGATGGAAGAGGTTCTGGCCGCCCACCCCGACGTGGCCGAATGTGCAGTGATCGGTGTGACCGACCAGTTGAAAGGTCAAATGCCAGTAGGGTTCCTTTGCCTGAATGCAGGCTGTGACCGCGACCATGGCGAGGTGGTTCAAGACGTCGTCAAACTGGTGCGCGAAAAGATCGGGCCGGTCGCTGCGTTCAAACTAGCCGTGGTGGTAGACCGCCTTCCCAAGACCCGCTCGGGCAAGATCCTGCGTGGAACGATGGTGTCGATTGCGGACAGCAAGGACTACAAGATGCCAGCTACCATCGATGACCCGGCTATTCTGGACGAGATCACCGTCGCGTTGAAAACCCTTGGCTACGCTCAGTAGCAGACATGCGGGCGACGATCCGTCGCCCGCATGTCTTTCTCTTGCAACCTGAAACAAGCCCCCTACTGTCATCCCAAGACAGCGAGGGCCCATGACACAAACCGATATCTGGCGTCTGAACGCCACCGACCTGACCGCCTTGACCCGCAGCGGTGAGTTGAGCGCGTTGGAGGTCACTCAGCATGCAGTCGACCGAATGCATCAGGCCAACCCAGACCTGAACGCGGTGGTCGAAGACCTGAGCACCGAGGCGTTGGAGCGTGCGCGTGAACTGGATGCGGCCGTGGCAGGCGGTGCACCCGCGGGGCCGTTGCATGGCGTTCCCGTCACTATCAAAATTAACGTCGATCAAAAGGGGCGTGCGACCTCGAACGGTGTTGTTGCCCTGAAGGATGTGATCGCGCCCGACGACGCGCCGGTTGTGCGCAATCTGCAGAAAGCCGGGGCCATCGTGATCGGGCGGACGAACACGCCCGAATTCTCATTCCGCGCCGATACAGACAACCCGCTGCATGGCCGGACACACAACCCTTGGGGCCGCCATATCTCACCCGGCGGGTCTTCGGGCGGGGCCGGTGCGGGCGTGATGGCTGGGATTGGCGCGCTGGCGCATGGCAACGACATCGGTGGCAGTCTGCGGTTTCCCGCGGCGGCCAATGGCGCGGTCACAGTCAAACCAGGGCTGGGGCGCGTCCCCGCGTGGAACCCCAGCCAGCAAGCCGAACGCGGAATTCTGGCACAATCCATGTCGGTGCAGGGGCTGATTACCCGCTCTGCCGCCGACTTGCATCTGTCCATGCCCAGCCTGATCGCCGCCGACCCGCGCGATCCGTTTCACGTTTCAATGCCGTGGCGAGGGGAAGCCTTGGATGATCCGATCAAAGTTGCCTTCACCAAGAACACCTTCGGCTACGCGCTGCACCCCGAGGTCGACAAGGCGCTGGACACGGCCCGCGATGCGCTGGTCGACGCCGGCTATCTGGTGGAGGAGATCGACCCGCCGGATGTATTCGAGTGTGGTCGGTCAGGGTATCGCGCCTTGATGGGCGAAGTCCTGACATTGATGCAAAACGACATCATGGCGGCAGGATCTGAAACCATCCGCGAGATCTTTGACGTCTATTTTCAGGAATTCCCGCCCATAGTTGAAACCGACCTGATCCGAATGTTGGCCAAGCGGAGCCACTATGCCCGTGAATGGTCGTTGTTTGCGGAAGACTATGCTTTGGTCTTGTCGCCCTTCCTACCGCAACCATTCTTCAAGCCGGATCGGGACACCGAAGGTGCCGAAGGGGTGCACGAGGTTCTTGGCTGCGCCGTTTATTCCTATGCGATGAACTTCCTTGGCCTGCCCGCCGCTTGCGTTCCGGCCCGGCTGGCGGATTTGTCCAGCGGCCCGCAGCCGATCAATGTCCAGATCGCTGCCCGCCGCTGGCGTGAAGATATGGCCGTGGATGCCGCCGCCGCAATTGAGGCGCGCGTCGGTCAAATGTGCTTGCCCTTGTGGGAGAAGATGGACACGTAGTGCGACCCAAAACGAAAATAGACCCCGGGGTTTTGTGCCCGGGGTCCGCTTACTAAAATAAGCCCAGATATCATTAACGAGCGTAGCACCACCTACCCTCGCCAGCGCGTAAACTGCGCAATCGTTCGAAAACGTCGTTTGGTGGCCACTCACTCCCACCGAGACGTGTTCTCCGGGCAAGATCAGATTAGCGGAAAGTTAATGAAGCTCATGTGAACTGCTTCACACAACTTCTAAAAAATTCGTAAGTCCCAAAATTTAGGTGAATTGCTCGGATATCAGGCGCTCTTCCAACCCATGCCCCGGGTCGAACAAAATGCGGTGCTGGATTGCAGGTTCAGAGCGGATCTCGACCCAGTCGATATCAGGGAATGAAACCGAATCTGCATCGGCCATGACCGGGCGTTTGTCCGCATCTAGCACATCGAAACGCACCTTGGCGATCTTGGGCAACAGCGCACCGCGCCACCGACGCGGCCTGAATGCAGCAATAGCCGTCAGGGCAAGAACATCTGATCCAATTGGCAGAATCGGGCCGTGAGCCGAGTAGTTATAGGCGGTCGATCCGGCAGGCGTGGACAACAACGCGCCATCACAGACCAGTTCATCCATGCGAACACGGCCATCGACACTTATCCTGAGGCGCGCGGCTTGTGGCCCTGCGCGCAGCAGCGACACCTCGTTGATCGCCAGCGCCTCGTGCATCTTACCTGACTGATCCATCGCACGCATGGCCAGTGGGTTGATGACTTCTTCCTCGGCTTCGCCCAGACGGGCCATAAGGTCGGCTTCGTGGAACTCGTTCATCAGAAAGCCGATTGTTCCTCGGTTCATGCCATAAACCGGCGTGTCCAGATGCTGCATGCTGTGCAACGTATGGAGCATGAACCCGTCACCGCCCAGTGCAACGACAACATCGGCATCCCGCGGTGCCGCGTTTCCATAACGTTTCACCAGCACGTCGCGGGCTGTTTGGGCCACTTTGACGTCGCTGGCGAGGAAAGCGATTCTCTGGATCATTTGTTGCGGTTTCCGGTCTTGCACATTTGGTTCCGAAACAACCATACCTTTCCCCGATAAGCCAGACTTGACGCCACAGCGGGCCAATTCGTCGCTTTAAAGCTTTTGCGCATGTACCGTTTCCGATAGGAAATCCGCAAGATTCTTACCCAGCCATGTGGAGCCCCCATGAACGCCAATCTCCGTGATACCGGATTTTTCACCCAGTCCCTGTCTGACCGTGATCCCGAGCTGTTCGGCTCGATCACATCCGAGCTGGGTCGTCAGC
>NZ_JBXWOM010000007.1:0-311183 GCF_059610905.1 Ruegeria sp. CDSC002
ACAGGCATCTCCCACCCAGCAAAATCAACCAACTTACCCCCCAACTCAACGTGCAAAGAATGCAATGGGGTGCGTTTTAAATCGGTCATATCTCTAGCCTTTCGATCAGCGAGATTGGTCACGAACGACCATGACGGTGCAATGCGCGTTGCGCACGACACGGGCCAGATTTGGGCCAATCTCATAATTCGGGAAATCGCCTTTGGTCGACGCCATGACGATCAGATCAAAGCCGTCCTTGTAGGCCAGCTTCAGGATTTCGCGGTAGACGCTGCCTTCTTCGACATGCACTTGTACGTTAGAGGCGTTGCCGTGATCCAGAATGGCCTGAACCGCATTGCGCACGTGGTCCTTGGCGCCGGCGCCATAATTGGCGGGCAGATTCGGCAGCTGGATGATCTCGGGGATGACGGCAACCGCATGCAGTTCGGCACCGTAGAACTTCGCCTGTTCCAATGCGACCGGCAGGGCCAGTTTCCACGAGCGGTCGTCGGTGTGATCAATAGGCAGCAGGATTTTCGTGGCCATCACGTCTCTCCTCGAGATATGGAATTCTGTTTAAGTGCGGAGGGCCGACGCGGCCCCCCGTTTTATTTTGGGGCCGGATTACTCGGCAGGTGTTCCACCCGGCTCTTCGGACTTGCCACCCGAGGCAAAGAACTCTTTCGTCAGTTTGAAGACGATCGGGCTCAGTAGGGCCAGGGCGATCAGGTTCGGGATGGCCATCATGGCGTTCAGCGTGTCCGCCAGCAGCCAGATAAAGCCCAGATCCGCGGTTGCGCCAAAGTAGATCGCGATGATCCACAGGATGCGGTACGGCATCAGGGATTTGACACCCAGCAGGAACTCGACGCATTTCTCACCGTAGAACGACCAGCCGAGGATGGTTGTGAAGGCGAAGATCGACAGAGCGATTGCGATCAGAGCACCGCCACCCGGCAGCGACGTGGCGAATGCCAGCGAGGTCAAGGCCGCACCGGATTCCCCGGAGGTCCATGCACCTGTGGAGATGATCGCCAGACCGGTGATCGAGCACACGATGATGGTGTCGATGAACGTACCCAGCATCGCGATCAGGCCCTGGTTGACCGGACCTTTGGTCTCGGCTGCCGCGTGAGCAATCGGAGCCGAACCCAGACCGGCTTCGTTCGAGAACACACCACGTGCCACACCAAAACGGATGGCGGCCCAAACGGCTGCACCTGCAAAGCCACCTTCGGCGGCGGACGGCGTGAAGGCGTAGGTGAAGACCAGTGACAGCGCGTTGCCGATCTCGCCAATGTTGATGATCAGAACCAGAAGACCAGCGACAATGTAAGCGATTGCCATGGCCGGAACCAGTTTACCAGCAACCGCACCGATGCGGGTGATGCCGCCCAGAATAACGGCTGCGGTCAGGATCATCAGAACAACGCCGGTGACCGAAGTGTTCACGCCGAAGTTCGATTCCAGAACCTGCGCCACGCCGTTGGCCTGCACGCCGTTTCCGATGCCAAAGGCTGCAACTGCGCCGAACAGGGCAAATGCAACGCCCAGCCAGGCCCATTTCGCGCCGAGGCCGTTTTTGATGTAGTACATCGGGCCGCCGACAAAATTGCCCAGCTCGTCTTTTTCACGATATTTAACCGCGAGAACGGCTTCGGCATATTTGGTGGCCATGCCCACCAGGGCGGTCATCCACATCCAGAACAAAGCGCCCGGACCGCCCAGGAAGACAGCTGTGGCCACACCGGCGATGTTGCCCGTACCGATGGTTGCCGACAGCGACGTCATCAGCGCGTTGAACGGGCTGATCTGACCATCACCTTGGCCTTCGCGGCCAGCAAACAGCAGCTTGAAGCCGGTGCCGATTTTCAGGATCGGCATGAATTTCAGCCCGACCTGCAGGAAGAAGCCGACGCCAAGGATGAGGACCAGCATCAGCGGCCCCCATACGACGCCATTGATGGCTCCTACGATTGAATTTAACGCTTCCATGGTTTCCCTCCCATTTGCGTTTGGTTTATGCCCCGTTGGCGATGGCCCGCTGGCGGGCCTGCTTGAGGGCGGCAAAATCTTCGTCGGCGTGGAACGAGGAACGTGTCAGCGGCGTCGCTGACACATGCAAAAAGCCCTTGGACCTTGCGATCTGTTCCAGTTGGGCGAACTCCTCCGGTGACCAGAACCGGTCAATTGGATGGTGTTTTGGGGTCGGCTGCAGGTATTGACCTACGGTTAGAAAATCGACTTGTGCTGCGCGCAGATCGTCCATGACCTGACGCACGTCATTCAGGCTCTCGCCCAGGCCAACCATCAAGCCGGATTTCGTAAAGATTTCTGGGTTTGCGCGCTTGGCATCATCCAGAAGTCGCAGTGAAGTATAGTAGCGTGCGCCGGGGCGAACGGTCGGGTACAGGTGCGGAACGGTTTCCAGATTGTGGTTGAACACGTCCGGGGCAGCATCGAACACCACATCCGCCGCATCGCCTTTGCCCAGAAAATCGGGGGTTAGCACCTCGACCGTGGTGCCGGGGTTCTGATGACGCACGGCACGGATGGTTTGCGCGATATGCTCGGCCCCGCCGTCTGCCAGATCATCGCGATCGACCGAGGTGATCACTACGTGGCGCAAGCCTAGTTTCATAACCGCTGCAGCAACACGGCCCGGCTCGAACAGATCCAGTGCATCAGGGCGTCCTGTTGAGACGTTGCAGAAGGAACAGCCGCGGGTGCAGACCTCGCCCATGATCATCATGGTGGCGTGGCGCTTGGACCAGCATTCGCCAATGTTGGGGCATGCAGCCTCTTCACAAACCGTCGTCAGATTGTGGTCGCGCATCAGGCGACGGGTCTCGTAATACTCGGGCCCGTCGACCTTTTTCTTGCGAATCCACTTGGGCTTTCGCGGGATGACGCTGTCAGCCTTTTTGGCTTTTTCCGGATGGCGGGTGCGAAGCTGGATGGTCATCTGGCTGTTCCCTCTCAGGCGTGGATTGCGCGGCCCATGGCGTCCAGGCAGGCTTCCTTGACGGCCTCGCCCATTGCCGGATGCGCATGACAGGTTGAGGCGACCTCGCCGACGGTTGCGCCCTTGGTCATGGCCAGAACCAGTTCGGCGATCAGGTCACCGCCATGTGCGCCGCAGATATGCGCGCCCAGGATTTTGCCATTTGGGTCGGCCAGTACTTTGACGGCTCCGTCTGTCTCGCCAGTCGAACGCGCGCGTGAGTTGGCCATGAAGGCAAACTTGCCGACAGCGTATTCGGACCCGGCTTCTTTCAGCGCTTCCTCGGTCAAACCGACCGAAGCGACCTCGGGGTCCGTATACACAACGCCAGGAACGGTATTGTAGTCCACATGCCCGGTTTCACCGGCCAGCATTTCGACACAGGCGACGCCGTCTTCTTCGGCCTTGTGGGCAAGCATCGGGCCGGGGACACAGTCGCCAATCGCATAGATGCCGGGAACCGAGGTGCGGAACGACGTGTCCACCTGAATGAAGCCGCGCGGGTCAAGGGCTATCCCCAGATCTTCCAACCCAAGCCCGCGCGATACGGGGCGGCGTCCGACGGCGATCAGAACCTTGTCGGCTTCGATCACCTCTTCCTTGTCTTTGCCGACCCGGTCCAATGTCAGCGTCAGCCCAACGTTGGTTTTGTCGATGGTTTTCAGTGCGCGCCCCAGCTGAAACTTCAGGCCACGCTTTGACAGGGCGCGCTGTGCGAGTTTTGCTATCTCGCCGTCGATTCCGGGCAGAATGCGGTCAAGATACTCAACAACCGTGACCTTCGCGCCCAATCGGGACCAGACCTGTCCAAGTTCCAGGCCGATCACGCCAGCACCGACGACCACCAGATGTTCGGGAACAGCATCCAGCGCGATCGCTCCGGTCGAGCTTAGGATATCCTGCTCGTCAATCTCGATCCCGTTTAGCGGGGTTGGCTCGGAACCGGTGGCGATCAGGATGTTTTTGGCTTCATAAACATCGTCGCCAACTTTGACCTGCCCGTCAGAGGGGATACTGGCCCAGCCCTCAACCAGATCGACGCCGTTTTTCTTGAACAGAAACGCAATGCCCTTGGTCAGATCGCCGACGATCTTGTCCTTGCGACCCATCATCGAGCTCAGGTCGATGCTGGCCCCCTCGACAGCAATGCCATGGGAGGAGAGATGTGCAAGCTCGGCATACTTAGCCGAGGAGGTCAGCAACGCTTTGGAGGGTATGCACCCCACATTCAGACAGGTTCCGCCAAGCGAACCGCGGCCTTCAACGCAGGCGACTTTCATGCCCAGTTGTGCTGCGCGGATTGCTGCAACATATCCGCCGGGTCCGCCCCCGATGACGATTAGGTCGTAGATACTCATTGAACGGTCTTTCAGTAGATCGGGTGGCTGGCGCAGAGTGCGCGGACTTTTTCGCGGGTTTCGGCTTCGATCTTCGCGTCGCCCTCGGGGGATTGGGCCAAGGCCTCGAGCACGTCGCCGATCAGGTGACCGATCTGTTTGAACTCTTCCGGTCCAAACCCGCGGCTGCAGCCTGCTGCGGTACCCAGCCGGATACCGCTGGTCACGGTAGGTTTTTGCGGATCGCCCGGCACGCTGTTCTTGTTGCAGGTGAAACCGGCACGCTCCAGCGCGGCTTCTGCGTCTTTGCCGGTCACGCCCAGCGGGCGCAGATCGACCAGCATCAGGTGGTTTTCCGTGCCGCCCGAAACGATGTCACATCCACGCGCCATCATGACGTTTGCCAGCGCCGATGCGCTATCCACAACGCGTTGCATGTAGTCCTTGAATTCGGGCTTTAGCGCCTCGCCAAACGCGACAGCCTTACCGGCAATCACATGCATCAGGGGGCCGCCCTGAAGGCCGGGGAATACGGCCGAATTCATCTTTTTCGCCAGCGCCTCGTCATTCGTCAGAATGATCCCGCCGCGCGGACCGCGCAGGGTTTTGTGTGTGGTCGAGGTAACCACATGCGCGTGGCCGATAGGCGAGGGGTGCAGCCCGGTTGCGACCAGACCGGCGATATGTGCCATATCCGCCAGCAGCCAAGCGCCGACCTCATCCGCAATGGCGCGGAAGCGGGCGAAATCGATCTTTTGCGAATAGGCGGATGCGCCAGCGATGATCAGTTGTGGCTTTTCGGCTTTCGCCAGTTCTTCGACCTGATCATAGTCAATCAGACCGGCATCGGTCAGGCCGTACTGAACCGGGCGGAACCACTTGCCGGATTGTGCTGGTTTGGCACCGTGCGTCAGGTGGCCACCCGCATCCAGTGACATGCCCAGGATTGTGTCGCCGGGGCTGAGCAGGGCCAATTTAACAGCGCCGTTTGCCTGCGCGCCCGAATGGGGTTGAACGTTGGCGTATTCGCAGCCGAACAACTGTTTCAGACGGTCGATGGCCTCGGATTCAACTTCGTCTACAAATTCGCAGCCGCCATAGTAGCGACGGCCAGGGTACCCTTCGGCGTATTTGTTGGTCAGGACTGACCCTTGCGCGTCGATCACAGCTTGCGAGACAATATTCTCGGACGCGATCAATTCGATCTGTTCAGCCTGACGTTTGCCTTCTCGCGCAATTGACGCAGCGACAACCGGATCTGCTTCGGTAAGCGACGTTTTGAACATGGTTTCCTCCTCAGGCACCGAATCCTCAGTACGAAATTTTGTTTCCTATAGTGGAATTCGTGCAGCTAAAGCAACATATATCTCACATTTGTGAAGTTGTGTGGTTAGAGGGAAATCTGTAACCTCTGGTAAAAAAGGGAGATATTTATGGGCGACGAGACTCGCGGTGATGTTTCCTCACCGGAAGATCAGGACGAAGGTGAGGTTCTGGGGCGCTCCATCCGCGATGCACGACGTGCAAAAGGCTGGACTTTGGAGGAAGCCGGACGCGCGGCGGGAATCGGTCGGTCCACCCTGTCGAAGATCGAGAACAACCAGACGCGGCCAAGTTTCGACATCGTGCGCAGGCTGACGCAGGCGCTGGATATGAGCACCCCTCAGCTGTTTCTGCAGTCCGGGCAATCGGGGATTTCGGGAAGGCGCGACTTTACCCCGAAAGGTGAAGGCGAGATAAAAAGCACACCGACCTATTTGCACGAATTGCTGTGTCCCGAGCTGACCAGCAAGCGGATGCTGCCCTATATCGCGACAATCAAAGCTCGCGACCTGTCAGAGTTCGAAAACTGGATCCGGCATACGGGTGAAGAGTTCATGTATGTCATCAGCGGCGAGCTGATCTTTGTATCAGAGCATTATCGCCCGCTGCCGATGAAGGCTGGTGACTCGCTTTATTATGACAGCGGGATGGGGCACGGGTGCATTTCAACCAGTGAGGAAGATGCGAAGGTGCTGTGGGTGTCACTCGAATAAGCGCGACGCACAAGGCATGAATTAAAGCGGTCCCAGCGGCCGCTTTTTTGTAGGATAAGACGGTCTCTGGGTCAGGTGTGGCCCAGCACCTTGCGGGCAACGCGGAAACACTCCAGCGCTTGCGGGACGCCACAGTAGATGCCAATCACGTGGATGATGGCTCGGATTTCCTCGGGCGAGACGCCGTTGTTGATCGCGCCCTTGCAGTGAATTTCCCATTCATGCATTTTGCCCAACGCGCCGATCATGGACAGGTTCATCATCGATCGCGTCTTAGGGTCGATCACGTCATCGCCCCAACCAAACCCCCAGCACCACGCCGTCATCGCTTCTTGAAACGGGCGGGTAAAGTCATCGGCCGCCGCCAGGTTCTTTTCTACATATTCCGCACCAAGCGTGTTCTTGCGCTGCTCCAGGCCTTTCAGGAACAGGTCTTCGTCGAAAATATCAGCCATCTATGGTCTCCGGTTCTTCATCGCTTTGCGCGGTGTTCGTAAATGCGATCATAATGTGGGTTCGTTTTGAACTGTACCCGTTCGATCCGATCCTGCAGGTCACTTTTGGGCGCACACAGATTACTCCACCCCCTCGCGCATCCATTGCTGCAAACGGGCAATCGAGTGTTCCGACATCACACCACAACCCGGGTCCAGTACGAGCGGACCGGGGCGGTAGCCGCGGGATTTCAGGCCGCGATGGACGCTTTCAACCAGATGGATGTCTTCCTCGACCGTGGTTTCACGGTCCTGTACAGCCAGTTGCCGGATCACCGCACTTTCCGAGCCGCCCTCGGTGTACCAGCCGCGCCAGACGGTGCAGTGATCGGCATCGACCGCGCGCCAGTGATAGGTGTTCAGCACATTGCCCGGGTAACACTGGAACGAGAACATCGGCCAAAGGAACCATGACTGGTAGTCGCCCGCATGCGGCACCGACAGGTCGACCGGGTAGGTCATCTTGTCGAGGCTTTGGCATTCGGTCGTATGGCGCAGCACGTAACCGCCGCCTGCATCGGGCTGGATGTCGTAGGTCTCGGGCTTGACCACACCTTCGGCAAAGGTCGGGTGGTTGGTCGGGCAATGATAGCACTCCGAGTAATTCTCGATACTGACCTTCCAATTGCAGTTTTCCGGGATTTCGACCCATTCCAGCGGTTCCAGATCATCGATATGCTGAACGAACGCGCGGATTTCCTCGCGCACGCCGGGGTACCATTCATCCATCGGGGCGGCGTTGTCGTCGAGGTTGACGAAGATGAATCCGTTGAACACCTCGGTCCGAACCGAAGTCAGGCAGATGGCGCTGCGGTCAAAACCGGGGACGGATTTGATATTGGGTCCCGCGCGCAGCTGGCCGGACAGCTCATAGGTCCAGGCGTGATAGGGGCAGACCACGACGCGGGTGTTACCAGCACCGGTGACCATTTCATGCGCGCGGTGCTGGCACACGTTATAGAACGTTCGAATTTCGCCGTCTCGGCCCCGAATGCAGAACAGGTTTTGCCCGGCGATTTCAAAAGCAAAGTAATCGCCCGATTCCCGAACCTGCGCCACATGCCCGGCGAATTGCCATGTGCGGGCCAGAAGCCCCTGCATCTCCTGCGCGAAAATCGCGGGGTCGGTATAATACCGCGCGTCCAGTGAATGCGTCAGAGGTGCGTTCATTCGGGTTCCTCCGCGTAGAGGCCAAGCTGGTGGCGGCGTTGGTGAAATCGTTCCACCCGCTCGACGATCTCATCGCTGGAAACGGCGATCACAAAGGACAGCAGCGTTTCCAGCAAGGCGATGGTCGAAACCGAGGACGGAAAGAACTGCGGTGTGTCGGCGGCAACGACAAAACCGTGCTGTGCGTTCAGGATCACCGGGCTGGCCGGGCTGTCCGAAATGCCGATGACGGTCAGCCCCTGTTGGCGGGCCAGTTTGATCGCGTCGATGACTTCAGTGCGGTAGGGATGGCAGGTGATCGCGATCAGTACGTCTTGCTCATCCGCCCAAGCCAGATCGTCGACTGGGGTCGAGCCGGGGCGCGGGATGGCGTGAAACTGCTTCATGCCGGTTGAGGCCAGATAGGTGAAGTTTCGCGCGTTAGAATTGTTGACGCCAACGCCCAGTGTGAAAATCTGGCGACAATTCCAGATATCCTCGGCCGCGGCCTTCAGGTTTGCGGCGTCGATCCCGGCAAAGGTTTCTTCGATATTGCGGATCGCGGCGCCGATCATATCGGCATAAAGACCGCCCAGTTCCCCTGACTTGCCGATGTCCTGCAACCAGCGGGCGCGGTCCGGAAATGACACACGTCCCTGCCGGATCGCATCCCGGAACGGGGCACGGAAATCTTCGTAGCCTTCGAACCCCACCTGCTGGGCCATCCGCACGAAGGTGTTCGGTTTTACTCTGGCGGCCTCGGCAATCTCGCGCACAGTAGAAACCCCAACGTCCGTCGGGTTTTCCAGCACGTAGCGCGCGGCCTTCTGCGCCTCGGGCGTCAGGGCGTCCCATTCTTCGGACAAGCGTTCCAGAACGATCGATGATACATTTGTGTCATTCATGATTGACGATGGTACATTTGTGGAATTAGCCTGTCGAGCAGAAACGCGACTCGGGAGAGGAAAAATCATGTCCGAGAAGAATCTGCCGTCCCATTCCCGCGTGGTGATTGTCGGTGGCGGCGTCATGGGGGTCGGTCTGGCCTATCATCTGGCGCACGAAGGCTGGGGCGACGACACGGTTCTGCTTGAAAAGGCCGAGCTGACCAGTGGCAGCACCTGGCACGCCGCTGGGCAGATCACGCATTCGACGTCCAGTTTTGGGTTGGGCAAATGCGTCGACTACAACATCGGTTTGTATTCCGGCCTGCTGGAGGCTGAGACCGGCCAGCCGGTGACATGGCATGGGTGCGGGTCTTTCCGTCTGGCCTATACCGAGGATGAGATGGACTGGCTGCGCCACACCTTGTCGGTGGGCCGGTCGCTGGGGTTCAACATTGAGCTGGTCGGACCTGAAAAGGTGGCCGAACTGCACCCGTTCTACAATCACGAAGGCGTGTTGGGTGCACTGCACACGCCTGATGACGGGCATGTGGACCCGACCAACGTCACCATGGCAATGGCAACTGGAGCGCGGCAAAAGGGTGTACGCATCTTCCGCAGCTGCCGTGCGACCAACATCACCCAGGCCGAAAACGGCGAGTGGGTGGTCGAAACCGAGCAGGGCGCCATTACCTGCGAGCACGTGGTGAACGCTGGCGGCACGTATGCCCGTCAGATGGGTGAGTGGTCGGGACTGCAACTGCCCATGACTTCGATGACGCACCATTATTTTGTAACGGAACCGGTGCCCGAATTCCAGAATCTGGACAAGGAACTGCCGGTGATTCGCGATGACCGCAAGGTCTCGGGCTATATCCGGATGGAGCAGCAGCGCGGCCTGATCGGGATATACGAGAAAGAGAACCCGAACTCGGTCTGGCATGATCATTGCCCCTGGGAATACGAGAACTGGCTGTTCGATGCCGATTACGACCGGGTGATGCCGTGGCTTGAGGAAAGTCTGAACCGCATGCCGATCTTTGCCGAGTTGGGCATTCAGCGCGATGTGCATGGGGCAATTTCGCATCCGCCCGATGGCAACCCTCTGATCGGGCCGGCGCCAGGTGTGCGGAACTATTGGTGCTGTTGTGGGACGCAGATCGGCATCGGCTGGGGGCCGGGTCTGACCCGCGAGTTGGCACGCTGGATGGTGCATGGCGCGGCCGATATCTCGATGCGTGAGTTCGATCCACGCAGGTTCGGAAGCTACGCGAACAAGGATTGGCAGGTGATCAAGGCTGAGGAAGACTACTGCCTTCGCCACGAGATCCCGTTCCCGCATTTCAACCGTTTGGAAGGGCGTCCGATCAAGCCGTCGCCTCTCTATGATCTGTTGAATTCCAAGGGTGCAGTACATGAAGAGGTTTATGGCTTTGAGCGCCCCCGCTGGTTCGCGCGGGATGAGGTCGAGCAGCGTGATCACTACTCCTTCCGCCGGACCCCTGCGGATCACATGGTCGCGGCTGAGGTCAAAGCGGTGCGCGAACGCGTGGGCATCATGGACGTGACCGCCTTCACCAAGGTCGAAGTCTCGGGCCCTGATGCCTACGCGCTGCTGGACCGGCTGATCGCCAACCGGATGCCGCAAAAGGTCGGCTCGATCACTCTGACGCACATGTTGAACCGCCGTGGCCGGATCGAATTGGAAACAACCATCGTTCGGATGGCCGAAGACCGCTTCTATCTTGTCTGCGCTGCCTTCTTTGAGCAGCGTCTGCTGGACCATCTCGCGCAACAACGCACGAAGGAGAATGTTCAGGTCACGGCCCTGTCTTCCGACTGGTCCGCCCTGTCGCTGAACGGCCCCCGGTCGCGGGACGTGTTGGGGCAGTGCACCGATGCCGATCTGACCAACGCTGGTTTCCGCTGGCTGTCAGCACAGGCAATCACCATTGCAGGTCACAAGATCTGGGCCTTCCGCATGTCTTATGCCGGCGAGTTGGGGTGGGAACTGCACATGCCCAATGCCGCCTGCCTCGATGTCTACACCGCGCTCTGGACCGCTGGCGAACCGCATGGCATCACCGACTATGGCAGCTTTGCCATGAACGTGATGCGGATGGAGAAGGGGATCAAGGGCGCGGGCGAGCTGACCAACGAGGTCACTTTGGCCGAGGCTGATGTGTTGCGCTTTGCGCGTACGGACAAAGAGTATCTGGGCAAAGACAAAACCCTGAACACTGACTTGCCGTGGGTGTGTGCCTATCTCGAAATTGAGCCGGATGGTGAAATTGATGGCCACGGTGGAGAAGCGGTGATGCTGGATAGTCGTGTCGTGGGCTCAACTGCCTCGGTCGTCTATGGGCACACGGTCGGCAAGATACTCGCCTTTGCGTACATCAAGCCCGAGGTTGCTGCCCCGGGCACTGAGTTACAGGTCGTGATCCATGGCCAACCCCGCGCGGCCTGTGTTCTGGGCGAACCTGCTTATGATCCGCAAAGCCTGCTGCCCCGCACCGACGCTATTCTGGAGACTGCATAATGAGCTTGCCTGACAAAATGAAGGCCATGGTCACGATGGGCCATGGCGGCTTGGAACAAATGGTGCTGCACAAAGACTGGCCGCGCCCGGAACCCGCGGCCGGCGAGGTGTTGATCAAAGTCGCTGCCTGCGGGCTAAACAACACGGACGTCAATACGCGGTCCGGCTGGTACTCAAAAGCCGTGACCGATGCGACGACGGGCAGCGCGTTCGAGGAAGTCAGTGACGAGGATCCGACATGGGGCGGCGCGCCCATCACTTTTCCCCGAATCCAAGGGGCTGATATCTGCGGGGAAATCGTCGCCGTGGGTGGCAGTGTCGATCCCGGGCTGATCGGCCAGCGCGTCATCACCGATGGCTGGCTGCGCGACCCGTCTGATCCGGGCAATAAGGACAAAACGGGTTATTTCGGCTCGGAACGGGACGGTGGTTTTGCTGAATACGCCACGACTCTGGCGGTTAACGCGGTGCCGATCCGGTCCGACCTGTCGGATGCCGAACTGGCCACGTTCTCGTGTTCCTATTCGACCGCCGAAGGCATGCTGACCCGCGCAAATGTAACTGACACTGACACGGTTCTGGTGCCCGGAGCCTCGGGCGGGGTTGGCGGTGCCTTGGTGCAACTTGCCAAACGCCGGGGTGCACGGGTGATCGCGATGGCGTCGGATGCAAAACACGCAGACGTTGCCGAACTGGGTGCCGACAAAATCTTGTCTCGTGCCCCGGAAAATCTGCGCGCGGCGCTTGGCGATGAAAAGGTCACCGTTGTGGCCGATGTGGTTGGTGGTCCCTACTGGCCAAACCTGATCGACGTTCTGGAGCGCGGCGGGCGGTACACCTGCTCGGGCGCGATTGCCGGGCCCATGGTCGAATTCGATCTGCGCACGTTCTACCTGCGTGATCTGACCTTCACCGGCTCTACTGTGATTGATCCGCAGGTGATGCGTAACATCGTTCAGTATATCGAGGCCGGTGAGATCAAGCCCGCCCTGGCCGCGACCTATCCCCTGGAAGAGTTGCGCGAGGCACAAGCCGCATTCATTGCCAAGCAGCACACCGGCAACATCGTGGTGATCCCATGACGCTGGACGACGTTCTCGAAGCTGCCCGACAGCTGCATCAATCACATCCTGAGCTTTCAGATTTCGGAGTCTGGCCTGATGACCTGGCGCCAACGGATCAGGAGCCAAACCAAATCCCTGCCGTTGAACTGATTCAGCGGACCGGTTTCCGGACCGGGGATGCAACGCGATCCCTTTCAGACGCGATCAGGGCAACCGCACATCTGGCGCTGTGGAAACACACCTATACTGAGGAAGAGGTCGGAGCCGATTTCCTTAATCGCTATGGCTATTATGAGTTGTTCGGCCCAACTGGGCATTTCCACTCGACCCAAATGCGCGGCTACGTCGCTTACTGGGGGGCGGGCCTGAATTATGATTGGCACAGCCATCAGGCCGAAGAACTCTATCTGATCGTAGGCGGTGGGGCGATGTTCCGCGTCGAAGAAGACGAGACTTACGTCGGCCCCAATCAGACACGACATCACTGCAGCTGGCAAAGCCACGCCATGACAACAACCGACGAGCCAATTCTGGCTTTCGTTCTTTGGCGAGGACAAGGATTGAACGACTTGCCACAAATGGATGCGGCATGAAAACCATCCCGATACATATCTGGTCACCCCAATGTGGGCGGGCCTGTTTTGCGAAATGGCCCAGTATGGCCATTGAGGAGTTCCGTCTATGAGACCGCAAGCCGAAGCCACTCAGATGATTGACGACGCCCGCGTGCGTGTGACGCGATTTGACTTTGCACCGGGGGCCGAAACGGGATGGCATCGTCATGCAATGGATTACGTCATCACCGCCATAACGGATTGCCATATGCGGCTGGAACTGCCCGATGGTTCGGCCAATGAAGTGACAGTTGCTGCGGGAGTAACTTATCGCCGCGACGAGGGTGTCGAACACAACGTGATCAATGCCGGGGACGCGCCGATGACCTTTGTTGAAGTGGAACTGAAATGAAAATCACTCGTCTTTCAGTCTACCATATCGACCTACCGCTTGAGCACCCGTATTGGCTGTCTGGTGGGCGGTTGAAGTTTGAAACGCTCGACGCAACGATTGTAAAGATCGAAACCGATTCAGGTCTGACCGGTTGGGGCGAGGGTACCCCGTGGGGCCACACATATGTTCCAGCCCACGGTCCGGGTATTCGCGCCGGAATTCAGACGATGGCACCGTTCATTCTGGGCCTTGATCCGCGTCGGGTGCTGGATGTCGAACGGGCGATGGATATCGCTCTGCCAGGCCACCTCTATGCCAAAAGCCCCATTGATATGGCTTGCTGGGATATTGCGGGTCAGGCCGCCGGTCTGCCAATTGCCGATCTGATGGGCGGCGGGTCTCGCACGCCGCGCCCGATTGCCTCGTCGGTCGGTGCGAAGACCGTCGAAGAAACGCGCGAAGTGATGGAGCGCTATCGCAGCCGAGGCTACGTTGCGCATTCGGTTAAAATCGGTGGGGATGTAGAACGCGACATTGCCCGCGTCCGTGACGTGGAAAGCATCCGGCGCCCCGGCGAGATCGTCCTTTATGACGTCAACCGTGGCTGGACCCGGCAGCAAGCCCTGCGGGTGATGAGCGCCTGTGAGGATCTGAACGTGATGTTTGAACAGCCCTGCGAGTCGCTGGACGATATCGCCGCGATCGCGGGCCGCCATGCCTCACCCGTTTCGGTGGATGAAAGTCTTGTGACCCTGCAAGACGCCGCCCGCATTGCCCGCGAAGGGTTGGCTGAGGTGTTCGGAATAAAGCTGAACCGTGTCGGTGGCCTGACCAAGGCGGCACGGATGCGGGACATCGCGTTGGCGCATGGAATCGACATGTTCGTGATGGCCACCGGTGGTTCGGTTCTGGCCGATACTGAGGCGCTGCATCTGGCGGCCACCATTCCGGACGATAATTGTCACGCGGTCTGGGCGTGCCAGGATATGATCACCGTCGATGTCGCTGGTGGGCGAGGCCCCCGCAATATCGACGGCCACCTGCATTTGCCGAAAACGCCGGGACTTGGTGTGCACCCTGACGAAGGTGCGTTGGGCGATCCCGTCGGAGTTTATCATTGAGGATCATCAGGATAACGCTCTGGGCCGTCGATCTGACGAGTCATGAGACCTATCACATGGCTGAGGGTAAGACCTGCGCGACCGTGACCTCTCATATCCTGTGCCTTGAGACAGATACAGGCTTGAGGGGTTGGGGCGAGGTCTGCCCGATCCCGCACTACCTGCCAGCGTTTGCAGGCGGAGTGCCGGGCGCAGTGACAGAGATGGGCCGCGAGATTCTGGGCATGTCCCCTTTCGGGGTAGATGCGCCGATGAGAAAGCTGGACCGGTTCCTGCAGGGGCATCTCTATGCCAAGTCTCTCGTCGACATCGCGCTTTGGGATTTGTTCGGGCAGGCAACGGGCCAGCCGGTCTACGCGCTGCTGGGTGGGCGGACGCGGAAGGACATGCCGCTGTACCACTCGATCACCTGCGTCGCGCCGGATGATATGGCGCGGATCTCTAAGACGGCTTACCAGACCGGCATTCGCCAGTTTCAGGTCAAGCTAGGGGTCGAAGGCGACTGGCAGGCCGACGCCGAGCGTTTGACCAAAGTGCGTGAGGCCGTGGGACCGGGGCCTCTGGTTTATGGCGACTGGAACTGCGGTGCTTCACGCTTGCAAGCTACGCGAACGGGCAGGGCGGTGGCCCACTTGGATGTGATGCTGGAACAGCCCTGCAAAACACTTGAGGACTGTGCGGCGGTTCGACAGGCCACTGGCTTACCTATGAAGATCGACGAGAATGCCCATGATCTGGCATCACTACGGCGCGCGCATGAGTTGGGCTGCATGGATGCTGTTGCGCTCAAGCTTTCGAAGTTCGGCGGGTTGTCGGCCATGCGCCGGGCGCGTGATCTGACCGTGCATTTCGGGGCTGAGATTTGTGCCGAATGTACCTGGGGCTCGGATTTAGTCACCGCAGCGTCGCTGCATTTTGCGGCCTCGACCCCGCACGGGTCACTGATGAATACATGTGACCTGTCATCTTATGTGGCGCCTCGCATTTGCCCCGACGCACCAAACCGTGAAAACGGCCGGATTGCCCCGCCCGACGGACCGGGGTTAGGTGTTGTGCCAGACCCAGAGGTTCTTGGTCCGCCAATTTTGGAGATCGTTTGAGATGCTGAAAATCAACACCCAATCCGAATGGATCGCCCGCGCGAATGAGGTACTGCCCGCCGGTGGGTTTGGTAATTTCGATCCCGGAATCATCATCGCGCGCGGCGAGGGCAGCCATGTCTGGGATGAGGATGGCAACGAATATGTGGACTACCTGATCGGTTCGGGCCCGATGTTGCTAGGCCATGGTCACCCCGAAGTCATAGAAGCCGTGCTGGAACAGCTGCCCAAGGGTATGACTTTCTTTGCCAACAACGCCCGGGGCATCGAACTGGCCGAGGCCATCGTTGACGCGGTGCCGTGTTGCGAGCAGGTCCGCTTTGTCGCTGCGGGGGGGGAGGCTGATATGTACGCCATTCGTCTGGCCCGTGCCTATACTGGCCGTAGCAAGATCCTGAAATTCGAAGGCGGCTATCACGGGATGAGCGCCGAGGCACAGATGAGTCTGGCCCCCAGCCGCCACGTCAACTTCCCACAGGCGGTCCCGGACAGCGCGGGCATTCCGGACAGCGTGGCCGAGCAGATGCTGATCGCGCCTTTCAATGATCTGGAAGCCGTTGCCAACCTGCTGGCCGAGCATGATGACGTTGCCGCGATCATGGTTGAGCCGTTACAACGAATTGTCCCTCCGGCACCCGGATACCTTCAGGGATTGCGCGATCTCTGCGACAAACACAATGTCCTGTTGATTTTCGATGAAATCGTCACTGGATTCCGTTTGGCCTATGGCGGTGCGCAAGAGAAATATGGCGTAACGCCCGATATCTGCACCCTGGGCAAAATCATCGGCGGCGGCTTCCCTTTGGCCGCGCTGGGCGCAAGCGCCGAGATCATGCAGCATTTCGACAAAGCGAAAGTAGGCGAGGATGGCTGGCTGATGCAGTTGGGCACGCTGTCGGGTAACCCCGTCGCTTCGGCTGCCGGGTTGAAGACGATGGAGGTTTTGCGGCGCGACGGCATGTATGACCATCTGCGTGAAATCGGCGCCGAGCTTCAGCAGATGCAGATGGATGCTCTGACCGGGGCTGGCATTCCGCATCAAATCTGCGGGGACGAAACCCTATTCGACATCTATTTCACCGATACGGACTGTCGTGATTACCGCAGCGCCAAACATGACGACCCCCGACGAAACGCTGTCTACAACGATTCGCTGCGCGCACACGGGATTTTCAAAGCCCCCGGCAAACTCTATCCGTCTCTGGCTGTGACCCAAGCAGATCTGGATCAGACGCGGATGGCCGTTGAGAAAGCGGTTCAGGCGATCAGCGCAGCCTGAGGGTCAAAAAGGCCATAAAAGTAAGCGGGCCGCTGTCATTTCTGACAGCGGCCCTAACTGGTTGGATTTCAGGGTCTGGTCTCGCCCCCTCGAATACCACTTAAAAGAGAACGGACTAAAAAAACTTTCGACTATTTCGAGACCGACCCGACTTCACAACCGGTATGAATACTTTATGCACCATCGACGGTGCTGTCTCAGTGAAGTAGTTCACTTTTCATAAACTTTTTTATTTCTTCCAATCAAAAAAGCCTGGGCCTGCCTGTTTCAGCAGGGATTCTGCCATGGCGCGACCTATTTCCGGGCCATCTGCGACCGACCCAGTGGTGTCCTCGGATATGGATTCGGACCCGTCGGGGCGCAAAACCTCACCGCGCAGGCGTAGTTGATCACCTTTTTTTTCTGCCAAACCCGCGATCGGCGTTTCGCAAGAGCCGTCCAAAGCGGCCAGCAACGCGCGTTCTGCTGCCAATCGCTGCGCGGTCTCAGCATGGTGGATGGCCTCGAGCATTTTGGCCGCACGGGAATCATCGCCACGGCGTTCGATGCCGATCGTGCCTTGGGCGATGGCGGGCAGCATATCTTCGACGGCGATGGCGGTTGCGGGAACCTCCTCCATATTCAGACGCCGGATGCCGGCCATGGCCAGAAACGTGCAATCGGCCACACCATCTGCCAGCTTCTTGAGGCGCGTTTGAACATTGCCCCGAAACTCGACCACGTTCAGGTCCGGGCGACGGTTCAACAATTGTGCCCGCCGCCGCAGCGATGAGGTGCCCACAACTGCACCCTGCGTGAGGTCACGGATCGAGCTCAGGCTGGGTGAGATAAAGGCGTCGCGCACATCTTCGCGCGGCAGAAACGTGTCCAGGACAAGACCTTTTGGCTGTTCAGCTGGCATGTCCTTGGTTGAATGCACCGCGATGTCGATATCTCCGCGCAGCATCGCCTCTTCGATTTCCTTGGTGAACAGGCCCTTGTTGCCAATCTCTTTCAGCGGGCGGTCCGCATCAATCATGGCGCGGTTGTCACCGGTGGTCTTGATCACCACAATCTCAAACGCGTCTTCGGGCAGATCAAAGGCTTTGCCCAGTCGCTCACGGGTTTCATAAGCTTGCGCCAGCGCCAGCGGTGAGCCACGAGTGCCGATTTTGAGCGGTGATGCGGGGGTTGGCAGGGTCAGTGTCATATGCACAGCTTTAGTCGCGTCACATTGCCCTGACAATGGGGGCAGACCTTGACAAATTGACGCCGAAGGCAGACCCGTTTGCCGCAAACCAGACGAGTGGGGACAAAGATGGCCGAGACAAAGAAACTGCTGCGGGCGCTGGCTGGCGAAGTACAGGACGTGCCACCAATCTGGATGATGCGGCAGGCGGGGCGTTATTTGCCGGAGTACCGCGCAACCCGGGCGCAGGCCGGGGACTTTTTGTCTTTGTGTTATAACCCCGAGTTGGCGGCCGAGGTGACGTTACAGCCGATCCGCCGCTATGGCTTTGACGCGGCTATTCTGTTTGCTGACATTCTGTTGGTGCCGCAAGCTCTGGGTGCGGATCTGTGGTTTGTCACAGGTGAGGGGCCGCGGTTGTCGACGATCACTCAGCAATCCGATTTCGATGCGCTGAAACCGGTATCGGATATCCATGAAACCCTGTCGCCGGTGTACGAAACTGTCCGAATCCTTTCGCGAGAATTGCCATCCGAGACCACCCTTATCGGGTTCGCAGGCGCGCCATGGACGGTTGCGACCTACATGATCGCCGGTCGCGGCACGCCCGATCAGGGACCGGCTCATGCGCTGCGCGAGGAAAACACCGCCCTGTTCGAAGCGCTACTGGAGCGGATCACGCTGGCCACCATCGAATATCTCTCGGCCCAAATCGAGGCCGGTGCCGAGGTGGTGAAGATTTTCGACAGCTGGGCCGGGTCGCTGAAGGGCGATGCCTTTCAGAAATATGCGGTCGAGCCTTGCCGTGTGATCACGCAGGCCATCAAGCAGCGCCATCCGGGCATCCCGGTGATCGGTTTCCCGCGCGAGGCAGGTGATGGTTACATAGGTTTTGCCAAGACCACCGGCGTGGATTGCGTTGCGCTGGACAACTCCGTGTCGCCGGATTGGGCGGTCGAGCATGTGCAGGTGGATGGTTGCGTTCAGGGCAATCTGGCCTCGTCACACATGGTGACCGGCGGACAGGCGCTGGTGGATGAGACGCGTCAGATTGTCGAGGCGTTCTCGAAAGGACCGCATATCTTTAATCTGGGCCACGGGATCACGCCAGATGCCGATCCTGAAAACGTTCAACTGATGATCGACACGGTGCGGTCGTGGCGGGACGCGTAGAGGGGCCAGCCCCACTCGGATTTTGGCCAACTCACCCAGGGAGATTTTTAGCCAGGTGAGGGGTCAGGAGGCGTGTTGGTAGACAGCTGATCCAGAATATCCTGCCTGTGTTCGCCTCGGCGTGGGCTGGTTTTGGGCTGCCATGTCTCGGTCGAAAAGCGGGGCGCAGCCGCAGCCTGCAGCGCTCCGTCATGGTCGATCCAGGTATGGCGCGCGGCGTTCATGGGATGGGCTTGCGCCTCGACCGGGTCGAGTACGGGCGCGACGCAGGCGTCGGAACCTTGGAATATATCGGCCCAGTGGGCGCGGGGTTTACTGGCGAATAATTCGGTGAGCCGTTGCGTGAGTTTGGGCCAAAGTGCCGGAACATATTGGTTTTTGAATTCGGGATCGTTGGTGAGTCCCAGTTTTTGCAGGAATTCGGCGTAGAACTTGGGCTCAAGACACTGGACGGACATGAAGCCCCCGTCCAGGCACACGTAAGTGCGGCTCCAATGTGGGCCATCCAGCAGGCTTTGACCGCGCGCTTCTGACAGGTTTCCGGTTTGGCGCATACTCATCAACAAGTTCATCATGTGGGCCGATCCGTCATAAATGGCGGCATCAACCACGGTACCCTGTCCGGTCCGCTGCGCGTTGAGAAGCCCGGCAAGAATACCGGCAACTAGATACATGGCACCGCCGCCTATATCCCCGACCAGGGTCGCCGGGGTCTGCGGGGGCTGGCCCGCTGCTGATGCATACCACAATGCCCCGGACAATGAGATGTAGTTCAGATCGTGCCCTGCAGTTTCAGACAACGGGCCGTTCTGACCCCATCCGGTCATGCGACCATAGACCAGTTTGGGGTTCGACGCGTTGAACGTGTCGGGACCCAGTCCCAGCTTTTCCATCACGCCGGGGCGGAACCCTTCGATTAGCGCATCGGCCGAAGAGATCAGACTCCTTGCGATGTCCAGATCGGCGGCATCCTTCAGATTCAAGTCAATCGAGCGTTTGCCGCGGTCCAGGACGGATTGCTCGGGCATACCCGGTACGGCAGGCTGGCCTTTGCGGTGGATCGTGATGACGTCCGCCCCCAGATCGGCCAACAGCATGGCGGCGAACGGACCTGGCCCCAAACCTTCAATTTCAATGATCCGTATTCCGCTGAGCATGAGCCCTCTCCTTTCTGCGCAGGTTTTCGGGGATACCCGGGGATTGCAAGCCCGGATTCTGTTGGCTTGCCAGATGGTCACGCGATCCTTAGCGTTCCGAATGGGATGGAGAGCGAGGCTCGGATGCGGTTGTGGTTCCTTTTTGGTGGCGCCGTTGCGCTGGCGGTGTTGGTAGGCGTGTTTTCGCGCCTGCATCCCCCTGGCAGTATGATGTTGGCGGCGGGTCCAGAAGGCGGCGCTTATGAAACGGTTGCGCGGGACTACGCCGAAATTCTGGCGCGCGATGATATTCAACTGGAAATACTGGATACCGCTGGTTCGGTCGAAAATGCTGAACTGCTTAGCGCGGGCGATGTCGACGCTGCATTTCTACAAGGCGGTATCCGGGTTGATCCAAAAAAGGCTGAGGCCGTCGGGGCAGCGTTTTTTGAACCCATCATCTTTTTGGTCAACGAAGGCGCAACTATCCCCAAAAACCCCGCCTTGTGGACCGGTTTGAGGATCAACAGCGGCGCACCAGGCTCAGGTACGGCTGCGGCTTTTCGGGATTTCGAAAAGGCGGTCGGCTTGAATGAGGGGGATAATATACATTTCTCAATCCCCTATGCAAAAGCCGCGGCCGCTTTGTTGGACGGGGATTTGGATATCGCCGTCTATGTTGCGCCCATCGAAGCTCCCTATCTGAAGGCCGCATATGCAGAGCCGGGGCTTCGCGTGCTGGCGCTGGATCATGTTCAGGCGATCTCGCGGCGGTTGGAATACGCGACGGTGGTGACAGTTCCGGCGGGAGGAATGTCGTTGGACCCAGTTCTTCCGCCGCGACCGGTAGAGTTGATAGCGATCGAAGCCCGTCTGGTCGTGCGACCGGATTTGCACCCTGCGCTGATCAACCGTCTGACGATGGCGGCGATTGAATTGCACAGTGCCCGCGGAATTATCGCCGATCCGGGGGCATTCCCCAACCTCGAAGGTGCAGGGATGACTATCAACAATACGGCTCGGCAGCTAATTGTTGATGGTCCTTCGACATGGCATAATTGGCTGCCCTATTGGATCGCGGCACAGATTAACCGGGTTCTTTTGCTGTTGCTGCCGTTCTTTTTCATTGTCGTGCCTCTGATCCGGCTTGTGCCTATGGCCTATGCCTACGCGATGCGGTGGCGGGTTTGGCAGCACTACCCCGAAATCCGGGAAATTGAGGAGGAACTGGCCAACAATCCCGGTGTCAACGAGCTGCGCGAGATGCAGGCGCATCTGAACGCCCTAGATGAACGCCTCGCAACGTTGCGGCTGCCCGCGGCCTATCGGCAAGGACTGTACGATGCGCGGTTGCATGTCGAACTTGTACAAAAACGGGTGGCCGAATTGCAGCAGCATAGTCAGACCTGACCAAGCTGCGCGCCCACAAAAAAGCGCAGAACAATGTGCGGAATTGACCTGTTCTGTGACGGGCCATCGGGGTAGTGTCCCCGCCAGAACAGGGAATGTGCATGACAACTATTCTGTCCATTAGGGATTTGCGTAAGTCCTATGCCGACGGATTCGAGGCGCTCAAAGGAGTGTCCTTGGATATCGAGCAGGGCGAAATTCTGGCGTTGCTGGGCCCAAACGGGGCTGGCAAGACAACGCTGATTTCCACCGTGTGTGGCATTACCACGCCGACTTCGGGCACCGTTACCGTAGGTGGGCATGACATCCAGACCGAATTTCGTGCCGCGCGCCGGATGATCGGGCTGGTGCCGCAGGAAATCGCGCTTGAGCCGTTTGAGAAAGTTTGGAACACGGTCCGGTTCTCTCGCGGCCTGTTCGGATATGGCAGCGACAATGCCCGGATCGAAGAGATCCTGCGCAAGCTGTCTCTGTGGGACAAGCGTAAAAACGCGATCAAGGAACTGTCCGGTGGCATGAAGCGCCGCGTGCTGATTGCCAAGGCCTTGGCACATGAGCCGCGCGTGCTGTTCCTGGATGAGCCGACCGCCGGCGTAGATGTCGAACTGCGCAAGGACATGTGGGAGATCGTGGCCGAGCTGAAAAAGGCCGGGGTCACCATCATCCTGACGACACATTACATCGAAGAGGCCGAAGCCATTGCCGACAGGGTAGGTGTGATCGACAAGGGTGAGCTGCGGCTGGTGCAGGACAAGAACACCCTGATGGCCCAGATGGGCAAGAAACAGATCGAGGTTATGCTGGCCGATCCTATCCAGGCCATTCCCGATAGTCTGGCTGTGCATAACCTGACGCTGAACGGCAATGGCGATGCGCTGGTCTATACCTATGACACGCACGCGGACCGCACTGGGATCACCACTTTGCTGAACGATGTGGCGCAGGCGGGGCTTGTTCTGCGCGACGTGCAGACCCGGCAGTCGAGCTTGGAAGAGATTTTCGTGAACCTGGTATCCGGAGAACCCGCATGAACTGGTCTGCCATCGCTGCAATCTACCGGTTCGAAATGGCCCGGTTCTTCCGCACTCTGGCGCAGAGCTTTCTGTCGCCGGTCCTGTCGACCTCGTTGTATTTTGTGGTCTTCGGCACTGCGATCGGCAGCCGCATCCAAGAGGTCGAGGGTGTATCTTATGGCGCGTTTATCGTGCCGGGGCTTATCATGTTGTCCGTTGTGATGCTGGCAATCTCGAACGCGTCATTCGGGATCTACTTCCCGAAATTCCTTGGTACGATCTACGAACTGTTGTCGGCGCCGGTGAATTTCATAGAGATCGTAATAGGTTACGTCGGGGCCGCCGCCACCAAGTCGCTATTTGTCGGGCTGGTAATCCTTGTGACAGCCACATTCTTCGTGGACATACGCATAGAACATCCCTTTGCGATGGCGGCGTTCCTGATCCTGTCCTGCCTCAGTTTTTCGCTGTTAGGCTTTATCGTCGGGATATGGGCCAGCAACTTTGAACAGATATCTTTGGTGCCCCAACTGGTTGTCACGCCACTGATATTTCTGGGCGGCACGTTCTATTCGATCTCGATGCTGCCGCCGGTGTGGCAGACGATCACCCTGTTCAACCCGGTTGTTTATCTGATTTCCGGGTTCCGCTGGTCGTTTTACGGGTTGGCCGATGTCCCGATCGGATTCAGCCTGTTGGCGATTCTGGTCTTCACGGGGACTTGTCTGGCTGTGATCGGCTGGATCTTCAAAACCGGTTGGCGCATTCGCAGCTAGGGCGTTGCATTTTTGCCCGCCATGTGTGTGAATTTGGTTCACGTCACGTCTAAGGCCCGAACGGTCCCTTGTTTAGGGCCCGGCTGCACTCTACATCGGCACCCATGAAGCTCAGCCTGCCATTTGTCAAAAAGCAGCCCCTCGTGGCCGTGGTTCGCCTGTCCGGCGCCATCGGAATGGCGGGGCGTGGATCGTTGAACGACACCGCGCTGGCCCCCGTTCTGGAAAAGGCGTTTCGCAAAGGCAAACCTGCGGCCGTGGCGCTTGAGATCAACTCGCCCGGTGGATCGCCGGTGCAAAGCTCTCTGATCGGGTCGCGAATCCGGCGGCTGTCGGAAGAGCTTGAGATCCCCGTTATCGCCTTTGTCGAAGACGTTGCAGCGTCTGGCGGCTACTGGCTGGCCGCTGCCGCCGACGAAATCTGGGCGGATGACAGCTCGGTCCTGGGTTCGATCGGTGTGATTTCGGCTGGGTTTGGCGCGCATGTCCTTCTGGCGCGGCAAGGCATCGAGCGGCGCGTACATACGGCGGGCAAATCAAAATCAATGCTCGACCCGTTTTCGCCGGAGAAAGAAGAAGATGTCGCGCGGCTGCAAGGGTTGCTGGGTGATATCCACGCGAACTTCATTGACCATGTCAAAGCCCGTCGCGGTGACAAGCTGGATCAAAGTGCGGATCTGTTCACCGGCGAGGTCTGGCTTGCCAGGCGTGCGCAGGAACTGGGCCTGATTGACGGCGTCGCGCACCTGAGGCCGAAAATGCAGGAGCGGTTCGGCGACAAGGTGAAGTTCCGCCGCTATGGCCTGCGCAAACCGTTCTGGTCGCGGTTCGGTGCCACACTTGCGCAAGACGCCATAACCGGAATTGAGGAGCGGGCGGCTTACGCGCGCTTTGGTTTGTGACGTGATTGTCAAGATTGTCACCCTTTTCCTGATTGCCATGGGTGTCTTGGCGATGTTCGGCAAGCTGCGCTTTCCGGGGCAGAAGAAGTTGCAATCTGCAAGATGTCCGCGCTGTGGACGGTTCAGTATCGGTAAGGGGCCTTGCTCCTGCGAAAAAGGAGGCCGTACATGACGGCATGGCTGTTATCCGGCCTCGGCTTGCTGATCTTGCTTCTCGCAGGTGATGCTCTGGTCCGCGGCGCAGTGAACCTGAGCCTGCGCCTGGGTGTACCAGCCCTGATCGTCAGCCTGACCATTGTGGCCTTTGGCACCTCGGCCCCCGAGCTGTTAATCGCGATCAGTGCGATCAAGGAAAACGCGCCGGGGATTGCGCTGGGTAACGTGGTCGGGTCGAACACGGCAAACATCTTGCTGGTTCTGGGTTTGCCAGCCTTGCTTGCCACGCTGCACACCAGCGAATGCAACACCAGAAGAAACTATGTTTTCATGCTGCTGGCCACGGTGCTGTTCATCGGCCTGGCATTTTGCGGCGTGTTCAACATTGCCAGTGGTGCGATCTTGCTGGCTGCTTTGGGATTGGTCCTGCTTAACGCGTTCCGCGATGCGCGCGCGCATCGCAAAGCCTGCGGTGAAGCCTGCGCGGAAGAGGATGAGCTGGAAGGTCTGGAAGAGGCCGATCCGGACATGCCCTATTGGAAACTATCGATCTATC
This sequence comes from Ruegeria sp. CDSC002, assembly GCF_059610905.1. NCBI lineage: Bacteria > Pseudomonadati > Pseudomonadota > Alphaproteobacteria > Rhodobacterales > Roseobacteraceae > Ruegeria > Ruegeria sp. CDSC002. The sequence continues at coordinate 25,231 of NZ_JBXWOM010000007.1, forward strand.
TGGTCCTGGGCCTGATAGGCCTGCCGATGGGTGCGCATCTATTGGTCGACAACGCCACGATCATTGCCCGCACATACGGCGTCAGCGAAACGATTATCGGACTGACGCTGATCGCAGTTGGGACATCCCTGCCGGAACTGGCAACGACTGTGATGGCGGCCTTACGTAGGCAAGCGGATGTCGCCTTGGGTAACGTGATCGGGTCGAACATGTTCAACCTTTTGGCCATCGTCGGTATCGCCACTTTGTTTGGACGTATCCCGGTGGACCCGGAATTCCTGCGTTTCGATCTGTGGGTCATGCTGGGCGCATCGCTTCTGTTGATCCCGTTCGTGTTCTTGAAACAAGATATCACACGCGGCTGGGGTCTGGTGTTGACGCTGCTGTATGCCGTCTACATCGTCTCGCTGTTGGCGTGACCTGAAGATAGGGGGAAATCCATGGCCCGAGCGTTGGTGACCGGTGCAGGTATTCGTCTTGGTCGGGCAATGGCCCTGTATCTGGCAAACCGGGGATATGACGTCGCAGTGCACTATGCGACGTCTGAACAACCTGCCGCCGAAACCGTAGCCGAGGTGCACGCGCTTGGGCGCAAGGCGGTCGCCTTGCACGCCGATCTGCTGGATGAGGCGCAGGTCCTGACCTTGCTGCCCCGTGCGGCAGAGGCGCTGGGCGGACCGATCACCTGTCTGGTGAACAACGCATCGATCTTTGAATACGACAACCTTCAATCCGCCACGCGGCAAAGCTGGGACCGGCACCTCGACAGCAACCTGCGCGCGCCTTTCGTCCTGACGCAGGCCATGGCTGCCCAGGGGCTGAAGCCCGGCAGGGACGAGGCGGGTGAGCCTGTTGCCACCGGGCTGATCGTGAACATGGTGGATATGCGGGTGCGCAAGCTCACGCCAGAGTTCATGACCTATACGATTGCCAAGATGGGTCTGTGGGCCTTGACGCGGACCTCGGCGCAGGCGCTTTCGCCAGCGATCCGGGTTAACGCGATCGGGCCAGGTCCAACGATGCAAGGTCATCGGCAAAGCCAAGAACACTTCAATGCGCAGCGCGCGAACACGGTGCTGGAGCGCGGGTCAAACCCATCCGATATCACCGCGGCTCTGGGTTATTTCCTGGATGCGCATGCGGTCACAGGCCAACTATTGTGCGTCGACGGAGGTCAGCATCTGGGGTGGAAAACACCGGATGTTCTGGGGCTTGAATAAGTAAAACTGCTGCAAGTTTTGCACCGCTCTCGGTTCTGTTACCTTCGCGTTACAAAAATGTCTTTTTTTTCATACACTTGCCTTGTGAATGAAATTATATACAATGAAAACAATGAGTTAAGTATTTGCTTATTTTTTGTGCAAATCAAGGATTCCTTAATGAATCAAGGGAAATTCGCCACGCTCAGAAACTTATCTTCACACTTATCCACAGAAACCGTGGATTTGTTTTCTCTTGATCTGGGGGCCACAAGATTGCAGCCATGGTCAGAGAATCATATCTCAGGCAAATGACAACAGACAGCGACTCGACCCCTGACACTCAATTGACCGGCTATGCCTGCATTTTGCGGTATGTGAAGACGCTGGACAGCTCACCCGGTGTGTATCGGATGTTGGATGCGGACAGCCGGGTGCTGTACGTCGGCAAGGCGCGCAACCTTAAAGCGCGGGTGTCGAACTATGCGCGGCCGGGACATTCGGGGCGGATTGAGCGGATGATCGCGGCGACGGCCTCGATGATGTTCCTGACCACGCGGACCGAGACCGAGGCTCTGCTGCTTGAGCAGAACCTGATCAAGCAGCTCAAGCCCAAGTACAACGTGCTGCTGCGGGACGATAAAAGTTTTCCCAATATTCTGGTCGCCAAGGACCATGCCTTTCCGCAGATCAAAAAGCACCGTGGCGCGAAGAAAGAGAAGGGGACCTATTTTGGCCCCTTCGCCAGTGCTGGCGCGGTCAATCGAACGTTGAACCAGCTGCAAAAGGCGTTTCTGCTGCGCAATTGCTCGGATTCCATGTTTGACGGCCGCACGCGGCCCTGTCTGCTTTATCAGATCAAGCGGTGCTCGGGGCCATGCGTTGGCCTGATCTCGGAAGATGAATACGGCGAAAGCGTCAAAGATGCCGAGCGGTTCCTGTCGGGGCGGTCGACCAAAGTGCAAGAGGAACTGGCCGAACAGATGATGGCCGCGTCCGAGGCGATGGAGTTCGAACGCGCCGCCGGGCTACGGGATCGCATTCGGGCGCTGACGCAGGTGCAGACGTCCCAAGGTATCAATCCGCGCGGCGTGGCTGAGGCGGATGTGATCGGCCTGTATATGGACAGCGGGCAGGCTTGTGTTCAGGTGTTCTTTATCCGCGCCAATCAGAACTGGGGGAACAAAGATTTCTATCCTCGTGTCGGTGCGGATGTGTCCGCAGCAGAGGTGATGGAGGCGTTTCTTGGCCAGTTCTACGACAACAAGGAACCGCCCCGGCAGCTGATCCTGTCGGACGCCGTCGAAAATGCCGATCTAATGCACGAGGCGCTGAGCGAGAAGGCAGGTCGCAAGGTCGAAATCCTAGTGCCTCAGCGCGGCGAGAAACAAGAACTGGTTGCAGGGGCCTTGCGCAACGCGCGGGAATCCCTGGCCCGTCGGATGTCGGAAAGCGCCACGCAGGCCAAGCTGCTGCGTGGCGTGGCCGAGGCGTTTGATCTGGACAGCCCGCCGAACCGGATTGAGGTTTACGATAACTCTCATATCCAGGGCACCAACGCCGTTGGTGGGATGATCGTGGCAGGCCCAGAAGGGTACATGAAAAATGCCTATCGAAAGTTCAATATTCGCGGCGACGATCTGACCCCTGGTGACGATTTCGGCATGATGAAAGAGGTTCTGACCCGCCGCTTTACTCGCCTGCAAAAAGAGGATCCGGATCGTGACAAGGGGATGTGGCCCGACCTGTTACTGATCGATGGCGGCGCGGGGCAGGTGAGTGCTGTGCGCGAGATCATGGTTGAACATGGGGTCGAAGATATCCCTATGGTCGGTGTTGCAAAGGGCGTTGATCGCGATCACGGCAAGGAAGAGTTCCATCGTACCGGCCAGCGCCCCTTTGCCTTAAAACGCAATGACCCGGTGCTGTATTTTATTCAGCGTCTGCGGGACGAGGCGCACCGGTTTGCAATCGGCACTCACCGTGCCAAACGTGCCAAAGCGGTCGGCGCGACGCCGTTGGACGAAATCCCCGGAGTTGGTGCTGCGCGCAAACGGGCATTGCTGGCGCATTTCGGCAGTGCCAAGGCTGTTAGCCGGGCCAATCTGGCGGATTTGAAAGCGGTCGAGGGGATCTCAGCCGGGTTGGCGCAGAAGGTTTATGATTTCTTCCACGACAAGGGCTAGGCCTTGCGCCCGCGCCACAGGATGTAGAGGCCGGAGGCCACGATCAGACCACTACCGATCCACATTGTCTGGTCCAGATCCTCGCCGAAAAAGATCACGCCCAAGGCAACACCGAACAGCAGGCGGGAATAGCGGAAGGGCGTGACGGCGGACACCTCTCCGGTTCGCATGGCCTTCATCAGGGATGTGTATGCGATTGCGCCCAGGCCCACGGCTCCGGCGATATGCAGGCTTGTGAGCAACGGCACAGGCGCGATGGGGACCTGTTCCCAAAAGCTGTAGGCAAACCCGGCGACAATCACGCTGACAAAGCCGTAGAACCCTAAAACTTCGGTTCCAAGGCTGGCGGGTGCGACTCGGCTGGCTAGATCACGGCCAGCAAACCCCAACATCCCCAGCACGGCCAACAGAGACAAGATGGTGAAACTGTCTCCGGTCGGTTGGATGATGATCACAACGCCGATCAGGCCAACGAGAATGGCGCTCCACCGCCGCCAACCAACGGTCTCTCCGAATAGAAGCGCGGCACAGGCGACGACCACAAGCGGGGTGGCCTGCAGGATAACAGTTGCTGATGACAAGGGCGTCAATGTGATGGCCAGTACGTAGAACAGCCGCCCAAGAATTTCGAACACCGCGCGGATCTTCATTGCAGGCGACAGCACATCCGGTTGCAGCAGCTGCGTGCCACGTGCCATTGCGACACAGGCAAAGATGAGCGCGCCACCCAATCCGAACAGGACAAGTATTTGCCAGACGGGCAAGGCAACCGCCGCCGCTTTCAGCAGCGCGTCTTCCAGTGCGAAACATGCCATCGCGCCGATCATCCATGCGCTACCGATCAGGTTCGCGCGCGCGTCGGTCTCAATATTAGGGGTCATCGGGTCGTCTTTGCCATTGGGCTTGGTCGGCTGCACTCTGACGACAATCCGACCCGGGGCCAAGGCCAATAACCGGTGCCGCGCCGGACTGCGGCGCTTTGACCAAGCCTCTGTGATCGGTACAGTTTTTTTCCGCCCCGTCTTTCCTGTCCCCGGTCAGCGATGTAGGGTCTGCTTCATGAAGTGGAACCTGCCGAATATCCTGACCGTCCTGCGCCTGCTGGCCGCGCCCGGTCTGGCCATAATGTTTCTGTATTTCACCAGACCCTATGCAGACTGGTTTGCGCTGATCCTGTTTCTGACGGCAGCCATTACCGACTGGTTTGATGGATACTTGGCGCGCGCGTGGAAACAGGAAACCAAGATCGGCGCCATGCTGGACCCGATTGCGGACAAGGCGATGGTGGTGATCGCGCTGATGATCCTTGTGGGTTACTCCGCTGAGCACTGGACGCCCTGGTTGGTGCTGCCAGCGACGGTCATCCTGTTCCGCGAGGTGTTTGTCTCGGGCCTGCGTGAATATCTCGGCGATACAGCCGGAACGCTGAAAGTCACGAAGCTGGCGAAATGGAAAACGACTGCTCAGATGGTGGCGATCGCGGTTCTGTTTTCGCAGGGGATTTTCGAGCACTATTTTGTGATGGCTACATTCGGCATGGATGCCGCAACGATGGATCAGGTTCTAACGGGTCAATTGGAAGACCTGAACCATATGCGCTGGCACCTTGAGGCGATGTTCTGGTCCGGTCGCATTGGGCTGTGGCTGTTGTGGATCGCGGCAGCGCTGACATTGATCACCGGCTATGACTACCTACGTAAAGCCATGCCCCATCTGAAGGAGAGCTAAGGGATGGACGTGCTGTATTTTGCATGGGTACGCGAACGGATCGGCCTGCCGAAAGAGCGGATCGAAACCGAGGCCGCAACCGTATCCGATTTGGTCGCCGAGCTGAGCGCGCGTGAAGACCGCTATGCTGCCGCATTTGCGGACCTGTCCGCATTGCGCGTGGCACTGGATCAGGAACTGTCCGATTTTGACGCATCGCTTTCTGGCGTGCGCGAAGTGGCTTTTTTCCCGCCGATGACCGGCGGCTAAATCCATGCGCATCGCGGTTCAGGAAGAAGAATTTGATCTTGGGGCCGAAGCCAATACCTTCGCCGCCGGAGACGATGCCAACGGCGCCATTGTGACCTTTACCGGCGTGGTGCGCGATCTGGCATCCGGCGATCTGGATGTGATGGAGATCGAGCATTACCCCGGTATGACCGAACGGGCGCTAACCAAAATCGCCGAAGAGGCACAGCAGCGCTGGTCGTTGGGCGATGTGCTGGTGATCCACCGCCACGGGCGCCTTGCACCGGGGGATCGGATCATGATGGTGGCCACTGCCGCGCGGCACCGCAAGGATGCGTTTGAGGCGGCAGAATACCTGATGGATTACCTGAAATCCCGCGCTCCCTTTTGGAAAAAGGAAATCACCACATCCGGCGCGGAATGGGTCGCAGCCAAGGATGAGGATGAAGATGCGCTGACGCGGTGGTAGGTTCTGTGCCCGGCACCGGATTATCTGGTGCCGGGTCTATCATAGCGAGTTAGGTGCTTTGTTCGGTGTTACACTGCCGTGCCGCTTCGATGGCTTTTTTAGTACCATCCAGACTAACGGTGAATGCGAACTCTTTCTTCGGAAACACGGTCATTTCGTATTTGTTCATGACGTCATCCACAAACTGGGCGTTGTTCGCAAGGATGTATCCGCCTGTATATCCGTCGGCGAGATGCTTAGTCTTCTTGTGCGCCTCAGCTTCGTAGACGTTGCCGTCGAGTGACAGGAAGATCTTTTCCTTCTTACCCTTCAGGCCAATGTCGTTCTTCGTGAACACACCAAGATAGCCCATCTCGTGGTCCTTGGTCAGACCCATCTGAACGACGTTCTGGTTTTCGTCCATACGCTCGATCAGGCAGGACCCGCGGGAGTCATCCACAAAGATAGTCCAACCGGATTCTTCGCCCCAGTTGGTGAAGGTATCGTTCTCTGACGGTATGACGTCACTTGAAGCCCAAGCGGCTACAGCAGAGAAGATGCTTAGAGTCGCAGCGGTTGTTAATGATGATTTGAAATTCATAGTACACTCCAATTTTCTGGATAGTGAACAGTGATGTGCATGTGTAAAAAATGCACCAATTCCTAATATTGAATTTGTTGTAAGAATTGAAGGCGATTGCCTCGGATCGGCTGATTTGTGCCGAAGGTGCAGTCGGCCCCAACCGGGGTCAGCTATTAAGCCCGGGGCTGGGATCAATCCGCGTTGTTGATACGCCCGCGTAGTTCTTCCGCCTCTTGCCGGGCGGCGCGCAGGCCGTCCATGGCGGCGGCCAATTCGGCCTCGGTCTGGGTCAGCTGGTTGGTCAGTTCGGCCTCGCGCTGCTGCAGATAGGTGATGGCCTGGTCGCGGGTTTCTTCTGCCTCATGCAGCTCCTGGCTCATGCGGTCCAGATCGGCGACGTCGCTTTGGCGGACGCGCGACAGGCGATGGGCCAGCCAGTTGGCGAACCATCCCATGCTAAAGGCGGCAAACAATATGACGGCGGTCGCGATAATGAATTCGATTCTGTTCAATTTACTGGTCCCCTGCGCCCGAGTCGGTTTCCGCATCCGTTTCCGCGGCTTCGGCCTCTGGCTCTGCGTCTTGTGACGTCTCTGTTTCGTCTTCCATCGCTTCCAGCGCGGTTTGAGATTCGGCGGTGGATTCGGGCCGGATCAGGCGGAATTCGATGCGTCTGTTTTCTTCCCGCCCGATTTCGGTGTCATTGTCGGCGATTGGCTGGGTTTCACCATAGCCCAAGGCGGTAAAGCTGGCTGTGGGCACGCGCCGCGCGCGCAGTTCATTTAAGATGGATTGTGCACGCGACTGGCTGAGCTGCTGGTTCATCTCTTCGCGACCTTGGCTGTCAGTGTGGCCCTGAATCTCCAGCCGGATGGGTCCGCATTCCCGCAGGATGTCGGCGATCTGATTGACCGTATCGCGCGATTCGGCGGCGACCGTGGCAGAACCTGGTTCAAAGGCGATTTTGGAACCCGCCTGAACCTCGGCGATGCGCTCTTCGCAAACATCCGGGTCGGGCAGCTTGTCTGCGGGCTCGGGTGGCTTTTGATAGGTGATCGACAGGCTGAAATCTTGTGCCTCGCCCAATTTTTCCGACAAGAGCCCCGAAACATAGGCCCGGGTTTTGGGATCGTGGCTGATGCCGTTCAGAACCACTTCGTCCGGTGTCACGGTCAGCGCGCCATTGTGCAGTTGCGACAACGCCTCAAGCCCGCTGAGAACGCGAATGGGCCAATCAGCGGGCAGGTCAGAGGCCACGCGGGTTGCGGTATGGACGTGTTCATAACCAAAGGCTGCACGGGCATAACTGTCGACCATGTCGCGCTGGGTTTCATCCCCTAGCCGGCCGCGCATTTGCACCAGGCCTTCGGGACTTCGTGTTGCTGAGAATTCGGGCGGGCCGGATTGGTTTTCCGTTTCGGGTTCCGGCAGAACCGCGTGCAGGGCAAAGACCTCGGGCAGCGCGTTTTCCAGTTCACCGATCACCTGATCAAACAGCGCGGCACCAGTGCCTTCGGCCGCGACCAGAGTGATATCTGCATCTGACAAAGTCACCGTACCCTGGCCGATTTCTGACAGCGCCCGAATGCTTAACACGGCGGCGTCGGGCCAGCGAGGCGAGGGTTCACCCAGACCGATGGTGCAGGAATAAGGCCCGGTCAGACCAGCATCCTGGGCGGCTGCGACGATCCGGTCCCGCGCCTTTTCATCCTGGGCCGAACAGGCGTCGAATTGCCCGCCATTTTCGTCGATAAGATAGCGCAGGGTGAAGGGTGTAATGACCGGGCGCGGTGCGGAAATGGACAGGCCAATGCGCAGGCTGGGCGGTGCCGCGCGCGTCAGCTCTTGCTCCAGCCGTTCTTTTTCCTGCTGGCTGTCGGCAATTGCTGTCACCTTTACAAGCCCGGGGCTGGCCGAGATTTTGGCCCGCGGCAGTCGGGTCAGCGCCTCAACAGCAAAAGCGATCGCATCGTCCCAGCCTTTGGGCTTTGGATAGTCGGCGGTTTCCAGCAAATCAGATATCGGCCCGTCATTCAGCGTTCGCAATCTTTTCGTCAGTGCGTCGCGGTCTTCGCTCGCCGGGATCAGGCCAATAACCGAGATACCGCTGTCATTGCGGAGAATTTCGGCTGAAAAGCGTGGGGAGGCCAACTGTGTCGAAGGCGCGACTTCCATTTCATCAATCACGCGCGAGGTGTCGACCTCGGTCCCCGCCGCCGTCAAAGCGTTGAATCGTGTGGCCTCATCCGTGGCGGTGCCGGTCAGAACCACCCGCAGCCCGTCTGACTGGACCTCAGCCCAGTTATGGCCTTTCAGGTCCAGCGCACGCCGAACGGCGAATTCCGAGGCTTCTTCGACCTTTGTTACGGCAAAGCTTGCCGCCAGCAGAGACAGCCCGGCGGACGCAAGGAAGACAAAGGCAACGACGAAGAAATAAGGCAGACGCATGTGCGAACTATCGACTCCTCGGGTGAGTGTTCAGAACTCTTACAGAGGCCTAGGCCCGGGTGCAATCAGAGCAACAAGGCGACGCAAAGGAAGATCAGCGGAATAAGGCCGGTGTCGCGGTTGGCGCGGAACAATTGCAGCAGTTTGGCGTTGTCCTCAATATCAAGCCCCCGCAATTGCCATGCCATGTGCCACCCCATCGCCCAAGGCCCGCCAAGGGCCACTACCAAGGCAATGATTGACGCCTGGGTCGTCGCGGCGTCGATGATTGCCAGTCCCATAAGCGCCACTGTGGCCATCAGGAAATACTTCAACCATCGCGCAGTGTCGGTGCCAAACAGCCGGGCGGTGGACTTGATCCCGATCAGTTCGTCATCTTCGGCGTCCTGGTGGGCATAGATCGTATCGTAGAACAGCGTCCATGCGATCCCGGCTAGGTACAGCGTGATTGCGGGTATACCCACGGTTCCCGTGTGGGCAGCCCAGGCCAGCAGGATGCCCCAGTTGAAGGCCAGCCCCAGAAACACCTGCGGCCACCAGGTGAATCGCTTGGCAAAGGGGTAGATCGTCACCGGCAACAGCGACAGTACGCCCATCGCAATTGCGGCCTGGTTGAATGTCAACAGAATCATCAGCGCCAGCAGGCATTGTAGCCCCATCCAGATCACTGCCTGCCGCACGCTGACCTGACCCGATGGAATCGGGCGGGATCGGGTGCGCTCCACCTGACCGTCAAATTCGCGGTCGGTGATGTCATTCCATGTGCAGCCCGCACCGCGCATCAGAAAGGCTCCGAAGGCGCAGCCGATGGCGATCCACAGATCCTCCCACCGCGGGGTGCCGTCACTGAGGATGGCCAGTGCCAATCCCCACCAGCAGGGAATCAACAGCAACCACGTGCCGATGGGCCGGTCAGCGCGGCTCAGGCGCAGGTAGGGACGGGTGAACGCCGGCGCATATGTATCGACCCAGTTGCCGCTGACAGCGTCGGCAACCTGACCGTCTGGTGTTGGGGCATTGCCTTGCATATGTAAGGTCTCATGAGTGCAAAAATCAGACTGTATGTAGAGCACCCTCTGGGTCAGGGGCAATCGGTTCCTTTGACGCGCGAGCAGGCCCATTACCTGTTTGGCGTCATGCGCCTGTCCGTCGGTGGACAGGTCGCGCTGTTCAATGGGCAGGACGGAGAGTGGCTGGCCGAGGTAATAGAGGCAGGCAAGCGGGGCGGCGTCTTGTCCTGCGTTGAGCAATCCAAACCGCTGCAACTGCCTCCAGACCTGTGGTTCCTGTTCGCGCCGATCAAAAAGGCGCGCACTGACTTTATCGTTGAAAAGGCAGCGGAAATGGGTGCGGCGCGGATCATGCCGGTGCAAACGGAATTTACCAATTCGGAACGCATTCGTCAGGACCGCTTGCAGGCGCACGCCGTTGAGGCGACCGAGCAATGCGGTGGAACATTTGTGCCCGAGGTGGCTGATCTGCAGCGATTGGATCGCGTTTTGGAAAGCTGGCCCGAGGGGCGGCAACTGATGTTCTGCGATGAGGCCGAGGTAGGCTCGGCCCTGCGGTTGGCTGGCAATGAAACGGACCAACCCTGGGCTATTCTCGTCGGCCCCGAAGGTGGCTTTTCCGAGCGTGAACGCGCGAGGCTGGCCGCGTTGCCTTATTCACATGTGGTCAGCCTTGGCCCGCGCATCCTGCGCGCCGATACGGCTGCCGTAGCGGCGCTGACCATGTGGCAGCAGGCGCTGGGAGACTGGGTGTGAACTGGCAAGAAGCGCAAGGCGCAGACGTTCCAAAGATCGACAGGTTCCTGTTCGTACACATCCAGACGTCCATGTTCCCTCTGGCGAACCTGCGGGATTTCGGCTTGCGCGGCTCAGACCCGCGCGCCGTGAACTTGTGGATATTGGGTGATGGCCCACGGGCGGTTTTTGGAATTACCAACGAAGGTATGGTCCTGCCGCAATGCCCTGAATGTTCGGATGATGAACTGAGCCATGCGATTCGCCTGATCCGAGGGCGCAAGTTGTTCGGCCTGGCGGCTGAGGCCACTCAAGCCGGTCGGATCATGCAGCTTGCGGGATGGGAAGACAGGCCTGCAACCCTAAACAGTGACGAGCCGGGGTTCTCGTTGGATCTGAGAAATCTTGTCATGCCGGACGCCACCGGCGCGAAACTGGTGCCGCTGGATGAACTGGACCGATCTATAACAGTGGGATGGCGGCAAGACTATCTGATCGAAGCAATGGGCTTTGACCCCGAACGCGCGCAACCTCAGGCACAAAAAGATATCGCTGCCTATATCGAACGCGATTCTCATCGGGCCTTGTTGATGGATAACCAGCCGGTAGGAATGACCGGGTTCAACTCGCGTTTGCCAGAGGTTGTCCAGATTGGGGGCGTGTACACGCCGCCCGATCTTCGGGGGCATGGATACGCGCGACTGGCAGTGGCGCTGCATCTACGCGAGGCGCACAGCAACGGCGCAACCCGCGCTGTTCTGTTTGCCGCTAGCGATGCCGCCGCGCGTGCCTATATAGCAATTGGGTTCCGGCCAGCAGGCCACTATTCCCTGATTCTGTTCAAAAACCCCGAGGACACGGCATGAGTTTCATCCGACCCGAAGCCAAACTGGCCCTGTGGCGCTGGCGCGAAGTGCTGGTGGCAGGGGTCGTCTTGTTGGTCGGCCTCAGCTGGATCGGCGGACCCGGTGGATTGCTCGGTTGGCTGGGCTGGGTTCTGATCGCGGTCTCGGTGGCGCTGGCCGTTATTGGCATTCAGCGCGCCCGGTTCCGTACCGGTGCAGGTGGCCCCGGTCTGGTGACAATCGATGAAGGTCAGATCACTTACCTAGGGCCGCTGACAGGCGGCATCGTTGCGACACGTGAAATCGAGCGCCTTGCGCTGGACCCGACATCGTCCCCGGCGCATTGGATTTTGGATCAACAGGGGCAGCCGACGCTTCACATTCCTGTGAATGCGGAAGGTGCCGAAGCGCTGTTCGATGTGTTCTCGGCCCTTCCGGGCTTGAAAACCGAACAAATGCTGTCGGAACTAAACGGTGGCGCGACGCATCCTGTGGTTATTTGGGAACGTACGCCTCTGCGTCCGGCCCATTTGAGGCTGCATTGACACTGGCGCGGTTTAAGACCACGACTGACCAAACGACAGACACATCAGGATCGGAGCACGGTTCATGTCCATTCCCCAGTCCGGCGGCGGACCGATCGAACGCCATGAGCAACTGGCCGAATATCTGGAATCGGGCTGCAAGCCCAAACAGGATTGGCGCATCGGAACCGAACATGAGAAGTTCGGCTATTGCAAAGATACGCTGAAACCGCTGCCCTTTGAGGGTGAGCGTTCCATTCTTGCGGTGCTGCAGGGGCTGCGCGATCTGCACGGCTGGGCCCCGGTGGAAGAGGCCGGCAAGCTGATCGGGCTGGAAAAGGACGGCGCCAATGTCTCGCTGGAACCCGGTGGGCAGTTGGAATTGTCAGGCGCGCCGCTTGAGACCATTCATGAAACCTGTGACGAGGTGAACGCGCATCTGCGCGATGTGAAGGATATCGCGGACAAGATCGGTGTCGGCTTCATCGGCCTTGGGGCCGCCCCGATCTGGACCCACGAGGAAATGCCGCTGATGCCCAAGGGGCGTTACCGGCTGATGAATGACTACATGGAAAAGGTCGGCACCATGGGCCGGTCGATGATGCGCCGGACGTGTACGGTTCAGGTCAATATCGACTTTGGATCCGAGGCCGACATGGTGCAGAAACTGCGCGTCGCGCTGGCGTTGCAGCCGGTGGCAACCGCACTGTTTGCCAATTCGCCGTTCTTTGAGGGTAAGCCAAACGGTCAGAAAAGCTGGCGCAGCTATATCTGGCGTCATCTGGATGATGCGCGCACCGGTATGCTGCCCTTTGTGTTCGAAGACGGGTTCGGGTTCGAGGCTTGGGTCGAGTACGCCTTGGATGTGCCGATGTATTTCGTCTATCGCGACGGCAAGTATATCGACGCGCTGGGTCAATCCTTCCGTGACTTTCTGCAAGGCAAACTGCCTGCATTGCCGGGCGAAACGCCGACTTTGTCAGACTGGGCGGATCACCTGACCACAGCCTTCCCCGAGGCGCGGATCAAGAAGTTCATGGAGATGCGCGGGGCCGATGGTGGCCCATGGCGGCGCCTGTGTGCCTTGCCCGCATTCTGGGTGGGTTTGACCTATGATCAGGGTGCGTTGGATGCGGCCTGGGATCTGGTCAAAGGCTGGGACGCCGAAACGCGCGAAGAGCTGCGGGTTGCCGCGGCCCGGGACGGTTTGCAGGCGCAGGTCGGCGACATCAACATGCACGATCTGGCTGGTGAGGTGGTTTCGATCGCCCAAGCCGGCCTGAAATCCCGCGCCTTTCCCGGTGCAGGTGGGTTGGTACCGGATGAGACGCATTTCCTGAATGCGCTCAAGGACAGTATCGAAACAGGCAAGGTTCCGGCGGATGAATTGCTGGATCATTATAACGGCGACTGGAACGGCGATCTGACCCGGATTTATCCCGATTTCAGTTACTGACTGTCTCTTAGGTCTGTTGCCTTTAGGAGAGTATTTGCCAATTAACGCGATGTGACCTTGCCATGCGGCAGGGTCCTTCGAGTATGATTGGCGGGATATTCCCGAGCGTGATGGCGTCATGGCCCGTATCAGCGAACTGCATTATTCCAATGCCTATGCCGCCCAAAGCGGTGTGTCCGAGTTCCTAGAGGTTGCGCTGAGATCCGATGAGGATCCGGCCAATTTCACTGTGTCCTTCTATCAGGCGAATGGTCAGGTCGGGATCGAAATTCCGCTGGATCACCCGTCGGTTCAGGTCTCGACAGACCCTGACAATAACGAACAGGTCTTTGTGATTTCAGCGGATTTCTTTCCGATCCTGCTGACCGATCCCAATGGCGGTGGCTCTACCAACTATGAAGCCTATGCGGTGACCAATACGTCGACGGGCGAGGTCATTGATTTCTACGATATCGGTGGTGGAACCACAGATATCGTCGCTCAAAACGGGTTGGCCGCCGGGGAAACTTCGGAAAATCTGCCGGTTCTTGTCGGGCCGAACCAAACCACAACGACCCTGCAATTCAATCAGCCCAACCCGGACACACTGGTGCATGCGCCGCTCTCACCCGGCGATTCAGGCGCGCCGTGTTTCGCGGCTGGCACGTTGGTCGACACGCCAGACGGCCCGCGCAGGGTTGAAACTCTGGGGCCGGGTGACCTGGTGCTAACGCAGGACGATGGTGCTTGCATCATTCGCTGGTCCGGTGGCTGCACTGTTTCAGGACGGGGTCGTTTTGCACCCGTTCGCATCCGTTCCGGCGCGTTGGGGGCGGAAAGGGACATTTACGTCTCGCCGCAACACCGCCTGCTGGTCTCAGGTTGGCAGGCGCAGCTGCTGTTCGGAGAAGATGAGGTTCTTGTGGCGGCCAAATCAATGGTCAATGACACGACCATCACATCCGCGCCTTGCGACCTTGTCCACTATGTCCACCTGTTCTTTGACCGGCATCAACTGGTGTCGACCTCTGGCCTGATCTCGGAAAGCTTCTTTCCCGGGGCGCAGGGCTTGTCGAGCCTTGATCGCGAAGCCGCAGACGAGCTGTTCGCCCTGTTCCCCGAGCTTTTGGATCAGCCGCAAAATTATGGCCCGACTGTTCGCCCGGTCCGGTGCGGCCCACAAGTGGCAATGCTGCGGGCGATCTGATCCGCCCCTCTTGCTTTCGCAGACTGCTGTGATAGCAGAGCTTCAACAGCATTCAGGGAACCGTCATGGACGATCTTAAGGCAAAATATCTGGGTCAGATCGCCGATGCAGGCGACGAAAACGCGCTCGAAGCGATCCGTGTCGCGGCTGTCGGCAAAAAAGGCGAAGTCGCGCTGAAGATGCGCGAGTTGGGCAAGATGACGCCCGAGGAACGTCAGGTCGCTGGCCCCGCGCTGAATGCCCTGAAGGATGAGATCAACTCGGCCCTGTCCGCCAAGAAAGCCGCTTTGGCCGATGCCGCGCTGGACGAACGCCTGCGCACAGAATGGCTGGATGTGACTCTGCCAACCCGCGCGCGCCGTCAGGGCTCGATCCACCCAGTTAGCCAAGCGACTGAGGAGCTGACCGCGATCTTTGCCGAACTGGGCTTTTCGGTGGCCGAAGGGCCGCGGATCGAAGACGACTGGTACAACTTTGACGCCCTGAACATCCCCGGCCACCACCCCGCGCGGGCCGAGATGGACACGTTCTATATGCACCGCGCCGAGGGCGATAACCGCCCGCCACATGTGCTGCGCACCCATACCTCGCCCGTCCAGATCCGCTCGATGGAGAAACAGGGCGCGCCGATCCGCATCATTTGTCCGGGCGGCGTGTATCGTGCAGACTATGACCAGACCCACACCCCGATGTTCCATCAGGTCGAAGGTCTGGCCATCGACAAGGACATCTCGATGGCGAACCTGAAATGGGTTCTGGAAGAGTTCGTGAAAGCGTTCTTTGAGGTCGACGATGTCGAACTGCGTTTCCGCGCCTCGCATTTCCCCTTCACCGAGCCGTCAGCCGAAGTCGACATCCGCTGTTCCTGGGACAATGGCCAGCTGAAGATCGGTGAAGGCGACGACTGGATGGAGATTCTGGGCTCGGGCATGGTCCACCCCAAGGTGATCGCCGCCGGTGGGATTGATCCGGATGTCTATCAGGGCTTTGCCTTTGGCATCGGCATCGACCGTCTGGCGATGCTGAAATACGGCATCCCTGATCTGCGCGCGTTCTTTGATTCCGACCTGCGCTGGCTACGTCATTATGGGTTTGCGGCACTGGATATGCCGAACCTGCATGGTGGTTTGTCGCGGTGAGCGCAGGCTGGGTAACTTCGGCAGCTATTGTTGGGTTATTGGCTTCGACAGTGATATTTAGCTGGCAACGCTCTCTAGAACATAAATTTCTGCTTCGTAAAGAAAAACGCGAGCTGTTCGTGAAAGTGCTCCGTCAATCAGATCTCCTGTTTAAGGATTTGATTGACGGAAAAATGGATGATGTCGGCTACACGGCCAACAATGAGAATTCGTTGGAAGCGCTTAGACTACTATCCGTTTTAAAGCTGTATGATGCGGCAGGGGTGTACTACGCATTTCGAGAATTGGTTTTTCAATTCAAGAAAGAGGCAGATCGAGGCTATAGACCCGAATTAGAACCTTCGGAAATTGTCAGCGAGATTAACGCCAAAAAAGAGTTTCTAGAAAACGAAATGAAGATGGACCTCGACGAGACAGTGTTGTCGTGGCCATTCGTGAAGACAAAACGCATACGTTTCAAACCAACAGAATCTTGAGTACCTGCTTTGTTTACGTTCTGGGGCTACTAACTCTTCAATTACCCCTAGGAAAAATCGAAGCGCGGATCTGACTACCATAAATTGCACACCACGAACCGAGGATCGCCATCCCGCGGTCCGGCGATGGCGCGGCTTGTCACAATCTCCCACGGGGTTGTGACGTGACAGCGAGCGCAGGCTCGCTAAGTTTCGACGGATGATTTACCGACTGCTCTGCCTTCTCCTGCTGACCGCCACCCAAGCCACCGCCATAGAATCCTGTCACGGCGATACCGCCTGTCAGGTCGGCGACCGCTCGTATCATGTGCTGGAACCGGACGGGTGGGATGGCGAAACGCCTCTGCCGGTGTTGCTGCATTTCCACGGCTGGGCGCGGCAAGGCGATGTTGTGGTGAATCACGAGCGCATCGCAGGGGCCACGAAACGGCGTGGCGTGTTGCTGGTGGCCCCGAACGGATTGGGCAAAAGCTGGAATTTCTGGACCTCGGACACGCGCGATGTCCCCTTTGCCGACCGGGTGCTTGAGGATGTGGCCAAACGCTATCCGATTGATCCGGACCGCATCTATGTCTCGGGCTATTCCTTTGGCGGTGCGATGGCGTGGCGCTATGTGTGCCAGTCGGGCAATGACACGGCCGCTTTGCTGGCGGTCGCAGGCTCGATCCGGCAGACCGAGGATTGCCCGCAGGCCCCGCGCGAAGTGCGCCATGTTCACGGCCTCAGCGATACGGTGATGGATTTCCCCTATGGCGCGGATGGCGACACCACTTATCCGGTGGCACTGTGGCGGCAGAAGTTCGGGTGTGAAACCGCGACGCCGCGCGGGGATTGGAGCGTGGTGCCGATCCTGACGCTCAACCGGGTGGAGTGGACCGACTGCGCCCAGGGTCAGGTCGCGCTGGATACACATCCGGGTGGGCATTTCATCCCGCATGGCTGGATTGGGCGGCAACTCGACGAGCTTTTGGGCCGCACCCCTACCTATCCGTGACTTACAGCGCTTGCACCTTGGCGTAATCTTTGCCATTGCCTGTGCCGACTGGATGTTTGCCAAAAAAGGCCCCGTGCAATGAAATTCACTCTTTCCTGGCTGAAAGACCACCTCGACACCGATGCGTCGGTGGATGAGATTGCAGAGACGCTGACCGATCTTGGACTGGAAGTCGAAGAGATCGTGAACCCGGCGGACCGTCTGGCAGGTTTTACGCTGGGCTATGTGAAGCACGCGGAAAAGCATCCGGATGCGGATAAGCTGCGCGTTTGCACGGTCGCGACTGACGAAGGCGATCTGCAGATCATCTGCGGCGCGCCGAATGCACGCGAAGGTATCACGGTCGTGGTCTGTAAGCCGGGCATGTATATCCCCGGTCTGGATCTGACGATCAGCGTGGGCAAGATCCGCGGCGTCGAAAGCTTTGGCATGATGGCCTCGGAGCGGGAGCTGGAGCTGTCAGAAGAACATGACGGTATCATCGAGCTGCCCTCGGGCGAAGTCGGCGACAAATTCGTCGACTGGTTGGCCGAGAACGAGCCGGCAAAAGTTGATACGATGATCGAGATCGCGATCACGCCGAACCGCCCCGACGCGCTGGGCGTGGCCGGGATCGCTCGCGATTTGGCTGCACGTGGCGTCGGTACGCTGAAAGAACGCGGCTATACACCGGTGCCGGGTGAGTTCGAAAGCCCGATCAACGTAACGATCGACGAGGATACGCGGGACGGTGCGCCGCATTTCACTGGCCGCCTGATCAAAGGGGTCAAGAACGGCCCCAGCCCGCAATGGCTGCAGGATCAGTTGAAGGCAATCGGCCTGCGTCCGATCTCGTCGTTAGTGGATATCACCAACTATATGACGTTCGACCAGAATCGCCCGCTGCACGTTTTCGATGCGGACAAGGTGCAGGGCAACCTGCGCGTTCACCGTGCCAAGGGCGGTGAAAAGCTGGTTGCGCTGGACGAGAAAGAATACACCCTGCAGCCCGGTATGATGGTGATTTCGGACGATAAGGGCCCGGAGTCGATTGCCGGGATCATGGGCGGTGAGGAAACTGGTTGTACCGAGGACACCGTGAATGTGTTCCTTGAAAGCGCGTTTTGGGATCATGTGCAGATCGCGTTGACCGGCCGTGCGCTCAAGATCAACTCGGACGCGCGTTATCGGTTCGAACGTGGCGTGGACCCTGAATACACGCTGGAAGGGTTAGAACATGCGACGCAGATGATCCTGGATATCTGCGGTGGCGAAGCCTCGAAAGTGGTCGAAGCTGGCAAGGCACCGGATCACTCGCGCGCTTACAAGCTGGACGCTGAACGCGTGCAGTCGCTGGTGGGCATGGACATTCCGGAAAGCGAGCAACGCCAGACGCTCACCCGCCTAGGTTTCCGTCTGGAAGGCGAGATGGCGCATGTCCCCAGCTGGCGCCCCGATATCATGGGCGAAGCTGATTTGGTGGAAGAGGTCGCGCGTATCGCATCCCTGACCAAACTGCAGGGCAAGCCGCTGCCGCGTGTGACGGATGGTATTCCCAAGGCGGTGATGACCCCGACGCAGCGGCGGCAGTCGATGGCGCGTCGCACTTGTGCGGCGCTGGGGTACAATGAATGCGTCAGCTATACGTTCATCGATCAGGCTTCGGCTGCCTTGTTCGGTGGCGGGGATGAAGCGACGCAGTTGGAAAATCCGATCTCGTCCGAGATGAGCCATATGCGCCCGGATCTGCTGCCCGGTCTGCTGCAGGCCGCCGCCCGTAATCAGGCGCGAGGGTATGCAGATGTCGCGCTGTTCGAGGTTGGCCCGGTTTTCCATGACGGCGAACCTGGCGATCAGAAAACCCAGATTACCGGGCTGCTTGTCGGTCGCAACGGCCCCAAGGACGTGCACGGTGCCTCGCGCCCAGTTGACGTGTTCGATGCCAAAGCAGATGCCGAGGCCGTGCTGACGGCCATTGGTGCACCCGCCAAGGTGCAGGTCCTGCGCGACGGTGACGCCTGGTGGCATCCGGGTCGTCACGGCAAAATTTGTCTGGGTCCCAAAAAGGTGTTGGGTGTCTTTGGCGAACTGCATCCACAGGTGTTGCAGGCGATGGATATCAAAGGCCCGGCGATGGCGTTCACCATCTGGCCGGATGAGGTGCCTCAGCCGCGTAAATCCGGTGCCACGCGCGCTGCGCTGGAACTGCGTGACCTGCAAGCGGTCGAGCGGGACTTTGCCTTTGTTGTCGATGAGGGCGTCGAAGCACTGACGCTGGTGAACGCCGCGGCCGGTGCTGACAAGGCGCTGATCGAGGATGTCCGCGTATTTGACGAATTCATCGGTGGAAGTCTGGGTGAGGGCAAGAAGTCCTTGGCCATCACCGTGCGCCTACAACCGACGGATGCGACTTTGAAGGAAAAAGATATCGAAGCGGTGGCCGAGAAGATCATCGCCAAGGTCTCGAAAGCGACCGGCGGCGTTCTGCGCGGGTGATGCCTGGCCGCCTCCGGCTGGAGTTTTTTGAAAAGATGAAGGGGCGGTGGCGCCCTTTCTGTTTTTGCGGAGGAGCAAAAGATGCTGAACGTTTACCTATCCGGCGAAATCCATACCGATTGGCGGGAACAGATCATCGAAGGCGCTCAGGGTCTGGACATCACGTTCAACAGTCCTGTGACTGATCACGCGGCCAGCGATGACTGCGGTGTGGCCATTCTGGGGGCCGAGCCAAACAAGTATTGGCACGACCACAAAGGCGCAATGGTCAACGCGATCCGCACGCGCAAGGGCATCGCGGATGCCGATGTGGTGGTGGTCCGGTTCGGTGAAAAGTATAAACAGTGGAACGCTGCATTTGACGCGGGTTACGCTGCGGCCCTGGGGAAATCACTGATTGTGCTGCACGGCCCTGATCACCAACACGCGTTGAAAGAGGTGGATGCGGCGGCACTGGCCGTGGCCGAGCAACCGAGCCAAGTCGTTGATGTACTGCGTTATGTTCTGACGGGCGCGCTGCCACAATAACTCACGCGACGTTTTCCTTGCGGGAAATCAGGGTGCTTTCTACCGTCTGTTTGGACAGTACGGGGAAGCATTCATGGAATTCGACTATGTCATCGTGGGCGGTGGGTCCGCCGGATGTGTTATGGCCGCGCGGCTGAGCGAAGATCCAGACACAAGCGTTTGCCTGCTTGAAGCGGGTGGCGCTGGCGAGGATCTGGTGATCCGGGCTCCGGCTCTTGTGGCGGCCATGGTTTCGGGGCGGCCCAAGCTGAATAATTGGGCCTTTGAAACCGTACGTCAGCCCGGGTTGAATGGCCGCAAAGGGTTTCAGCCGCGGGGCAAGGCACTAGGCGGGTCGTCGGCGATCAATGCGATGCTGTACGTGCGCGGTCACCCCAGCGACTATGATGAATGGGCGGATCTTGGATGCGAGGGATGGGATTGGCAAAACGTCCTGCCCTACTTTCGAAAGGCCGAAGGCAATGCGCGCGGTGCGGATGATCTCCATGGCGGTGATGGTCCCTTGCACGTGTCGGACCAGTCTGAGCCGCGTGCCATCTCTCATGCGTTTGTCGAAGCCTGCGGCCAGCAACAAATTCGCGAGATAAAGGATTTCAACGGGCCGGAGCAGGAAGGCGCAGGCCTGTATCAGGTCACGCAGTTCCAAGACGGGGCGCATAAGGGTGAACGTTGCTCGGCAGCTGCGGCCTATTTGCGGGGCGTCAAATCGCGGCCGAACCTGACAATCATGACAAGGGCAGAAGCCCAGAAGATCCTTTTTGACAAAAAGCGCGCAACCGGGGTTTTGCTGCGTCAGAAAAGCAAAGAAGTCGAAATTCGCGCCCGCCGTGAAGTCATCCTTTCGGGGGGTGCTTTTGGTTCGCCACAATTGCTGATGTTGTCCGGTATTGGGCCCGAAGACGAGTTGAAACAGCACGGTATTCCTGTTCTGCACGACTTGCCCGGCGTTGGTCAGAATCTGCAGGACCATCTGGACTATGTCCTCAGCTATCATTCGAAACGTAAGGATGTCATCGGGATGACCCCGGGCGGGCTATGGAACCTAGCCAGGGCGGGGTTGGACTGGCGCCGCACCGGAGAGGGGCTGTTTGCGACTCCTTTTGCCGAAGGCGGCGCGTTCTTCAAATCTGATCCATCCGTTTCCAAACCGGATCTTCAGCTGCACTTTGTTGTCGGAATCGTTGACGACCACATGCGCAAGATTCACTTGCCGCACGGGTATTCGTGCCATGTCTGTGTGTTGCGCCCGTTCAGCAGGGGCAGCGTTGGGCTAACCTCGGACCGGGCAGGAGAGCCGCCGCGTATTGATCCGGCTTATCTCAGCGATGACCGCGATCTGGATCTGTTGAAGCGCGGGGCTCGTATCATGGAATCAATTCTCGAATCCGAGCCGCTGGAACCCTGGCGCAAAAAGCGGCTCTATGCCCATGAGGGCAGTGATCAGGCCTTGGAGGCTGATATCCGCAGCCGTGCCGACACGATCTATCACCCGGTGGGCACCTGCAAGATGGGGATCGACGATATGGCCGTTGTCGATACCGAAGGTCGGGTTCATGGGGTCGAGGGGCTGCGGGTGGTGGACGCATCGGTCATGCCGACTTTGGTCGGCGGCAATACCAATGCGCCCACTATCATGATTGCCGAAAAGATCGCCGAAGCAATCAGTCCCGGGGCGGCGTAACCAGGCCTTTTTGCACCGCGGGTCGCTTCAGGAACCGGTCGAGATACGCCACCAGATTGGCGTGGTCTTCCCAACCAACAAGGTCGTGCGCATTGTAGAATTCGAGCCCGCGCAGCCAAGGCGCGATTGCGATATCGGCAATCGAATAGTCTCCGGCAATCCAATCCTGGCCTTCAAGCTGTTGGTTCAGGACATTCAGCAATCGCTTGGCCTCGTTCACGTAGCGTTCACGGGGGCGCGGGTCTTCGATCTCGCTGCCTGCGAATTTGTGAAAATAGCCCAGTTGTCCGAACATCGGACCGATGCCGCCCATCTGGAACATCACCCATTGGATCACGCGATATTTGTCGGCTTTGGTTTGACCCAGAAACTTGCCGCTTTTCTCGGCGAGATATATCAGGATCGCTCCGCTTTCGAACAGGCCAATGGATTCTCCGTCCGGACCATTCGGGTCGATGATCGCCGGGATTTTGTTGTTGGGGTTCAATGACAGGAATTCGGGGCTTTTGACATCCGAGTCCGAAAGCGTAACCCGATGGGCTTCATAGGGCAGGCCGGTTTCTTCCAGCATTATCGACGCTTTTACGCCGTTCGGCGTGGGGAAAGAATAGAGCTGAATCCTGTCGGGAAACTGCGCAGGCCAGCGTGCCGTTATCGGGTGAGAGGCGGTATCCAGCATGGGGGGCTCCTGTCATGGGTTGCCAGCAATAGGTAGGTACACCTGCCCAGTCTTGCCAGTATCCGAGCTGTGCATACAAGGTCAGGGGCTGTGTGCGTGAGAACAACGGGGAAAACCTGCGTATCTCACACCTAGACCGAAGCGCGCTTATGGATCACTATTCCGCCAATCCCGCGCTGAGAGACGCGGGTTTGCCGTGAATCGAAAGGAGATGCGCGTGGATGATGTCGTAACACAGGTGGGTGCCTTTGCCCCGCTGATCATAAGCGCAGTCAAAGCGCTGGTCGTACTGATCCTTGGATGGATCATTGCTGGCGCCATTGCCGGTGTAGTCCGGCGCAGGATCAATGCGACACCGCATATTGATCAGACGCTTGGGAATTTCGTCGCCAGTCTGGTGAAATGGGTCATATTGGCCATGGTACTGGTTGCAGTGCTGGGCATCTTTGGCATTCAGGCGACAAGCATCGTCGCCATTTTGGGTGCTGCTTCTCTGGCCATTGGTTTGGCCCTTCAAGGAACGCTGAGCGATCTTGCTGCGGGCGTTATGCTGGTTGTCTTCCGCCCTTACAAGCTGGGTCAGTATGTTGATATCGGCGGCACCGCAGGCACTGTTAAGGATCTGAACCTGTTCACGACCGAGCTGGTGACGCCGGACAACGTGCAGATCATCGTTCCCAACGGACAATCCTGGGGATCGATCATCACGAACTACTCGGCGCATGACACGCGGCGTGTCGATCTGGTGTTCGGCATTGATTACGGTGACAGCGCTGATGAGGCGATGAAGATCATTCTGGATGTCGCGAAGGCCGATGACCGAATTCACTCAGATCCAGAGCCGTGGGTGCGCGTGACCAACCTGGGCGACAGCTCGGTCGATCTGACCGCACGCCTGTGGTGCAACGCCACCGATTACTGGGACCTGAAGTTTGAGATCACTAAGGCCGTGAAAGAGGCGTTTGACGCCAAGGGTGTGTCGATTCCGTATCCACATACCGTGGAAATTCGGAAAGAGGGCTGAACTCTCCCGCCCGTCGAGCGGGCATTGGAAATGCCCTCCTCCGGTTGGGCCCGGCGCCGCGCTTTTAGCGCGGCGTTTTTTTGTTGGTGCAAAAGTCGTTCGATCAAAAGAAAAGCGGCGCGCCAAAGGCACGCCGCCATGCCCAACGCTGCAAAGCAGCCGCTTCAGCGGCTCCTTACAGGGGCGGGAGTGCTTCAGGCGTTGACGATTGCCTCGGGCGAGACAACGTCCAGACCCAGCGCCGTACCAACAGCTTCGTAAGTCAGCTGACCGGCATGGACGTTCAGACCTGCCAGCAAATGCGGGTCGTCCTGACATGCTTTCTTCCAGCCTTTACCCGCCAGTGCCAGCAGGAACGGCATGGTCGCGTTACCCAATGCGATGGTCGAAGTCCGCGCAACCGCGCCCGGCATGTTGGCTACGCAGTAGTGCATGACGCCGTCCACTTCATAGATCGGGTCAGCATGGGTGGTCGCTTTGGAGGTTTCAAAGCAGCCGCCCTGGTCGATCGCAACATCAACCAGAACCGCACCGGGTTTCATGGTGGACAGCTGCGCGCGCGAGATCAGCTTGGGTGCCGCAGCGCCGGGTATCAGAACCGCACCGATGACCATGTCGGCTTCCTGGATCAACTCGGCCGTTGCGCCGGCTGTCGAGTACTGGCTTTTGAACGTGCCGCCAAAGACGTCGTCGAGGTAACGCAGGCGTGGCAGAGACCGGTCCAGAACGGTGACGTCAGCGCCCATGCCGGCCGCGATCTTGGCTGCGTGGGTACCAACAACGCCGCCGCCGATCACGATGACTTTGGCCGGGCCAACGCCGGGAACGCCACCCATCAGAACACCGCGGCCGCCATTGGCCTTTTGCAGGGTCCACGAACCGACCTGAGGTGCCAGACGACCGGCAACTTCGGACATCGGCGCCAGCAGCGGCAGGCCGCCTTTGGAATCTGTTACGGTTTCATAGGCAATCGCCGTGCAGCCCGACGCCAGCAGGTCGTGGGTCTGGTCTGGATCAGGTGCCAGGTGCAGGTAGGTGAACAGCAGCTGGCCTTCACGCAGCATCTTGCGCTCGACCGCCTGGGGTTCTTTGACCTTTACGATCATGTCCGCGGTCGCAAAAACTTCTTCTGCGGTGTCGACGATGCGCGCACCTGCAGCGACATAAGAGTCGTTGTCAAAGCCGGAACCCATGCCGGCATTGGTTTCAATGATGACCTCGTGGCCGCGCGCAACAGCTTCTTGCGCAGCGTTGGGGGTCATGCCAACACGGAATTCCTGGGGTTTGATTTCCTTGGGGCAACCGATTTTCATTTCTCGCTCCTCCATTCATAAACTGCCCAAATTATGTGCAATTCGGGATGCAATTTCTGTGAAACTCTGCCCGTCATTCGGGTTTTCTTTGCGAGATTCTTCGGTATTATTGGAATTTCTTGCAAAGGACTTGCGCGTATGAGCCTCGATACGACCGATAGAAAGATTCTGGCCGCCCTGCAGAGAAACGGCAGGATGTCGAATGCCGAGTTGTCAGATCAGGTGAATCTGTCGCCGTCGGCATGTCACCGGCGCGTCCAACGGCTTGAGGCCGAAGGGTACATTCGAAACTATGTGGCGCTGTTGGATGCGCGCAAAATGAACGTCCCGACCACTGTGTTTGTTGAAATCACCCTGCAGGGTCAGGCGGAGGAGTTGCTGGATGCGTTTGAAAAGGCGGTGGCGCGTATTCCTGACGTTCTGGAGTGTCATCTCATGGCGGGGACGGCGGACTATATTCTGAAGGTTGTCGCCGAGAATACCGAGGATTTCGCCCGAATTCACCGTCAGTACCTGTCGCGCTTGCCCGGCGTGGCGCAAATGCAAAGCTCATTTGCTTTGCGCACTGTGTTCAAGACGACGGCCTTACCGGTGTGACCGTCAGGCTGGGGTCGGGTAGGTGAACAGGAACAGATGCACTGCATTGAAGCCGAAATGCATCAGAACGGGTACCCACAACCGACCGGTTGCATAAAATCCCAAGCCACAGGCGGCACCAAGAATCGCGGCATAAGCGACTAGGGCCGGACCGCCCGGAAAATGAGCTAGACCAAACAGCAGGCCGGCCAGAGTCACACCAAGTGCTGCACCAAGTTTGGACGCAATAAGCGACTGCAGATACCCGCGGAAAAAAGCCTCTTCCGTCAGGCAGGTCAGAAACAGGTTCGACAATGCAAAAATCAGCCACCAAGGCGGTAGGCTGAGTTCTGGCCGGATGGCCTGCGCGGCCAGCCCAACGGCGAAGAGGGCGGGCAAGGTCGCAAGGCCCACCAGCAACGGTGTTCTTCGGACAGGTCTCGCTGAATCGGTCATTCCCGGCCAGGCCAGCAGGACCGCAAACAGCACCATTGGCTTGTCCAGATTCAAGTACATTGAAAACGCCGAACTGTCCGGTCCGGCGTAGACCCGGTCCAGTACCATCAGGTTTTGAAATCCGGGCACCAGATGTGCGCCCAATGCAAGACACCAGCCGATCAACATCACGTGGCCAACCGCCGCGCCGGTGCCTGTAAGATGGTTCAGGGCCGCAGCCCCCAGCAATCCGGCAGCAACAACTCCAACAGCCAAAGGTGTGACCAGCCCTAGGGCGAGGGCGGTAAGACCAAACACCAACAGCAGCGTCAGGCCAAGTTGCCGCCGGCCCGAGGCCGCACTGACCATGCCGGCGATCAGTATGGACCAGGGCCATATCAATGGCAGAAGGGATAAAAAATACGCCACGGCTCTCTCATGTATTCAGGTGCGTATTGATGCCGTCGGACGCCCCCAAATGGCAAGGCCGTGCAAGGGTTAGCCTGTGCCTTACTGCCAGCGTTGCGTCAAATCAGACGCTTGTATCTAGGCGCAGGTCGGTTCAATTATAGGAATGACCGAACGTCTGCCTGTTTTACGGCCCCGCACCAACTTGAAATTGAACCGGCGCGGAGCGTTCATCAATTATATCTGATGACATCAGGCGGTCACACTCTCTGGGTATGGTCGGAACCCGTTGACTGATAAGGAGCAGATCTTGGCTTACCAACAAAATGACGCCCCAAAAGACTGGCTGGAAGCCGAGCTCGAAGACACGCTGGACGAAGATTTCGAAATCGAATTCAGCGAGCCGATGCTGTCGATGGAAGTTCGCAAGATCTATAAGGAACAGCATCCGGACATGCTGGACCGCAAGGTCTATTTCCAGAACTTGCTGCGATTGCAGGCCGAACTGATCAGGGTTCAGGATTGGGTGCAACACACCGGTGCCAAAGTGTGCATCCTGTTCGAAGGTCGCGACAGTGCCGGTAAAGGGGGGGTAATCAAGCGGATTACCCAGCGCCTGAACCCGCGTGTTGCACGTGTGGTTGCGTTGCCCGCACCCAGTCGCAGGGAACAAAGCCAGTGGTATTTCCAACGCTACGTGCCGCATCTGCCAGCAGCTGGCGAAATCGTTCTGTTCGACCGGTCCTGGTACAACCGTGCGGGTGTCGAACGGGTCATGGGTTTTGCCAGTGAAGATCAGGTCGAACAGTTCTTTCAGGACGTTCCTGAATTCGAACGGATGCTGGTGCGGTCGGGTATCATCCTGCTAAAATATTGGTTCTCGATCACCGACGAAGAACAGCAGTTGCGATTCCTGATGCGCATTCACGATCCGATGAAGCAGTGGAAGCTGTCGCCGATGGATCTGGAATCGCGCATTCGGTGGGAATCCTACACCAAGGCCAAGGAGGACATGTTGTTTCGCACGAACATACCCGAAGCGCCCTGGTACATCGTCGAAGGCAATGACAAAAAGCGCGAGCGCCTGAATTGCATTGAACACCTGCTGACCAAGATCCCGTATTCGGATGTGCCGCAGGAAAAGGTCGATCTGCCGGATCGAAAGTACAACCCGGAATATGAACGCCGGATTTTGCCTGACGATCTGTATGTTCCAAAGGTCTATTGAACTATTGAAGTTGAAATTGGTGCGAGGCAGGGTCGCCCCCGCCCCGCACCATGGTATCCGTTAAGCGGCGTCCATCATGCAGTCGAAATCATAATAGTTGAACACAAAGACATCACCTGAATTGTCCCCGGTCATGTCAGAGCAAGTCTCGACATCGTCCACAGGATTGTCATCGCCGGTCATCACCATATCGAAATCGTCGGTTTCGGGTTCCGCATCGGCATAGTCTGTGTCGTTCCAATCAAACTGGTCGAACTGCGCCTGAATCGATTGGACGAATGTCCGGATCTCGGCAAGAAACTCCTGAACGTCAAAACAGGCAAACTCTTCGGGTTCTTCCGTTCCGGGCGTTTCGGCCACCGGTTCCTCGGGCTCGGTAACTTCTGGGTCAGGTACTTCGGCCACAGGCTCCTCGGGCTCGGTAACTTCTGGGTCAGGTACTTCGGCCACAGGCTCCTCGGGCTCGGTAACTTCGGGGTCAGGTACTTCGGCCACCGGTTCCTCGGGTTCGGTAACTTCTGGGTCAGGTACTTCGGCCACAGGCTCCTCGGGCTCGGTAACTTCTGGGTCAGGTACTTCGACCACCGGTTCCTCGGGTTCGGTAACTTCAGGATCAGGCACTTCGGCCACCGGTTCCTCGGGCTCGGTAACTTCGGGGTCAGGTACTTCGGCCACCGGTTCCTCGGGTTCGGTAACTTCAGGGTCAGGCACTTCGGCCACCGGTTCCTCGGGCTCGGTAACTTCAGGGTCAGGCACTTCGGCCACCGGTTCCTCGGGCTCGGTAACTTCGGGGTCAGGTACTTCGGCCACCGGTTCCTCAGGCTCGGTAACCTCGGGTTCTGGCACTTCGGCAACCGGCTCTTCGGGCTGCGGGGTTTCTTCAACCGGTGGCGTCGGCGCCGGCGGAGTGGCAGAGCCGTTGTCCAGCATGACTTCACCCTGGGTGGCAGCAAAGTTCTGCGTCACCATCACAGCGTCGAAACCCTGCATGTCGCCGGTTTCAATTCCGATTCCGATGTATTTGAAATCCGGGTTCAGAATATTGGCGCGGTGACCGGGGCTGTTCATCAGGTTCTGATGAAGCTGGGCGACGTCATCGCTGATGCCTGGCGCGCCGCGCTCGGATTGCCAGGCGATGTTTTCACCTGACCGCCAGTTGCCCGAGAAGTCGAACCCGGCCATTTCCATCCGCTGCGTGGCGCTGGAACCACCCGAGCCGGTGTGGCTGAACCTGTCCGTTTCCAGCATCCATTCACTGTGATCCTCAGACGAGTCGTTCAGCCGCGTTTCAAGCTGTAGGGGGTCCAGCCCGCGGGATGTGCGCTCTTGGTTAATCAGCGCCAGCATTTCTTGTTCGATACTACTTGCAGTCGACATTTTTGCCTCCGATTGGTTTTTTGTCGTGGTAGACGGCGCCAGTTACAAAGGCTCGATACGACCTTCATAGGGATGGCGTGTTCAGAGGCGAGTTTTGGCGGGTCAGTGCTACCGCCACGGGATTCGCTGCGCTGCAAAATGCCGGGCAAAATGTTGCTGAGGGGGAAATGGCAGCTTGTCGCGCGTGGGCGGCCCGAGTCGGCATAAATCATCCGACCCTAAAAACGACAAACCCCCGGGCGATGCCTCGGGGGTCGTCAAATAGTGTCATCCAAAGCTGGACGAGCGAGGTTTTAGAGCAAACCTTCGCGCTGTGCTTTCTTACGTGCCAGTTTACGGGCACGGCGGATCGCTTCAGCTTTCTCGCGCGCTTTTTTCTCGGACGGTTTCTCGAAATGTTGCTTGAGCTTCATTTCGCGGAACACGCCTTCGCGCTGCAGCTTTTTCTTCAGGGCACGAAGCGCCTGATCGACGTTATTGTCGCGAACACTAACCTGCATGTGGTTGTCACCACCTTTCTAGATAGAGTTGCAAGGAAATTGCAGGAATTGGCCGTATAGCAAAGCCGTTCTATCTTGTCTAGTACTGGTCCCCAGAACCGGAGAACCGCCATGACCACCACATATGAAGACTCCAAGCAGCAGTTGTTGGACGCGATTTTGATCCATGTGCCGTTTGACGGCTGGTCCGAAGCCAGCTTTCGTGCAGCTATCTTAGATTGCAATATGGATGACACGCTGGCGCGCGCGATTTGTCCCCGTGGCGCGGTTGATCTGGCACTGGCCTTTCACGCGCGCGGCGACGCGGCGATGGAGGATCGGCTGAAGTCCTCGGACCTGAGCGAGTTGAAGTTCCGCGAGCGAATCGCCGCTGCAGTTCGGTTCCGGCTTGAGGCGGTTCCGGACAAAGAGCTTGTTCGCCGGGGTATGACGTTGTTTTCGCTGCCCACCTACGCAGCCGATGGGGCAAAAGCCTTGTGGCAGACCTGCGATCTGATCTGGGACACGCTTGGCGATTCCTCGGACGACGTGAACTGGTACACGAAACGAGCGACGTTGTCGGGCGTATATTCCTCGACCCTGCTGTTCTGGCTGGGCGACGATTCCCCCGATCACCAGAAAACCTGGGAGTTTCTGGATCGGCGGATAGACAACGTCATGCAGTTCGAAAAGATCAAGGCGCAGGTGAATGACAACCCGTTGTTCAAACCGTTTCTGGCGGTGCCGAACTGGTTGGCTGGTCAGGTAAAAGCGCCGACAAAGATACGGGCTGATTTGCCGGGTATGTTGAACCCGCGCAAGTAAGCGTCTGGGCCTTCTAGAAATTGCCTGCTAGGCATTGGGTAAAGGAGATTTGCCCATGACCCAGATGATGCGCGCTGTCGAAATCACCAAACCCGGTGGTCCGGATGTTCTGCAACTGACGGAACGCCCGGTGCCGGAACCACAAGCCGGGCAGGTGATCCTGAAAGTGGCCTATGCGGGTGTGAACCGCCCGGATGCGCTGCAGCGTGCCGGGGCCTATGATCCTCCTCAGGGTGCCAGCGATTTGCCGGGGCTTGAGGCATCGGGCGAGGTTGTTGCCGTTGGTGCCGGGGTCGAGGGTCTGGCCATCGGCGATCCGGTCTGTGCTTTGCTGCCCGGTGGCGGATATGCGGAATATGTGGCCACACCCGCTGCGCACTGTCTGCCAGTTCCTTCGGGAATGGGGATGAAAGAGGCCGCGTGCCTGCCCGAAACCTTCTTTACTGTGTGGTCCAACGTTTTCACGCGCGGCGGTCTGAAGGCAGGTGAGCGTTTTCTGGTGCATGGCGGGTCCAGCGGAATTGGCACGACAGCGATCCAGCTGGCGAATGCGTTCGGCGCTCGGGTGTTTGCAACTGCGGGGTCGGCTGAAAAATGCGAGGCTTGTGTGAAGCTTGGAGCAGAGAAGGCGATCAATTACCGGGACGAGGACTTCGTAGGCGTCATGCGCGCCGAAGGTGGGGCGAACCTGATCCTCGACATGGTTGGTGGCGACTATATCCCGCGCAACGTCAAAGCTCTGGCCGAGGATGGGCGTCTGGTTCAGATCGCTTTCCTGCAAGGTCCGAAGGTCGAGTTGAACTTTGCGATGATGATGGTCAAACGCCTGACCCTGACTGGCAGTACTTTGCGCCCTCAAAGTGATCTGGCAAAGGCGAAGATTGCGCAGGATTTGCGCGAGGCTGTCTGGCCATTGCTGGAGGCTGGGAAGGTGGCCCCCGTCATGGACAGTGAGTTTGATCTGGCCGAGGCGGCAGCCGCCCATGCGCGGATGGAAAGCTCGGGCCACATCGGCAAGATTGTCCTCAAGGTCGCTGGTTAAAACTTTGGCGCGGGCAGATCCCGCGCTTTTTCCGATCAGACCACTGCGCGGCGGTAAAGATGCCAGGTTGCATGGCCCAGGACTGGCATGACAACGATCAGCCCCAGCAGCATCGGGATGGCTCCGATGATCAACAGGGCCGCTACGATGAACCCCCATGCCAAAATCACACCGGGGTTATGCCGCAACACTCGGACCGACGTCACGACCGCCACAGGCAGACCGACCGGACGGTCCAACAGCAATGGAAAGCTGACGACGCTCATGGCCAATGCGACCAGCGCGAATAGAAACCCGATCGCGTTGCCGAAAATGATCATGGACCAGCCTGCGCCGGTGGTGAATACCTGGGTCACGAAAGCCCCGAGTGAGGTGGGCAGATCAGGCCCAAGCGTATGCGCATAGATGCTCTGCGCGACCATCAGCCAAATCAGCAGCAGCATGACCAGATAGAACCCCAAGGCCAGAATTGCACCGAAGGACGGGGACCGGAAGACGCCCAAGGCGTCCAGCCAATGGACCTCGCCGCCTTGCTCGCGTTTGCGGCTGATTTCGTAAAGGCCCACGGCTGCTATCGGACCGACTAGTGCGAAACCCATGATCAGCGGTGCCAGAAGGGGAACCATGTTGCGATTAAGGCCGAACCCGAACATCAGCAGACCTGCGATCGGGTAAACCAGTATGATGAAAATCGCATCCGCCCGTGTTTCCAGAAAATCATTGTACCCGGCCTGCAAACAGGCCTTCAGGTCCTGCATCGTCAGTGTTTGCACCTGCGGCAGATGCCGGGTGTCCGCGCTGCCGATGTGGTGCACGCTTTCGGTAATATGATCGCCGGTCGCGCCGATGTTTCGGGCGGCCCAACTGATCGGATTTCCTATTGTTTTGGCCATCTTGATCCCCTCCCTTTGCCAGTGCGCAACGGGTTGAATCCGGCGGTGGTTGCCTTTGGCCGGACCAGCCGGCAACGCTCAGGCCCCAGTATAGCACAGTTTTTCCCGTTGTGGTTGCGCGGCAGGAAAAACCTACCAATTGCCCTGTTTCACAGGCGTGTTAGCTTGGCGTCAGGCAACAGGAGGTCAGCATGCAGCAAACGGCAAGAACCGTCGTCATTCATGAACACGGCGGTCCCGAAGTTCTAAAGATCGAAGACCGGCCCTTGGGCGACCCCGGACCCGGCGAGGTTCGCATCCGCCACCGGGCCTGTGGGCTGAACTTCATTGATGTTTATCAGCGCACCGGGTTGTACCCGATGGATTTACCGCACGCGCTGGGCATGGAAGCGGCAGGTGTGATTGAGGCCGTTGGCGAAGGTGTTACCCATCTGAAACCGGGCCAGCGCGCAGCTTATGCCTCAGCTCCCGCCGGGGCCTATTGTGAGGCGCGCGTGATGCCAGCGGCGCAGGTGTGTCCGTTGTCCGAAGGGATTTCTTTTGACGCGGCTGCGGCGATGATGCTCAAGGGGATGACGGTCGAGTATCTGTTTCACCGGACAACGCCTTTGAAACGGGGTGACACGGTTCTGTTTCACGCGGCCGCCGGTGGCGTTGGTCTGATTGCCTGCCAATGGGCCAAGTCCGAGGGCATAACCCTGATCGGAACAGCCGGAACAGACGAAAAATGCAGCCTCGCGCAGTTCAACGGGGCTGCGCATTGCATCAACTACCGGACCGAGAACTTTGCCGAACGTGTGGCCGAAATCACCGGCGGCAAAGGTGTGGATGTGGTCATGGATTCCATCGGCGCGGACACGTTCAATGGCTCGCTGGACTGCCTGAAGCCTTTGGGAATGATGATCTCATTCGGCAATGCCTCAGGTCCGGTCCCGTTGATGGATATCGGTATTTTGGGCAAGAAAGGTTCCTTGAAAATCACTCGACCGACCCTGTTTACCCATATCGCCGACCCTTCTGTCTGTCAGGCAATGGCACGGCGGCTGTTCGGCAAGGTTGAAGGCGGCGAGGTCAAAATCCACATCGACCAGCGGTTCCTGTTGGATCAGGTGGCCGAGGCGCATCGGGTGCTTGAAGCGCGTCAGACCACAGGCAGCACGGTTCTGGAGCCGTAAAACCGACTGAGCCCGGCTCGTTGGTGTTTGATCTTGAAACGAAAAGCGGCGGCAGAATACTCTGCCGCCGCCTATTTGGGGAATGTCAGAAATTATTGCTGCAGTTCCGCCGGTGTTTTATCCGCGATGGTTTCCCAATTGGCGCTGGCTTGTTCGACAAAACCAGGGATGTCACCTTCCCAGCGCTGCTGGATGTCTTGCGACAGGTTCAGGTACAGCTTGTTGTCGACGATCTTCCAATAGGTCGGGTCACCGTCAAACTTGAAGCCCATCGCAGCGCCGAATGCGCAGTAGCCACCATATGCAGGCAGGTAGGCCTCGGGGTTTTCTTCGAACGCGGCTTTGTTTTCTTCATTGGCAAAGCGATACATCGCGTCGTTGTGCAGTGTGGTGATGCGGTAGTCACCTTTGGTCGGCTCGCCAGCGGTGAAGTAGGCAACCGGATCATAGCCCTGCATGGCCAGACCGGTCGAGCTTGCGTTCAGTTCAACACCAGCGGCCAGAGCCGAGCTTGCAATGGCAACAGACAGCGCGACGCCGCCGATAAGAGATTTGAACTTGTTCATTGTTTTCACCTTTCGTGAAGGGGCTGCCACGTGACGCAGAAAATTGCGCCCAGACAACCCAAGAGTTTTTTTGTCCGTGAGACCCGCAATTGGTCGTCACGGAACCCAAGTGGGCAGGCGGCCCATCACGTTCAAAGCAATCAATTGTGAATGTGCAGGGGCGAAGAGGCACTGTTCACAAATGCAGGGTAGGCCTTAGGTATCGGGCGTCAGATCCAAAACGAATTCGGTGACTTTTTCCGCGGGCATTTCGCAGGGGCGAAGAAGAGATCCGCGTTTGGTCAGATAAAGGTTCAGGCTGATGTAGTCGCTGCCGTCCAGTGCGCGTGCGACAAGTTTCTGCGACTTGCCGTCTGAAAATTCCGTTCGACTGACGATATACCGCCTGCCGTGGGCACGCCCGGTCGACGACCCCTTGGGGATGGCAAAAAAAGCGGTCAGGAAGGCGTTCGGGGCGCTCAAGACTGCCCGATTTTTGGTTCAGTGCCGGATTTGATGCGGGCAATATTCGCGCTGTGGCGCCAATAGACCAACAGGGTCAGGACGCCAGCCAGTAGCAGCGTTTGCGAACCTGTCAGCAGAAGGGCCCAGATAGTGGACGTTGCCGCCGCTGCAAGTGCCGCAAGGGATGAGATGCGCCAGATTGCAGCAGCAACCAACCAAGTCAAACAACAGGCCACACCGACGCGCCAGTCCAACGCCAGCCAGATCCCCAGAAACGTGGCGACCCCTTTTCCGCCCTTAAATCCCAGCCAAACCGGAAAGCAATGGCCCAAAAGTGCTGCCAGCGCCGCAATCTGCGCAGCATCCTCGCCCGCCAGTGCACGCGCCGACAGTACGGCAACTCCGCCTTTTGCGGCGTCGAAGATCAGGGTCAGGGCAGCGGCGGTCTTGTTGCCTGTCCGCAAAACATTGGTTGCGCCGATATTGCCCGATCCGATGTTGCGCAAGTTGCCCAACCCCATCACCTTGGCCAGGACCATGCCAAACGGGATCGACCCCATCAGGTATCCAAGTGCCGCCCACAGGATCAGCTGGGTCATTGTGCTGTCGATGATCGGCATCAGGATCTCCGGTAAACTTCTTGTCCTGCAACGAAAGTTGCGGTGACCTTACCCTGCATCCGCTGGCCGTCAAACGGTGTGTTCTGAGATTTGGATTTGAGCGAGAACCGGTCCAGCACAAAGGGCACATCCGGGTCAAACAGCACCAGATCCGCAGGCGCGCCTTCGGACAGGCGGCCACTTTCCAGCCCTAATCTTTTCGCCGGGTTTAGGGCCATTGCGCGGAACAGTGTCGGCAGGTCCAACTGCCCGGCATGATACAGACGCAAGGCGGCGGGCAGCAGGGTTTCCAGCGCTACCGCGCCGGAGGCTGCCTCTTCAAACGGCAGGCGTTTGCTTTCCTCATCCTGAGGCGTGTGCATGGAACTGATCGTATCAATCAGGCCGGTCCGCACCGCTTCGATCACTGCTTGCCGGTCATCCTCGGATCGCAGCGGCGGCTTGACCTTGAAGAAGGTGCGATAGTCGGCGACGTCCAACTCATTTAAGGTCAGGTGGTGGATTGACGTACCTGCCGTGATGTCCAGCCCATTCCGCTTGGCCCGCTCCAGCGCAGGCAGGGCGCGGGCGGTGGTGATCTGGTCGGCGTGATAGGTGGCCCCGGTCATCTCTAGCAAAGCGATGTCACGGTCCAGTCCCATCCGCTCGGCCATTGGTGAGACGGCGGGCAAGCCACGCAGCACGGCGAATTTACCACTGGTGGCTGCGGCACCATTGCTGAGGATGGGTTCTTGCGGGTGGGCGATGACCAGCGCGCCACAGGCCCGGGCATAGGTCAGGGCGCGGGAAAACACCTTGGTGTTGGCGATCACGTGATCGCAGTCAGTAAAGGCGACGGCACCGGCATCCTGCAGGAATCCGATCTCAGTCATTTCGCGGCCTTCGCGACCTTTGGTCAACGCGGCCATTGGCAGGACGTTGACCGGAGTGTCGGCCTGCGCTCGGCGTGTGACGAACTCCAGACTTTCGGGCGTGTCGATCGCGGGGCTGGTATCGGGGCGGGTCACGATGGTGGTCACGCCTCCGGCCGCAGCGGCCAGACCGGCAGATTTATAGCTTTCCTTGTGTCGCTCACCCGGTTCACAGACCTTGACGCCGATATCGACGATGCCGGGGGCAAGGCACTGCCCGCCACAATCGACGACCTGCGCCTCCGGCGTCGGAGCGGCCCCTTCGCCGCGCGCAGCAATCCGGCCATCGGATACATGCAGCCAGCCTAGGCTGTCGGTGCCGGTTTCCGGGTCGATCAGGCGGGCGTTGGTGAAAAGTACAGCAGTCATTTCGAGGCCTCTTGGGCTTGGTGCAATGCCGCCAAAGCGGCTTCTTTGTCTTCTAGGCTATCAAAGAAAAAGAACGGCTTTAGTTCGATCCCAAATGGCGCGGGCCTGATATTAAGAGATGGAGTGATTTCAACGCTCTTTGAATGCCATTGCCTTGAAACCAAAAGCTTCCTGACGATCCATGCAGATTTTCTTGTAATCGCGTAGATGCAATGCGTGCGGTTGTAATAATCGATGAACAAAAAAGCGGTTGTGCTTATCGGGATGATGTAGAGCGGCAGATATTCCCACGACACCTTCAGTGAGAAAAGCACTGGAATCCAAACCACTAAAGAAATAGCAGCTAGCCAACTTCCAAAAAAGGACGCGTGCCTTGGGATCACGCGTTGATCGGGGCGAACGACCCACAAAACCTCTTCTTTGAGAGGTATCTTTGAACGCACCCAATCTTCTACGGCTGTCATCTAATCGCCCTCTCGATGGCGGCTTTGGTGGCGGCGGGATCAGCCTGATATTTGATCAGGTGTTTGTCGCCACCCTTTGTGACGATCTGGACAAAGCTGCCCATGAGGTTGACCGCCTGTATCTGGTTCAGCGCCACATTGCGCGGGCCAGGGCCGGTTAGGGTGGTGTCCGTCATCTGCCATGTGGTGGTCAGTTCTTCTGAGGCCAGGTACCATGCGCGAAAGGCAACCGCGGCAAGACCGGCGGGCGCCCCGGTCCAGACGTAGGGGTTGCCGACCAGCCACAGCACGATCATCGCGACGGCCATGGCCCCGGCGGCCAGCCATGTATTCGTGCGGATATACGCACCTTTGTCGGGGGTGAAGGTCACAGGATCAGCCACAGGATGCCTCCGATGACCACCAGCGCCACCACTGCCAGCATGGCCGACCCAATACGGCCGGGTTTATCGTCCTGTGGCGGGGTTTGCGGTGCCGAGAACGGTTCCGCGCTTTCGGTTTTAATTGCTCCACCGGTCCAGCTTGTCGCCTCTTCTGTATAAAGGCCGATCAGTTGCACTTTGGGGTCCGGTTGCAAAGTGGCGGCACGTCCCTGAAACGCGGCACTGCGCACGACCATGACCCAGCCTTCAACGCTGCCAAGTGCAGCCCGATCCAGTTGATCTTTGGGAACGCCGCACCCTTCGTTGAGATAGCCGAAAAGACCCAGTTCCTCGAGATCTGATACGGGAAAGACGTCGATCTGAACGGGATCCAGACCCTCGACACCCAGAATCTGGTCGGCGGCGCCCGGTTCGCGCAGGAACTTTGCTGCTTCGGGCCGCATGTCCAAGTGAAACAGGCGGAGGACGCCATGTTCGTGGGGGGCGACGTTCAGATCACTCATGCTGCCTCGCGCAGGTTGCGGGCCAACAGTTCCATTGCGGCCATGCGAACGGCGACGCCCATTTCGACCTGTTCCTGAATAACGGACCGGTTGATGTCGTCTGCCAAAGTGCCATCGATCTCGACGCCGCGATTCATCGGGCCAGGATGCATGACGATGGCGTCAGGCTTAGCCTGCGACAGCTTAGCGGCGTCCAGACCATAGCGGTGATAGTATTCCCGTTCCGAGGGGATGAACCCGCCATCCATCCGCTCTTTCTGAAGGCGCAGCATCATCACGACGTCGACGTCCTTCAGGCCCTCGTTCATGTCGTCGTAAATTTCGGCGCCAAACTCGGCAAACTGGCTTGGGAGCAGCGTCGGTGGTCCAATCAGATGAATACGGTTTTCCATTTTTCCCAGCAGGATCAGGTTTGACCTCGCCACGCGGGAATGTGCGACGTCGCCGCAGATCGCGATGTTCAGGCGGTGCAGGCGACCTTTGGCGCGGCGAATGGTCAGCGCGTCCAGCAGAGCCTGCGTCGGGTGTTCATGTTTGCCGTCACCGGCATTTAGCACCGCGCAGTTCACCTTCTGCGCCAGCAGGTCGACCGCGCCGGAATGCGGATGGCGCACCACCAACAAATCGGGGTGCATCGCATTCAGCGTCATCGCTGTGTCGATCAACGTCTCGCCCTTTTTGATCGAGCTGGCCTGCATCGCCATGTTCATCACATCCGCGCCCAGCCGCTTGCCTGCGATTTCGAAACTGGCCTGCGTGCGGGTTGAGTTCTCGAAGAACATGTTGATTTGGGTCAGGCCCGACAGCACGTCGGAATGCTTGGTCGACTGGCGGTTCATGTCGACGTATTTCTCGGCCAGATCGAGAATGGCAGTAATATCGGATTGCGACAGATGCTCGATGCCAAGAAGGTGACGATGGGCGAAACGCATTGGCGGGCTCCTGTCTGACAATCGCGCCGCTTATAGGAAGCCGCGCTGCGCAAGGCAACCTAAGGATCAGATCCTTCGGGCAGTTTCTCGCATCCGCCTTCGGGCAGGCACTGTTCGCCGGGCTTGCACCACTTGCCGTATCCGCAATCGATGGCCTTGACGGGAACACAGCCCTGATTTTTGGAACACTTGAACCCCTGACGGCACTGCGACCCGGTTTTTTCGCAAAG
The DNA here is from genome assembly GCF_059610905.1 of Ruegeria sp. CDSC002. Classification (NCBI taxonomy): domain Bacteria; kingdom Pseudomonadati; phylum Pseudomonadota; class Alphaproteobacteria; order Rhodobacterales; family Roseobacteraceae; genus Ruegeria; species Ruegeria sp. CDSC002. The sequence goes on from NZ_JBXWOM010000007.1 coordinate 63,976, forward strand.
ATACCAGCCGGGGCGTGAACATCCGCCACCCGGCAGGCAAGACGATCCGGATCCGCAAATGCGACCGTCGTCGCATGTCAGTGAAGGCAGTTCCAGAATGTCAGGTGTATTGCGCTCGCATTCGCCACGGGCATTGCAGATGCTGCCGCCGGGGCAGTCCAGACGCGACCTGCACTTATTTTGCCCCGCTGGTGCGCATCGGGTGCCGCCTGCCACGCAGCGTTCGAATGGGCCGCAGGTACGGCCGCCGCCGCAATAGGTGCCGCCCAATGGAATGCAGTGCCCGTCAAAGCTGCATCTTTGCCCGCCCGAGCAGCATGTGCTGCCACATTTGAATTGGCCCGCGCGGCACTGGCCATATCTGTCTTTGAACTGCGCAGAAGTAGGACTGCTGAGAATGATCAGCAGCAAACCAAGAAACAAGAATCGCAATACAGACAACATGAATATGGCAATCGTCGGCGCGATGGACTGACCAATCAAGGTCTATCTGCTTTCCCTCGTTCAAAAGGTGGTTAGATTGAGGGCTATGGAATCGGCTTTGGACTATCATACTGCCCGTGCTCTGCTGGAATGGCAGATCGAGCTGGGCGCAACGGATGCTATCGGTGATGCACCGGTGGATCGCTATGCGTTGCCGGATACTGCGCCCAAAGCCAAGAAACCCGCAAAGGCCCAGACCGCACCAGAAAAACCCAAGCAAGTTGATCCGGTTGCGGTTGCGAAATCTGCGGCACAGGCTGCAGGGTCGCTGGATCAGTTGCAGGCGGCCATGGACGCGTTTGACCATTGCGAGTTGAAACGCGGTGCGCGGCAGTTGGTCTTTGCCGACGGCACCCCGGGTGCGCGGGTGATGATTATCGGAGAGGCTCCGGGCCGGGATGAAGACCGCGAGGGCAAGCCTTTTGTCGGACGCGCCGGTCAGTTGTTGGACCGGATGCTGGCCGCGATTGATCTGAATCGGACCGAAAACGTCTATATCACCAACGTCCTGCCGTGGCGCCCACCGCAGAACCGGGATCCCAAGCCCGAAGAGATTGGCATGTTGAAGCCGTTTCTCGAACGGCACGTGGCCTTGGCCAAACCCGAGGTTCTGGTGGTGATGGGCAATATCAGCTGTCAGGCTGTTCTGGGTAAACGGGGGATCACACGGCTTCGCGGTCAGTGGGATCAGGCGATGGACTTGCCGGTTATCCCGATGTTCCACCCGGCTTATTTGCTACGTCAACCGCAGATGAAGCGGCAGGCATGGGCTGATTTGCTGGAACTCAAAGCAAGGCTGGAGGACAAGGCATGAAGATCCTCGCATTCTCGGACCTGCATATGGCGCGAAACCGTGCCGCAGACGTTGTTGCAGCCAGCGATGAGGCCGATCTGGTTATCGGAGCCGGGGATTATTGCAACATGCGGCAAGGGCTGGATGACGCGATGGCGATGCTGTGCGGCGTCAATGCGCCGCTGGTTCTGGTGCCGGGCAATGCCGAAAGTGCAGGTGAACTGACCGACGCTGCGCCGGAAGGCGTGCATGTTTTGCACGGGACAGGTATGACCGTGGATGGACTGCGTCTGTTTGGCCTTGGTTACGGCGTGCCAGTGACGCCATTCGGTGAGTGGTCCTGTGATCTGACGGACCCTGAAGCGGCTGAATTGCTGGATCGTTGCGAAGGGGCTGACATCCTGATTGCCCATTCTCCGCCCAAGGGTCACGGCGATCTTACGTCGACGGGTGATGCGGTAGGATCGGTGGCGGTCCGTGACGCAATCGAGCGATTGCAGCCGCAATTTGCCCTTTGTGGCCATATCCATGACAGCTGGGGTTACCGAGGCGCAATCGGCGTGACGCAGATCGCCAATCTTGGCCCCACAGTAAATTGGTTCGAGGTCACCACGTGATTGAAACAGTTACGTTGCTGGCGTTTATCCCGGCGGCAATTGCCCTGAATCTGACCCCCGGGGCGGACATGATGTTCTGCTTTGGGCAGGGGCTGCGGTCCGGGGCGCGGCCTGCAATCGCCGCCAGCGCAGGTATCTCCGTCGGATCGATGGTTCACGTTCTGGTGGCGGGTCTCGGTCTAGGAGCGGCTGTGGCGACGATGCCCTGGCTGTTCGATGTGATCCGCTGGATGGGCGTTGCTTATCTGCTGTATCTCGCCTGGGGGGCGTTTCGGAATGGGGCGGTCTCTGCGGATGCTCCCTCCGGTCCCACCCAATTGGCATTCCGGGACGGGCTGGTGGTGAACCTGACCAACCCTAAGGTAATTCTGTTTGTTCTGGCTTTTATCCCGCAGTTCGTGAACCCGGCGGCGGGATCGATCCTGCTGCAGTTCCTGATTTTCGGATCCATCATTGCGCTGGGCGGATTTGTGGTGAATGGGCTAGTGGGAATTTTTGCCGGTGGTGCGGGGCGGATGCTAATCGCGAACCCGCGCGCTTCGCGCATCATGGGCTGGGTGACAGGAGGGATTTTCGCAGCCCTCGCGATCCGGCTTGCCATCTTGGAAAGGGCCTGAGGAAACATGTCGCGCATTGATGAGACCAAAGACTTCATTCCGGTCCGTATCGCCGTGCTGACCGTCTCGGACACGCGGTCGCTGGACGAGGACAAATCCGGCCAGACACTTGTGGACCGCATCGAACGCGCCGGGCATCACGTTGCTGATCGCAGCATAATACAGGACGAACGCAACAAGATCGCTGATCAGTTGCGGACTTGGATCGCTAACCCGGAAATAGATGTGGTAATTTCAACCGGGGGTACCGGTTTGACGGGGCGCGACGTAACTGTCGAAGCGCATCGCGATGTCTATGAGAAGGAAATCGAGGCTTTCGGCACGGTGTTCACAATCGTTTCAATGGAGAAGATTGGTACGTCGGCCGTGCAATCACGTGCGACCGGTGGCGTGGCGGGTGGTACCTACCTGTTTGCATTGCCCGGCAGTCCCGGAGCCTGCAAGGACGCCTGGGACGGGATATTGGAGAAACAGTTCGATTATCGCCACCGTCCCTGCAATTTCGTCGAAATAATGCCCAGATTGGACGAACATTTGCGACGGAAGTAGACTGGTCGCACGTTAAACCGTTCATAACCGCTTTGTGGCTTGGCATTTTTTGCTGCCCAGCTACCTTTTGCTAATGGCAGCCTGATGCAACCGGGGTGAATTTTATATGCGATTTCTGAGGCAAAGCCTTGTTGGAGTCTTTTTGACGTCGTTGACAGTGGCCCTGTTGTTTGTGGCGGCGCAGATGATTTCGGGCGCCGTGCAAGACGTTCTGACGCGGGAGGAGTCGGCTCCGCAGGCGCGAGAGCGTGTCTTTGCCGTTTCTGTTCGGTCTGCGGAATTGGAAACCATCACTCCATATCTTGAAGCCTTTGGCGAGGTTCAAAGCCGTCGCAGGTTAGAACTGCGGGCCGCGCTAGGCGGGCGCGTTGTCGCGTTGGCCGAAGATTTTGAAGATGGCGGTGTGGTAACAACAGGTGAAGTTCTGGTTGAACTTGATCCCGCAGACGCCCAGTCCGCGCTGGACCGGGCAAAATCCGATTTGCTGGACGCGCAGTTTGAAGAGCGTGACGCGGAGCGGTCGCTGCTGCTAGCACAGGACGAGTTGAACTCGGCTGAGGCGCAGGCGGAGCTGCGCGGGCGCGCCTTGCAGCGCCAACAGGATTTGCAGACCCGCGGTGTCGGGGCCGCAGCATCTGTGGAAGAGGCCGAGCTGGCCAAGGCTGCTGCGCAGCAGGCGGTGCTGGCGCGGCGGATTGCACTGGCCCAGGCCGAATCCCGCGTCGATCAGGCGACCACCCTGTTGTCACGAGCCCGCATTGCGCTTGAGGCTGCTGAACGCGATCTGGATGATATGACAATCCGCGCCCGGTTCGGGGGCACATTGACGGATGTAACGCTGGTCGAAGGACGGCTGGTGTCCGCGAACGAAAAGCTGGCGGAACTTGTCGACCCCAATGCATTGGAGGTGGCATTCCGCGTCTCAACCGCGCAATACGTCCGATTGCTGGACGCAGCCGGTGATCTGATCGACGCACCGGTGACAATCTCGCTTGAGGTCACGGGCACTGACCTGACCGCACAAGGCCGCATTAGCCGCGACAGCGGATCGGCGGGCGAAGGGCAGACCGGGCGTTTGATCTATGCCCGACTGGATGAGGCGTCGGGGTTCAAGCCGGGCGATTTTGTTACCGTCACAGTGCAGGAACAACCGCTGGACAACGTAGTACTGCTGCCGTCTTCGGTTCTTGATGCTGTTGGCACAGTGTTGGTGCTGGATGAGAACGACAGGCTCGAAGCGCTTCCAGTCCAGCTGATCCGGCGTCAGGGCGATGAGGTCTTGCTGCGCGGCGAAGGTTTGGTTGGGCGTGAGGTCGTGATAGGCCGCACGCCGCTGCTGGGATCGGGCGTGCGTGTCCGGCCCCTGCGGATAGATGATAGCGCCGGGGCCGCACCGGATATGGTTGAGCTGTCTGTGGAACAGCGCGCTAAGTTGGTCGCTCAGGTTGAGGCCAGCACCCGCATGCCAAAGGACGTCAAAGAACGGGTTCTGGGTCAGTTGAGCGAGGCCAAGGTGCCCGCCTCGCTTGTCCAGCGGCTTGAAAACAGGGCGGGGGGCTAAGCGTCATGATGCGCGAGATCCCCGGCGCGGCAGGCGGCATCCTTAGTTACTTCACGCGTCACAAAACAGTGGCAAACCTGCTGCTGCTGGTGATGCTGGTCCTGGGCGCGGCGGCAATCCCGAACATGCGGGCACAGTTCTTTCCGGATGTGATCCTGGAACGCGTCGACGTGAGTGTGGACTGGGATGGGGCCGGTCCCGAAGATGTGGACAACGGTATCGTTCAGGTGCTTGAGCCCGCCTTGCTGGCGGTCGAGGGTGTCGCCAGCACCGAGTCCACGTCACGCGAGGGGCGCGCCAGCATTCGGCTCGAGTTCGAGCCAAACTGGGACATGTCCCGCGTCGTCGAAGAAGTACGGACCGCCGTCGACAGTGTCACCAGCCTACCCGACGATGCCGAAGAACCAACAATCCGGCGGGGTGCCTGGCGGGACCGGGTTACAGATGTAGTTGTCACCGGGCCTGTCGATCCTGATCAACTGGCCAAATTCACGGACGAATTAATCAACCGTCTTTTCGCGGTCGGGGTTACCCGTACCACGATTCGGGGGCTTGCTGCGCCGCGCATCGTGGTCGAGATACCAACCGCCCAACTGATTGCCAACGACATCACCCTGTCCGAGGTCGCATCAGCTGTGGCGGCCGAGGTCAACGCAAACCCAGCAGGCGATGTGACTGGCGCGAATGCCCGTATTCGCACGGGTACGGAAAAGCGCACACCCGAAGAAATCGAAGGTATCGCCCTGCGCAATTTTGCGGACGGATCCAAGTTGCTGGTGGGCGATGTGGCGCAGATCCGGGTCGAAGGGGTCAACCGCAATCGCAGCTACTTTGTGGGCGAAAATCCGGCAATGTCGGTGCGGGTAGATCGCTCAAACCTGGGTGACGCGATCGAAATCCAGCACGCGGTCGAAGACGTTGTGACGGAAATGCAGGCCAGCGTTCCCGAAGGGGTGACGATCGAGCTGATCAGAACCCGCGCTCAGGCGATCACCGACCGTCTGGATATTCTGGTCGACAACGGCCTTGTTGGCTTGGGCCTTGTGGTCTGCCTGCTGTTTTTGTTCCTGAATGCGCGGATCGCCTTTTGGGTCGCAGCAGGTATTCCGGTTGCCATGTCCGCTGCGATTGCCTTCATGTATATCGGCGGGCTGTCGATCAACATGGTGTCCCTGTTCGGCTTGATCATCACGCTGGGCATTGTTGTGGATGACGCCATCGTCGTGGGTGAGCATGCCGATTTCCGCGCGCGCCGATTAGGTGAGGCCCCAATGGTGGCCGCTGAACGAGCGGCGCGACGCATGGCGATGCCGGTCTTTGCGGCGACCCTGACGACGGTGATTGCCTTTTTTGGTCTGACCCTGGTTGGCGGCCGGTTCGGAGAGTTGATCCGTGACATCCCCTTTACCGTTATCGCGGTCCTGATAGCGTCGCTGATCGAATGCTTCCTGATCTTGCCGAACCACATGGCGCATGCCATTGCGCATTCCACGAAAGAGCACTGGTATGACCTGCCCAACCGCGTGGTCAATCGCGGGTTCCGCTGGGTGCGGGATCATCTGTTCCGACCGTTGATCGCCTGGGTTGTCTGGGCGCGATATGTGGTGGTGGCAATGATGGTGGTGATCCTGGCCAGCCAGGTTGCCCTGTTCATTCGAGGTGACGTGAACTGGCGGTTCTTCAATGCGCCTGAACGTGGCTCGGTCACGGGCAACTTCATAATGGTTGAAGGCGCCACCCGCGCCGAGACTGTGGCCATGATGCATGAGCTGCAGCGCGCGACCGAAGAGCTGGGCCAGATTTATGAAGACCGCCACGGTCGTAACCCGATCGACTATGTGCTGGCCGAGGTGGGCGGGTCCGCAGGATGGGGATTGGCCGCCGCTGATGGCAAAGACGCTGACTTGCTGGGTGGTATTTCCATCGAGCTGATCGATGCGGATCTGCGCCCCTATTCCAGCTTTGAGTTTGTGGGTGAGTTGCAGGATTTTGTTCCGCGCCACCCGAAGGTCGAACTGCTCAGCTTCCGGGGATGGCGCTCTGGGCCCGGTGGCGATGCCATTGACGTTCAGTTCTATGGTTCGGATGTGAATACGCTCAAGTCCGCTTCCGAGGATTTGCAGACCGAGCTTTCGAAATACCCTGAAGTTTCCGCGCTGGAAGACAATCTTGCCTATGACAAGGAAGAGTACATTTTGGACCTGACGGCCCAGGGACAATCGCTGGGGTTCAGGATCGAAACGCTGGGTCGCGTCTTGCGCGACCGGTTGAACGGGATCGAGGCGGCGACCTTCCCGGACGGCCCTCGTAGTGCCGAGATCAGGGTTGAACTGCCCGAAGGAGAGCTGACCGCCGACTTCCTGGAACGCACTCTGATGCGTACACCGGACGGCGTTTATGTGCCGCTGGCCGATATCGTGTCGGTCGAGCGAAAATCCGGCTTCTCGACCGTCCGGCGCGAAAATGGCCTGCGGGTGATATCGGTGAATGGCGACATCTCGGAAGATGACCCGACGCGCGCGGCTGAGATTGCACGTGCCATGGGCGAGGAAATCCTGCCGAAAATCGCCTCGGAACGACAAGTTGAATGGCGGATGGCCGGTCTGAGCGAACAGGAAGACGAGTTCCTGTCTGAGGCGCGCACTGGCCTGATCCTGTGCCTGACGGGTATCTATCTTGTGCTGGCCTGGGTGTTTGCCAGCTGGACGCGGCCACTGGTGGTGATGGCGATTATCCCATTTGGGTTGGTCGGCGCGATCTGGGGGCACTACCTGTGGGAGGTTCCGCTAAGCATGTTCACGGTCGTCGGTCTGCTGGGGATGACGGGGATCATCATCAACGACTCGATTGTTTTGGTGACGACCATCGACGATTACCAAAAAGAGCGCGGGCTTGTGCCTTCGATAGTTGAAGGCACCGCAGACCGGTTGCGGCCTGTGATGCTGACGACGCTGACCACGGTTCTGGGGCTGACCCCGTTACTGTACGAAGGGTCGCAGCAGGCGCAGTTTCTCAAACCCACAGTCATTACTTTGGTCTATGGACTGGGCTTTGGTATGTTGCTGGTTCTTCTGCTGGTCCCGGCGTTGCTTGCCATTCTGAACGATCTGTCACGCCCAATGACCGCGATGCGTCGGGCGGCACGTGCCCCGGACCGTGTGGTGCAGGGGGCGTTGGCGTGTTCGGGCCTCGCCTTGCTTTCATGGTTTACGGTCACGATGGTGTGGCCCGCAGTTTACGGCGCGCCCATCGGGTTCTTGTCCGGGCTTTATGCGGGCGAGGATGGCATGGCTATTCTTCGGATGGGCTTGGGCGCATTCGTTACAGGTGCCGCGCTGATACTGTTCCTCAGCGTGGCAGTCTCTGGCTTGCTTTACGCCCGGCTCAAAAGGCCCGCGACCTAAGTCCGGCGCAGGGCGGTTTCCAGCAGATCGATGACGCGGTTGCTCATCTCTAGTTCGCCGCGGCGGATCTGATCCACAGGGAACCAACGCGCATCGAGCGCGTCGTCACCTGCAATGGGGTCGCCGGTTTGATACTGACAGGCCACGCCTACCAGCAGGTAGTGTGTCTGGACGTCGCCGTTTTCGTTCCAGCGCAGCAAATCAAGATTGTCTAAGTAGTGCTGTGGGTCTGCAATGACCGAGGTTTCTTCGCGCAGCTCTCTTTGCGCGGCTTGCAAAACAGTCTCGCCCCATTCCACGTGACCCCCAGGAAACCCCCATAGCCCAGCATCAGGTTGCTTGCTGCGTTGAACCAGCAGCACTTGGTCCTGATGCAGGACTACTGCCAAAGCGCCGATTTTTGGAGTTTGTGTCATGAAATCACCGGGCTCAGCTTGCGCTGCATCCCCGAATGTCGACTGCGTGATTTGCCCCCAACACGGTGATCCGAATTTCCGACCGATCCAGCGCAAACGGTCCACCGGATGCATTAATCACCTCAGAGGTTGCGATCAGAGTGTTGCCGGTTCGCGTCGTCTCGGTCTGCGAAGCCCAGAGCGCCGGGTTCCCCGGCTCGATCACGGCCACCTCGCGACCGCCTGCCGAGGGCATGGTCACCCGGGCCTCGATCTTCATCCCGTCTGATGTGGGTGAGAGGTGACAGGTGGTATGGGCCACTCTGGCCTCGTGTTCGGAAAAGGGCCTTTGTGCCAGTGCAGCGGCGATGGTGGGGTTGCGCCCGGCGTCTGCGTTCAGCGTGTGGTCGAAATCCAGCTGTTCCGGGATGCAAACATCCTTGCAGACGCCCAGATCCATCGTTCCCTGCAGGCGTACGGGCTTGGCCGGGTTTTTCGGCGTGATCTCGACTGGCAAAACCAGTTGGTTTTCGTAGCCGATCGATTGCAATCCGTTCTGGTCAAAAACATTGGGTGCGGGCCATGTAATCGACACATCCCCGACGTTGTTCGAACGGTTCCAGTCGAATTGCGGCGGAATGCCAGCATCCCCCGGCGCACGCCAATAGGTTTTCCAACCGTCCTGCAGCGTCACACGCACGGCGCTGAGGTACGTTCCTTTAGCGGTGCGTCCGCCATCCAGAATATCCAACTCGGCAACGGGGCCGTTGACCTGCGCTGTTACAGGTAAGGCCAGACCAAAGGTTATGGCGATTGCCGCTAATACATTTTTTACGCTCATGGTTCATAAATGCGCGGTTGCGGCACAGAATCCAAGTCACGTTCCGGTAACCGGGATGAAATCTGCGGAAATGTGCGCTGATCCCTTGCCATTCTGGGTGACCAAGGGTCATTGTTGAAGCATACCTGATAAGAGATGTCGGCCCATGGATCTTACCGGAAAACTGTTGATTGCGATGCCTGGCATGGGCGATCCGCGTTTTGATCATTCGGTGGTGTACTTGTGCAGCCATGGCGAAGATGGTGCTATGGGGTTGATTATCAACAAACCTTCGGATTTGCGGCTGAAAACTCTGTTGAGTCAGCTCAACATCCCCTGCCGGATTCCGGTTGTGGGTGAACGTTTGGTCCATTTCGGCGGTCCGGTCGAGATGTCGCGTGGTTTTGTCCTGCACAGCTCGGATTACGAGGCGAACTTGCATTCCATGCACATCACGGATGAGTTCAGCATGACGGCAACGCTGGATATCCTCGAGGATCTTGCCTCGGGGCGCGGGCCTTTGAACTCTACTTTGGTGCTGGGCTATTCGGGCTGGGGACCTGGCCAGCTTGAGGACGAGATCGCCATGAACGGCTGGCTCACAACTGAGGCGTCGTCACAGCTGGTCTTTGATGTGCCGGATGATGAGAAATGGAGCGGTGCGCTTGCGACTTTGGGCGTTGACCCCTTGATCCTGTCTGCCGAGTCCGGGCGCGCCTGATCAGCCGTTACGCGGGGCCGCAGCGCGGCGCAGGCGGTCGTTAATGGCCGCACCCAAACCATGTTCGGGAATTTGGGTCACCGCAATTGGTCTGCCGGTGTCATTCAGGCTGTGCAGTGCGGCGAACAGGTTGGCAGCGGCCTCGGCAAGATCACCTTTCGCTGACAGGTTCAGATCGCAGTCCACTGGGCCAAACCCCAGCAGAACTTCATCGCCTTGCGCGGTGCTGGCGTTCAGACGAACGGGCGCATCCGGAGCATAATGCGATTGCAGCTGGCCGGGCGCGTTCAGCGCATCACCCGGCTGGTGGTGGTGCAGCTGAGTATCCAGAACCGCCTCGATCTGTTCCAGCGAAACGCCGCCGGGGCGCAAAAGGGCAGGCTCGCGCGCAACGCCCACGATGGTGCTTTCCAACCCGACCCCGCAAGGTCCATCGTCCAGAACCGCGGCGATGCGCCCATTCAGGCCGGACAGGACGTGTGCGGCTGTGGTCGGGCTGATTTGCCCGGACGGATTGGCAGATGGCGCGGCGACCGGGCCGTCGAATTCGGACAGTAGCGCACGGGCCGCAGGGTGGGCTGGCACTCGCACGGCGAGCGTGTCCAGCCCAGCTGTCACCAGCGATGAAATCCCGTGATCCGGTCGCAGTGGCAGAACCAGAGTCAGCGGTCCGGGCCAGAACGCGGCCGCTAAGGCCTCGGCCTGATCGGACCATGTCACGAACCGCTGGGCGGCTTCGATCGAGGCCACATGCGCAATCAACGGGTTGAAGCTGGGTCGTCCCTTGGCGGTATAGATGCTTGCCACCGCTTCTCCGTTACGGGCATCCCCGCCCAGGCCGTAGACAGTCTCGGTCGGGAAAGCCACCAGAAGACCCTGGCGCAGCAAGTCTGCCGCCTGCGCGATTCCGGCTGGGTCGGCGTTTAATGTCAGAGTGCCGTTGGGGATCATTGGTGGTGACGCCGCGTTTTGATTGCGTATAGCATTTGGACCGATACCTAATCGGTGGAACCCAGATGCATAAAGGTGGGCGGTGGAAATTCCAAGCCCGTCGGCGTAAACGCAATCAGACAGCCTAGAGGGAAGACATGCCATATCGCGCCCCAATCTCTGATTATGAATTCTTGTTCCGCCACGCGGTCAATTTTGACAAGATCGCTGCTACCGAGAAATTCTCGGAAGCCAGCGACGATGTGGTCAGTGCCATTCTGACCGAAGCCGGAAAACTTTGCGAAGAGGTGATGGCCCCTCTGCAACGCCCCGGTGATCTTGAGCCCGCGCACTTGGAAAACGGCGTGCTGCGTACCTCGACCGGGTATGCTGATGGCTGGAAAGCCATAGCAGAAGGCGGCTGGGTCGGGATGAGCGGTGATCCGGAATATGGCGGCATGGGTCTGCCGATGACGCTGACCACCGCCGTGAACGAGATGATGTCGGCCGCCTGCCTGTCGCTGCAACTTGCGCCGCTGATGACACAGGGCCAGATCGAAGCGCTGGAACATCACGCCAGCGATGAGCTCAAGGCGCTGTATTTGCCTAAGATGATGGCAGGTGAATGGTCTGGTACCATGAACCTGACCGAACCACAGGCCGGGTCGGATGTGGGTGCGTTGACTTCGAAAGCCGAAGCCAATGGGGATGGCACCTTTTCTGTGACAGGGCAGAAAATCTTTATCTCATGGGGTGACAACGATTTTGCTGAGAATGTCTGCCATTTGGTACTGGCGCGCCTGCCCGATGGCGTTCCCGGAACCAAGGGCATTTCGCTGTTCCTGGTGCCCAAGCTGCTGCCGGATGAGAACGGCAATCCCGGTGTGGCCAATGATCTGAAGGTCGTATCGGTCGAGCACAAGATGGGCCTGCACGGCTCACCAACCTGCGTGATGCAGTTTGATGGTGCCAAAGGCTGGCTTGTAGGCAAGGAACATGGCGGCATGGCCGCGATGTTCACCATGATGAACAACGCGCGCCTAGGTGTTGGCGGTCAGGGTGTGGGTGCAGCCGAAGGTGCCTATCAGCACGCGCTGGCCTATGCGTTGGAGCGGAAACAGGGCAAAACCCCCTCGGGCACCATTATCGACCACGCGGATGTGCGTCGGATGTTAATGAGCATGCGTGCTGACACTTTCGCTGCGCGTGCGATTATGCTGGCCAACGCCGCGGCCATCGATATGGCCAATGCAACGGGCGACGCCGATTGGATGTCTCGTGCCGCTCTTTTGACGCCGATTGGCAAGGTTTTTGGCACCGAGACGGGAATGCGCGTATCTGAGACCGGTGTTCAGGTACATGGCGGTATGGGCTTCATCGAGGAATCCGGTGCTGCTCAGTATTATCGCGACGTCCGCGTGACCGCGATCTACGAAGGCACCAACGGTATTCAGGCGATGGATTTGGTGGCGCGCAAGATGATGGATGGCGGCGAAGCAGCCTCGCGCCTACTGGACGAGATCGAAGATCATGCTGAACAGGCGCGGGCGACCATGCCCGAACTGGCTGGCCCGGTTTGGGAAGCGACCGAAAGCTTGCGCGAGACGACCGAGTGGATGGTGGCGCAGTCTGATATGAACAATCGGTTTGCCGGGGCGTTGCCGTATCTGCACGCCTTTGCCCGGGTGCTGGGTGCACATTACCACTTGAAGTCGGCTTTGGCTGAACCGGGTGGCCCGCGCTTTAAGCTGGCCCGGTATTACATTAACGCGCTGTTGCCTGAATATGCTGGGCTGCTTGTTCAAGCACAGAACGGGGCAGATGATGTTTTCGGGCTCAGTGCCGAGGAGTTTGTATCCTGATGGACGGAGAAACCCCTTTGGCGATCAGATATCCTTGGTCAGAGCCTCCGGCCGAGGGCGAGGCGACCGAGATTGCCGAAGGTGTTCTGTGGATGCGTTTGCCGCTGCCCATGGCGCTGGATCACGTTAACGTTTATGCGCTGGACGATGGGGACGGCTGGACAGTGATCGACACAGGAATGTCGTCGAACAAAACACGGCGCATCTGGGAAAAGCTGATGGCAGGCCCGTTGGCGGGCAAGCCGATCACGCGGGTGGTTGTGACCCACCATCACCCGGATCACGTGGGCAATGCGGGTTGGTTTCAATCCGAGCATGGTGTGGAACTGGTGGCGTCGCGCACCGCCTGGCTGTTTTCGCGGATGCTGCAACTGGATGTTCAGGAAAGTTGGCCCCAGGAGACGCTGGACTATTACCGCAGTGCAGGAATGGCACCCAACGTGCTGGCCAAGCGGATGGCCGAGCGCCCCTTCAATTATTGCGACACAGTTTATCCGATGCCGCTGGGTTTCACCCGGATCAAGCAAGGCAGTGTGATCCGCATGGGTGGGCGCGACTGGGATGTTCATATGGGCAATGGCCATGCCCCCGAACACGCGACATTCTGGAGCCGCGACGACAATCTGGTGATCACCGGCGATCAGATCCTCAGTTCGATCAGTCCCAACCTGGGTGTCTATGTCACCGAACCTTTGGCGGATCCGGTTGCTGAATGGCTTGAGGCCTGCGAACGGCTCCAGAGGCTGGCGCGACCCGATCATCTGGCGCTGGGCGGGCACAAGCTGCCATTCACCGGGCTGCCCATCCGGATGAGGCAACTGATCGACAACCACCACCGTGCATTGGATCGTTTGGAAAAGTATTTGGACCAGCCCAAGACCGCTGCCGAATGTTTCATGCCCTTGTTCAAACGGCAGATCAGCGGTGGCGAGTATGGGCTTGCGCTGGTCGAAGCGGTTGCACATCTGAACCATCTTTACCACATTGGAGCTGTCACCCGGACGCGCCGCGCGGACGGGGCGTGGGAGTTTCAGCGCAAAGGGTAAAGCTATGCAGGATCAGATCGAAACCTCGGCCGAGGCCGCCGAAGCCGCAGCTTTGCCGCGCTGCTACGAAGTGCATTCCGACCCTGAAGCAAAGTCAGGCGCAAAAGACCTGCCCGGTCCGTTGCAAAAACCGGTTGAAACAAAAAGCCCCGCGCAATGGGCGTATGAACGTCTGATCCTCTATATCCAGAATTTCGAGAAGACCCTGACAGGCGACCAAGAGGTTGCGATGGGATTCACCGGCGGCGACGCAGGCGTCATGCGGATCGAGGGGATGGGGTATTTTGATCCCGATATCATCACCTTTTATGGGTCCGATGCGACCGGCGCGCGCACTCAGCTTGTACAACATGTCAGCCAGTTGAACGTGATGCTGCGGGCCCTGCCCAAATCGGTCGAGGACAAACCCGCTAACCGGATCGGGTTCCGTTTGGCGGCGGATCTGGAAGAAAGCTGATCACCTGACTTGCAATTCACGTCTGCGCAGCCTTGAATGAGTTTACCATTCAAGGGGGCCTCGCGTGACCACTTTCTCTGCCGTTACAAGTGCCTACAAAGGTGCGTGGGCCCGTCGCCGTGTCTTTGTGCCGATCTATCTTGTTGTGCGCCTGCTTTTGGTTGCGCTGATTGCGCCCGGCGTGGCGATCACGGTGAATCTTGCCGTATCGCTATCCAACCAGACGGCGCTGACTGATCAGGCGATCGCTGCATTCATTCTCTCACCTGCCGGGTTTATTGCGGCCGTTGTGGTGCTCAGCCTGTTTCTACTGGCCGAAGTGTTTGTCTTCTCGGTCATGGCCGGGTCGCTGCGGATGGCAGAGCCGGACCCATGGCGCGCCGGCAGTTCTTCGATCAGGCTGATCCTGTCGCGGCTTCCATCCCTGTTCGGATTTGCGGTGCGCTTTGTTGTGCGCGTTTTGCTGTTGGTTCTGCCCTTTGCGATCGTTTCTGCCGTGATCGCGTGGTGGACGCTGACTGAATATGACATCAACTATTATCTGACATTCCACCCGCCCTCATTCTGGGTGGCTGTGGTGCTGATCGGGGCGGTTGCGCTGGCTATGGCCTGGGTGTTGATCCGACGCCTGTCAGCCTGGGCTTTGTCGCTGCATTTGGTTTTGTTCGAGGGCGTTCACCCCGGACATGCGTTTGGCATCAGTGCCAGTCGGATGGAAGGTAAGCGCGGACGCCTCAAGGTAGAACTGGCCATGTGGCTGGCTGTGCGCTTTGTCATCGCTGCCGTGATCGCCTGGTTGGCCGGGCTTTTGTTCGCACTGGTGCCGCTGCAAGGCGCAGCCAACCTGAGATTGGCCCTGATTTACAGCCTCGCCGTCGCCGGTATCTGGTCACTGGCCGGACTGGTATTGGCAGCCACGGCTCTGGGCGCATTGGCAGTTCTGCTCGATGGGTTCTTTGATATCCAGACATCGGAACCAACCCCTCCAAAGCCGCGCAACCTGCGCAGAACAATGGTCACGGCTGTTGGGGCCGCCATCGTTGCTGTTCTTGTTGGGATATGGTTCGGGCAGCACCTTCTGGAAAGGGTGCAGGCATCGGACCGTGCAGAGGTTATCGGTCATCGCGGCGCTGCCGCGCTGAAGCCCGAAAACACGATGGCCTCGGTTCTCAAGGCGATCGAGGACGGGGCCGACTGGGTTGAGATCGACGTGCAGGAAACAGCGGATGATGTAGTCATCGTCGCCCATGACAGTGATTTCATGAAACTGGCCGGTGTTAACCTAAAGGTGTGGGATGCCACGATGGAGGATATCGATCAGATCGACATCGGCAGCTGGTTTGGCCCTGAATACGCAGATGAGCGGACGCCGACGCTGCGTGACGTGCTGGAGGCCGCGAAGGGCAAGGCCAAGGTCATTATCGAACTGAAATACTACGGCCACGACGTAGACCTTGAGAATCGGGTTGTCGCCCTCGTCGAAGAACTGGGCATGCAGGACGACATTGCAACGATGTCCCTGAAATACCCGGCAGTGCAAAAGATGAAGACGATTCGCCCCGACTGGCGCGCCGGTGTTCTGGCCGCGACTGCTGTGGGTAATCTCTCAGGTCTCGAAGGTGATTTTGTTGCGGTGAACGCCGCGATGGCGACGCCGGGTTTGGTCAATTCGGTCCATGCGGCGGGTAAGGACATCTATGTCTGGACAGTGAATGATCCGCTGCAAATGTCGGCGATGGCGTCGATGGGGGTGGATGGGCTGATCACGGACCGACCAGCGATGGCAAATGAAGTTCTGCGTGTGCGCGCCGAATTGGGGCCGGCAGAGCGGTTGTTGTTATGGTTGGCGACGACCTTTGGCATGTCCTTTGATACTGAGGCGATGCGCGATGAAAGCCCTTAATCTGGCGGCAATCCTTTTGGTGAGTGCCGCGCCAGCCTTCGCGCAAGACGTCATGCGCAGCTTTGAGCTACCAGCACATCGCGCCCTGATGGCGGAGCGCAGCAGCGCAGAGTTGACCCCGTTTGAAACGGATGGCTGTTCGGGTGGTCTTTCGGCCAGTTGGCGCTTTGTGGCGGATACGTTCCCCAGCTTTCGGGGACTGTATGAGGCGCACCCACCGTGGGAATACTGCTGTGTGACCCATGATCGCGCCTATCACCATGCTGGCGGGGCTTTGCGGGCCGAAGACAGCTATGACGCACGCCTGTCTGCAGACGAGACCCTGCGTGCTTGCGTCAAAAAGCATGGGACAGACCATGCCGAGGAATATGCCGAGCGCTATGACATGACGGCCGAACAGATTCGCACCGCTCATTCTGTCACGGCCGAGGCGATGTATGCGGCGGTCCGATTCGGCGGCGGCCCCTGTTCGGGCCTGCCCTGGCGTTGGGGTTTTGGGTATCCGGGGTGCTCGGTGTTCCCACCTTTGGCCCCTGCGCGCGAATGACGTGGTGACAGGCCCCGGATTTTCCATTATCCAACATTTCAAACACGCGAATTAGGATTCTGAGACTCATGGCTGAACACAAGCACGGCGAAATGGATATCACTGTTCAAACCAAAACCTTTGATGGTTTCGTCAAAGCCACCACATGGTGTGTGGTTGCCATCGCCCTCCTTTGCCTGTTCCTGGCGGTCTTCGCCGCATAATCCAAAACGGGGTTGACCTTGATCCGGATTTTGATTGCCTGCCTGCTGGCAGCAACTGTTGCTGGCTGCACGGGATCGCAGCGTCCGCAAGCCGACCGGGCCGAGGTCGTTGCCCGATCCTATCGTGATCCGGGGCCTTCGACCCTGACGCTGTATACGATGATCAGCACGCGCACCGGGTCTGGTGCCCATACTTCGTTGATGATCAGCGGCAGCGAGCGGGTGATCTTTGATCCTGCGGGGTCTTTCCGCGCAGATGTGGTTCCGATCAAGGACGACGTGCTGTACGGTATCACCCCGAATGTCGAGCGCGCCTATCGCAGCTCACACGCGCGCGAGACACATTATGCGCGTATCCAGACGATTCAGGTAAGCCCGCAACAGGCCGAGATTGCCTTGCAGCTGGCCAAACAATCCGGTCCGGTCGCTGGCGCCTATTGTGCGAATTCCACCGCGTCGCTGCTGAAGCAGGTTCCGGGGTTCGAACAGATCGACGTGACCTTTTTTCCGGTCAAGCTGTCAGATCAGTTCGGTCAGATTCCGGGTGTTGTGACAACGGAGTATCGTGAGAACGACGATGCCGACCTGCAAAAAGGTCTGGCCGCCAACAATGCGGCACTGAACCAACTGGAAACGGTCTCAACCCAATAAGTACAGCAACCCGTACAGAGTTGCGGCACCGCTGAAGATCGCTGCCAGCACATTCTTTGTGATCACTCCGACGCTCAGCGCAACCGCGGCGGCCGCCATCCGTGGAATGTCGGGCTGCCCTTCGGTTGCGGTTGGCCAAACAACCAGCGGTGCAATCAGGGCGGGCAGGATGGCGACAGCGGTATAGCGCAAGTGGCGCAACAGCCAGGGAGGCATCGGGCGATCCCCGACGAGGCCGATAAAGACAAACCGCAAACTATAACTGCCAATGGCAAGTCCAATGATGATGGACCAGATCGTGACCGGATCAACAGGGGTCATGATGCGGCCTTTCTGCGTTCGGCGAACAATTCGGCCTGAGCACCGGCCATCATGCCGGCACATCCGGCAATCAGCAGGCCCAGATTGTATGGGATGCCAGCGGTCATCAAAGAAACGACAATGGCGACCAGCGCAGCCACCACATGGGGCAGGGTGCGCATCATTGGCCCGATCATTGCCAGAAATGTAATCGGCAAGGCAAAGTCCAGCGCCCAGCTTTCGGGAATGCGCGTGCCAAGAACCGCGCCCAGATAAGTCGCAAATATCCATAGCGGCGTGATGGGGGTGACCGAGCCCACGAAATAAGCCATGCGCTGGGGCACTGTCATCCTGGGTTCTTTTTCAAACTGCACAATCGAACAGGCATAAGACTGATCGACAGTCAGGTAGGCGGCACAGGCCCGCTGCCACATCGGCGCAGCCCCCAGATAGGGCGTCAGTGACGCTGAATACATCGCCATCCGCAGGTTCACCGCCAGGGCAGAGACAAGAATAATGGCCGTCGGCGTCTGTTCCTGCAGCAATTGCAGCGCGGCAAACTGCGCAGCACCCGCAAAGACAGTGGACGTGAAGGCCATGGTTTGCACGATATTCAACCCGGCCTCGGTCGCGAAGACGCCGAACAGGGTGCCAAACGGGATCGCCACAAAAATGAACGGGGTCCCGTCGCGAAAACCCTTCCAGAAGTATGACTTGGATGTGGTGTCTGCCATGGCTAAATCCTATGGTGATCCCCGCAGCAGTAGCGGTCTTGGGAAAGGGTTGCAATTGGCCACGGAACAGAACCAGTCAGACTACATCATCGCCCCAGATCCCGGTGCGCCCCGCCTGACCCGCGCCGTTGAAGGCGTGGACCAGAATGGTGAGGTCAGTCGGATCTCGGTGGTCGAGGAGCGCCCGCTGACGATTTTCCTCAATTCACAGGAAATCGTGACCGCAATGACCATTGGCGATTACCCGGAATACCTGGCGCTGGGTTTCCTGCGCAATCAGGGGATGCTGTTGGCAGATGATGAGATCACGCGCGTTGAATACGATGATGATCTGGAAACCGTGATCGTGCGCACTGCGCGCGAGACCTCGTATGAGGACAAACTGAAGAAAAAGACCCGCACCAGTGGCTGTGCGGTCGGCACGGTGTTCGGTGACATGATGGAAGGATTGGAGAACGTGCGCCTGCCGCAGGTCTCGGTCCGCACGTCGTGGCTCTATGATCTGGCGGCCAAGATCAACCGTACCCCGTCGCTGTATCTTGAGGCTGGGGCGATCCACGGTACAGTGCTGTGTCACGAGAACCGCCCGTTGGTTTATATGGAAGACGTGGGCCGCCACAACGCTGTCGACAAGATCGCCGGCTGGATGCTGTCCGAAGGTGAGGGGGCTGAAGACAAAATCCTCTACACCACCGGACGTCTGACCTCGGAAATGGTGATCAAGACCGCGATGATGGGCATCCCGGTTCTGGCGTCGCGATCGGGCTTCACCGCATGGGGCGTAGAGATTGCCCGCGAAGTCGGACTGACACTGATCGGTCGGATGCGCGGGCAGCGCTTTGTATGTCTTTCAGGTCAGGACCGACTGATGCGTGATGTGGATCCGGCGACTGTGGCGGTCGAGGATAAGAAACACAAAAGGAAAAGCTCCCAGTCCTGAAATCCGTTGGGTAACCAGTCGTTCTGAGAAAACTCTGCAAGTTCCAGAAGATATACACTAAGGTGGAGCAACTCAGAGTGGAATTTTGGATGGTTGCCACGTAGGGAAGCTATGGAATTAATCAGTTTAATTGCACCGGTCTTCGCGGTGATCTTGACGGGGTACGTGTTTTCTTGGACGAATCTTCTGGGTGAAGACACGTCAGAAGCTCTGGTGCAGTTTGCGGTTTACGTCCTGATCCCTGCCATCATGTTTTACCTGATTGGTCAGGAGGAGTTTGAGAACCTTCTAAACTACGGTTTCTACGTGTCGTATGGCGGTACGATACTGGCTCTTTTTGCCGTCCTGTTCATCGGTTTGAAGGCGCTGACGAGTTTTCAGGTCGGATCAGCAACCGTTTTGGCCTTTGCTGGCGTTGCCTCGAACACAGCGTTGGTTGCGCTGCCCATCCTCCATGCGATTTTTGGATCAAAGGGGGCGCTGCCGGCCGTATTGGCAAATCTGGTGGTCGCCATTCTGCTGTTGATCATGACCACCATTCTAGAGACCTCGGCCGGGCACAAGGCAAGCGCCAAGACACCCATTTACAAGATCCTTCTGAATGTTTTGAAAAACCCGATAATCGCTGCAACGTTGTTGGGCGTTCTTTACTCTTTCACAGGTATTGGGTTTTCTGACGCCGTTTCGGATTATTTAGAGCTTATGAGTCAGGCGCTTGCAGCTGTTGCGCTGTTTGCGATCGGGTTCACCACAAGTGTTCGCACGATTGTTCAGACTGGAGCGATGATCCTGTTCTTGACAGTAATAAAACTTCTCGTTGTTCCGGGGGTGGTGCTGCTTGCGGGGCATTTGATCGGCCTGGATCCGCTTTGGATCATTGCGGCGACGGTCTCTGCAGCAGCGCCCACGGCAAAGAGCATCTTTTTGCTGGCCAAACATTATGATCAGGAGCCGCAACTCGCCGCTCACATCGTGTCGGCGACCTCGTTCCTGGCGGTCGGGACTTTGATCCTGTGGCTGTTTGTCCTGCATCATCTGCATCCTACCGCGTTCCAATTGAATTGAGTTCGCTCTACAAAGTTGCGATCTATTGATCACTTGGACGCAAGCAACAAGGTGCAGCAATGAACACCCCTTTGGGCGTAATCCTCGCAGGCGGCCTCGCCACCCGTATGGGCGGCGGCGACAAGGGTCTGTTGCAGATCGGGGGGCAAAGCCTGCTGTCTCATGTCATTGACCGGTTCGGCCCGCAGGTAGACGGTCTGGCGCTGAACGCCAATGGCGACCCCGAACGGTTCGCCGATCTGAACCTGCCGGTTCTGCCCGATACCATCGAAGGTTTCGCCGGGCCTTTGGCGGGTGTGCTGGCGGGGCTCGACTGGGCTGCTAAGCAAGGCGCCGACAGCATAGTCACAGCCGCCGCCGACACGCCGTTTTTTCCACGCGATCTTGTGGCGCGGCTGACCGACGCTGCCCAAGGGCAAACACATCCTCTGGTGCTGGCCACCACGCCGCGCACCGGGGATGAAGCGCTGAAGTCCGGCGGGAAAAAGCGGGTCAACAGGCACCCAACCTTTGGCCTCTGGCCTGTGGCGTTGCGCGATGATCTGCGGGACGCCTTGAATGACGGGCTGCGCAAGGTTGTGCTGTGGACCGACAAACATGACGGGCGTGAGGCCCTGTTCCCGGCGGACCCATTCGATCCTTTCTTCAACGTCAACACGCCCGACGATTTGGCGCGGGCGCAAAAACTGCTGGAGCAGGCATGAGGGTCTTCGGCGTCACCGGCTGGAAAAACGCGGGCAAAACCGGCCTAATGGAGCGGTTAGTGGCCGAGATTACCGGGCGCGGCTTCACGGTTTCGACAGTCAAACACGCGCATCACGCCGTCGATGTCGACCAGCCCGGAACCGATAGCTTCCGCCACCGAGAAGCCGGTGCGTCCGAGGTGCTGTTGGCATCCGGCAAGCGCATTGCGGTGATGCAGGAACTGCGCGGCGCACCTGAGCCGCCACTGGCTGATCTTCTGGCCCGGCTTCTTCCGGTCGATCTTATCATGATCGAAGGGTTCAAACGGGAAAACCACCCCAAGATCGAAGCGTTTCGGGCAGAGGCTGGCAATGCGCTGATGGCCGGGGAGAACAATACGATCCGCGCCGTCGCCAGCGATACGCCCCTGCAGGTACAGGTTCCGGTGCTTGATCTGAACAACACCGCCGCAATCGCGGACTTCATCTTGAAAGAGGTCGGATTATGACGCCGCCAAACATCACTCCTCCGCCCCTGCGAAATGATTGTTTTGCCTTGCCTGCCGGGGTCAACTGGACACCTGTGAACGACGCGCTGGCTTTGTTGCGATCTCGGTTGACGGTGGTGACTTCGGTCGAAACCGCTCTGATCGGGCAGGCTGTGGGGCGGATACTGGCAGAAGACGTTTTCGCGAAACGTTCAAACCCGCCGCAACCGAACACGGCCGTGGATGGTTATGGGTTTTCCGGGGCTGCCCCCGAGGGTCCCCAAGTGATGCCGCTGCAGGATGGGCGCGCTGCGGCCGGTATTCCTTTTGATGGCGCGGTGACACATGGCAAGGCGCTGCGCGTGTTGACCGGCGCAGCGCTGCCTGCTGGTGTGGATACGGTCATACTGGAAGAAGACGTGACCGTTCAGGATGGTCACATCGCCTTTCACGGCCCGCTGAAACAGGGCGCAAATACCCGTAAAGCTGGAGAAGACGTGGCCGAAGGCGATTTGGCGCTGCCTGCCGGGCGCAGGTTGACCCCCGCGGACATGGCCCTTCTTTCGGCCACAGGAATTGCCGAGGTCTCTGTGCGCAAAACGCTTCGGGTTGCGGTGCTTTCAACCGGGGATGAACTGGTCGAGCCTGGAAACTCTGCCGGGCCCGGCCAAATATTTGACGCCAACCGTCCGATGCTGTTGTCGATGATCGCGCGGCTGGGCTATGAGCCGGTGGATATGGGGCGCGTGTCCGACGACCGGGAAGATCTGCGTGACAGGCTGGACAAGGCGTCGGAACAGGCCGACGTCATTCTGACCAGTGGAGGCGCGTCCGCCGGGGATGAGGATCACGTCTCGGCCCTGTTGCGAGAGGCCAGTGCGATGCAGGAGTGGCGCATTGCGCTAAAGCCCGGACGCCCTTTGGCGCTGGGTATGTGGAACGAAACGCCCGTATTTGGCCTGCCGGGTAATCCCGTCGCTGCCAAAGTTTGTACGTTGATCTTTGCCCGTCCTGCGCTGGGTTTGATGGCGGGCGAGGGCTGGTCTGAGCCGCAGGGGTTCGACCTGCCAGCCAATTTCGAGAAGCGCAAAAAACCGGGGCGACGCGAATATCTGCGCGCTCGTGTCCGCAATGGGCGGGTCGAGGTTTTTGCATCGGAAGGATCGGGTCGTATCAGCGGCCTTAGCTGGGCCGAGGGATTGGTCGAGATTCAGGATGGCGCATGTCACATTAGACCGGGCGATCTGGTGCGGTTTATTCCCTATGGCAGCTTTGGGCTGTGATCAATCGAAGGTACCTGCGACACGCCCCAGCAGCATGAACGCACGGGCGGTTCTCGTGTCGCCCAAAGCGGTCAGGTCCGCGTCGCTGGCAATCGGTTCAAATTCAACAATCATGTGATCAAAGCGGCGTAGGAAATGGTGCACGGCGTCCCGGAATATCGGGTCCTGCTTCATCCGCGCTGCCGTCAGTGCCAACGAAGACCGGTCCCTGATCCCGCCCAACGCGGCAACCGCGCGGCCACGCGCGCCCTGTGCGAACTGCCGCCAGATTTC
This sequence comes from Ruegeria sp. CDSC002, assembly GCF_059610905.1. NCBI lineage: Bacteria > Pseudomonadati > Pseudomonadota > Alphaproteobacteria > Rhodobacterales > Roseobacteraceae > Ruegeria > Ruegeria sp. CDSC002. The sequence continues at coordinate 87,301 of NZ_JBXWOM010000007.1, forward strand.
GGGACGCGCCATATCCGGGCGCAGATCGTCCATATAGATGCCTTCCTGGCTTAGCAGTGTAAGCACATCCTGCGAAGCCTGCACCAGTTGGGCGGTCTTGCGATCCCGTAGCGCCAACCTAAGGGCGTCGAACCCTTCAGCATCATCCTGCGTTTCCGGGAAATTCAGCGCTCGAATGAAGGTATCGATCGTCAATGGCGGCGCGATATCTTCGGCCGGGGTGCCCAGTTCCAAAGATGTCTGATCGCCTGTGGCAACGGATGCTTCGCCGCGAACCGGCTCGGTCCGTTTCGACGAAAACGTCGCCAGCGCGGTTTCTGCTTTTTTGGCGGTCTCGGCGATTTCGTCCAGCTTTTTGCTGACACCGGGTTCTTGCAAGCTGGCGGCGCGCTGTTGCTGAATCACGTAAGCCTGACGGATCGCATCTATCGCTGTCTGCAGCCGAGCGCTTTCCTCGCGCATGACGCGGCTGGCACGCATCGCCATAGCGGCGACCCAAATCATCGCCACCGGCATGAAAACAGCCAGCAGAGTCACGACGAATCCGCCGCCATCGACCTTGTCGGGAAGCACCAGAAACACAATCGACACGATCAGCCAAACCACGCTAAGCGCGACGGCAACAATCTCGATCTCGGTCACCGAAGGATGCGAAGGCTTGTCATATATACCCAAAGGGGTTGGCCGTTCGGGATCTTGTTCGGGATTGGGCTCTGACATGGTCAAGGCTCCGGTCAGGCATACTCGATACTTAGAACTTCATAGGACCGCACACCGCCGGGGGTGCGTACTTCGACACTGTCGCCTTCTTCCTTGCCGATCAATGCCCGCGCGATGGGGGATTTGATATTCAGCAGGCCGTTTTCGATGTTGGCTTCGTATTCGCCAACAATCTGCCAGGTCTTTTCCTCGTCAGTGTCTTCATCCACCAGGGTGACCTTTGCGCCAAATTTGATCGCGCCGTTCAGTTTGGCGGGGTCGATCACATCGGCAAGCGACAGAATGCCTTCCAGCTCTTTGATGCGACCTTCGATGAAGCCCTGCTTTTCGCGGGCCGAATGATACTCGGCATTCTCTTTCAGGTCGCCCAGCTCGCGCGCTGTTGCGATGGCTTCGATGATCGCCGGGCGCTCGACGGACTTGAGGTTTTTGAGCTCCGCCCCAAGCGCGGCATTACCCGCAGGCGTCATTGGAATTTTTTCCATGTTCTTGTCGTCCACGCATAAATTGGTTCGCCCCGCCGCATGAGACACGCGTCGGGGCGATTTGATGGGTCGTCAATTAACTGACCCAAATGAGGCGTGAATTGCAAGGGGGCTTGGTCGCACAACGCGCGGATTACGGCCTATGGTGTTCGGGAAAAGTCTGAATCGCCAATACCCTGCCACGCTCGTGGCTCTCGGGGCATTGGCGATGAAGAATCTATCGGGTGTTGCCCAGAACGCCTTAATCGTAGCTAATCACTTCGAATTCGATGTCATTGTCGTCATTGAAATAGAACCGCCGACCCGGTTCATAATCAGCATGGGACTTGGGCGTAAAACCGGCGTCGATCACCTTCTGCTCGGTCGTGTCGATGTCTTCGACCAGAACGCCCACGTGGTTCAGCCCTCCGACGATGTCATAGCTGCTTTCCCCGGACGGTTGTGGATCGCTGGGCGCGTAAAGCGCCAGATAGGTGTGCTTGGAGCCCACGTGAACCGTGTAACCGCCTGCAATTGCCGGGCCTTCCCAGCGTGTTTTCCAACCGAACACCTTGTGCATCCACGCAGCCGAGGCCTGCGGGTCGCGAACGGTGAAGTTGGTGTGTTCAAGTGTCGCCATCATGGGATCTCCTTCGTGTTTTGAGGCTTGTCCCGACTCACCATAATTCCTAAACCTAACTTTAGATCAAGGGATTTTCAGGAGGATGTGATGGCGGCTTCGGAAGGGTTGGCAATTGGCGCATTGGCCCGACGCACAGGCTTGGCCGTTTCGGCGATCCGGTACTATGAGGCGCAAGGTCTGATATCGCCCTGGCGCAATGCGGGCGGGCAGCGGCGATATCAGCGCGCAGATATCAGGCGCCTGAGTTTTGTGATGATTGCGCAGCAGTTCGGCCTGACCTTGCCCGAGATCCGCGAGGTCCTGTCTGGCCTGCCTGGAAACCGCACGCCAACACCGCAGGATTGGCAGGACATCAGCAAGGGGCTAAGGGCCCATCTGGACCAGCGAATCGATACCCTGACGCGCTTGCGCGACAATTTGGATGGCTGCATTGGTTGCGGATGTCTAAGCCTGCCGAAATGCGCCCTCTACAACCCGGATGACCGCGCAAAATCCAATGGTAGCGGTCCCAGGTACCTGATGGGGGACTCACCAGAGGCATAACTGCCGCATTGCAGCAAAGTTACGCCGTGTTTTGATTGACCAAGGTGTTTGCGACCATGTAATCAGCCGTGAAACAAAATTGCGCAGAGCATGCTGTGAAAGCGCCAATTCGGAAAGTTAGCTAGGGAGCCCGCGATGGCCGAGATTGAACGCGAAGCGATGGAATACGACGTGGTGATCGTGGGCGCAGGCCCCGCGGGCCTGTCGGCGGCCATCCGTCTGAAACAGCTGGATGCCGACCTGAACGTCGTGGTTCTGGAAAAGGGCTCGGAAGTGGGCGCGCATATCCTGTCGGGCGCGGTTCTGGACCCTTGCGGGCTGGACGCACTGATCCCGGACTGGAAAGAAAAAGGCGCGCCGCTGAACGTGCCGGTGCATGAAGATAACTTCTACATGCTGGGCGAGGCGGGCAAGATTCGCATTCCCAACTTCCCAATGCCGCCGCTGATGAACAACCACGGCAACTACATTGTTTCGATGGGTAATGTTTGCCGCTGGATGGCTGAACAGGCGGAAGAGCTGGGCGTGGAAATCTTCCCCGGCATGGCGTGTTCGGAACTGGTGTATGGCGACAATGGCGAAGTCAAAGGCGTCGTCGCCGGTGTCTTCGGCCTAGAGCCTGATGGATCATACGGGCCGCAGACCGAGCCAGGTATGGAACTGCATGGCAAGTACGTCTTCCTGTCGGAAGGTGTGCGCGGTTCGCTGTCCAAGGAAGTCATCGCCAAGTATGACCTCTCTGCTGGCAAAGAGGTGCAGAAATACGGCGTGGGCATGAAAGAGATCTGGGAGATCGACCCGGCCAAGCACAAGGAAGGCTCGGTCACGCACACCATGGGTTGGCCGCTGGGCAGCAACGCGGGCGGCGGGTCATTCATCTACCACCTTGAAAACAATCAGGTCTATGTCGGTTTCGTGGTTCACCTGAACTACAAGAACCCGCATCTGTATCCGTACATGGAATTTCAGCGCTTCAAGCACCACCCGATGGTGGCCGAGCTGCTGAAAGGCGGCAAGCGCGTCGCTTACGGCGCCCGTGCAATCACCGAGGGTGGTTATCAGTCGATGCCGAAACTAGTCGCGCCGGGCGTGGCGCTGTTGGGTTGTTCCGCAGGCATGGTCAACGTGCCGCGCATCAAAGGCAACCACAACGCGATGCTGTCCGGCAAAGCGGCGGCTGAAGCGGCGTTTGACGCCATCAAGGCCGAGCGTTCGGGTGATGAACTGACCGCCTATGAAACCGACGTGCGCGAAGGTGCAATCGGCGCAGACCTGAAGAAGGTGCGCAACGTCAAGCCGCTGTGGTCGAAATACGGCCTGACCGCCAGCCTGATGCTGGGCGGCATGGATATGTGGACTAACACGCTGGGCTTTTCGCTGCTGGGCACTCTGGGTCACGGCAAGAACGATGCTGAATCGACCGAAGAGGCCAGCAAGCACAAGCCCATCGATTATCCAAAGCCCGATGGCAAGCTGTCCTTTGATCGTTTGACCAACGTGTCCTTTGCGATGACCAACCATGAGGAAAGTCAGCCTTGCCACCTGAAGCTGGCCGATCCGGAAATCCCGGTCAAAGTAAACTTGCCCAAGTTCGACGAACCGGCGCAGCGCTATTGCCCGGCTGGTGTGTACGAGATGGTCGAGGATGAAGATGGCGCACGATTCGTCATCAACTTCCAGAACTGCGTCCACTGCAAAACCTGCGACATCAAGGACCCCAGTCAGAACATCACCTGGACCACGCCGCAGGGCGGGGATGGACCGAACTATCCCAACATGTAAGCGAAAACATGGGCAATGGCGGGGTCGTGAAGGCTCTGCCATTGCCTCTTTCCGGTCAAAGCCCTAGCTTGTTGTCCAGTCAACGATAGCAAGGCAGGATTTTGGTGGCTTCCCTCGTTCGTCGCGCGGCATTTGCCGCGCTTTTAACCTCGTCATTTGCATTCCCGGCGCTGTCGGACTCTGGCTCTGGGTCGTATTTGGCCGGGCGTCAGGCGATTTATCAAAGCGATTATATTTCTGCCGAGAAATATTATGCGCAGGCCCTGCGCGCCGACCCTGAAAATGGCAAACTTCTGGAAAACGTCGTTGTAGCGCGTCTTGCATTGGGTGAGATCGAGCGCGCGCTGCCGGTTGCGCAGTCAATTGAGGCGCTTGAACTGCCAAGTCAGGCGGCAAAGATGGTCATCATGGCCAACCTGATTGACGACGGAAAGCTGGATGAGCTGCTTGCTCGTGATCCTGAAACCCAAGGTGTTGGGCCATTAGTAGATGGCTTGGTTCTGAGTTGGGTCTATGTGGCGCAAGGTGCCATGACCAAAGCGATGGAAAAGTTCGACGAAGTCGGCACCCAAGAGGGGCTTCTGGAATTCGCGCTTTACCACAAGGCGTTGGCGCTGGCGTCCATTGGTGACTTCGAAGGGGCCGAAGAGATTTTTGCGGCAAACAACGGAGCGGTGTCGCGGTTCTCGCGCCGGGCGGCCTTGGCCCGGACCGAAGTATTGTCGCAGCTGGACCGCAACGAAGACGCCCTGCAATATCTGAAAGACGTTTTCGCGGCGGGCAGCGACCCATCCATCGAAGGTTACGTGGCGCGTTTGAAGGCGGGTGAAACGTTGCCATTTACACACATACAGTCGGCGCAGGACGGTATGGCTGAAGTGTTCTTTTCTGTCGGTGCCGCGCTCAGCAGCGAGGCGTCACAGGACTATGTACTTCTCTATGCCCGGATTGCCGCGTTTCTGAGCCCGGACCACGTGGACGCAATCCTACTAAGCGCCGAGTTGCTGGATGCACTGGAACAATATGACCTGGCCGTCGAAGCCTATCGTATGGTGCCGTCCACCAGCAGCGATTACCACGCGGCCGAGTTGGGCCGGGCCGAGGTTCTGAGCCGATCGGGAAAAACGGATGCAGCCGCCGAAGTTCTGCAGAACCTCGCGGCGCAAAGCCCCAGCCTGCCCAGTGTGCATGTAGCCCTGGCTGATCTGCAACGGCGGCAAGAAAACTATGTCGATGCCGTTGGGACCTATGACACTGCTATCGAACTGACCGAGCAGGGTGTCAGCGGCAACTGGTTTTTGTATTACGCCCGCGGTATCTCGCACGAGCGTCTCAAGCACTGGAAAGCGGCTGAGGCCGATTTCCGTCGCGCGCTGGAACTGAACCCTGATCAACCACAAGTTCTGAACTATTTGGGCTACTCGCTGGTCGAACGGCAGGAAAAGCTGGACGAAGCACTGAACATGATCGAACGCGCTGTCGCGGCGCGCCCTGACAGCGGCTATATTGTCGACAGTCTTGGCTGGGTTCTGTTCCGACTGGGCCGCTATGACGAAGCCGTCGCGCATATGGAGCGCGCGGTCGAACTGATGCCGGTTGATCCTGTGGTAAATGACCACCTTGGCGATGTCTATTGGGCCGTGGGCCGCGCGCGCGAAGCTGAATTTCAGTGGAAGCGTGCTCTGTCCTTTGTTGATCCCGACGACACGGATGGTGAGGCCGACCCCGAGCGCATTCGTCGTAAGATTGAGGTGGGTCTGGACGCGGTCTTGGCCGAAGAAGGCGCCGATCCATTGAAAGTCGCCAATGGCAATTGAGGGTTTCGCGCCCGCCAAGATCAACCTGACCCTGCATGTGACCGGCCGACGCGATGATGGATATCATCTGCTGGACTCTCTCGTAGTGTTTGCAGATGTCGGGGATAAGCTGGAATTCACGCTGGGGTCAGAGCTGTCGATGTCAGTGGCCGGTGAACACGCCAAGGGCGTTCCGGCGGACGACCGAAATCTAGTCTGGAAAGCTGCCGCCGCCGCTGGATGGACCGGGCATATCAACCTGAACAAAGCGCTGCCCCACGGTGGTGGCATTGGCGGCGGATCATCCGACGCCGCGGCGACATTGCGCATGATTGCAGATCAGGGTGTGGCTATCCCCAGCGAAACTGCCCTGACCCTTGGTGCGGATGTGCCGGTTTGCATGATGGCAAGGGCCACCCGGATGCGCGGCATCGGCGAGCGGTTGCAGCCGGTCTCAATGCCGCAATTGCCAGCGCTTTTGGTCAATCCAGGTCTCGAAGTCCCAACTGGCGCCGTATTCTCTGCCTTGCAGTGCCGCGACAACCCGCCAATGCCTGATGAAATCCCGGTCTTTGAAACGCCCAAGGCATGCGCGGATTGGGTGCAGGAACAACGCAATGACTTGGAGCCACCGACAAATGGCATCGCACCCGAGGTTGCCCGGGTGCTGGATGATCTGTCGGATACGAAAGATGTTCTGCTGGCTCGGATGTCAGGTTCGGGTTCGACCTGTTTTGCGCTCTACCCGACGATGAAAGCCGCCCATTTTGCAGCCTACGAGATTGGCGCGGCGCACCCCGATTGGTGGTGCCGCGCCACGCAGCTTAATTGAGGCGCGAAACCACGTAGTCAGCCAGATCGCGCAGCAACGACCGGATCTCGTGATCCGGCAGCGCATCCAGCGCGGTCTTGGCTTTGGTGGCCCACCCAAACGCATCCGACCGTGTGGCGTCCAGCGTGCCGTATTTGTTCATCAGGCTCAGCGCATGGTCCAGATCGCCGTCTTCCTGACGGCCTCGACCAATTGTACGCTCCCAAAAGGCGTGCTCCTCCGGGGTGGCCTGTGCGATGGCTTTGATGACGGGCAAGGTCAGTTTGCGCTCGCGGAAGTCGTCGCCGACATTCTTGCCGGTTGCCTTGCTGTCACCATGATAATCCAACAGGTCATCGGCAATTTGGAACGCAATTCCCAGCGCATCGCCGTATTCGTATAGCGCCTTAACCTGATCCTCAGCCGCGCCAGCAATCACGCCGCCCACTTCGGTCGCGGCGGAAAACAGCGCGGCGGTCTTGCCGCGCACGACCTGCAAATAGATTGCCTCGGTAGTGCCCAGATCGGTGGCAGCTGTCATCTGCAACACTTCGCCCTCGGCAATGGTGGCCGAGGCATTGGCCAGAATGTCCAGCACCCGCAGCGACCCGGTCTCAACCATCAGCTGGAAACTGCGGGAAAACAGGTAGTCGCCGACAAGAACGCTGGATTTATTGTCCCACAACAAGTTCGCCGTGGGGCGGCCACGCCGCTGTGCGCTTTCATCAACGACATCGTCGTGCAACAGGGTTGCGGTGTGGATGAATTCAACCGTCGCGGCCAGTCGCACGTGATGATCACCCGGATAGTCAAACATCCGGGCCGCCGCCAGCGTCAGCATTGGGCGCAGACGCTTGCCGCCTGCTTCAACCAGATGCGCAGTCACTTCCGGGATGCGCGGTGCGTGTTCCGACGCCATGCGCGTACGGATCAACTGGTTTACGGCATCCAATTCGCCGTCCAGAATCTCGGCCAGGCGCTCATGCGGTTTCGAGATCGTGTCGATGTTCATCACTCTCCTGATACAAGGCTCGACTTCCGCCTTGCCTTGCCCTTACATCCATCCCCATGAAAGAACTTTTGCGCAGCACCGATCCGACGATTCTGGCCTTTGCTTCCGCCCTTCTTGAGGGCGAGGATATAGACTGCTTTCAGATGGACGTAAATATGAGCATCCTCGAAGGAGGCATAGGAATCTTTCCGCGCCGCCTGATGGTGCGAGCCGATGACCTGACCCGCGCAGAACGGGTAATGCGTGACAACGAAATCCCTCTGGGCAGATGAACCCGTTTTCCGATAGTGAATTGACCCAAAATGATTTTCTGGGCGGGCGTGTGCGTTTGTTGCAGCCGCGCGCAGGATATCGCGCGGGGGTTGACCCGGTTTTGCTGGCAGCGGTCGTCCCGGCGACACGTGGTCACACCGTGTTGGAACTGGGCTGTGGCGCGGGTGCCGCGATCCTGTGCCTGCTGGCCCGCGTGCCGGGTCTGCAGGCCGTTGGGGTCGAGTTACAGGCAAGCTATGCAGAATTGGCACGCCGAAACGCCGCGGAAAATGACGCGCCGCTGGAGGTAGTCGAGGCCGATATCAGTGCATTGCCAGCTACGCTCAAACAGCGGCAATTCGATCATGTACTCGCAAACCCGCCTTATTACCGTGCTGGCGCGCATAGCCCGGCAGATGACACGGGGCGTAGTATTGCGTTGGGCGAGCAAACGCCTTTGGAGACATGGATTGACTGCGCGGCCAAGCGCCTCGCGCCTCGCGGGCACTTGCATATGATCCAGAAAGCCAACCGTCTTCCCGACATATTGATGGCATGCGAGGGGCGGTTGGGATCGGTTGAAATCCTGCCACTGGCCGCCAGAGCCGGTCGCAAGGCAGAATTGGTAATTTTACGGGCCAGAAAGGGTGGGCGCGCCGATTTTCAGCTGCGTGCGCCAGTCGTATTACACGACGGGGATCGGCACGAACGTGATGGGGAAAGCTATACGCCACAGGTCTCAGACGTGTTGCGCAAAGGGGCCTCGCTGCCGGGGTTTTCTGATCAATAGGCATTAACCAGCCGAATTTGTCGGATTTATTACAGATTCTGTGCGTCTGCGGCGTGACAGGCTGGAAACGATGTGGTCAACTTCTTACGTGAACCTGAGACACCAACGAAGGAGTATCGCCATGAGCGTGAGCGCACATCTGACCGAACTGAAGAAAAAGCACGAAACTCTCGGTCTTGAAGTTGAACAAGCCCAACGCGCGCCAGGTATCGATGATCTCCATATCGCTCAACTCAAAAAACAAAAACTAAGGCTAAAAGAAGAGATCGAACGCCTGTCAGCCTAGGTTTTCATACTCGCCCGCGCGGCATTGGCCGCGCCGCCAGTAATCAATAGGGCCGCGATCGCCAGACCCCAGGACGGGGCGGCGATCCCGGCCACAACCAAAGCTAGCGTAGACAACAAGGGTGCCGCGTACGACGCCGTCCCCAATAGCTGTATGTCGCCTTGCTTGACCCCAATATCCCAGACATAGAACGCCAACCCCACCGGTCCCAGGCCCAGTGCGATCACGGACGTCCAACTAAAGGCACTGTCAGGCCAGACGGTGTCTTCGACAGCAAGGTGCAGCAAACCGGATGCTATGGCGGTCGCAATACAGAAAACGGCGACAGAGCTGGTTGGCGTATCGCCCAGCCGACGCGACAGGACCGAATATCCAGACCACGTCAACGCGCATAACAAGGCCAAGGCGTAGCCGGGCAGGTGGTCGGTCTGAAACCCATTGCTGCCGCCTCCGGCGATGATCACGGCAGCCCCTGCAAACCCCAGACATGCGCCGAACAAATGTCCGATGCGCAGGTGTTCGCCCGGCAAAAGCCCGGAAAACAACACGATGAGCAACGGCCAGAGATATGCGATCAGACCAGCCTCGGCCGCCGGGGCCATGCGAAGGGCCGAGAAATATAGCGCGTGATAGCCGAACAACCCGATTGTGCCGAACAGATAGGTAGTCCACGGCACGTCCCGCAATTGCCGCAACCCACCGCTGCGCCAAGTCCAGATCAGGCCAAGTGTTCCACCAATCGAAAAGCAGATTGCATTCAGCAACAGTGGCGGCGTGGGGGATGACCCGACGGTGAACAAGGCCAGCAGCGACCAAAGCAAGACGGCGGCAAACCCGATGGCTGTAGCGCGCGATTTGGTCATAGGCTTTGAACCTCTTGGACCGGGATGATGTTGAATTCGTCCGAGATATGCGCGGTCTTTTCGATCTCGGCCATGAACCAGTCGCGGAAGGCGGCGATTTGGGGCCTGTTTTCTGCACCTGGCAAGCACAGAAACCGAAACCGGCCTTGCGTTTCGATAGCCGTTTTGAACGGAGCAACAAGACGTCCCTCGGTAAGGTCCTTCAGGATCATAGCCCGGCGACCCAATACCACGCCAACGCCCGCAACCGCAGCATCAATTGCGTGGTCTGCGTTCGAAAAATGCGCCCCATGCGTTGGGGCATAATCCACTCCGACCGCGCGAAACCAGGTCGGCCAATCGCTGGGTGGTTGTAGGAACGCAATCGAATCGTCAAAGATCAATGGTGCGTCCCTCAGGCTGTCGGGGGTGGGGAATTGCTCGGCCAGATCTGGTGTCATCACCGGGGTCAGCCATTCCTTGCGAACCGGCAGGGAATACAATCCTTCATCCCCACCGTAGCCAAATCGAATGGCGACATCCACGTCATCACGTTCAAGATCCATGATCCGCAACGTTGCCGAGAATTTCAGGTCAATCTCGGGATGCGCCCGTGCAAATTCATACAGGCGCGGTGCCAGCCACTTGGCTGTCAGCGCCGGGCCTGCTGTCACGGTCAGCGAGGTATCGTTGCCCTGCCGGCGCGCAGCTTGCCACGCCATCTGCAGTGCGGCGAATCCTTCGGCCGCGCCGGGGGCAAGGGCGCGTCCGGCCTCGGTCAGCTCAACCGCCCGGTTCAAGCGGTGAAACAAGGGCCGGCCCAGATGTTCCTCCAGTGATTTGATCTGGAAAGACAGGGCTGCCGGGGTCACGCGTAACTCCTCTGCGGCTTTGGCAAAGGACATGTGGCGTGCTGCGGCGTCGAAGGCACGCAGGGCGGTTAGCGGAGGAAGGTAATCGCTCATCAATACGCAAGAATATCTTAACTGAAACCCAAAGAAAGCTCGTTTGTCGCCTTTCTTGATAAGGCGCATATTGGGTTCAAGTCAAACATAGCTGAACTGAAAGGATGACTGCCATGATCGAAATGACGACCAACCCCGCAGCTGCCCGCGCCTTTCAGCGGGCCCATGCTGAACGTGGCAAGATGATCAAACACGCCCTTATGTGGCTATTCGGTTCCCGCTGAGCGCAGCGCGCGCGTTCTTACGGGATAAAAAAGGGCCGGTCCGAAATGGACCGGCCCGTTGTCTTTTCTACGCTTCAAATCAGACGAAGAATTGCGCACCGTTGGCCGAGATGGTCGAGCCATTGATGAACTGAGAATCGTCGGATGCCAGGAACGCCACGCAGCGCGCGATTTCTTCGGGCTCACCCAGGCGACCTGCTGGGATCTGGCCGATAATGGATTCGCGGACTTTTTCAGGAACAGCCATCACCATCTCGGTTGCGATATAGCCGGGGCAAATCGCGTTGGCGGTAATGCCTGCACGCGCGCCTTCCTGCGCCAGCGATTTCACGATGCCCAGATCGCCTGCTTTGGTCGCGGCATAGTTCACCTGAGCGAACTGGCCCTTCTGACCATTGATCGAGCTGATGACGATGACGCGGCCGAACTTACGCTCGCGCATGCCGTTCCAGACAGGGTGCACTGTGTTGAACACGCCGGTCAGGTTGGTGTCGATTACCTGGTGCCACTGTTCGGGGGTCATCTTGTGGAAGGGTGCGTCGCGAGTGATGCCCGCGTTTGCAACCACGATGTCGATCGCGCCAACCTCGGCTTCGACTTTTTCAATTCCGGCTTTGGATTCGTCATAATCAGCGACGTTCCACTTGTAGGTGGCGATGCCGGTCTCTTCGGTGAACTTCGCGGCGGCTTCGTCGTTCCCCGCATAGGTGGCTGCAACATTGTACCCTTCGGCCTTGAGCGCCTTGGAAATTGCTGCGCCGATGCCGCGGGAGCCGCCGGTAACGAGTGCTGTACGTGCCATTTAGGAATCCTCCAATTAAAGTCGTCTTGGTAATGCTGTTACTTTGAGAGGTGATCGTGCGCAATATTGTTTCGTCATGATTTTCTAAATTCCGCGTGGCAATATCGTCGCATCTTTGGGTTAAGGCCCCAATGTAACAAAAAAGGGCGCCCAAGGGACGCCCTTTTCTATTCGCTTGTCAAAGCACTTAGTCGCGCTCCACGCACAGGGCGACGCCCATGCCGCCGCCGATGCAGAGAGTGGCGAGACCTTTCTTCGCGTCGCGGCGTTTCATTTCGAAGAGCAGCGTGTTCAGAACGCGGCAGCCCGAAGCGCCGATCGGGTGACCGATGGCAATGGCGCCGCCGTTCACGTTCACGATCGACGGATCCCAGCCCATGTCCTTATTCACGGCGCAGGCCTGTGCGGCGAAGGCTTCGTTGGCCTCGACCAGATCCAGATCGTCAACGGACCAGCCCGCTTTTTCCAGTGCTTTGCGCGAAGCGTAGATTGGGCCTACGCCCATGATCGACGGGTCCAGACCGGCGGTTGCATAGGATGCGATACGGCCCAGTGGCTCGATTCCGCGCTTTTCAGCATTTTCGGCGGACATCAGCAGGGTCGCCGCCGCGCCGTCATTCAGGCCGGATGCGTTTGCGGCCGTGACCGAACCGTCCTTCGCGAAGGCCGGACGCAGCTTTGCCATCGCTTCCATGGTGGCGCCATGGCGGATGTATTCGTCAGCGTCCATCACGATGTCGCCCTTGCGGGTCTTGATGGTGAAGGGTGTGATTTCGTCGGCGAACTTGCCAGCCTTTTGCGCGGCTTCAGCCTTGTTCTGCGACGCGACGGCGAATTCGTCCTGCATGTCGCGGCTGATCTGCCATTTCTCGGCGACGTTTTCAGCGGTCTGGCCCATGTGATAGCCATTGAACGCATCCCACAGGCCATCGCGGATCATTGTGTCGATGTATTTCATGTCGCCCATCTTTTGACCGGCACGCAGAGCGGCGGCGTGGGGCGAAAGAGTCATGTTTTCCTGACCACCGGCAGCAACGATTTCGGCGTCGCCCAGTTGGATGTGCTGAGCACCCAGAGCCACGGCGCGCAGGCCCGAGCCGCAAACCTGATTGATACCCCAAGCTGCGCTTTCCTGCGGCAGACCAGCGTTGATATGTGCCTGACGGGCGGGGTTCTGACCCTGAGCTGCCGTCAGCACCTGTCCCAGAATGGTTTCGCTGACTTCGCCCTTTTCCACGCCTGCGCGTTCGACTACGGCCTCCAGTACGGCGGCTCCAAGATCATGCGCGGGTGTGTTTGCAAACGAGCCGCCAAAGCTGCCCACTCCGGTGCGCGCGGCGGATGCGATTACTACGTTGGTCATTTAGACAATCCTTTACCGTCAAGGTCCTGCGGGATATTCGACGGCGCGGATCGCACAGAGACAACTCTGTGGCAGTGAGAGCGCCTCATGTTCCCCGCTCCAACTCCACATGGCATAGCGCAACGCTGCAGTTGCAGCAACGGTCAGCTTGCCTCAGGTCGGGTGTGGACCGGCCAAATCACGCTAACTGGCTGTACGCTTGGGTTTTTCCGCCTTCCATGGGGCGGAAACGGTCGGGGGGCCAAACAGGAACCCCTGCAGGCAGTCGACGCCGTTGGCAATTAGGAATTCGGCATCCTTCTGTGTTTCGACTGATTCGGCGGTCACCAGAATCTCGAATTCTCGCGCCACGGCGATCAGGGCCCGTACCAACGCCTGATTGTCCCGATTTTCGCCGATTCCGTGGATGAACTGGCCGTCGATCTTGGCAGCATCAAAGAAAAACTCGCGAAAATTTCGAAAGCTGAAATTGCTGGCCCCAAAGTCGTCAAGCGCAAAGGCGATGCCGCGCGGCTGCAGCCGGTCCATGAAATCGATCACCAGCTCAGGCACCGTCATAGCCGAGCTTTCTGAGATCTCCAAAATCAGCCTTTCGCCGATATTGGGGTCTTTCTTCAGAAACCGTTCTAGTACACGTGACCATCGCGCGTAACCGATCGAGCGGGCAGACATGTTGATGGACAGGCGAATGTCGGGGTTTTTGGTCAGCGTCCGCAATCCCATTTCAAGCGCGACACAGTCCAGTTCGCGCCCGATTGGAGTGTTTTCCAGTTGTGGCATGAACTCGCGCGCGGGGATGACCCGACCGGTTTCATCCAGCACTCTGATGAACCCTTCATAGAAAGCGACGTCATGCTGCCTGTTCGCTTGCATCACAGGTTGAAAGGCCAGTTTGCACTGTTTGTGCTTCACCGCCTCGGTCGCCATTTCAATCGTCGAGGCATCGCGGGATTTGACAGCCGCGTTCAAGGGGCTGTCCCCACCTTCGGGCAAATCTGCCAGTACCTTCTTCCGCATGTGCAACCCGTTTCCCTTAACGCCGCCGGTCCGGTGACGATTTCAGAGGAAAGGTGTGAATCTGCGGTTAAGACAAACGCAATTGATTGAAGTCAGGCTTGGGTCAACGTGTCGTTTCCCAGATGCGTCCCAGCGCTGCAAAGCCACCGACCACCGCACCCATGAACCCCAAAAGCATCATACCAAAGCCCAACGCGACAATCCCCGTCGCGCCTCCAGCCAGCGCCGTCAACATAGCGAGCACCACTCCGGTAAGACCCATAACGGTGGAAAGGGTTGTCAGTCTGGTCATGTTGCCTCCGGTTACTCGCACTGCACACATCGATTGGATATGGGACGTGAGGGCCGGATTTCAAGAATCAGGTCGGATAGGTCGGCGGTATCAGGCCTGTTTTGCTTGCGTATTGGGCTGTTTGGTGTCGAATTGTTCGAATCCGGGCGTTCCACGATCTTCCGGGTGGCGGTCCAGATACTTGGCTTTAATCTGTTCGGAATTGTCCCGGCTGCCATCATGGCTGTAGCCGGGGGGGGCAAAGCAATAAGCCAGTCGCTGACGCATTGTCAGGCCCGGTTGTGTCGCGTCGCGCCAAATTCCAACCCATTCGTGAAAGGCCACACGCAGCGGGTTGAAGGTGCCGATATTGTGAACCAGCCCATAGTCGACGCGGTCGTCTTCCTGTTCCGGCACGAAGGTCCCGAACAGCTTGTCCCAGATGATGAAAACGCCGGCATAGTTGCAGTCCAGGTAGCGTGCATTGCGACCATGATGGGCGCGGTGGTGGCTGGGCGTGTTCATCACCGCCTCAAACCAGCGGGGCATTTTGCCAATCGCCTCGGTGTGAATCCAGAACTGATAGATCAGGTTCAGACCACCCACGAACAGCACCATCGCCGGATGGAAACCCAGTAGGATCAGAGGCGCGCGAACTACCATCATGAAGGTAAACGTATAGGTCCATGTCTGACGCAGGGCGGTGGTAAGGTTGTAGTGTTGCGAGCTGTGGTGGTTCACGTGGCTGGCCCAGACCCAGCGAATGCGGTGACCAAAGCGGTGCACCCAGTAATAGCGGAAATCATCCAGCACAAAGCACAGAAGGATAACAGGGATAGAGGTGCCCAGGTTCAGCGGCGTGATCTGCCACAGCCACATGAAGAATGCATAGGCGATAAACCCCAACAGAAAGCCGGATGCGATGTTGCCAGCTCCCATGATCAGCGATGTAACGGCGTCCCGCGTCTCATAGCGGCCGCCGCGTCCTTTGACGGCGATCCACAGAAACTCGGCCAGAATAGCAGCTATGAAAAAGGGGACGGCCCACTGCACGGCGTCCGGGAAAGTTACGTGGTCGGTCATGCGGGCTCCATCAGGTGCTGCCAGTGGCGGCGTTCGCGTTCGTCAAGGTGGATTATGGCTTTGGGCGTTCCGAAGTCGTGGAATTGAACCTGGAACCCTTGCGGGTGATCCAGCAGATCAAAGTCCAGCAGGTGCCGGGCAACGGTGTCTGCACCAAAAGACCACAGCAGACCATTTCCTGTTTCGGTTCGGATCAGGGCCGCGTGCCCGTCATGTGCAACGGTGACATCGATGATCGAATCATCCGGCGCATGACGCAGCCATTCTGACCACGCCAATTCGGGCGATAGCACGCGCAATCGGGATCTGCCTGTCAGGTGCAGCAACAGGGTTATCCCGGCGATGCCTCCGACCACCAGAACCAATAGAATTTCAAGCGGCATTCCGTCCTCCTGCGCGGCAGAGTGCAAAGCGGCAGGCAGGCTGTCAAAGGTGGCGTCGCGTCAGCTATGTTCCAGACTGTCCAGAACCTCATACTGGACAACTCGCTGGACAAACGGCACCAATCCGTCCGACCCCGAGGCGCGATCCTTTAGGTGGATACAGATATCGGGCCTGCGCGCCGCGATGATTCCCACCATCTCGCCGCGCATCCTGTCATCAAGACCGGCACCCATGATCGCGCAGGCGATGCGCGGCTCTTCGGCTAGCTGCCGTTTGACTTCTTCCTGATCATGCGCGCCAAGCCATTGGATCGGAAGGTGATCCAATTGACGCGCAACATCACCGATCACGTTGGGCAATTTTCCAATCAACAGAACTACCGGTTTCAACGTCGTCTCCCCTTCCTTCAGGTTGCAAACGAAAACCGGCCCATCTGGGCCGGTTTCAGCATAACACAAAACGTTCAGGAAGGCCTGATGCTTCAGCTGTTGCCCTCGACAAGGGTTGAAACGATGGCCTTGGCGCTGTCCGAATTCCACTCGGCATCTCCGATCAGGCGGGCAATCTCGTTGCCGTCGGGGTCGAGAATGACAGTGATTGGCAGGGCGATCACGCCCATTTTGCGTGCAACTGCCGATTGGGGGTCCTGATGACGTGGCAGGTTGTCGATGCCGTTTTCCTCGAAAAACTTCTTGATCCCGGCAGGCGAGTTGCGCCCGGTGGCCAGTGTCACGACCTCGAACTTGTCGCCGCCGAATTCTTCTTGCAGCTCGGCGATCTGGGGCATTTCCTTGCGGCACGGCGCACACCAGGTGGCCCAGAAGTTCAGCAGAACATACTTGCCCTTGTAATCCGCAAGCGTCGCGGTGCCGCCATCATCCTCAAGCTGAAATTCAACTGCTTCGACTGGTTTTGGCTCTTTGTGCAGGATCAGCCGTTTCAGGGAGTCCTCCCGGAGCGGTGCCAGAGTTTCGGCATCCGTGGCCAAAGCCGCGTTTGCACCCAACGCAAGGGCCATATAAAGGGGGATCAGACGAAATAGGCGCATATCAACTCCGGGTTTTCTTACATGACCGATCAATCTTCGAACCAGATGTGGGGCGGCCGCTTTGCCGCCGGTCCAGACGCGATCATGGAGGCGATCAACGCCTCGATCGGGTTCGATCAGCGGATGGCAGCCCAGGACATTGCAGGCTCGCGTGCCCATGCCGCCATGCTGGCTGCCACAGGTGTTATTACTGATAGTGATGCGCAGGCTATTCGGGAAGGGCTGCTCACCGTTTTGTCAGAAATCCAGAACGGAGAATTTCAGTTCTCGACCGCGCTGGAAGACATCCACATGAATGTCGAGGCGCGCCTGAAAGAGGTGATTGGCGAACCCGCAGGTCGTTTGCATACAGGCCGGTCGCGCAATGATCAGGTGGCGACCGATTTCAAACTTTGGGTCCGTGATCAGTTTGATGCGGCTGAATCCGGCCTGCTGGCCCTGATCCGCGCGCTTTTGGCGCAGGCTGAGGCTGGCGCTGATTGGGTCATGCCCGGCTTTACCCATCTGCAGGTGGCGCAGCCCGTCACATGGGGCCACCACATGATGGCCTATGTCGAGATGTTCGGCCGCGATCTGTCGCGTGTCCGCGACGCACGCGCCCGGATGAACGAATCCCCCTTGGGTGCTGCTGCGCTGGCTGGAACGTCCTTCCCCATCGATCGTCAGATGACGGCTGAGGCGCTGGGCTTTGACCGCCCCGCCGCCAACTCACTGGATGCGGTCAGCGACCGTGATTTCGCGCTGGAATTCCTGTCGACTGCCTCGATCTGCGCCGTCCACCTGTCGCGTTTTGCCGAAGAGCTGGTGATCTGGTCCTCGGCCCAGTTCCGGTTTGTGACGCTGTCGGATCGGTTCTCGACCGGGTCCTCGATCATGCCGCAGAAAAAGAACCCTGATGCGGCCGAGCTGATCCGGGCCAAGGTGGGCCGCATCTATGGCGCCAACACGGCACTGATGATGGTGATGAAAGGCCTGCCATTGGCCTATTCCAAGGACATGCAGGAAGACAAGGAACAAGTGTTTGACGCCGCCGATAACTGGATGCTGGCGCTGGCGGCGATGGAGGGCATGGTCAAGGACATGACCGCCAACCGCGACAGCCTGGCCGCCGCAGCTGGGTCCGGGTTTTCAACCGCCACCGATCTGGCCGACTGGCTGGTTCGGGTGCTGGGCCTCCCATTCCGCGATGCGCACCATGTGACCGGATCGCTGGTGGCGATGGCCGAAAGTAAGGGCTGTGATCTGCCGGACCTGTCGCTTGAGGACATGCAATCGGTTCATGCGGACATCACGGATGATGTCTTTTCTGTTCTTACGGTCGAAAACTCGGTAAACTCGCGCCAATCCTATGGTGGCACTGCACCGGATCAGGTGCGTGCCCAGGTCAAGCGGTGGAAGGCGCTGGTGTGATGCAGATACTACGTGCGGTCCTACTAATCGCGGCCGGGGTTGCCCTGGCAGGCTGCGGAGCGGATGGCGAACCCATCCAACCCACGATGAGCGCAAATATCGGTGTCGGCAGCAGCGGCACGTATGGCGGTGTCGGGGTCGGCCTGCGACGCGGTGGGCTGGGCGTTTTCCTAGGGTTGTAATCGTCGATGGCAATCTCGCACAACCATGCCTATTTGAACGGCATAGTGGCCGAGTGCCAAATTCAAAAAAGAAGTCAAGACAATGAAAATCATCGGCCTGATCCTCTCGCTTGTCGTGCTGGCAGCTTGCGACCCAACATATAAACCCCGCCCCGAGCCCGCAGAGACATCAACCGGGAACGGCATCAAAATCTCGGGCTATGGCCGGGTCGGTGTTTCCACATCGAACTGATCTTGCGCGGAATCCATTGATCCGCGTGGTCATTTTGGTCTAAGCGCGCAGTCATGGATCACTTTCTCTACCGCGACGGCGCGCTATACGCCGAGGATGTCCCGATTTCCGAAATCGCAGCTGCGGTCGGAACACCGTTCTATGTTTACTCCACCGCGACGCTATTGCGGCATTTCCAGCTGTTCGACGATGCGCTGGACGGTATGGATCATCTGGTCTGCTATGCGATGAAGGCGGCCAGCAATCAGGCGATCCTGAAGACGCTGGCACAGGCCGGTGCGGGGATGGACGTGGTTTCGGGCGGGGAATACCTGCGTGCCAAGGCGGCGGGCGTGCCGGGCGACAAGATCGTGTTCTCGGGCGTTGGCAAGACCGCGGATGAGATCCGCGCAGCGCTGAGCGGCGGTATCCGCCAGTTCAATGTGGAATCCGAGCCCGAGATGGAAGTGATCAATGCCATCGCGTTGGAACTGGGTTTGGTTGCACCGATCACCGTTCGGGTGAACCCGGATGTTGACGCAAAAACCCACGCCAAGATCGCGACTGGCAAGTCCGAGAACAAGTTTGGCATCCCGATCGCCCGCGCATCTGAGGTCTACGCCCACGCAGCCAGCCTTCCGGGGCTGGAGGTGATCGGTATCGACGTCCACATCGGCTCGCAACTCACCGAGTTGGAGCCGTTCGAGCTGGCCTACACCAAAGTCGCCGAACTTACCGAAAAGCTGCGGTCTGAAGGTCACAACATCCGACGCCTTGATCTGGGCGGGGGCTTGGGCATTCCATACACCCGCGCCAATGACGCACCACCGTTGCCGGTGGAGTATGGCGCGTTGATCAAGAAAACGCTGGGCCATCTGGGCTGCGAGATCGAGATCGAACCCGGCCGGCTGATTGCCGGAAATGCGGGTTTGATGGTCAGCAAGGTAATTTACGTGAAATCCGGCGAGGGCCGTGATTTTCTGATCCTCGACGGGGCGATGAACGACCTGATCCGCCCGGCGATGTACGAGGCGCATCACGATATTGTGGCCGTGCAAGAACCCGCCCCGGGTGTTGAACAGCAACCCTATGACATTGTCGGCCCGGTTTGCGAAAGCGGTGATACCTTTGCCAAGGAACGCAACATGCCACCCCTTTCACCGGGTGATCTGGTCGCGTTCCGCAGCGCCGGGGCCTATGGCGCGGTGATGTCCAGCGAATACAATACCCGCCCCCTGATCCCCGAGGTTCTGGTGCACGGGGATCAATTTGCAGTTATTCGTGAACGCCCAAGCTTTGACGAAATCATAAACCGCGATACCATACCTGAGTGGCTTTGACGCGATAGGCGCGTGGGCCCGATCAGGAGGCCCGCTTTGCGCGCAAAACACAACCTGCCGATCCCAAGACTATCCCTGTGGCTGACGCACGCAGGGATGCTGGCCGAGCAGTTCTTGCGGGCATTTTGGCCGTTTTTCTCGGTTTTGATGGCGATTCTGGCGGCTTTGATGCTGGGCTTGCAGGACGAGGTCCGCGTTGAAATCGTCTGGGGCGTGGGCGCGGTAGCACTGGTGGGATTGGCCGCGACGCTGTTTGTTGGCGCAAGGCGATTCCATTTCCCCACACGGGCCGAAGCGCTGATGCGGCTGGATGCGGCGCTGCCCGGTCGGCCGATTCAAGCTTTGATAGACGATCAAGCCATCGGCGCGATGGACGCGGATTCCGTTGCACTGTGGCACGCGCACCAGAATCGGATGGCGCGACGTGTTGCACAGGCAGAGCCTGTCAAACCTGATTTGCGGCTGGCAGATCGCGACCCCTATGCGCTGCGTTATTCGGCACTGCTTGCGCTGGTGATCGCAGCGATGTTCGGGTCGTTCTGGCGCATCGGCTCAGTGGCTGAGATGACGCCGGGCGCTGCCGTGGCAGGGCAAGGCCCCAGCTGGGAAGGCTGGGTTGAGCCGCCGCGTTACACCGGGCTACCGACGCTGTATCTGGCTGATCAATCCGATCCAACACTGTCTGTCCCGCAGGGCAGCCGGATCACTTTGCGCTTCTACGGGGAAATCGGCGCGCACAGTTTGACTGAAACCACCACGCCTTTGGGCACTGAGGCGGCCACCGAGCCGGAGCAGGATTTTGTCGTCGAACGCTCGGGCCAGTTCATAATCGACGGCCCATCGGGCCGCGACTGGGCGCTGAACGTCATTGCGGATACCCGCCCACAGGTGGCCGTGGCGGGTTCCGCCGAGTCCGAGGCCGGCGGTCAGATGAAACTGCCATTCGCTGCCAGCGATGATTATGGCGTGGTATCCGGCTCTGCTGTGATCGAATTGGATCTGGCCTCAGTCGACCGGCAGTATGGTCTGACGGCTGCGCCTGAGCCGCGCGAGGTCATAACGGTTGAACTGCCCATGCCGATCACCGGCGACCGGGCGGATTTCACCGAAGATCTTATCGAGGATTTTTCACAGCATCCATGGGCGCATTTGCCGGTAAAAATCACTTTGATGGCCCGAGACGCGGCGGATCAAGAGGGGCAATCCGAGTCTTATGCGACTGCGCTGCCCGCCCGTCGGTTCTTTGATCCGCTGGCGGCTGCCGTAATCGAACAGCGCCGCGATCTACTGTGGACGCGCGAAAACGCGACCCGGGTTTCGCAGATGCTGCGGGCGGTATCGCACCTGCCCGAAGAGCTTTTCCGGTCCGACACCGCCTATCTGCGCTTGCGCGTGATCCTGCGTCGGTTGGAGATGTTCAACGAGTACGGCCTGAAACCGGAACAGCAGGCAGAAATCGCCGAGGCGCTTTGGGAGCTAGGCGTTCTGATCGAAGACGGCACTCTTGCCGACGCGCTGGAGCGTATGCGCCGCGCGCAGGAGCGCCTGACAGAGGCGATGAAAAACGGTGCCACGGATGAAGAGATCGCCGAGTTGATGCAGGAACTGCGCGAGGCAACGCAGGACTACATGCGCCAATTGCAACGTCTGGCGCAGGAAAACGGCGAGTTCGACGAGAACCAGCAAGGTCAGGACGGCGAGTCCATGCAAATGACGCAGGACGACCTGCAACGCATGATGGACCGAATTCAGGAGCTGATGGAACAGGGCCGCATGGCCGAGGCGCAGCAAGCGCTGGAAGAGTTCCAGCAGATGATGGAGAATATGCGCGTTACCCAGGGCCAGGGTCAGGGACAACAGTCCGAAGGCCAGCAGGCGATGGAAGGATTGGCCGAAACTCTGCGCGAACAGCAGGGTCTGAGCGATCAAGCCTTCCGTGATCTGCAGGAACAGTTCAACCCCGGCGCGCAAGCCGGCGAAAGCCAGGGCAACGAAGGCCGCTCGGGTGGGCAGGGCCGGGGCCAGAGCCACGAAGGACAAGGCGGTCAGGGTCAGGGGACTGACGAACAGGGCAGCGGCAGCCAGCAAGGCCAGGGGTCACTTGCAGATCGCCAACAGGCCTTACGCGATGAGCTGAACCGCCAGCAACAAGGATTGCCCGGAACCGGAACCCCCGAAGGTGACGCCGCGCGCGATGCGCTGGACCGTGCCGGGCGCGCGATGGAGGGTGCCGAAGAAGCCCTGCGCGGCGATGATCTGGCCGAAGCAATCGACCAACAGTCCGAAGCGATGGAAGCCCTGCGCGAGGGCATGCGATCCCTGGGCGAAGCGCTGGCACAAAACCAGCAGAACCAGCCGGGCCAAGGTTCGCAGGAAGGCGACATGCAAGCCGACAACCGTGATCCGCTGGGCCGTAGCCCGGGGGCCAATGGCACAATCTCAACCGATGAAAACCTGCTGCAGGGTGAAGATGTCTATCGCCGCGCTCGCGAATTGCTGGACGAAATCCGTCGCCGGACTGGGGAATCGGATCGCCCCCAGATCGAACTTGAATACCTCAAACGCCTGTTAGAGAGGTTCTGATCTAAGTCAGTTCTGAGAGGTGCCAGACCCGGTCTGTGCCTCAAGCCACAAACGCGCCTGATCCACCAGAGAGACATAGCTGTTGAGAACCGGATCAGCCTGCGGCACCGCTTCGGAAATCTTCTGAGAATTGCTGTAGATCAGCAACAGGATCACGCCGATAATCAGAATCAGCAGGAACCCGCGCCGGAATCCGCCAGACTTGCGCGGTGGGGGCATGTCTTCGTCCGGCTTTGGCAGGGGGTCGTCGCTGCGTAGGCTGGAATTGATTGCCTCGACGTCCGGCAACGCGTCTTTCTGACCGAAATCCTTTGCGGTTTCTGTCGCGATCAGGTCCTTAGCGGCTTTTTCCACTTCGGGCGGCGCGTCGAGTGCCAAATCGGTCTGCGTCTCAAGGCTACCGCCTTCGTGGGCGCGCAGGTCTGCTTCGCGGGCCGCTTCTTCCTTGAGGATGTTGGCAACCGCCGGGTCGACATTGCCGGTCGAGGAAGCTGCGGCAGGTTCGGGCTCTGATTTGGGCTCTTCGACAGGTTTCGCGACAATCTCTGGCGTTTCCGCCTTTGCCGCGGGTTCGTCCGCGGGCGGTTCCGGCTTTACCGGTTCAGATGCAGTTTCGGGGTATTTGGCCTGAAACCAAGTCTTTTCGCAGTTGGAACACTGCACATCGCGGCCTTCCTCGGGAATGACCTCGTCTGGCACTTCGTACTGAGCACCACAATTCGGACAAGTAAGACGCATGCTGCCTCCCGGTCGGGGGCCCGACCTGATAATAGTTTTTTCAGGGATGTTATTCCGTTAAGACCTGACCGCAAAGGGTGTTTTCGGTTTCACACGGCAAGTGTCACCAATTCGACCCGGTGCAGGCATTGAAACCACAACCGCGCTCGGGCAAGAAGGGCGGCAACAATAATTGGGGGCCCTTGTGATCGAGCTGGAAAACGTCAGCTACACCTATGGTGATGGTGAGTTGCTAAGCGACGTGTCGCTTCAGTTGCAGCCGGGGTCGTTCCATTTTCTGACCGGTCCGTCGGGTGCGGGCAAGACGACCTTGCTCAAGCTATGTTATGGCGCGTTGCTGGCCACATCGGGACGGATGACCGCATTTGAGCAGGACATTGCACGCCTGGACCGAGATCAGATGGCGCTGCTGCGTCGCCGGATCGGGGTCGTGCATCAGGATTGCCGATTTCTGGACCATATGACCTTGGCTGAAAACGTCGCTTTACCATTGATGGTGTCCGGCAAAGGCGAGAATGCGCAGAAAGAAGACCTGCTGGAATTGCTGAACTGGGTCGGGCTGGGCACACGGCTTGATGCGCTTCCTCCGGAACTTTCCGGAGGCGAACGTCAGCGCGCGGCGTTGGCGCGGGCGGTTATCTTGTCGCCGGACGTTGTGCTGGCCGATGAGCCGACCGGCAATGTGGATTGGGAAATGTCCCAGCGATTGCTGCGCCTGCTGGTCGAGTTGAACAAGATGGGCAAGACCGTGCTGATCGCGACCCATGACCTGAGCCTGATCCGCGCGGCCAAAAGCCAGGTTCAGGCCCGTGTCCTTCGGATATCGCAGCGCCAGATTCAATTGGCGGGGGCGGATCTATGAACAAGGGCACCATCCGCAGCATGCTGGTGCGCGACAAACGAGCAGATCGGGTTGTTCCACCATCCGGCTACACGGCGCAGCTGACACTGTTCGTTTCTGGCGCGATGGCCTTTCTGGCCGTTTTCGCGCTTGCCTTGTCGCTGGCATCAGGCCGGCTGGCCGACCGTTGGGCATCGGAACTAGCAGGGGCTGCCACTTTGCGTATAAACGCGCCCGCCGAACAGCTTTCCGCCCAGACCGAGGCCGCGCTGACCGTGCTGGCCCAAACCCCAGGCGTTGCGTCGGCACGCGCCCTGACCGCAGAGGAACAGGTCGCGCTTTTGTCCCCGTGGTTCGGTCCTGATTTGCCGCTGGATACGCTGCCTATTCCGCAACTGATAGAAATCATCGAGGGCGAACCGGGTCTAGATACCGCTGGCTTGCGCTTGCGACTTGGCGCCGAAGTGCCCGGCGCCGTGCTGGACGACCATTCACGCTGGCGCGAGCCGCTGGTCGAGGCGGCAAACTCGCTGCGGCGATTGGGCTGGGTGTCTATCCTGCTGATTGGCGGCGCAACGGCGGCGATGATCACGCTGGCGGCCAATGCCTCACTGGCGGCCAATGCCCAAATCATCGAAGTCCTGCGCCTTGTCGGTGCCCGTGATCGTTTTATCGCCAGCGCATTTGTACGGCGGTTCACATATCGCGCTTTCTTCGGTGCCCTCGTTGGCGTGCTGTTCGGCATGACCGGTGTTCTGCTGTTGCCCGAAGCCTCAGTTGAAGGCGGGTTTCTGACCGGATTGGGTTTTCAGGGGGTTGGCTGGCTGTTGCCTGCGCTGATACCTCTGCTGGGGGCTGCGGTGGCGTTCTTGGCCACCTGGACAGCGGCCGTGCGCAAATTGAAGGAGCTTTCGTGATGGCTACAGCGATCCAATGGGTGCGCTCTTTGATCTTCATGATCGTGATTTATGCGTGGATGCTGATCCTTGGTATCGTTTTCGCGCCCTACGCGCTGTTTACCAAACGCGGGGCATTGCAAGCCTGTAAAACCTACGCGCGATCGACGATCTGGTTGGCCAGCTGGATGGTTGGCATCCGTTGTGAGGTTCGCGGAAACGTTCCCGTGGACGAGGTCGTGATCGGAGCCAAACACCAGTCCTTTCTCGACATCATCATGATTTTCAGCGCCATTCCGCACGGCAAGTTCATTATGAAAAGGGAACTGCTGTATACCCCGGTTATCGGTCTCTATGCCCGCCGCCTTGGGTGTATACCGGTTGATCGCGGCAGAAAGGGTGCTGCCGTCGCCAAGATGGTCAAAGACGTGGCTAAAGAGTTCTCTGAGCCCGGGCAGCTTGTGATTTACCCGCAGGGCACGCGCGTCGCACCGGGGGCGAAGAAACCCTACAAGGTCGGGACAGCGGTTCTGTATGAAGGACTGGGCTTTCCTTGTGTGCCGGTTGCGACGAATGCCGGTGTCTTCTGGCCGCGTACCGGGGTTATGCGCAAACCTGGTCTTGCAATCGTCGACTTTCTTGACCCGATCGAACCGGGTGTGGGGCGGGATCAATTTCTTGAACGTCTGGAAGACGTGATCGAAACACGATCCAATGCATTGATGCGAGAAGTGGGGTTTGAACCGGATGGAGCTCATTAAGAACATCGAAACGCTTGAGGCGCTCTACGGCACACCGGGCGCGCCTTCACTGCGCAAAGTGGCCAGACAGCTCACTCCGCTTTATCGCAAATGGATCATGGCGTCGCGCCTGTGCATCCTCAGCACCGTCGGGCCCGAGGGTGTCGATGGCAGCCCGCGAGGTGACGACGGCCCGGTTGTACTGGAACTTGATCCGCACACACTGGCGATGCCTGACTGGCGCGGAAATAACCGGCTGGACAGTCTGCGCAATATCGTGCGCGACCCGCGAGTGTCGTTGATGTTCATGGTGCCGGGGTCCAACAGTGTCGTACGATTGAATGGCACGGCGCATGTGACGGCTGATGAAAATTTGCGCGCGCAGTTCGAAAAGCAGGGCAAAAAACCAGCAACAGTAATCGTTATAGAAATCACTGAGATTTACACCCAATGCGCCCGCGCTTTGATGCGCGCCCGTACTTGGGTCAGTGGCGACGAGACCGCGCATGTGCCGACCGTCGGTGAAATCCTCGCCGAGGCGTCGGACGGCGAGGAAGGCGGCACGCAATATGATCAGGAATGGGGTGTGCGCGCCGCGAAGACGATGTGGTAGGCGCGGGATCAGGCTGCCGCGGCACCGATCCGGGCTACCTTTGATATCCAACGATCCACGCTGCCGGGTTTGGGATAGCTGGCGCCCGAAAAGTAAGTGAACCGGGTCGGTTTGAAGCCGACAAATCCCAGAATCTGATCGCGGATCTGGCGGATCAGGGCTTGCCTGTAGATCAAACGCATGAACCAGCCCGGCGTGTCCGAGGTCAGGATGACCCGCGCTGTGCGCCCTGTCAGCATAGGTGCTGGAAAGCCGATCCTTGTTGTATTTCGCGTGTCGAAGGTGCGTCCGGGGATGAATGCCCGGTCAATCAAACCTTTCAGCTTGGCCGGCAAGCCGCCCCACCACATCGGTGCTGTCAGGACAAGGTGTTCGCTCCATTCAAAATCCTGCAGCACTTGTTCCAATGCGGGTTCCAACGGTTTGAAGTCCTCATAGTTTCCCTGACCGAAGTCATGGTCAAACTGCAAGTCGCTCAGGTGAATCATGCGAACGTCGTGCCCCTGTCGTTTGGCCGCGTCGGCATAGGTTTCTGCAAATGTCCGGGACAGGCTGCTTTCGCCTGGGTGTCCATCGAGGATCAGGATTTTCTTAGGTTGCATCGCGAATCTCCAAAAATGACCGTGGTCAGTTTATAAGTGAAAAAAATGACCACGGTCAATTACAAAATTTGACCACGGTCAAAAAACATGCGAACAGGGCATATGCAAAAGACAGTTCAAAAGAGAACCCTTAAAACGCGCGCCCGATTAATTGAGGCGGCAGAGGACGTTATCGAAAGAAACGGCTATCAGGCTTTGCGAGTGGAAGACGTGGTTCAGGCAGCCGGGGTCGCAAAGGGAACCTTTTTTGCGCATTTCCGGGACAAAGACGCGCTGATGGAAATGCTGATTGGTGAGAGGCTGGTTGCCTGTTTCGATCAGGTCGAACAGGGCCCCGCCCCACGCACGGCCCCCGAAATCGCCGATGCCCTGCAACCGATCCACGCCTTCATGACGTCCGAGCGTTATGTGTTCGATCTGATCATCCGGTACTCAGGCGCTACGGCAATCACCGAGATCGGGCCCATAGCGCGCTGCTTCGAACGCTATGTCCGACTGGTCGCTGGTTGGTTGGAAACCGCGAAGGTGCGCAAGGACATTTCCCCCGACCTGCTGGCCGAGGGGGTTCAGGCTTTTGCTATTCAGTCAATGTCACTGAAATTCTGCGCTCTGCATGAAGCAGAGAGTTTTTTAGACAGGTTGGAAATCTATCTGGACGCGTGGTTAACCCCGGCAACCTGACGGCGGCCGGGGTTTCATATTAACTGTGAATCGGTCCGTCGCCACAGGCCAACGCAGCCTCACGCACGGCTTCCGAATAAGTTGGGTGGGCGTGGCAGGTCAGGGCCAGATCCTCGGCCGAGGCGCCGAACTCCATCGCCACACAGACTTCATGAATCAGATCGCCGGCCCCGGGGCCGATGATGTGGCAGCCCAGAATGCGGTCGGTTTCCTTGTCGGCTAGGATTTTGACAAACCCATCGGTCATTAAGTTCGCCTTGGCGCGGCCGTTGCCCATGAACATGAACTTGCCAACCTTATAGGCGCGACCCTGTTCTTTCAGCGTCTCTTCGGTTTCGCCAACATTGGCGACCTCGGGCCATGTGTATATCACACCCGGGATGACGCCGTAGTTCACGTGCCCATGCTTGCCCGCGACCTGCTCGGCTGCGGCCATACCTTCATCTTCGGCCTTGTGCGCCAGCATGGGGCCTTCTGTTACGTCACCGATAGCGTAAATGCCCGGTACGTTGGTTTGCCAATCGGCCCCCACCTTGATCTGACCACGCGGTGTCATTTCAACACCCAACGCTTCCAGGCCCAAACCATCCGAGAATGGTTTGCGTCCGGTGGCGACCAGAACTGTGTCCGCCTCGATCACATGTTCGCTGTCATCCTTGCGCAGTTTGTAGGTCACCTTTGCCTTGGTCTTGGTGGCTTCGGTCTTTTGAACCGCCGCACCCATGACAAATTTCAGGCCTTGTTTCTTGAGGATGCGCTGGAAGGTCTTCTGAACTTCGGGGTCCATGCCAGGGGTGATCGCGTCGAGGAATTCGACCACAGTCACCTCCGCGCCTAGACGCTGATAGACCGAGCCCAGTTCCAGCCCAATCACTCCCGCGCCGATCACCACCAACTTCTTTGGCACCTTGTTCAGCGACAGCGCGCCGGTCGAAGTCACCACAACCTTTTCGTCAACGTCGACACCGGGCAGTGAGGACGGTTCGGACCCAGATGCGATAATTACGTTCTTGGCGGTGTGAACCTCGTCGCCCACTTTGACCTGACCCGCGGCAGGGATCGAGCCCCAGCCTTTCAACCAGTCGATCTTGTTTTTCTTGAACAGGAACTCGATACCCTTGGTATTGCCGTCGATCGTTTCCTGCTTGTAGCCCTGCATCTGTTTCCAATCGACCGAGGGGCTTTTGCCCTTCAGGCCCATCTTGGCAAAGTTATGCTCTGCTTCATGAAGCTGATGGCTGGCATGCAGCAGCGCCTTCGAGGGGATACAGCCCACGTTCAGGCACGTGCCGCCCAGAGTTTCACGCCCTTCGACGCAGGCAGTCTTCAGACCCAGCTGAGCGCAGCGGATGGCGCAAACATAGCCGCCGGGGCCTGATCCGATTACGATAACGTCATAATTTGCCATGTGTCAGGTCCTTATCGTTTACGGGGATGGCGGCAATTTCCTGCACGCCGGGGCGTTTCCCCATTACATTATCCATGCCAGCGACTGAATCAAAAGACAGCCGCCAACAACATTACGGTGTTGGCCAACAAGCCAACGATCCAAATCACGGTTCGCCAAGGCGTCCAGCCCATTGCGTAGGCTGGAACATATAGGATGCGGGCGATCAAATAGATCCAGCTACAGGCCGCAGTGAGCCCGTTCGACTGGCCCGAAACCGTCACGACAAGCGCCGCAATTGCGAACAGAACCAACCCTTCGGTGTGGTTGCTGAGGGCACGGTGCAGACGCCCCGAAACCCCCGGTTTGTCAAAAGGGATATCTCGCGGGCCAACCGCAAGGCCAAGGTCAATCTTACCGTGCCCGGCAGCCAGGTAGACCACGAATTGCGCGACCCAAAGTAATGCGGCAAGGGTCAGGACGGTTAGTTCCGTGGTCATCCAGTGGTTCCCTTTGAGCAGTCGAAAGTCATCGCGTTACCCGTTCGTGCCGCGCCCCCAATGGGCAGGCGCAGCCTCATGCTTTCAGACAGGGTCCAGAACCTTGGTCTGGATATGCGCCACGCCACCACGTTCGTGGTGCATGGCCAGCTCTTCGGATTCGATGAAGCTCTGGGCCCGGTCGAGATCGGTGATCTCGAACAACGCGACCGCGTGGTCCTTTCGATCAGGGTCTTTCCAGATATGGAGGTCGCGGATGCCCGCGGCCTCCCTCATCGGTTTGTCTTCTTCGAACACCTTTAGCCAGACATCAAAATCTGCCACGTCAGCTTGCCAGAGTACATGTGTCGCCATGATTACAGATCCATCAGCAGACGGCGCGGGTCTTCCAGCGCCTCTTTCACACGTACAAGGAACGTCACGGCGCCCTTGCCGTCAACAATCCGGTGGTCATAGGACAGTGCCAGATACATCATCGGGCGGATCTTGATCTCACCATTGATGACCATTGGACGGTCCTGGATCTTGTGCATGCCAAGGATACCCGACTGCGGCGGGTTCAGGATCGGTGACGACATAAGCGAGCCATAGACGCCACCGTTCGAGATGGTGAAGGTGCCGCCCTGCATCTCTGCCATGGACAACTTGCCGTCGCGGGCGCGCTTGCCCTTTTCGGCGATGGCCTTCTCGATATCCGCGAAGGACATGCTGTCGGCGTCGCGGATGACAGGAACAACCAGACCTTGCGGCGTACCGGCGGCAACGCCCATGTGCACGAAATTCTTGTAGACGATGTCCGTGCCATCAATCTCGGCGTTGACTTCCGGAACCTCTTTCAGCGCGTGACAGCATGCCTTGGTGAAGAAGGACATAAAGCCCAGTTTCACGCCGTGCTTTTTCAGGAACAGCTCTTTGTATTCATTGCGCAGGCCCATCACCTCGGTCATGTCCACCTCGTTGAAGGTGGTCAGGATTGCCGCAGTGTTCTGCGCATCCTTCAAACGCTTGGCGATGGTTTGGCGCAGGCGGGTCATGCGCACGCGCTCTTCGCGGGCGGCATCCTGTGCTGCGACCGGTGCCCGAGGCGCTTGCGCCGGTGCCGGTGCTGCCGCCGCAGGTGCCGGGGCTGCAGCCGTAGTCGCTGCGCGGGCAACATCCTCTTTCATGATCCGCCCATCACGACCGGTGCCTGTGACCTGATCCGCGGACAAACCGGCCTCTGCCATAGCTTTTTCGGCGGATGGCGCGTTGGCGATGTCCTTGCCGGTGCTTGCTGCTGCAGCCGGGGTTGCCGCCGCAGCTGTCGGAGCAGCGACGGACCCTGCCGCTGCGCCCGAAATCACCGCCAGTTTGGCCGACGCCTCAACTGTTGCGCCTTCGGGGGCAACGATTTCTACCAGAACACCCGCAGCCGGGGCCGGAACCTCGACCGAGACCTTGTCGGTTTCCAGCTCACACAGCATCTCGTCCTGCGCGACGCTGTCGCCGACCTGTTTGAACCATGTCGAAACGGTCGCTTCGGTCACGGATTCACCCAAGGTCGGCACCATCACGTCAACACTGCCGCCAGACGCCGCCGGAGCAGCCGCAGCCGCCGGGGCTGGCGCGGCTACCGGGGCAGGAGCTGCGCCTTCACCTGCAGCGATGGTGGCCAGCAGAGCGTCAACGCCAACGGTTTCACCTTCGGCGGCGACGATTTCGCCCATCACGCCAGCGGCAGGAGAGGGGACTTCGACGGTGACCTTGTCAGTCTCCAACTCACACAACATTTCATCAACCGCGACGGCGTCGCCGGGCTTCTTGAACCATGTCGCAACCGTGGCTTCGGTCACCGACTCGCCAAGCGTGGGAACTCGAACTTCAATGGACATCGATTATTTTCCTTCAATGCTCAGCGCTTCGTCGACCAGCGCTTCTTGTTGGGCTTTGTGTTGGCTGGCCAGACCCGTCGCGGGAGAAGCCGATGTGGAGCGGCCGACATAACGCGGCCGTGTGTGCTTGGCGCCGATGCGGGTCAGAACCCATTCGATATTCGGTTCGATAAAGGTCCATGCACCCTGGTTCTTGGGTTCTTCCTGACACCAGATCATTTCGGCACCCTTAAAGCGCTCAAGCTCATTAATCAGCGAATGCGCCGGGAAGGGATAGAACTGCTCAATCCGCATCAGGTAGACATCATCGATGCCGCGCGCATCGCGTTCTTCGAGCAGATCGTAGTAGACCTTGCCGGAACACATCACCACGCGTTTGACCTTGTCGTCCTTGACCAATTTGGTTTCAGAGTTTCCGTGCTGTGCATCGTCCCACAACACGCGATGGAAGCTTGAACCAGTGGTGAACTCTTCTGCTGTGCTGACCGCCAGCTTGTGTCGCAGTAACGATTTGGGCGTCACCAAGATCAGCGGCTTGCGGAAGGTCCGGTGCAGCTGACGGCGCAGGATGTGAAAGTAATTCGCAGGGGTCGTGCAGTTGGCCACGATCCAATTGTCCTGACCACACATCTGCAGGAACCGTTCCAGACGCGCTGACGAGTGTTCAGGCCCCTGACCTTCGAAGCCGTGTGGCAACAGGCACACCAGACCGGACATGCGCAGCCATTTGCTTTCGCCCGAGCTGATGAACTGGTCGAACATGATTTGCGCGCCGTTGGCAAAATCACCGAATTGCGCTTCCCACAGGGTCAGTGCATTTGGTTCCGCCAGTGAGAATCCATATTCAAAGCCCAGCACCGCATATTCGCTGAGCATCGAGTCGATCACATCGTATTTCGACTGGCCCTCACGTATGTTGTTCAGCGGGTAGTACCGTTCTTCAGTTTCCTGATGTATGAAACCCGAGTGACGCTGACTGAACGTCCCGCGCGTCGCATCCTGCCCTGAAAGGCGCACCGGATAGCCTTCGGTCAGCAGAGAGCCAAAGGCGAGGGCCTCACCAGTCGCCCAGTCAAACCCTTTGCCGCTTTCGAACATCTGTTTCTTTTGATCCAAAAGACGCGAGACGGTACGGTGCACTGCGATATCGGCTGGTGTGTGGCTCAGCGCGTTGCCAATCTGCGCCAGCGTTTCCGGTTTAATTGCCGTGTCGCCGCGGACATATTCATCTTTGTTCTTGTCCAGATGCGACCAGCGTCCATCCAGCCAGTCAGCCTTGTTGGGCTTATAGTCTTTGCCCGCCTCGAACTCATCATTCAGATGCGCCTGGAAGGCGGCCTTCATATCCTCGATTTCGCCTTCGGGGATAAGGCCGTCTTTCACGAGACGCTCGGTGTACAGCGACAGCGTGGTCTTATGCGTCTTGATCTTCTTGTACATGATCGGGTTGGTGAACATGGGCTCATCGCCCTCGTTATGCCCGAACCGGCGATAGCAGAAGATGTCGATAACCACGTCCTTGTGGAACTTCTGCCGGAATTCGGTCGCAACCTTGGCGGCATGTGTTACAGCCTCGGGATCGTCGCCATTCACGTGGAAGATCGGTGCCTCAACCATCAGGGCGATATCGGTGGGGTAGGGGCTGGAGCGGCTGAAATGCGGCGCGGTGGTAAAGCCAATCTGGTTGTTCACCACGATATGCATCGTGCCGCCGGTCTTATGACCCTTAAGGCCGGACAGGCCAAAGCCTTCGGCGACAACACCTTGACCCGCAAAGGCCGCATCGCCGTGCAGCAGGATGCCCATCACCTTGGTCCGGTCTTCGTCACCCAACTGATCCTGTTTTGCGCGAACCTTGCCCAGAACAACCGGGTTCACAGCCTCAAGGTGGGAGGGGTTTGCAGTCAGCGACAGATGGACACTGTTGCCATTGAATTCACGGTCGCTGGACGCGCCGAGGTGGTATTTCACATCGCCGGAACCATCCACATCTTCGGGTTTGAAGCTGCCGCCCTGGAACTCGTTGAAGATCGCGCGATAAGGCTTGCGCATAACATTGGCCAGAATGTTCAGGCGGCCCCGGTGCGGCATGCCGATGACGATGTCGCTGACACCCAGCGCACCGCCGCGCTTGATGATCTGCTCCATCGCGGGGATCAAGGCTTCGCCGCCGTCCAGGCCGAAACGCTTGGTGCCCATGTATTTAACGTGCAGGAACTTCTCGAAGCCTTCGGCCTCGAC
The DNA here is from genome assembly GCF_059610905.1 of Ruegeria sp. CDSC002. Classification (NCBI taxonomy): domain Bacteria; kingdom Pseudomonadati; phylum Pseudomonadota; class Alphaproteobacteria; order Rhodobacterales; family Roseobacteraceae; genus Ruegeria; species Ruegeria sp. CDSC002. The sequence continues at coordinate 121,235 of NZ_JBXWOM010000007.1, forward strand.
CATCTTGTTCAGGATCGCCTTGCGGCCTTCCTTGGTGAACTGAATTTCCTTGCCGTACCCCTCGATCCGTTCCTTCAGCCACGCGGCTTCTTCCGGATTTGAGATATGCATGTACTGCAGCGCGAATGTGCCGCAATAGGTCCGTTTCACGATCTCGACAATCTGGCGCATGCTGGCCATCTGCAAACCCAGCACGTTGTCGATAAAGATCGGGCGGTCCATGTCGGCTTCGGTGAAGCCATACGTCCTGGGGTCCAATTCCGGGTGGGTGCTGGCGGCGCGCATGCCCAACGGGTCCAGATTAGCAGCAAGATGGCCCCGGATACGATAAGCCCGGATCAGCATCAGTGCCCGCAGACTGTCCAGAACCGCCCGTTTGATCTGGTCTTCGCTGACCTGAACGCCCTTGGCCTCGGCCTTGTCCTTAATCTTGTCGCCTGCCGCCTTGGCGTCGATTTCGGCCCATTCGCCCGTCAACGCGCCAGTCAGGTCATCCGTCGGCATCGGAGGCCAGTCGGTCCGAGCCCAGGATGGCCCTTCGGCCTCGCGCTGGACGTCCGGCGTGGCGTCGCCCATCGCCCGGAAAAAATCGACCCAGGCCGCATCTACAGCGTTCGGGTCCTTGGCGTACTGGGCATAAAGCTGCTCCAGATATTCAGCATTATGCCCCTGCATAAAGCTAGAAGCATGAAAGGCAGAATTGGGCGTATGTTCGGTCATTGGGCTACCTCATGTGGGTTGGGACCGTATTGATTGGTGCCTGGTTGGCTGGGGCGGGTCAGCCACCACAGAACCAGGAGGGGCGACACAAACAAAACAAGCAGTGTCGGGATCACGACCAGCAACGTGGCGCGGGTGAATAGGATGTCCAGATTACCGCCATGCTGGAAACTGGAGGCAAGGCCGATGCCGAAGAACAGAACCGCCCCGGCACCGAGGATCAGCAGGATCGGTAGCAAGGCAAAAAGCCCACTGCGCCCGGTGTCATGCATCCGTCGCCACGCGACGGCCAGATGCGGGATGAACACGATCAAGCCCACGATGCTTTGCACCGGCTGGTTGGACGTTGCAGTGACTTGTTTGATTTCATCGGTCTGTGTCGTGGCGACCTGTGTGAAGAACTGCCAGTCGATGATCCCGGCGATGACGTTCCAGATCACGATGAACAGGAAAAAGAACCAGTACTCGGGCCGCGAGGCACGACCTGAGAAGGTGAAAAACTTGGAGAAACAAGTGCGCATGGCGTCGGAGAAGGTCATGGGGTCACTCCTAACTCGGGCGCTCCGAAACGATTGCTTTGCGGATCTGATGCTACAAGCATCATGCCAATAACGTTGGCGGCAATTAGCGCGCTTGAGATAAATCCAACAAGGAGCACAATTGCTACTAGCACCAAAGCGAATAACCCCAGAAAAAGGATTCCGAAACCGCTACTGGTTAGCAGCACCAACCCGAGCCAGTACATCATCTGATAACCGAGCCAGAGAGTAATCAGAGGCATGAAAGGATAGAATGCCTGACGACCCTCCTCCCCAGTGTCTTGTAACCGGCGGCTCATGGCCGATAGCAGAGGAACAGATGCTACCATTACTACAAACAGTTGCCAGATGCCCAAAATCTCGGCGTTCTGCCAGTTAAGTTGTGTAATCGCTAACATCGGAAAGACCAGCGCGACCGGCGCAAACCACCAGAATTCTGAGCGTGTGGCTCTGCCGGAATAAACCAAGGTTTTCCGCAGTCCGGTCGATATAGCCTGCACTGGTCCCATCAATATTGACCCAACCGGTGAGCATTGCCGGGCAGCGCCCGACCCGCCTCGTTTTGCCGAAGGCAAACCAATGTTTTGGTGGGCGGGCGCATTGCACCCACCCTCGGGCCGGGCGCTGCCCTCAGAACATATACCCGGCCCTCGGTCACTTACCCAATCGCTTCCAGAACAGCCTCACCCAGCTGGGCAGGGCTTTCGGCCACGACGATACCGGCCGAGCGCATGGCTTCGATCTTGTCTTCGGCACCGCCTTTGCCACCGGCGACGATCGCGCCTGCGTGGCCCATGCGGCGGCCCGGAGGAGCCGTGCGACCCGCAATAAAACCAGCGGTGGGTTTCGAGCGGCCCTTCTTGGCCTCATCTGCCAGGAACTGCGCGGCTTCTTCTTCGGCCGAGCCACCGATCTCACCGATCATGATGATCGAGTGGGTTTCGTCATCGGCCAGGAACCATTCCAGCACGTCGATATGCTCAGTCCCTTTGATCGGGTCGCCGCCGATGCCCACGCAGGTGGACTGACCCAGGCCTACGTCTGTTGTCTGTTTCACAGCTTCATAAGTAAGCGTACCCGAGCGGGAAACGACACCCACACTCCCGCGTTTGTGAATGTGGCCGGGCATGATGCCGATCTTGCAGGCATCGGGCGTGATCACACCGGGGCAGTTCGGGCCGATCAGGCGTGACTTGCTGCCCTCTAGAGCGCGCTTCACCTTCATCATGTCCAGAACCGGGATGCCTTCGGTGATGCAGACGATCACTTCCATCTCGGCATCAATCGCTTCGAGGATCGAGTCTGCCGCAAAGGGCGGGGGCACATAGATCACGCTGGCGTTGGCTTCGGTCACATGCTTGGCCTCGTGGACCGAGTTGAATACGGGCAGGTCAAGATGGGTCATCCCGCCTTTGCCGGGGGTCACGCCGCCAACCATCTTGGTGCCATAAGCAATGGCCTGTTCGCTGTGGAATGTGCCCTGTGAGCCGGTAAAGCCCTGACAGATCACTTTGGTATTTTCGTCGATGAGGACTGCCATTTGGCATTCTCCTGTTTTAAGCGGGCCTGAGCCTGCCTGAATTCGTCGGAAAGGTGGGCAAATCCCACCCCACGGAATTGGGATTAGCCTTTGACGGCCTTCACGATCTTCTCGGCACCGTCTTTCAGGTTGTCCGCCGCGATCACGTCCAGGCCAGAGGTGTTGATGATCTCTTTGCCCTTCTCGACATTCGTGCCTTCAAGACGCACAACCAGCGGAACTTTGAGGCCGACTTCTTTCACCGCGGCGACAACGCCCTCGGCAATCACGTCACAGCGCATGATGCCGCCGAAGATGTTGACCAGAATGCCTTTGACCTGCGGGTCCGAGGTGATGATCTTGAACGCTTCGGTCACTTTCTCTTTGGTGGCACCACCACCAACGTCGAGGAAGTTGGCAGGCTCGGCGCCATACAACTTAATAATGTCCATTGTCGCCATCGCCAGACCGGCACCGTTCACCATACAGCCGATCTCACCATCCAGCGCGATGTAGTTCAGGTCGTACTTAGAGGCTTCAAGTTCCTTGGGGTCTTCCTCGGTCGTGTCGCGCAGCTCGGCAATATCCGGATGGCGGTAAACCGCGTTACCGTCAAAGCCGACCTTGGCGTCCAGCACTTTGAGGTCGCCCTTGTCGGACACGATCAGCGGGTTGATTTCCAGCATCTCCATGTCCTTCTCGACGAAGGCGGCGTACAGCTGGCTCATCAGTTTGACGCACTGTTTGACCTGCGCGCCCTCCAGGCCCAGCGAGAAGGCGATGCGGCGGCCATGATAGGGCTGATAGCCTGTTGCCGGATCGACCGAGAAGGACAGGATTTTCTCGGGCGTTGCCGCGGCAACCTCTTCGATGTCCATGCCACCTTCGGTCGAACACACGAATGAGATGCGGCTGGTCTGGCGATCCACCAGCAGGGCAAGGTACAGTTCACGCTCGATGCCGGAACCGGCTTCGATGTAGATGCGGTTGACTTGCTTGCCCGCAGGGCCGGTTTGATGCGTGACCAGCGTTCGGCCCAGCATCTTCTTGGCTTCCTCGGATGCTTCTTCCACCGACTTGGTCAGACGAACACCGCCTTTTTCACCGGCATCAGCCTCTTTGAAGGAGCCCTTGCCACGGCCACCCGCGTGGATCTGTGCTTTGACAACCCAGAGCGGGCCATCCAGCTCACCGGCTGCGGTTTTGGCTTCCTCAGCGCGCAGAACCGCGCGACCTTCGGAGACCGGAGCGCCATAGCTGCGAAGAAGCGCTTTGGCCTGATATTCGTGAATGTTCATCGAAACTGTCCTGTCTGACTGCGTTACACCGTTATAGGGGTGTCTAGGGGGCAAGTTTAAAGGGTTTTTTGACAGGGGAGCAGTTTTTCACGAAGATTTTCATTATTTGTGATCACGGTTTTTTTGGGTGTGATCACAAAATGCAATGAAGGTTGCCCGTTTGATTCGTCGTCGTTGACGGCCTTTAGAATAAAGAGAGAATTCAGCTAGCGCTAAACCTAGCCGGTCCGCCGAGATGGCGGATTCAAACGATTACATGGCATCTGTGCCGGGGAAATGTCGATTCAATGGCGCCGCAATCGTTCAAAGAAAAACCCGGCTCACCAAAGGTAAACCGGGTTCTGAATTACCGCTGAAGAGGGATCAGGCCAGCGAGCTGTCGATGCCCTTGCAAGCTTCGATCAGGCCTTTGACGGCGTTGACCGAATTGTCGAACCCGGCCTGTTCGTCTTCGTTCAGCTTGATGTCGACGATCCGTTCGACGCCACCGGCACCGATCACGGTAGGTACGCCTACATAGAGACCGTCAACTCCCAGCTCGCCGCTGCAGTATGCGGCGCAAGGCAGTACGCGCTTCTGGTCTTTCAGATAGGCTTCGGCCATTTCGATCGCCGAAGTGGCAGGCGCGTAGTAAGCCGAGCCAGTTTTCAGCAGGCCAACGATTTCGGCACCGCCATCACGGGTACGCTGAACGATGGCGTCCAACTTATCCTGCGTGGTCCAGCCCATCTCGACCAGATCGGGCAGGGGGATACCGGCAACGGTCGAATAACGCACCGACGGCACCATTGTGTCGCCGTGGCCGCCCAGAACAAACGCGGTGACGTCGCGCATCGAGACGTTGAACTCTTCCGACAGGAAGTGCGCGAAACGGGCCGAGTCCAGAACGCCAGCCATGCCGCAGACTTTGTTGTGCGGCAGGCCCGAGAACTCACGCAGAGCCCAGACCATCGCGTCCAGCGGGTTGGTGATGCAGATCACGAACGCGTCGGGCGCGTGGGCTGCAATGCCTTCGCCAACCGACTTCATGACTTTCAGGTTAATGCCCAACAAGTCATCGCGGCTCATGCCGGGTTTGCGGGCGACGCCAGCGGTGACGATGCAGACGTCTGCGCCTGCGATATCGGCATAATCGCTGGTGCCGGACATGGCTGCGTCGAACCCTTCCGAAGGGCCGGATTCAGCGATGTCGAGCGCTTTGCCTTGCGGCAGCCCGTCTGCGATGTCGAACAGGACTACGTCACCCAGTTCTTTGACAGCTGCGAGGTGCGCAAGCGTGCCGCCGATGTTCCCAGCGCCGATAAGCGCAATCTTGGGTCTGGCCATTTGGAAAATCTCCGGTCGGAATTGAAATCGCGGCTGTGCTAGTCGCTAAATGGCTTTCGCGCAAGTGTTCAGCGGCGCGGCATGCAACCGCATACCGTTTGCACTGCCTGTGCTGATTGCGCTAAACGGCCAAGGATACAGGCCGAAACCGGGGCGCTGCATGTTCGAATTGAACCTGATGTTTTTTGTTGTAGCGATCCCGGCTGTGATCTTTGCGGGTATTTCGAAGGGTGGCTTTGGCTCGGGCGTGGCCTTTGCGTCCTCATCGATTCTGGCGTTGATATTGGAGCCGGGGCAGGCACTGGCGCTGATGCTGCCGATTTTGATGGTGATCGACGTTGCAACTCTTGGGCCCTATTGGAAACGCTGGAGCTGGCCGGATTCGCGCCTGTTGATCCTTGGGGCCGTGCCTGGCGTGGCGTTGGGCGCATGGCTTTATCGCGCCACCGATGATGATCTGCTGCGCCTACTGATCGGGGGGATTTCCATTGGTTTTGTCGTTTGGCACGTCAGTCAATCCAAAGGCTGGGTGCGCGGCTTTACAAACAGACTGCCTGCCCCCGCCGGACTGTTCGCTGGACTGGTTGCTGGCTTCACCAGCTTTGTCAGCCATGCGGGCGGCCCGCCAGCCGCCGTTTACCTGCTGTCGCAACGCCTGTCGAAGACCGAGTTTCAGGCCAGCACTGTATTGGCCTTCTGGGTCATCAACATCACGAAATTTGTGCCTTACGCCTATCTTGGCCTTTTCACTTGGCACACCGCGTGGGCCGATCTGCTTTTGACACCATTTGCGATTCTTGGTGCCTGGCTGGGCGTCCGGGCGCATTTCATGCTGTCCGAGCGCCTGTTCTTTGGCATCGCCTATGTGCTGCTGACGCTCACGGGCAGTAAACTGATCTGGGACGCTTTGACCTGATCAGACGTTGGGCGGCAGGGCATCGGCGATCATTTCATAAGCCTGACCCGAGGCAACAAGGCAGGTCATTCCATCCGGCAATGTCACGGTGATCGTCCAGCTGCCGCTTTGGTCCGACGCATAGAGCTCCATCACCGCGCCTTGACGCGCGATGCCGATCCCCTGGCGCGTTTCGCCGTAAGTTTCGGTCAGCCGTTTTATCACCTCGTCACGTGGTGCGCAGTTGCGGGCGTGGGCCTGTTGCGCAGCCAGAACCATGATTCCGAGGCCCATCGTCATCTTCAGCAGTGTCTTGTGCATCTTTGACCCTTTTCGATTTCTTTTGCCGGTCAGGGTGCCGCCGTTGGACCGAAATCCGGTTAAAGGAACGCACGTTGCGTCGCAAATGCTGCGATGCGGCGATTTTGCGCTTGAACTTTCCGACAAAAAATGCCCCATTCCGCGCAACTTTATTTCTTCGGGAGAAGCCAATGGACTCGCGCCAGCGCCCCTATCGCTCTGTTCTCTATATCCCTGGTTCAAAAGACCGGGCGTTGGACAAGGCACGCACTTTGCCTGTGGACGCGATCATTTTTGATCTTGAGGACGCGGTTTCTGCTGATGAGAAGGGCAATGCACGCGAAACGCTTAAGGCGGCTCTGGCCGCGGGCGGTTATGGGGAACGGGTCAAGATCGTGCGCATCAACGGTCTGGATACCGAATGGGGCCGTGCTGACGCTGAGGCCGTGCGCGAGATGGATGCCGATGTGGTCCTGCTGCCCAAGGTGAATTCAGCTGCGGACGTGGACGCGCTGGCCGCGATTACCGGTGACCTGCCAATCTGGGCGATGATGGAAACCCCGCGCGGGATGCTCAACGCGGCCGAGATTGCCGCCCATCCGCTGATGGCGGGGTTTGTCATGGGTACAAATGATTTGGCGAAGGAGTTGCAAACCCGCTTCCGTCCGGATCGCCTGCCCTTGATGACTTCGCTGGGCCTGTGTCTGCTGGCCGCCAAGGCCGAGGGGCTGATCGTTGTCGATGGTGTCTACAACGCATTCAAGGATACGGAAGGTCTGGCCACCGAATGTGCGCAAGGCCGCGACATGGGTTTTGACGGTAAAACCCTGATCCATCCCGCACAGGTCGATGTCACCAACGCAGCCTATGCCCCGTCGGAGACCGAGATCGATCTGGCCCGTCGCCAGATTGCCGCTTTCGAAGAGGTTGAGGCGCAAGGACAGGGCGTTGCCGTGGTCGACGGCAAGATCGTTGAAAATCTGCACGTTGTAACTGCCCGCGAAATTCTGGCAAAAGCGGAGGCAATTACAGCTTTGCAAGCGGGGTAAGCCAGCATGGGCTTTGTTCTTCTCATTCTCGGTGTGGCACTTTGGTGGGCCGCGCATCTGTTCAAACGTGTGATGCCAGAGCGTCGCGCTGCGATGGGCGACGCCGGCAAGGGCGCGGTCGCGCTGGCCTTGGTGGCATCGATCCTGCTGATGATCTTCGGCTATCGCATGACCGATTTCATCTATGTCTGGGCCCCGCCTGCCTTCATGATTCACATCAACAACCTGCTGGTTTTGATCGCGATCTTCATGTTGAGCCCCGCCGGAACCAAGGGCCGTCTTCTGAACAAGCTCCGCCACCCGATGCTGGGCGGGTTCAAGCTGTGGGCTTTCGCGCATTTGCTGGTGAATGGGGATCTGGCCTCGATCATCCTGTTTGGCGGATTGTTGGCCTGGGCTGTGGTTGAGGTGATCGTAATCAACAAGTCTGAACCTGACTGGACGCCCGGTGAACCCGGCACCTATGGCAAAGACGCGATGTTCTTTGTGGCCTCGATCGTGCTGCTGGGTGTCATCGGTTACGTTCACGGGCTAGTCGGCCCGTCGCCGTTCCCCTCGTAAGGACCTGACATCATGGCAAAACTCTACCGTTTATTGACCGAAGAAGACACCTCGGCCTTCTGCCACAAAGTAACAGACGCATTGGCAAAAGGGTGGGATTTGTATGGCGACCCGTCCTATGCCTATGACGAAAACAGCCGCATGATGCGTTGCGCGCAAGCCGTGACCAAAGAGGTCGAGGCCGACTATTCACCTGACATGAAACTGGGACAGCAATAATGGCAAAAACCAATCCGGGCCGCTTTTTTGAGGACTATTCCATTGGTCAGGTGTTGCACCATGCCGTGCCGCGCACGGTGACCGATGGTGAGCGGGCGCTGTACCATGCGCTCTATCCGGCGCGACATGCGCTGTATTCCTCGGACGAATTCGCCCGGAATTGTGGTCTGCCGCAAAGTCCCATTGATGATCTGGCGGCGTTTCATGTCGTGTTTGGCAAAACTGTCCCGGATATTTCGCTGAATGCCGTGGCCAATCTGGGCTATGCCGAGGGGCGCTGGCTAAAGCCAGTCTATTCCGGCGATACCTTGCGCTCGGAATCCGAGGTTATTGGTCTCAAGCAGAACTCGAATGGCAAAACCGGTGTTGTCTGGGTGCGCACGCGTGGTCTGAATCAGCACGATGAAGTCGTCATCGAATATGTGCGTTGGGTCATGGTTCGGAAATCGGATCTGGATGCGCCCGCACCCGAGACTGTGGTGCCGGAACTGAAAAAGGCGCTGGATGCGAAGGATCTGATCGCGCCCGAGGGCCTTGATTTTACTCAGTACGATTTTGCTCAGGCTGGTGAGGCGCATCGCTGGGGCGACTATGAGATTGGCGAGACCATTGATCATGTCGATGGCGTCACGGTCGAAGAGGCCGAGCATATGCTGGCCACCCGCCTGTGGCAGAACACCGCCAAGGTGCATTTCGATCTGACCTTCCGTCCCGAAGGGCGGCTGATCTATGGCGGTCACGTGATTTCCATGGCGCGGACCCTGTCGTTCAACGGGTTGGCTAACGCACAGATGATCGTTGGCCTGAACGGTGGCGCGCATGCGAACCCCTGCTTTGCAGGCGATACGATCAAAGCCTGGTCCGAAGTTCTGGATAAGGTGGAAACTGCCATTCCGGGTGTTGGTGCGGTTCGCCTGCGGTTGGTCGCCACAAAGGGCGGCGTGCCGTTTGAGTTGAAAAACGAAGACGGTCGTTATCTGCCCAATGTTCTGCTTGATCTGGATTACTGGGCTTTGATGCCGATCTGATACTCGTGGTGACATTCATTTGATCGCGGCCAGCGCCAATCGTGCTAGGCTGTGGTCATGACATTGCTTCGCACAATAGCTGCCTGCGTCTGTCTGACGCCACCTGCATATGCTTGCGATTTGGCATTGGCGCTCGCTGTAGACGTCTCGGGGTCGGTCGATTCGACTGAGTATCGAATACAAATGGATGGCCTAGCAGCCGGTTTGCGTGACCCGATCGTGTCCGAGGCATTGGTGCGCGGGAAAGCCCGCGTGATGCTGGTGCAGTGGACAGGGTCCTCTCGTCAGATGGTCACCGTTCCGTGGACACATATAGACAGTTTCGAGGCAATTGATCAGTTTGCTGTGAAAGTGGCCAACGATCCAAGGGTCTGGCGCAACTTTTCCACCGCAATTGGCGAGGCGCTGGAATCGACCATGTCCTATTTCGATACGGTGTCGGATTGCAAACGCCACCTGATCGATATCTCTGGCGATGGGGTGTCGAACGAGGGGATTGAACCATCGGACGTACACAGAATTCTGCGGACACGCGGTGTGACGGTGAACGCGATTGCAATCGAAGAAAGCGAACCGGATCTGACCGCGTATTTCTTTGAAAATGTGATCGTGGGCGAGGGGGCGTTTGTCGTCTCAGCCTCAGGGTTTGCTGATTACCCCGAGCGGATTCGTAAGAAACTGCTGCGCGAGGTGACCCAGCAAACCGCTGATCTGAAATAGCCAAACAACAGAATCGGGTCTGTAGGCGCTAACATCATAAAGGATGGAAACTTTTTGTGATCACGAGCTTATTTTGTGTGATCACATAATGCAAATATCCGTCATTTTGCGTCAATTGTGAACTTTTTTGCATCTGCAGCACGTGACAGAACCGCAAAAAACAGTAAAACCTTCGGAAGCCAACCGTAAAGGAGCCAACATGGCCGATGTAAATCGGGGCAACCGCCCTCTTTCACCTCACCTCACGATCTACCGCCCCCAACTGACTTCGATGACATCGATCCTTGTGCGCATCACGGGTATTGCGTCGCTAGCGATCGCATTCTTTGTCGTCTGGTGGTTCCTGGCGGCGGCAACATCCGAAACGGCATTCAACTTCATCGATGTGCTGATGAGAAGCTGGCTGGGTGATCTGGTGATGTTCGCTGCGACCTGGGCGATCTTCTATCACATGCTGGGTCGTCTGCGTCACGTGATCTGGGATCTGGGGTATTGCGTAGATGTCGGTATCTCCGAAAAGATGGGGATCGGCATGCTGGTGTTGGCCACCATCCTCGCCTTCATCACGGCAATTGCGGTTTAAGGAGATTGGCCATGAATTACCTCACTGACCGCAAACGCGCGCAGGGTGCCGGTGCCGGAGGCGAAGGTACGCATCATCACTGGCAGATGATGGTAAGCTCGGCGGCACTTGTCTTTCTTGTACCGCTGTTTGTCTTCGTCTTCGCAAACGGATTGGGCAGGTCATACGAAGAAGTCCTGGTTTATTATGGCCGTCCCTTCCCGGCGATTGTGACCGGGCTGACAATGGTTGTCGTCATCATCCATCTGGTCCACGAAACTCAGGTCGCAATTGAAGACTATGTCCATGGTGTCGCAGAAAAGCTGAGCCTCATGGCCGTCGCGGCGTTTGGCTACACATTGATAGCTGCCGGGCTGTTTGCCCTGATCAAGCTGGCTCTGTGAAACGCGCGGTAAGGAAATAATCAAATGACAGCTGCATACGAATACGAAACACACGAATATGACGTGGTTGTTGTCGGCGCTGGCGGCGCTGGTCTGCGCGCCACGCTGGGCATGGCAGAACAAGGTCTGCGCACGGCATGTGTCACGAAGGTGTTTCCGACACGCTCGCACACGGTTGCCGCGCAGGGCGGAATCGCCGCATCTCTGTCCAACATGGGCCCGGACCACTGGCAGTGGCACATGTACGACACCGTCAAAGGCTCGGACTGGCTGGGTGACACCGACGCGATGGAATACCTTGCGCGTGAAGCCCCAAAGGCTGTGTACGAACTGGAACACTATGGCGTGCCGTTCAGCCGGACTGAGGAAGGCAAGATCTACCAGCGTCCCTTCGGCGGTCACACCACCGAGTTTGGTGAAGGCCCGGCCGTGCAGCGGACCTGTGCGGCTGCTGACCGGACCGGTCACGCAATCCTGCACACGCTGTATGGTCAGTCGCTGAAGAACAACGCTGAATTTTATATCGAATACTTCGCCATCGACCTAATCATGTCCGAAGACGGGCAGTGTCAGGGCGTTGTCTGCTGGAAGCTGGACGACGGAACGATGCATGTCTTCAACGCCAAGATGGTTGTGCTGGCGACAGGCGGTTATGGCCGCGCCTATTTCAGCGCAACATCGGCCCACACCTGCACCGGTGATGGTGGCGGCATGGTGGCCCGCGCGGGTCTGGCCCTGCAGGATATGGAATTCGTTCAATTCCACCCGACCGGCATCTACGGCTCTGGCTGCCTGATCACCGAAGGCGCGCGTGGTGAGGGCGGTTACCTAACCAACTCCGAAGGCGAACGGTTCATGGAGCGTTATGCGCCCCAGTACAAGGACCTCGCGCCGCGTGACTACGTCTCGCGGTCGATGACAATGGAGATCCGCGAAGGCCGTGGCCATGGTGACGGTGGCGACCACATTCACCTGAACCTCAGCCACCTGCCGGCCGAGGCGCTGGCCGAACGTCTGCCAGGTATTTCGGAATCGGCACGCGTTTTTGCGGGCGTAGACGTCACCAAGGAACCGATCCCGGTTCTGCCGACCGTGCACTACAACATGGGCGGCATTCCAACCAACTATTGGGGTGAGGTTCTGAACCCGACCGCTGACAACCCGACGGGCGTTGTCCCCGGATTGATGGCTGTGGGTGAAGCAGGCTGTGCCTCGGTTCACGGGGCGAACCGTTTGGGCTCGAACTCACTGATCGACCTCGTAGTGTTTGGCCGCGCTGCTGCAATCAAAGCGGGCAAGGTTGTGGATGCCGAGGCACCGAACCAGGTGCTGAATCAGGCGTCCGTCGATAAGGCGTTCGACCGCTTTGACGCGGTACGTAATGCCAGCGGTGCAATCGCTACCGCCGATCTGCGTCTTGAGATGCAGAAGACCATGCAGGAAGACGCAGCGGTCTTCCGGACAGCAAAAACCATGGCCGAGGGCGTCGACAAGATGACGGCGATCGCCGCCAAGATGGACGACCTGAAAGTCAGCGACCGCTCGCTGGTCTGGAACAGCGACCTGATGGAAACGCTGGAGCTGACCAACCTGATGCCAAGTGCGTTGGCCACGATTGTCGGCGCCGAGGCGCGTAAGGAATCTCGCGGCGCGCACGCGCATGAAGATTTCACCGAGCGTGATGATGAGAATTGGCGCGTTCATACGGTGTCGCGTGTTGATGGCAACAAGGTTGATCTCAGCTATCGTCCGGTCATTGCCGATCCGCTGACAACCGAAGCCGAAGGCGGCATCAGCCTGCAGAAAATCGCGCCCAAAGCGCGGACGTTCTGATGTCGTAAAACCTAAAGACGCGACAGAGACCGAGAGGCGACGCGGTGATTAGTATCGTTGAGAGAAAAGGACCATACGCACTCAAAGACTGTGGAACCCGTTTCTGCGGCCCCGCCAGTGTCGATGTGCGAGCATGAGTAATTTTTCCTCAAACGAATACTGGACCAATCGTTACGCGCAGGGCAAAAACTCTGGCGCTGGGTTTTATGGCCGGTTGGCGGTTTACAAGGCCAATTTCATCAACACCCTAGTCGAAGTTGAAGACGTACAATCGGTTGTCGAATTGGGCAGTGGCGATGGCAATCAGGCAAGCCTTTTTGATATCCCTCAATTCACAGGTCTGGATATCTCGGAAGACTGCGTGCGCAAGTGTAATGCCCAATTCAGCGAGCGTTCAGGCTGGACGTTTCTTCCGGCAGATGCGGACGTCGAGCCGCACGACGCTGCATTGTCCCTGGACGTCATTTATCATCTGGTCGAAGACGAAGTTTTTGAGGCCTATATGCACCGGCTGTTTTCTTTGGCAAAACGGTTTGTGGTGATTTATTCGTCCGATTTCGTCTTTGACCCAAACAACGCTCATGTGCGCCATCGCGAGTATTCGAACTGGGTCGCAGACCGGTTCTCAAATTGGAAGATGTATTGCGGTGAGACAAACCCGTTCAATCGGGACGGCCACGGCAATTCCCGCAGATACAGTTTCGCTTCGTTTAAAGTTCTCGAAAGGTTGAGTGATGGCGGTTAGAGCACATATGGCCTCGTACCCTTTACGAGAAAAAATGTTGCTGCAGGCGGTGCGCTCGATTCTTGATCAAGTCGATATGCTACACTTGTGCATGAACGACTGGAAAGAGGTTCCGTCGGAATACCAGGATCATCCCAGGGTATCTGCATTTGTGCCCGAGGAAGATCAAAAAGACGTCGGCAAGTTTGTAACGACCCCAGATCCAGATGATATCGTTTTTTTGGTCGACGACGATTTGATCTACAGCGATGATTATGTTCAGCGCATGGTCAAATGCCTGGGAAACCACGACGCTGACAAAGTGGTCATCGGCACGCATGGATCCACTTATTCCAGTACGGCTCCGGAAAACGTTCATCAAAGAACGGCAATTAAATTCGGCCAGCCGCTGCAAAACATGCAGCGTGTGGACCAACTGGGAACAGGTGCATTGGTTGCCCTTGGCCGTAACATTGCGCCTTACGAGTACATGAAAACCAGCCAAAAATTCGTCGATGTGCGTTATGCGCGTTGGTTGTATGAAAACGGCATTGAAAGCTGGGTCATCGATCGCGAGGACTGGGGATTTGTCCGGCGCGTGCCCACCGAAGGTGAGCACGAAACAATCTTCAAGACCTTTACCAGAAAGACGCCCCAAGCGGTATTGGATGAAATTGCGGTTTTTGCCGCGCGTGTGCAGGTGACGCGTTAACGGACGACCGCATCTAGGCCAATTCAGACAACGCGCGTTTCAGGTCGCCGGATATTCGGTGCGGTCTGCGTTCAACCGCAAAGTCGAGACAGGCCTGACGTTTTTCGGCCAGTTCCTCATCGGACATGCTGAGCACACGCATCATCATGCGGATCAAGCCTCTTGGGTTCTGCGCGGGATAGAGCAGATCATGACAGGCCTCTGGTGTGGTATGCTTGTGCGCATCAATGTCGGGGCCGATAATTGGCAAGCCAAAGGTCTGCGCCAGCATTGCCGTTCCCGAGGTAAAAGTGGTCGTCGACGGCAGCATGTATGCATGCACATTTGAGAACACTTGGGCTATTTCGGAATCAGGAATTCGATCAGGAATAACCGTAGTATTTCGGTTTGATCGCATGCGGCGCATCAGGCGGCGGCCGGACGGATACACCCGCCCGACGACTGATACCTGAAAGTCGTGCCCGCGATTGGTCATTTTTTTTGCGGCATCTTCCAGCCGTTCCAATTCACGGCTGCCCCGCATTGTTCCAAAGCTTAAGAAATGGGTGCGCTCGCGCAGAGGAAGGGGGCGTTTCAACGTTTGCTCTGACGGTTCGTAAACACCAAGATAGCTCGGATGCGGAATGAGGCGCAGTTTATCCGGGTCAGTGCCATATTCATCAATCATATGTTGCCGGGCATGGGGCGTGTGAACGTGAATCAGGTCGACAATTTCCGCTAATTCCCGGCGGTTATTGCGGAAGTAATCTGTCTTGACTCCTTCGGAATGCGCGAACTGATTGTGAATGGTCCAGATCACGCGCCCGCCATTGGCCTGGTATTGTCTCATGCCGTCACAGGTAGAACGAAAATCAGAAGCCTGCGCTTCCGTTTCCGGCTTGGGGAACAACCGGTCGTCCCAATGAATATGAATGATGCTTTGATCGGGTTGAAAATCAGCCCTTGCAAACGCGGACAAAGGAGCGCTTCTGGAAGCAATCAAGCAGAACTCTGGCTTACAGGCCGAATACAGCATGTTCTGGTAGGGGTTCTTATTGCCGTAAGGTATGTTGACAACATTAATCGGCATTCACTGTCCTGAACTCAACTCGTTTCTTCAGCGGCACGATCCTTGTGCGCCGCGGGGATTTTGTGGTGAACTTGCCCAATTTTCTTGGGTGTTTTCAAGGTTAAAAGGTTGGCTTTCCGGCCTGCCGAGTATATCTATACGCAGGATTTTAGCGAGGTCGGAAATGGTACAACTCACCCTGCCAAAGAACTCTCGGATTACCACAGGTAAAACTTGGCCAAAGCCTGAAGGAGCGGCCAATGTTCGTAAGTTTCAGATCTATCGCTGGAACCCGGATGACGGTCAAAATCCACGTGTAGACACCTATTTTGTCGATATGGACAGCTGCGGCCCGATGGTTCTGGACGCGCTGATTAAGATCAAGAATGAAATCGACCCGACACTGACCTTCCGCCGGTCCTGCCGCGAAGGTATCTGCGGTTCCTGCGCGATGAATATCGACGGGATCAACACGCTGGCCTGTATCTACGGCATGGATGAAATCAAGGGTGACGTTAAGATTTATCCGCTGCCACATATGCCGGTCGTCAAGGACCTGATCCCTGACCTAACGCATTTCTACGCGCAGCATGCAAGCATCATGCCGTGGCTGGAAACCAAGACCAACCGTCCTGCGAAAGAGTGGAAGCAATCCATCGAAGATCGCAAGAAACTGGATGGGTTGTATGAATGCGTGATGTGCGCCAGCTGCTCGACCTCGTGCCCAAGCTATTGGTGGAACGGAGATCGCTACCTTGGGCCCGCTGCGCTTTTGCATGCGTATCGCTGGATCATCGACAGCCGTGACGAAGCCACTGGTGAACGTTTGGATGAGTTGGAAGACCCGTTCAAGCTGTATCGCTGCCACACGATCATGAATTGCGCCAAGACCTGTCCGAAGGGTCTGAACCCGGCCAAGGCGATTGCTGAAATCAAAAAGATGATGGTTGACCGCGCAGTTTGAACACAGCCGAAAGAAATTATGAAACCCGGGATGGTAACTTCCCGGGTTTTTTCGTGTTCTGCGAGTATTGAAAATTCGGAGAACATCAATGACTCAAACACTTACTAAGGTTTTGTCTGTCGCCGCGATCACGGCTCTTTCGGCCTGTGGCGGATCGAGCAGCAATCGGGCGGATATTGTATTCAAGCAAGTGGAATGCGCCGGGCAGGCGGGGATTAGTGGTTCGTTTACGACGCAATATGAACTGCAGGGTGGCAAGCAGGCTGAAGTATTTGTTCCAGGTGATGGCGTAAGCGAGGCTCAGGCCGCTAAAGCGAATGCCTGCATGGCGGCGTAACAGGAATCAAGCCTAGGGCTGGCAGATGCAAATGCCAGCCTTAGTTGCGTTCAGGGCATACCGAAGCTGCAAAAAGATGCGGTGAATCTGTCGGCGCGTCTGTCTATTTTTCAATCAGGGAGGAGTGACCGAGTTAGAACAGGATCTCTCCGATGGAAGAAAAACAGAACACAAAATCAGAGGCTTTAAAAACGTTGGAACAAGCGTGGTCATATTACACTCCAGAACCTGTGAAACCCGTAAATGACCGCATCCCAGATTTGTTCGAATACGCTAACGCGGCCTGAACCGACAACTGTGGGCTTGCCACTAGTGGGAAAAATGGGCCATGCATTGGCATGCCCATATTGCTTCTTATTCTGGCAGGCGGAGTATTTGCCTATTTCCTGTGGCGCTCGCGCACCTCATCCTTGAGCCGGGACTGCCGCTGGCGGCAGCACCGTAAAGAAGGCGTTTGGGTGTGTGCATTCTGTGGCGCGCAGCAGCAGGGAGGCGACGCTCCAACTCAATGCCTGAAGGGTCAATAGCAGCATAAGCAGGGCGGCTTCCCACCCTGCATGTTTGCATTTACGCCGCCGGAAATGCCGCCTGTAGTGCGATTTCAACCATGTCGCCAAAACTGCTTTCGCGATCAGCTGAGGGCAAAGCTTCGCCGGTCAGCAAGTGGTCGGAAACGGTTAGAACAGCCAACGCCCGGCATTTGTGGCGCGCGGCCAGAATGTACAACTCAGCAGCTTCCATCTCGACCCCGAGAATACCGTGCCGCACCATCTGTTCGTTCAGATCTGGGCGTTCGTCATAGAAAACGTCCGACGAGTAGATGCCACCAACATGGGTTGGCGTGCCTTTGGCCGCTGCTGCCTGAGCCGCCGCCTGAAGCAGCCCCCAATCGGCGCAGGGTGCAAAGTTCAGCTCTTTCAAGATACCGCGTGACGGTGAGCTAAGCGTGGTCGAGGTCATCGCAAGGATCACATCACGGACATTCACGCTGTCCTGCATTCCCCCGCAGGAGCCGATGCGGATCAGCGTTTTGGCCCCGTAGTCCCGGATCAATTCGTTGACGTAAATCGACAAGGACGGCATGCCCATACCGCTGCCCTGGATTGTGACAGGGTTGCCTTTCCAGCTTCCGCTAAAGCCCAGCATACCGCGAACGTCATTTACTTGCTTCACATCGTCCAAAAACGTTTCGGCCGCCCATTTTGCGCGATAAGGATCGCCAGGCAAAAGAACCGTTTCTGCGATGTCGCCTTTTTTGGCTCCAATATGAATGGTCATTTTGGGATCAGTTCCAATTAGATATTAGATTTCCAGATCCGAGATATCCGCCCCGGATTTCAATGCGTCATGAAGCCATTGCGGTTTTCGGCCGCGACCCGACCATGTTTGTTTTGGATCTGCAGGATTTCTGTATTTTGCTTTCGCAATTTTTCCGGAAGCCGGGTTGTCTTTTGCCAACTCTGACAATGAGAATCCAAATTCTGCTGCGGCTTTTTCAGCGGCTTTTAACGCTTCTTTCCGTTCGCGCTTTTCTGCGTCGATTAGTGCTTTTTCGACCTTTTCGCGCAATTCGAGTAGTTCTTTACGCGACATTTTTTCCAGATTTGTCCCCGACATTCACCCTCTCCCAGGAGTTAGTCATTACCGGTGTCCCCGATGGCACACCGTAATTCCAAAGAAATAAATTTTCTATACCCATTTGTTCAGGGGATAGAAGAGGAATTGGCGAAATTGGCGGGTATTACTCAGCAGCGAGGGTTTGCGGATCTACCAGGGTGACGATATCGCCCATGATTGCATTCAGCTCAAAATTCTTGGGCGTATAGATCTTTGCTACGCCCATCGCAGTGAGCTTTGCGGCATCGTCATCGGGGATGATGCCACCAACAATCACCGGAATATGATCCAGCCCGGCCTCGCGCAGTCGGTTCATGACGTCCTGCACAAGCGGAATGTGGCTGCCGGAAAGAATTGACAGACCGATGACATGTGCGTCGTCATCCACTGCGGCAGTTACGATTTCCTCTGGCGTCAGGCGGATACCTTCGTAACTGATTTCCATACCGCAATCACGTGCGCGGAATGCGATCTGTTCCGCACCGTTCGAATGACCGTCCAGGCCGGGTTTTCCGACCAGGAATTTCAGGCGACGGCCAAGCTTGTCGCTGACCGCATCCACTGCGGCCCGCAGATCTTCCAAGCCCTCTGTCTTGTTCGAGACCGAGCCCGAAACGCCCGTGGGCCCACGATAGGTACCGTAGACTTTGCGCATTTCTTCGGCCCACTCACCGGTGGTTACACCAGCCTTGGCAGCTGCGATTGAGGGCTCCATGACGTTGGTGCCGTTTTGCGCCGCTTCGCGTAGCGCGGCCAGAGCCGCCGCGACAGCTGTGTCATCGCGATCTTGCCGCCATTCATTTAGGCGCGCGATTTGTTCTTGTTCGACTGCGGGATCAACGACCATGATGCCGCCATCTTCGGTCTGCAGGGGCGAGGGTTCGCCTTCGATCCACTTGTTCACACCGACAACGACAGTTTCGTTCCGTTCGATGCGGTTCAGGCGTTCAGCGTTTGAATCAACAAGCCGTGACTTCATGTATTCGATCGACGCAACCGCACCGCCCATCGAATCCAGATTGGCCAGTTCGGCGCGTGCGCCCTGTTTCAATTCTTCAACCTTCGCGTCCACGGCGGGGTTGCCATCGAACAGGTCACCATATTCCAGAAGGTCGGTCTCATAGGCCAGAATCTGTTGCATCCGCATGGACCACTGCTGATCCCACGGGCGGGGCAGGCCCAGTGCCTCGTTCCATGCAGGCAGCTGAACTGCGCGGGCGCGGGCCTTTTTCGAAAGAGTCACGGCCAGCATCTCGATCAGGATGCGGTAGACGTTGTTTTCAGGCTGCTGCTCGGTCAAACCGAGCGAGTTGACCTGAACGCCATACCGGAATCGGCGGAATTTCGGGTTCTCTACGCCGTAGCGGTCGCGCAGGATTTCGTCCCAAAGATCGACGAAAGCGCGCATTTTGCACATTTCAGTGACAAAGCGGATACCTGCGTTAACAAAGAACGAAATCCGTCCGCAAAGTGCCGGGAAATCCTCGGCGGGAACACGAGGGCGCAGTTCGTCCAGTACGGCGATGGCGGTGGCCAGCGCATAAGACAGCTCTTGCTCCGGTGTCGCGCCGGCTTCTTGCAGGTGATAGGAACACACGTTCATCGGGTTCCATTTCGGCACGTTGGTATAACAGTACTCGGCCACGTCTGCGATCATCTTAAGCGAGGGTTTGGGCGGGCAGACATAGGTGCCGCGGCTCAGGTATTCCTTGATCAGGTCGTTTTGTACCGTGCCCTGAAGTTTGGAGATATCTGCGCCTTGTTCCTCGGCCACAGCGATGTAAAGCGCAAGCAGCCAAGGCGCTGTCGCGTTGATCGTCATCGAAGTGTTCATCTGTTCCAACGGAATCTGGTCGAACAGAACCCGCATATCGCCTAGGTGGCCGACGGGTACGCCAACCTTGCCCACTTCGCCGCGCGCGAGCGTATGATCGCTGTCATAACCGGTCTGCGTGGGCAGATCGAAGGCCACCGACAGGCCCGTCTGGCCTTTTGCCAGGTTCCCGCGATACAAGGCGTTCGACGCTTTGGCGGTGGAATGACCGGCATAGGTTCGGATGAGCCAGGGGCGATCTTTCTGCGTCTGCGTCATAGCTGGACCTCACGTATCGGTTGGGCAAGAAAATTACGTTCCTGGCCTCTAAAGCGCAATTTTCGGGACATGTCAATTCGCTGCGTCGCGGCATATTGGGTTCTTCAGATTGTAGGACGCAGCGTTTGGTGGCAGGGTGCACGCATGACTCAGACCGTGGAACTTCCGCTTTGGCTTTTTTTGCTGATCCTGGTGTTTGCCGTGGTCACTTTGGCATCACATTTTCTGTTCCCGTCGGTGCGGTGGTTTTTCAGGCGTCGACTCGAACGAGCGGTGAAACGATTGAACACGCGCCTGAAGCGGCCGATCCAGCCGTTCAAGTTGGCACACCGTCACGATATGATTCAGCGCCTGATCTATGACCCGCAGGTTGGTCAGGCCGTTCAGGATCACGCACGCGAAACGGGTGTCCCCGATGCTGTGGCGTTCGAGCAAGCGCAGCGATACGCGCGTGAGATCGTTCCCTCGTTTTCAGCCGTTGCCTATTTCAGCATTGCGATCCGTCTGGCTCGTTTGCTGAGCAATGCGTTTTATCATGTGCAGCTTAGCTATCAGGACGAAGACGCTATCGAAAACATCGACCCCGACGCCACGGTGGTTTTCGTCATGAATCATCGCAGCAATATGGACTATGTGCTCGTTACCTACCTCGCAGCGCAACATTCGGCCCTTTCTTATGCGGTGGGTGAATGGGCCCGTGTCTGGCCACTTAGCCGTCTGATCCGTGCGATGGGTGCTTATTTTATCCGGCGAAAGTCCGGCAATGATCTCTATCGTCAGGTGCTGTCCTGTTATGTGCGCCACGCAACCGCGGCAGGAGTGACGCAGGCCATGTTCCCCGAAGGTGGGCTAAGTCTGACTGGTGCCCTGGGTCGTCCAAAGCTGGGTTTGCTCAAATATATTATTGACGGGACCTCGGAAGAGGGCCGCGATGTTGTATTCGTCCCCGTGGCGCTGAACTATGATCGTGTGCTCGAAGACACTGTTTTGACGCGTGCCGCATTAGGCAATGAACGACGGTTTCGCGCGCGGATCGGTGTAATCACCAGATGGATCCTCAAACAGCTCTGGCGGCGTGTGATCGGGCGCTACAAACGATTTGGCCTAGCCTCGGTCCGATATGGTCAGCCCGTTTCCTTGCGGGCGTTTCGGGCAGATCATCAGCGTGATCTGATGACCGATTTGGCGCGTGACCTGATGACGCGACTCCGCGCTGCCATCCCGCTGGTCCCGGTACCCGCCGCGTGTTGGCTAATGCAAAAGCATAAAGAGATGTCGGAGGCCGATGCCGTTCAGGTGATTGTCGAGCTCATGCGTCGCAATGGAATGACGGACCAAGAGAACCAGACATCGGTTGAAGCCGCGATTGATCAGTTGGTCGAACGGCGAATTCTCAGGCGCAGTGACGGGAAAATATGCCTGTCCGGTCAAAGGGTTGATCTTCTGGAGTATTATGCAGCCTCGGTTCCGATGGGACCAGACGAGGGAAATGCTGCAGATGCGAAGGAAATTTCTGCATCCGCTGGGTCATAAAGTTACAAAACGGCACCGATTTCGGTTGCATTATTTCCTAAAGGCCAATATTCCATCGGTTAATGCACGCGATTCTGCATCGCGGCAAAGGTTTAGAACTGAAGGAGGCCAACATGGCTCTGGACACCGACAGCGGCATCGCGTCGTACGAGGCACCGGAAAAAGACCTCTATGAGATGGGTGAAATCCCTCCGATGGGTTTTGTGCCCAAGAAAATGTATGCATGGGCGATCCGCAAGGAGCGCCACGGCGACCCGGACACCGCGATGATTCAGGAAGTCGTAGACGTCCCCGTGCTGGACAGTCACGAAGTGCTGGTTCTGGTCATGGCTGCAGGCGTCAACTACAACGGCGTCTGGGCCTCGCTGGGCAAGCCGATCTCGCCTTTTGACGGCCATAAGGCACCTTATCACATTGCTGGTTCGGATGCGTCTGGCATCGTTTGGGCAGTTGGTTCAAAAGTCACCCGCTGGAAAGTCGGTGATGAAGTTGTCATCCACTGCAATCAGGATGACGGCGACGACGAGCATTGTAATGGTGGCGACCCGATGTATTCGGATAGCCAGCGGATTTGGGGCTATGAAACTCCGGACGGTTCGTTCGCGCAGTTCACAAATGTTCAGGCTCAACAGTTGATGCCGCGTCCCAAGCACCTGACTTGGGAAGAAAGCGCCTGCTATACGCTGACACTGGCAACCGCCTACCGGATGCTGTTCGGTCACGAGCCGCATGACTTGAAGCCGGGTCAGAACGTTCTGGTTTGGGGTGCGTCGGGTGGCCTGGGGTCTTATGCGATCCAGCTGATCAACACCGCAGGTGCAAATGCCATCGGTGTGATCTCGGACGAAAGCAAGCGCGACTTTGTGATGGGTCTGGGTGCCAAGGGCGTTCTGAACCGCAAGGACTTCAACTGCTGGGGTCAGCTGCCGACGGTCAACACACCCGAATATGCCGAGTGGTTCAAAGAGGCCCGCAAGTTCGGCAAAGCCATTTGGGACATCACCGGTAAAGGCAACAACGTCGACATGGTGTTCGAGCACCCCGGCGAAAGCACCTTCCCGGTTTCGACCTTCGTCGTTAAAAAAGGCGGTATGGTTGTAATCTGTGCCGGTACAACCGGCTACAACCTGACCTTCGACGTGCGTTACATGTGGATGCACCAGAAGCGTCTGCAGGGTTCGCACTTTGCTCACCTGAAACAGGCGGCCGCAGCAAACCAGCTGATGGTCGAGCGTCGATTGGATCCGTGCATGTCCGAAGTGTTCACCTGGGCCGATCTGCCTGAGGCGCATATGAAAATGATGCGCAACGAGCATAAGCCGGGCAACATGTCGGTGCTGGTTCAGGCTCCACAGACCGGAATGCGCACCTTGGAAGAGGTTCTGGCTGCGCGCGACTAAGTTCGTCTCAGACAAAATCCAAAACACCCGCGAATCGGTTTTCCGGCTCGCGGGTGTTTCTTTTTGGTGATGGTATCAGACTTTTCAAAGACTTAAATGAAAATACCCCGCTGTTTTTGGGGAGTAGAAATCAGTGAATAGGCTAAAAAAACTTCCTCATGCTATGGTTGTGTTAACCCTTCGTTAACCGTTTCGGAGAGACGCTGATGGCGCAAAATGAGTGGATACTGGACGTACTGTCGGACCTCAGCGCCTTTGCTGTTGAAAACGGTTTGACCGCGCTTGCCGAGCAGTTGGATGACACCAAGCTGATCGCCGCAGCCGAAATCTCGTCCAGAAAGAATGAGGTTCGGGCACCAGCGGATGGCAACAAAACTCGATATGAGCCAGGTTCTGGAGGACTTGGAAAACACCAGCTCGCTTGACGAACTAAGCGAAGTCGCCATTCGCCTGCGGGACAGGCTGCAGATTGAAAACCTGATTTACCATTGGGTCGACGGGGCCGGTGATCAATACGGCTATACCACTTATCCCGACGTCTGGGCCGAACGGTACCGCGAGCGTAACTATCATAGAATCGATCCGGTCATACTGGGCTGTTTCCAACGGTTTCATCCGGTGGACTGGAAGACGCTGGATTGGTCGGGCAAGGTTGCCAAGACATTTTTGACGGATGCATTAGAGCACGGCGTTGGCAATCAAGGTTATTCCATTCCGATCCGCGGGCCGAATGGTCAATTCGCGTTGTTTACTGTCAACCACACCTGTGATGATGAAACCTGGCAGAAATTCATCGAAACGCATGGGCGTGAGTTGATCCTGATCGCGCATTACTTCAACCGAAAGGCGCTAGAGTTTGAAAGTGACCGTCAGCCCGAATCTTCACGCGGATTGTCGCCGCGTGAAGTGGACGCCATGACCTTGCTCGCTCTGGGTTATAGCAGGGCACAGGTCGCTCATTCATTGTCGATCTCGGAACACACGCTGAGGGTCTATATCGAAAGCGCACGCGCCAAGTTGGGTGCGCAAAACACAACTCATGCTATCGCAACGGCCTTGAGCCGAGGGTTAATAGTGGTTTAAGGCGCGCGCGCACTAAAAACCGGAAATTAACCACGACTTTGTACCCCCTTCGTTCTTGCACAGGGCGACAAGGGGAAAAGAGTCATGTTGCGTTATGTCTATGCTGACGAATTGCACAAATATCCAAAACTGGCCGAGGGGATGTTTCGGGATCGCGCCGATCAATTCAAAACCCGGCTGGGCTGGGATGTTCATGTCAACGACAAGGGGGAAGAGCGGGATCAGTACGATGATCTGAACCCGATCTATGTTATTTGGGAAGAACCGGATGGCAGCCATGGTGGGTCCATGCGTGTTTTGCCGACGACCGGTTCGGTCATGGTGAACGAGGTGTTCGGACACCTGACGGGCGGCAAACCAATCAACAGCCCCTTGATCTGGGAAGTGACGCGCTTTTGCCTGTCGCGCACGGCAAGCCCGCACACGGCCGGGGCCATCATGCTTAGCGGTGGCGAGATGATGGAGGGGTTTGGTCTAACCCACATTGCGGGTGTTTTCGATGCGCGTATGATTCGCATCTATCGCCTGATCGGATCATCCCCGATCGTGCTGGGCACAGAAGGTAAGGGACGTGAACAAATCTCGGTCGGGATGTGGCCGTATTCGGCGGACGACTGCAACCGCGTGGCCAAGCGCGCAGGCATCCCGCGTGAATTGTCGCGGCTGTGGTTCAAGACGGCTTTCGGCGTTGGCAGGCAACACCCGTTTGCATTGTCAGCGTGACAGGATGAAAACCGAATTCCACATCTGGTGATAGCTGGCGCGGGCTTGTAGGGTCGCGCCATGTCTTTGCCCTCTGTGACCTACTCTGACGACCAGGCCGCCGCGTATGACAGCATCTCTGAGATGCTGAAGTCGGCAGGTGTTGACCTTGACGATGACGCGCTGCTGAAGCTTCCGGGATCGGGTAAGTCCGGTGTGATGGCCGTGATTGGCAAGGCGGGGTCCGGAAAAACCCTGCTGCTGGCCGAGCTTTACAAAGCCATTGCGGACACAGGCGTTCAGATCGTGTCCGGCGATTTCGAGAGCCGCAAAGCCCGTGAAAAACGCAGTCTGGCGATCTTGGCCCCGACGAACAAAGCGGCCAGCGTATTGCGTCTGCGCGGGGTGCCAGCCACCACGATCCACCGTATCCTTTATACGCCGGTCTACGACCCGGAATACGAGCGCATCGCCGAATGGCTGGCAGGCAATGACGAACGCCCCGAAATCGAAGGCCTGACCGACGAGGCGCTGGATCGCGCAGCGGCGTTTTACCAGAACAACAAATCCATTCCCGGAGCGTTGGCCGCGGCAGGGTTACGGGGCTCCGATTTTATAACCGGCTGGAAACGCCGGGAGGAGCCGTTGGACATCGGGTTTGTGGACGAAGCCTCGATGCTGGATGACCGGCAATTCGAAGACTTGCAAGAAATCTTCCCAACACTTCTGCTGTTTGGTGACCCGGCACAGTTGGCGCCGGTCAATCAGTCGGGCAGCATGGTGTTCGAGGCATTGCCGGAACCGCGCAAACAAATCCTTCACCGAGTTCATCGGCAGGATGCGGATAACCCGATATTGGACCTTGCCCATGCGCTGTCGGACCCTCAGATGGGGTTCGAAGATTTTGAGCGCATGGTCGAGCAGACCGCCCGTCAGGACGACCGTGTGATTTGGGGGCAGCGGGTCGAGGTCGATCTGATGGCCCGCAGTCCCGTTCTGGTCTGGCGCAATGCAACCCGCATTCGGCTAATTCAGGCTTTTCGGAATGTTCACGGCGCGCCGGATACCGAATTGTTGGAAGGTGAACCGCTAATCTGCGACGGTATTGAACTGCCCGTTAAACATCGCAAGAAACGGCTGGATCTTGAGGCGCGTGGCCTGATCAAGGGCGCTCAGGTCATCTATCTGGGTCCTGGCCGCAAACCGGGCTTTTCCAGGTTGCACGTAATGGGTGCCGAAGACCCTCAGGTCAGCGCTGCATCTATCGTCAAGATTGAAAAACCAGACGAGGAAGAGCCGTTTATTCCCTTTGCCGCCCGCATGGGCGCCACCTTTCTTCACGGTGCAGCGGTCACCATTCACAAGGCGCAAGGGTCGCAGTGGAACACTGTTCAAGTGTTTGCTCCGGACATCTATGCCGCTGCCCGTATGGGCCGTACTGAAGCTGGACAGCCGCTGTGGAAACGTCTGGCCTATGTGGCCATCACACGCGCGCAGGAAAGGCTGATCTGGGTCGTGCGCAACCGGCTTGCCAAGCCGACCTATCCGCTGCGTGTGGACGACCTGCGGGCTGTCCCGGCGGCCTCGCTGACATTGGAGGCAGAAGAGACATGACTTCCATTATTGTGACCGGCGCAAGCTCTGGCATAGGGCGCGCCACTGCTGAATTGTTTCTGGCCCAAGGATGGACGGTTGGTCTATTGGCGCGCAGTGCTGACAGGCTGAACCAAATGGCTGCAGAGCACGCAAACGCAATTCCATTGGTCGCGGATGTCACCGATGCACAAGCAGTCGAGGCCGCCTTTGGAGAGTTTCAGGGTAAGGCGGGCCATTTGGATGTTCTGTTTAACAACGCCGGAATTTTCGCGCCGGGGGGAACGATTGACGAGATCGCGTTGGACGATTGGTACCAAAGCGTCGACGTAAACCTAAACGGCATGTTCCTGTGTGCCCGTGAGGCGTTTCGGATCATGCGTCACCAATCGCCGCAAGGCGGGCGTATCATCAATAACGGCTCAATTGCCGCCCATGTGCCGCGCCCCAACTCGGTGCATTACTCGGCGACGAAACACGCCATTACGGGTCTGACGCGCAGTCTGTCTTTGGACGGGAGGGGCTTCAATATCGCTTGTGGGCAGATCGATATCGGCAATGCGCGAACACAGATGGTGCAGGGCCTGGTCGATGCGGCCATTGCAGAAGGGCAGCAGCCCGACCCAACAATGGCCGTCGAAGATGCAGCACAGTCCGTCCTGCACATGGCGAACCTGCCGCTTGAAGCAAACGTTCAGTTCATGACCGTGATGGCCACGACGATGCCCTACATCGGACGTGGGTAACGGTCAGTTACTCGCGCAATAGGCGGAACGCGGTTGACGCACCCCAACCCGCCGCAATCGCGATCACCAATGACATCAAGCCGTACCAGACCGGTTGCTGGCGGGACATGTTGTACAAGAACCGCTCCAAACCCACTTTGCGCACGTCGATGGTGGTCTCAAATTGCGAAACGACCGAACCGCCACGGGTTAAGAAGATGCGTGCCACATAATCGCCTTCGGTCAGATCCGCAGGCATTTCGATCGAGGTACGGAACAGGGTTTGTTCATCAACGGCCACGGTGTCTTCGCGAATGGAATACAGACTTTCGTGCTCGCGAATACGAATAACAGCGTCCGCGAATTCCTGCGCGCCGCGGATGTTCATCGCAGCACCAACAGACCGGATGGCACGTTCGATTGATACGCTGTATCGCAGGTCTTCGGTATCCGACAGGATCTCTTTCAAGGGCGCGCTGGTCGCAACCGCATAAAAACTGGGGGCTTCGTCTACGAGGACACTGTCAGTATTAACCCAGATTCCAAGCTTGCGCTCTTTACGCCGAACGGTGACAGGACTGGATGGACCAGACACTGCGACAATCACTTCCAGCGGTGGTCCTGACGGGATGGGAGCTTCGCGTTTGACCGCGCCAAAGACCAGGATCTCAGAGCCGTCGAAATTGGCGGTGATGGCCACGCGATCCTGGCTGAGGCCCAGAACGACTTCCTCATCAACAGCCAGGGCGGGGCTGGCACAAAGAGCCAGCGCAACAAGCAAGCGTTTCAGCATGATCAGTGCCCTCCGCCGGTGCCAAGCGAATAGAGCTCGGATGGTTCAAGCAGCAGATCCAGCGCCAGTTTTCCGCAAACCACAAGAACAAGGGCTGCGAGCAACACGCGCAACTGCTCGGCAGGCATGCGGGCGCCGATCACCGTGCCGATCTGTGCGCCGATGACGCCGCCAACCAGAAGCAAAACGGCAAGAACGACATCAACTGTAAAGTTGGTGGTAGCATGCAGCATGGTCGTAAAGGCGGTGACAAAGATGATCTGGAACAGGGATGTTCCGACAACAACCTTGGTTGGCATTCCCAACAGATAGATCATCGCAGGCACCATGATGAACCCGCCGCCAACGCCCATAATGGCCGACAGAACGCCAACGAACAGGCCAACCAGCGCGGGCGGAATGACCGAGATATACAGGCCCGAAGTCCGGAACCGCATTTTGAACGGCATCGCATGCACCCAGCCGCGTTGGCGACGCTTGGGGGGTGCGGACACGCCTTTCTTGGATTTACGGAGCGCATTCAGGCTTTCGATGAACATCAATCCGCCCACGACGCCAAGGAACACGACGTAGCACAACGTCACAAGCAGATCGACCTGCCCGAGGCTTTTGAGGTAGTTGAAAATCACCACCCCAAGCGCGGCACCCGTTAAGCCGCCCATCAATAGGACGGTCCCCATTCTCAGGTCGACGGTTTTTCGTCGGAAATGCGCCAGAACCCCAGAGAAGGAAGAGGCAACAATCTGATTGGCTTCAGTTGCAACCGCAACGGCCGGCGGAATGCCGATAAAGAACAGCAGGGGCGTCATCAGGAAGCCGCCGCCGACACCGAACATGCCCGAAAGAATGCCGACCATCCCCCCAAGGCCCAAAAGAAGGAAGGCGTTTACAGAAACTTCGGCGATAGGAAGGTAAATTTGCATATCGAGCTACTGGATGAGGGTGGGCGGGTCACAGAGAGTGATCAGGGCCGCCTCAAGGCAAAGTGGTGTAGGTTTAATGCGACGCGCGGCGGCAGTGCCCCGTGGCCACATGGCGGAAGTCGGATCGCTGGGCGTCATGCCAGCAGCCTGATACGGCTAAATGTCTGGTTTTCCTCAGTGTTGAGGCGTTCATGCGTTCCCAAATTCACGGTCCGGGTGGATTCCGAGTCGTGGGGTATGATTGGCGACACATGCATACCCCTTTAGAACGGTTGCGGCATGCAAAATCAACTCCGCATGCCGCTCTGCAGCGAACAGGACTGAACTGAGTCCGAAACTGGACTTATCAGCGCTCTTTCACGTAAGGCTCACCACCGGCGCGGGGCGGGACCGCCTTGCCGACAAAGCCAGCCAGAATGACCACGGTGAGGACGTAGGGCAGGGCATCCATAGCCTGCACAGGGATAACCACGCCGCCCAGATCGATGTTCTGGAACCGCAGCGCGATGGCCTGCAACAAGCCGAATAACAGGCAGGCTCCCATGGCATGCCAGGGCCGCCATTTTGCAAAGATCAGGGCCGCCAGTGCGATGAACCCACGGCCCGCGGTCATGTCCTTGACGAACCCGGCCTGCAACGCAGTGGCCAGATAAGCCCCGGCGATGCCACACAGCACGCCACAGATGGCAACAGCGGCATAGCGTAAGCCAACGACCGAGACACCGGCAGTGTCCACGGCAGCGGGGTTTTCACCCACAGCGCGGAGGCGCAAGCCGAACCGTGTGCGATACAGAATCCACCATGTTGCCGGAACCATCAGGAACGCGACATAGACCAGGACTGAATGGCCCGAGAGCAACTCGGAATAGATCGGCCCGATGATCGGCACCCCGCTCAGCGACTCGGCAAAGGGGAAGTTGATCGGTGTGAAACGACCGCCACCAAACAGTGAGGGCGTGCGCCCGCCCTGTTCGAACCAGCTTTGCGCGACAAGGACCGTCATACCTGCCGCAAGAAAGTTGATTGCGACCCCGGATATCAACTGGTTGCCCCGGAAGGTGATCGAAGCCAAACCGTGAAGTCCGGAAAGAACAAGAGAAGAGGCGATCCCCGCCAGCAGCCCCAACCAGACCGACCCGGTCACAGCCGCGACGGCTGCCGAGAAGAAGGCGGCCATTAGCATCTTGCCTTCAAGACCGATGTCGAAAATGCCTGCACGCTCGGAATAGAGACCAGCCAGACAGGCCAGCAATAGCGGTGTGGCCAGACGGATGGTCGAGTCCAGGACCTGGATGAAGGTAATGAAGAACTCCATCACTGCACTCCCTTGCGCAGGCTCAGGAACAGCTTTTCAAGCGGCATCCGGACCATGTTGTCCAATGCTCCGGTGAACAGGATCACCAGGGCCTGAATGACAACGATCAGTTCGCGTGGGATCGACGTCCAGAAAGCCAATTCTGCGCCGCCCTGATAGAGAAACCCGAACAGGATCGCTGCAAGAAATACACCAAACGGGTGCGACCGGCCCATCAGCGCCACCGCGATGCCGATGAATCCCGCGCCCTCGGTTGCGTTCAGAACGAGGCGTTCGGCCTCGCCCATCACGTTGTTGATAGCCATCAGCCCCGCCAACGCGCCCGAAATCAGCATCGCAATGATGGTGATCCGCACCGGCGAAATGCCTGCATAGACAGCGCCGGTTTCGGTCTTGCCGTAGGACCGGATTTCATAGCCCAACCTTGTCCGCCAAATCAGCGCCCAGACGACAAAACAGGCCAAAACCGCAATGAAGAACGTGATATTAACAGGAGTCCCTTTGAACACCACGTTTTCGGCGGTTGAGAACATCGACTGAAATGTGGGTAGGTGAACGGCCTCGGGGAAACGCGCCGACGAGGGGTCCTGCGCGCCCGGCGGTCGCATAAGATTGACCAACACGTAGTTCAGGAACGCCGCCGCAATAAAGTTGAACATGATCGTTGTGATCACGATGTGGCTGCCACGCTTGGCTTGCAGATAGGCCGGAATGGCCGCCCATGCCGCACCAAACAGCATCGAACCCGCGCAGGCCGCCAACAGCGCGATGCTCCAATGCGGCCAGGGGATGTAGAGGCATACCATGGCAACACCAAGCCCGCCCAGCATAGCCTGGCCTTCGCCCCCGATGTTGAACAGTCGGGCATGGAAGGCGACAGCCACAGCCAACCCGGTGAACATGAAGTTGGTGGCATAATACAGCGTATACCCCCAACCGTAGGTCGACCCGAGCGCGCCGGTAACCATCAGTTTCACCGCTTCGATCGGGTTTTCACCGATGGCCAAAATGACCAAGGCGGACAAGATTGCGGCCAATATCAGACTGATCAGCGGGATCAGCACCACATCGGCCCATTTGGGCATCTTTTCCATGTTACGCGGCCTCTCCCGCAACACCGGCCATCAACAGGCCAAGTTCTTTTTCATCTGTTTCATGGGGCAGTCGTTCGCCCATGACATGTCCGTCAAACATCACAGCGATGCGATCAGATAGCGAGAATATTTCTTCCAACTCAACCGAGACCAGCAAGATTGCCTTACCCTGATCGCGCAGCGCAACGATCTGCTTGTGAATGAACTCGATCGCGCCGATGTCGACGCCGCGGGTTGGTTGTCCGACCAATAGAAGATCCGGGTTCCGTTCAATTTCGCGTGCGACAACAATCTTTTGTTGGTTCCCGCCCGAGAAGCTCTTGGCTGTAAGCCACGCATCAGGTGGCCGGACGTCGAATTTCTCGATCTTGCGCTCGGTATCGGCGCGCAGGGCGGCGTTGTTCATGAAAATCCCGCTCTGATAGGCAGGATCACGGTGATAGCCAAAGGCCACGTTTTCCCAAGCGTGGAAGTCCATCACAAGACCTTCGCGCTGACGATCTTCGGGAACATGCGCAATATGCTGGGCGCGACGGGCCTGACCGTCCGATCCCGGACCGCTAAGCGCCAGCGGGGCACCGTTCAGTTTGATCGAACCCTGACCCGGACGCATGCCGCCTAGAACTTCCAGAAGCTCCGATTGGCCATTTCCGGCCACGCCAGCGATACCGACGATTTCACCGGCCCGAACGGTCAGGTCGATACCCTTGACCCGTTCGACCCCGGCCGAATCGAAAACGCTGAGCTTTTCAATTTCCAAAACGGGCTTACCGGGTTGCGCAGGTACTTTGTCGACCTGCA
This sequence comes from Ruegeria sp. CDSC002, assembly GCF_059610905.1. NCBI lineage: Bacteria > Pseudomonadati > Pseudomonadota > Alphaproteobacteria > Rhodobacterales > Roseobacteraceae > Ruegeria > Ruegeria sp. CDSC002. The sequence goes on from NZ_JBXWOM010000007.1 coordinate 153,664, forward strand.
GCAGCACCTTGCGGCCCACCATCAGCTCGGCCAGTTCCTCGGGGCTGGTGTCGGCTGTTTTCACCGTCGCCGTCATCTGACCGCGCCGCATGACCGAAACCGTATCGGTGTTTTCCATGATTTCGCGCAGCTTGTGCGTGATCACGATGATCGTCTTCCCTTCGGCCCGCAGGCGGTCAAGGATGCGGAAAAGCTGGTCAGCCTCGGACGGGGTCAGAACCCCGGTGGGTTCGTCCAGGATCAAAATCTCGGCCTTGCGATACAGGGCTTTCAGGATCTCGACCCTTTGCTGCATTCCGACGCCAATCTCGTCGATGCGCTTGTCGGGATCGACGAACAGCTCGTATTCCTCTTCCAGCGCTTTCAATTCTTTGCGCGCTTTGGACAAGGACGGGGCCAGCAGCCCGCCGTCCTCGGCACCGAGAACGATGTTTTCCAGAACGGTGAAATTCTCAACCAGTTTGAAATGCTGGAAAACCATCCCGATCCCGGCAGCAATGGCCGCTTGGCTGTCAGGGATGTCGGTCTTGTTGCCGTTAATCCAGATTTCACCTTTATCGGCTTTGTAAAAGCCGTAGAGGATGCTCATCAGCGTGGATTTGCCCGCACCGTTTTCACCGATGATCCCATGGATCGTACCGGGGGCGACGCTGATAGAAATGTCTTTATTGGCCTGAACCGGCCCAAAGGCTTTGGATATCCCTTTGAGCTCAATGGCGGGGACGGTCATGTCTTGTCCTCAATTGCCGAAAGGGCCGCGGTGTCATACGCGGCAGAGTCGGGGGCAAGGCGGAGGTTGTACCCCCGCCTTGCGCGATATCAGAACTGCAGTGCCGGGCAGCTGTCGTTCTCATAATAGCTGACAACAGAGACGTTACCGTCGATGATGTCCTGACGCGCTTTGTCGACTGCGCCTTTCATCTCGTCCGAGACCAGAGGTGCGTTGTTGTCATCCATGGCGACGCCAACACCTTCTTCGGCCAGACCCATCTGGAATACGCCGGTTTCCAGGTCTTCGCCCGCAGACATCGCGTCATAAACGGCAACATCAACGCGTTTCAGCATCGAGGTCAGAACCTTACCCGGGTGCAGGTGGTTTTGGTTGCTGTCCACGCCGATCGACAGGATGCCTTCGTCCGCCGCGGTCTGCAGTACGCCAACACCGGTGCCGCCAGCGGCCGCATAGATCACATCAGCGCCCTGGCTGATTTGTGCTTTGGTCAGTTCCGAACCCTTCACCGGGTCGTTCCATGCTGCCGGGGTGGTACCGGTCATGTTGGCAACAACATTGATGTCAGGGTTTACCGCCTTGGCACCCTGCGCATAACCGCAGCCAAAGTGGCGGATCAGCGGGATATCCATGCCACCGATAAAGCCGACGGTGCCGGATTCCGATGCCATCGCGGCCATCATGCCAACCAGATATGACCCTTCATGTTCGGCAAAACCGATTTGGCGGATGTTGGGGATGTCCAGCCAGTTGACGTCAACCGCAACGAATTTGGTGTCTGGGTAATCGGCGGCCACGGCGGACAGCGGATCAGCCATGCCAAAACCCATCGTGATGATCGGGTTCGAGCCGGATTCAGCGAAACGGCGCAGAGCTTGCTCGCGCTGTGCTTCGGACTGGATCTCGATCTCGTTATACGAGCCGCCTGTTTCTTCGGCCCAACGCGATGCGCCATTGTGGGCGGCTTCGTTGAAGGATTTGTCAAACTTGCCACCAAGATCAAAGATCAGGGCAGGATCTGCCAGCGCAGCGCCAGCCGTAAGTGCGACTGCGGCGGTGGCACCCATCAAGGATTTCATCAGGGTCATTTTATACTCCCGTTTGTTATTATCGGTCGGGGCGAAGATAGCCCCGTTCACCCACTGTGAGCGAGCATAACTGTTGTGATGGCGGGAATTAAGGACGTTTGCAACCACCGTGGTCAACAGATTTTTGACCATTTGGTCGAAAAATTTTATCTGTGACGGTCAATCCAGCGCGGATTCCATCACGATAGCGTCGATTTTCTGATTGTTTTCGCGCAGGTAATACCCCTTGCGCACTCCACAGGCGCGATAACCGCTGTGTTCATATAGCGCGATGGCCGGCAAGTTATCTGCAGCGACGTCCAGAACAGCGCGCGTTGCCCCCAAAGCCTTTGCTTTCGTGTGCCATTCATGCATGCAATTTCGGGCTAAGCCCTGTCGCTGAACGTCCGGATGCGTGGCGATCGTCAGCAATTCCGCCTCATCGCCGATCACCTGAAAAAGTGCGAAAGATTGAGTATTTCCAACGGTATGGATGAACCGATTGTTCAGAAGATCCGAGAATTCGACCGCAGCCCACGATCGAGACCGGGTAAATGCCGCCGCGTGTGTTCTGGCAAGATCCTCGGGGGTCATCAGTCCAGCAAAACCGGGGGGGTGTCTTTGGAAGGGGCCGCATCCGCAGGCCGAACATAGAGTGGAGCTGGCTGCGCGGTGTTGGTCTGCCACTTTTGCCCGGCGATCCGGGCAATAGCGCGAACTTGTGCTTCGGCGTCGTCATTCAGGATTAGAGGGCCAAGTGATTCTGCCTCAATTTGAGGCATAAGCATCGGACTTTGGTCCGGCAACGCCACATAAACCTGATCACGTGGGGCGCGGATCGCGGGCAGGGCGTCCATAGACATTTCGGCCAATGCGTCGAACCCGGACACGCCTACCGCTGGAACGCCAAGCCCCAAGGCTAGGCCCCGCGCCGCAGAAACCGAGATTCGGATGCCGGTAAAGTTTCCGGGTCCGACGCCGACACCGATCGCGGACAGGTCTTTCCACCCATATCCTGCATCTGCCAGAACCTCTTCCAGCAACGGCATCAGGCGTTCGGCTTGACCGCGCGACATGGCTTCGATGCGCGAAGTCACGATCCGGTCGCCGCACAACAAAGCGGCCGCGCAATGCGCGGCCGATGTATCAAACGCCAAAATAATGGGGTCAGACGGCAACAGGGCGAACCTCGGTCACTTCGGGGATGTAGTGGCGCAGCAGGTTTTCGATACCCATCTTCAACGTCAGGGTCGAAGACGGGCAACCCGCGCAAGCACCCTGCATGTGCAGGTAGACAACGCCCCGGTCAAACCCGTGGAACGTGATGTCACCGCCATCCTGAGCAACCGCCGGACGGACACGGCTATCCAGCAAGTCTTTAATTTGATTAACAACTTCGGCATCTTCGCCAGTGTGCTCAGCATGGCCCGATGCGGCTGTTTCACCAGCTCCGATGACCGGTTGGCCGGATTGATAATGCTCCATCACCGCACCCAGAATCGCGGGTTTGATGTGATCCCATTGGACGTCATCGGACTTGGTGACGGTCACGAAGTCATTGCCGAGGAATACACCCGTTACTCCGCCAACCGCAAAAATCCGTTTTGCCAAAGGTGATTTTTCACCGGCTTCAGCCGATGGGAAATCCGCAGTGCCCGCTTCCAGCACGGTCTGGCCGGGCAGAAACTTCAAGGTTGCAGGGTTCGGCGTGGATTCGGTCTGGATGAACATGTCACGGCTCCGTTTCAGTTGCCTCTGATATGCGGGTCCGAGCCGGATAAGTCAAGATTTGGAACGATTCTAAATGTTGGCTGCCAACCGGATTGCATCATCCAACCGATCGTCACCCCAGTATAGTTCGTCACCGACCAGAAAACTCGGCGCGCCAAACAGCCCCTTGGCCTGAGCGGTTTTGGTCTGCTCGATCAGATCTGACTTGATCTCGGGGTCTTGGGTTCTGTCCAAAAGGTCGTCAGGCAAACCGGCGGATTTCAGGCAATCAACCAGAACCGCATCGTCCGACACGTTCTGACCCCGTGCAAATTCGGCTGTATAGACCGCCCGAACGAAACGCGCCCTGTGGGACTGATCTTCAATAGACAGCGTGAGGCGCGCAGCCTTCAGGCCGTCTTGCGGAAACGGGTCCGGTTGCCGGAAGGGCAGGCCGCGCTGCGCTGTCAGACGCTCCATATCGCGCCACATATAATGCCCTTTGGCCGGGTAGATGTTGAACGGAGAATTGTTCCAGCCCTGCGCTGCGAAAATGGGCCCCAGAAGAAAGGGATGCCATTCTACGGCGACGTTGTGCTGTGCCGCAGCCTGTTCGATTCGCATGGCGCTGAGGTAGGAATAAGTCGATGCGAATTCGAACCAGAACTGGATGCGGCTTTGCATTGTGTGGCCTCAGGTGATGGCTTCCAGCTTTTCCTTGCTAAGGTCGCCGGGCACAATTGTGATCGGAATCGGCAAGCTGCCCGAGTTTTTAGTCAGCTGCGTTACCAAAGGGCCAGGCCCTTTCTTTTCGATGCCAGCCCCCAGGACCAGAACGCCGATGTCCGGGTCTGACTGGACATGTTCGATGATCTGAGGGACAGGGTCGCCTTCGCGAATGGACAGTTCGGGGTCGATCCCTTGTTTGTCGCGCATCCATTTGGCGAAAACTTCGTAATGCGCATGAATGCGTTCGCGTGCCTCTTCGCGCATGGTTTCGGCAACACCGATCCAATGATTGAACTCATCGGGTGGGATGACGGACAGGATCGTTACCCCTCCACCGGTATGGGCTGCACGCATTGCAGCGAAACGCATCGCGTTAAGGCATTCACGGCTGTCATCCAGAATGACTAGAAACTTACGCATGGGTGTCCTCGTGTATTTAGGGGGATCATGCCCGACCAAATGCGGGCTGGCAACACGGCGTATGACTACCGAGTGCTTGCCGCCCAGTCCCAATAAAGCTCGCGCGCGCGACGTGCAATCGGTCCGACCTGATATTGGGTGTCTTCTAATGCGGTGACCGGCGTTATCTTGTTCATGTTACCGGTCATAAACACCTCATCCGCCTTGTGAAAATCTTCAAAGCTGAGAACAGATTCGTGGACCGTCACGCCGTCAGCGCGCAGGTTTTTGATATGTCGCGCTCGGGTGATTCCGGCCAGAAAAGTTCCATTGGGCGTAGGTGTGAATACCTCGCCGTCCCGGACCATGAAGATGTTTGCGGTGGCGGTTTCCGCCACATGACCCAAGGCATCCGCTACCAGCGCGTTCGAGAACCCCTTGGACTTGGCCTCTTTCAGCATTCGGGCGTTGTTGGGATACAGGCATCCGGCTTTGGCATTCACAACGGCTGATTCCAGAACCGGTCGGCGGAACCGCGTGGTGGTCAGCGTGACCGAAGCTGTTTCCGGTGCCATTGGTATTTCTTCCAGACAGATGGCAAATCCGGTGCTGTCCTGCTGAGGCACAATGGCCGTGGCGTCCCCGTCGATGCCCCAATACATCGGCCGAATATAGACGGCGGAACCTTTGGCATAGCCATCCAGCCCTTCGCGGACGATTTCGACCATCTGTTCGGTCGTCACTGTTGGGGTCAGCAAAAGCGCCTCGGCTGAGCGGTTGACCCGTTCGCAATGGGCCACCAGATCCGGGGTCAGCCCGTCGAAGAAACGCGCGCCGTCAAAGACCGAAGACCCCAGCCAAGCGCCATGGTCTGCCGCACGCATGATCGGGGCGTCCCCGTTGTGCCACTGACCATCAAAATAGGTGCGGATATTTTTGCCGACTGCCATGACGCCCTCCTTTGCCCTTGGGGCAACCTAGGAAGGCGTCACAGGAAGGTCCAGCGCAATCAGCCTTGTTTTGCGCCAACCATACCCACGATGTCGTAGGTCTGTTGCAGGATCGGGGCCGCTATCGCCCGCGCCCTTTCCGCGCCGCGTGCGAGAATCCGGTCAATCTCGGCCTCTTCACCCATCAGACGCGCCATTTCGGTTGAGATCGGCGACAGTTTGGCGACCGCCAGCTCGGCCAGCATCGGTTTGAATTCACCGAATTGCTTGCCGCCGACTTCGGCCAGAACCTGTTCCGCCGTTTGATCGCTGAGCGCGGCGTAGATGTTGACCAGATTGCGGGCCTCGGGGCGTTCGGACAGACCGTCGGCTTCTGAAGGCAGGGCATCCGGGTCGGTCTTGGCCTTGCGGATCTTCTTGGCGATCTCGTCGGCATCGTCCGTCATGTTGATCCGGGTCATATCGGACGGGTCCGAAGACGACATCTTCCGCGAGCCGTCCCGCAGGTTCATCACGCGCGGCGCGGGTCCACCGATTACAGGCTCGGTCACCGGAAAGAAATCCACGCCATAATCATGGTTGAACTTGATCGCGATGTCGCGAGTCAGCTCCAGATGCTGTTTCTGGTCCTCGCCCACCGGCACATGTGTCGCATGGTAGGTCAGGATGTCCGCTGCCATCAGTGCCGGGTAAGCAAACAAACCCAGCGAGGCGTTCTGAGCATTCTTGCCCGCCTTGTCCTTGAACTGCGTCATCCGCTGCATCCAGCCCATCCGGGCGATACAATTGAAGATCCACGCCAGCTGCGTGTGCTCGGCCACCTGGCTTTGGTTGAACAGGATGGACTTTTCAGGGTCCAGACCGGCGGCGATGAAACCGGCGCAAACCTCGCGGGTCTTTTCGCGCAGACGGGCAGGGTCTTGCCAGACGGTGATCGCGTGCAGGTCGACCATGCAATAAATGGTCTCGAAATCTTCGCCCTGCATATCCACAAAACGCTTGAGCGCACCCAGGTAGTTGCCAAGGTGCAGGTTTCCCGAAGGCTGGATGCCGGAAAACACGCGCGGCGTGAACTTGGTTTCGGTCATCGAAGGGAACTCCCGTCTGGAAAAATCAGCCCCCGTCGCTTACCCATGAGGTCAAGGGACGTCAACAGCCGCGAAAGGCCAGCCCAATGACCAGTGAGCATTATACACCCGCCGTAAACCCTCTGCCGCCCGTTGTGGTGGCGTTGGTCCTGTTCATCATGGGGATCGAATTGGCGTTTACACTGGGTGCACGCGGTCTTGTGGGTGGGCCATCAGCGGTAGGTTGGCGGTTGGATGCCCTGCAGAGTTACACCTTTTCCCCGGATATCTTTCACTGGATGATCGAGAATGGCCGTTGGCCGTTTGAACATGTGATCCGTTTCGTGACCTATCCGTTCGTATCGGGCAGTTTTACCCAGGCGGTTTTTGTCAGCGTCTTCGTTCTGGCCATGGGTAAAATGGTAGCCGAAGTGTTCGGCGGTTTTCAAATGCTGATCATTTTCGTTTTGTCCGGTATCGGTGGCGCGTTGGTCTATGGGTTGTTGCTAAATCCCGCCTATCCGCTGGTCGGAGGGTTCCCGCCGGTTTACGGTCTGATCGGCGCGTTCACATGGCTGCTGTGGCGCAAGTTGTCACTGGTCGGCGAAAACCAGTCCCGGGCCTTCAGCCTGATCGCGGTTTTGATGGGCATCCAGCTGGTGTTCGGACTTTTGTTTGGCGGCACGTCCGATTGGGTTGCCGATCTGGGCGGATTTGCCACCGGATTTGGTCTATCGTTTTTCCTGGCACCGGGCGGATGGGCGCGGATCGTGGGACGTATTCGCCGCGACTGATCAGGACCGACGCAGCGCTTTTCTGAATTCGGACAGCTCGAACGCTTTGAAGAGGTGACCGAGTAAGAAATAGGCGGCAGCTGCAACTATGATTAGGACAAGCAGCGCCAGATAACGCCATCCGGGTACCTGGAAGGTCCAGCCAAAAATATGAAGGGCGGCGAAAAGCACAACGCCCATACCCAGCGATGCCGCGACGACGCGCCAGGCACGTCGTTTGAACCGGTCGTCAAACCGTGCTTCATCGCCGAAACGGCGCGCTCCAATCGCCAACAAGGCAACCATCGCCCAACCGGCAGCCGAAGCCGCGATCGCCGGTGCGATCCACCCCACCAACGGGTAAAGACCAAAGGCCAGCCCGGCATTGATCACCATAGCAACTACGGCATAGCGAAACGGAGAACGGGTGTCTTCGCGCGCGAAGAACAAGGGCTGCAGCAGCTTTTGCAGCATGAAAGCGGGCAGGCCGACGCCATAGATAGCTACGGCCAAGGCAGTGGCTGCCGTGTCCTCGGGGCTGAATTGGCCTCGTTCGAACAGGACCGACACCAGAGGTATTGGAATGATCAGAAAGGCAACCGTGGACGGCAGGGTCAGCAGCAGTGTGAACTCTCCGGCGCGGGAATAGGCATTGCGCGCCCCGTCCTTGTCCCCGGCCCGTAAGCGGCGGGACAGATCGGGCAGCAGGACGATCCCCACCGCAATACCGACCACGCCCAATGGCAATTGATACAGCCGATCCGCTGCGAACAGCCAACTGACAGCCTTTTCGGTTTTGGACGCGACCAACTGGCCAACCACCAGATTGACCTGCGTAACGCCCATTGCCAAAGCGGCGGGCACTGCAATGCGAACCATGCGTCGCATTTCCGGGCTGAGCTTGGGCAGGCCGGGACGGATGCGAATACCTGCACGTTCTGTCGCCACCCAAACCAGCGCCAGTTGCGCGACCCCTGCCAGCGGAATGACCGTGATCAGCCACCAGATTACGTCGCCGCCAGACAGCGCGCCTGCGATCAAAGCAGTACAGGCAAAGATATTGAGTAAGACAGGCGCGGCAGCGGCAGCGGCAAACCGACCAGTGGCATTTAGAACGCCGGAAAACAGCGCGGCCAGCGACATGAACAGGATATAGGGAAAAACGACGTAACCGTAGTCGACAGCCATGTCGAAGCGTTCATCGCCATAGAACCCTTCGGCGGTCAGCCAAACAAGTCCAGGCATGAATACCATCGCCAATCCAACCAGTGCCAAAACAGCCGCCGCTAGCAGGTTGAAGGCATCCTGAGCAAACCCTTCGGCGTCTTCTTCGCCCTCCAACCGTTTCGAGAACATCGGTACAAAGGCGGCGTTGAAGGCACCTTCGGCAAAGAAACGGCGAAACATGTTGGGCAGGCGGAAAGCGGCAACAAAGGCGTCCATCACCGGACCGGGCCCGATATAGGCGGTTAGCAGAATCTCTCGGAGAAATCCCAAAATTCGACTGGCCAGAGTCCAGAATCCGACCGTGAATAGGCCTGAAAACAACCGGATTTGTTTCATGAGATCGCGCGCTCCGCACCTTCAGTGATGGCTTTGCGCAGCTTGGTCTCAAGACCGCGTTGTTTGCTTTCGGAATGGTATTTCAGGCCGAACATGTCCTTGACGTAAAACGTATCGACAACCTGTTCGCCATAGGTCGCGATCACGGCGTTGGCGATATAGACATTGGCCGCCGCCAGCGTTCTGGTCAGGTCATACAACAGGCCCGGGCGGTCGCGGGTATCAACCTCGATGATGGTGTAGATCTCGGACCCGTCATTATCGAAGATGATATGGGTCGGCACATTGAAGGCGCGTTCGCGTTTCTTGATCTTGTCGCGCGATTTCAGAGCGTCACGCGCCACGACTTCGCCCTTGAGCGTCTTTTGGATCATCTGTGTCAGTCGCGGTAATCGGCTGGCCTCAAAAGGGTGGCCCTCGGCATCCTGAATCCAGAACGCATCGGTGACGTACCCGTCCTTGGTGGTATAGCTACGGGCGTCGACCACGTTGGCCCCAACCAACGCAAGCGCGCCGGCGATGCGGGCGAAAATCCCTGGATGGTCTGCCATGGCAAAACACGCGCGGGTAGCGTCGCGATCGTCATCCGGGTGCAGGTGAATTTCCATTGCGCCGGGGTCGCCGCTGTGTTCCAGAGCGCGTAGCATTTTCGCGAACTCAATATGTGTAGACAGGTTCAGGCCCTGCCAATAGGGCGCATAGTGTCGTCCTGTTTCGGCCTTCAGGTCAGCCTTCGACCAATCGTCAAGCGCCGAACGCAGCGCCTTTTTGGCTTCTGCGCCACGGTTGGCCCGGTTCAGGTCTTCCATACCGGTTTCAAGCGCCCGTTTGGTTTCAGCGTGCAAGGCGCGCAGCAGGGTGGCCTTCCAGTTGTTCCAGGTGTTGGGCCCAACGCCGCGAATGTCACACACGGTCAGAACCGTGAGCAGATCCAACCGTTTGACCGTCTTAACCGCCTTGGCAAAATCGCGCACTGTGCGCGGGTCCGAGATGTCGCGTTTCTGCGCCATGTCCGACATCAAAAGGTGATATCGTACCAACCATTCCACGGTTTCAGAGTCTGATTTGTTCAGACCCAACCGTGGAGCAACCTTGCGCGCGATCTGAGCGCCCAGAATGGAATGGTCCTCGGGTCGCCCTTTGGCGATATCGTGCAGCAGCAAGGCCACATAGAGGACCTTGCGATTAACCCCGCGTTTCAGGATCGATGAGGCCAGCGGTAGTGACTCGACCAATTCACCGCGTTCAATCTGGGCCAGGTTGACGATGGTCTGGATCGTGTGCTCGTCCACTGTATAGCTGTGATACATGTTGAACTGCATCATCGCCACGATGTGTTCGAACTCTGGCAAAAACGCCGACAATACTCCCAATTCGTTCATACGGCGCAGGGCGCGTTCCGGGTTGCCGTGCTTCAGCATCAGGTCCAGAAAAATGCGCTGCGCCTCTTTGTTTTGGCGCATGTCGTCGTCGATGAGGTTTAGGTTGGCTGTCACCAGCCGCATCGCATCCGGGTGGATCAGCATGCCAGTGCGAAGACCTTCCTCGAACAGACGCAGAAGGTTCAGCTTGTCGGAAAGAAACTTCTTGGCGTCCGCTACATCCAAGCGACCGTGAACGACCTTGTACCCTGCTTTGACACGCGGTCGACGCCTAAAGATGCGTTCCAGTAGGGCGGCGCCTTTCACGTGTGACGCTTCGAGTTTGGTCAGGAAGATCCGGGTCAGTTCTCCGACGCGCGTTGCCTCGCGGAAATAGCGTTGCATGAACACTTCAACAGCCCGTCGCCCGGCGCGATCTTCATAGCCCATCCGGTCTGCCACCTCGACCTGCAGGTCGAAGGTCAGCTGTTCCGTCGCACGACCGGTCAGCAGATGCAGATGAGAGCGTACAGCCCACAGAAACTCTTCGGCCTCTACAAAGGTGCTGAATTCCTCGGGTTCAAACAGGCCCAGAGGGACCAGTTCAGCCACGTCCTGAACGCCATAGATGTACTTTGCAATCCAGTAGAGTGATTGAAGATCGCGCAGCCCACCCTTGCCCTCTTTTACGTTGGGCTCGACCATGTAACGCTCGCCCTGCTTGTGGTGGCGCTCGTCACGTTCCTGCAGCTTAGCCTCGATGAATTGACGCTCGCTGCCCTTGAACAGCTCGGTTTTCAGGCGGTTATCAAGTTCTTCGGCAAGGGCTGCGTCCCCAGCCAGATAGCGTTGCTCGAGCATCGCGGTACGGATGGTGAAATCCTCGGTGCCCAGTCGCAGGCAATCCTTGATCGTTCGGGATGAATGGCCAACCTTCAGGCGTAGATCCCAAAGCATGTAGAGCATGGACTCGATGACGCTCTCGGCCCAGGCGGTGATCTTGTAGGGCGTCAAAAAAAGCAGATCGACGTCCGAAGCCGGGGCCATTTCGCCGCGGCCATATCCACCAACAGCAAGAACCGCAATCTTTTCGCCCTGCGTCGGGGTTGCCAGCGGATGTAGATAGGTGCTGGCCACTTGCATCGCTGTGCAGACCAACCCGTCGGTCAAATAGGTGTAGGACCGGGTCAAAGGTCTGGCGTCAAAGGGGCGTTTAGCGAAGGCATCCGCAATGGTCTTGCGCCCAGCCTTTTGGGCATCGCGCAGGATGCGCACGGTTTCATTCCGCCGCGCGGCATTGTCTTGAATATTTTCAAAGGCTTCCGACAGTTGCACCAGGATGGCGGTACTGTCGAAAATTTCATCGGCCGGGCAGATCAGCTCACCCTTGGGGGTGAGCGTCAGCATCGGCTGATCAGAAACCGGCGCCAGAGAAGCTTTGAGGGGCGGAGTCAATCACTACTACCTGTTTGTTCTGGATCGTGGCAACGGCCAGACCGCGTTCATTCGTGCCGTCTGATCGCAGGCGGAAGATGCCGCCAACGCCCTGGAAACCGGCATTTTGTGTCAGGGCAGATGCGGTCAGCGCGTCGGATTTTCCCTGGCTCACCAAAGCCGCAATCGCTGCAATGCCATCATAGGCCAGACCGCTGATCGGGTGCGGAGCCTCACCATAGGTGCTGTTATACCGCTGACGGTACGCCTGCGCCTTTGCCGGGTCGGGCAGGGCGAACCAGCCCCCTTGAACACCCGGCAGTTCCAGCGTCTGTGCCGGTATGTCCCAGCGCGTCAGGCCGAGGAACTGGGTGGTGGCCGACGACACACCAGCTTCTGGCAACAGCTGCGAATACAGCGGCAGTGCGCCAGCTGTCGTTGCCGTCAGAAACACCGAATCCGCACCGGCAGCATCCACGGTTGCCTTGATCGTTGGAACCGAATTGATGACGCCTTGCTGGGACCGGTCATAGCCAACCGTACCCGCGTTCGCTACGCGGCTGCTGGCAAGCGCAGTTGCAATCGCTGATTGACCAAGCTGCCCGGCTGCATCGTTGCTGTGGACGATGACCATGCTGGTCTTGCCTTGTGAACCGGCAAAGTTGACCAAACGGTTCGCAGTGTTTTGAAAAGTCGGGCCCAAAACAAAGACGTTGCCACCTGCAATGCTGGTATTGTTCGAGAAGGACAGCACGTTGACTTTGTTATTCAGTACAGAGAGACCTGCCGAGTTTGCCGCCTGCGCGTAAACCGGGCCAATGATGATCTTCGCCCCATCCGCGACGGCTTGTTGCGCCACTGTCGCGGCCGTGTTCGAGCTGCCCCGCGTGTCATAAACGCGCAGATCAATCTTAACATTCTGCAGATCAGCCATGGCCAGACGCGCCGCGTTCTCAAGGCTCCGCGCCAGTTCGGCGTCGCCGGAATTTCCCGATCCCGCCGGAACCAAAAGTGCGACCGGAACGGGTTTGGACGTGTTGATTGACGGGCCTCCGCCAAGGCCGCCGGGCTCACATGCCGCGAGGAATGCGGCGGTTGCCAGGATCGCGGCGGATTTCGCCAGCTTGCGAACGGGCTTGCAAACGGTAAACATCTAAATGAAAACTCCCTGTCCCGGCGGCTTGGGGTACCACCAATCTGTTATGCCGCGATAATAAACGTCACGCTGTGAGGGTCCAGCTTTGAATTTTCAAAAAGTAAGATTGGGCGCGGGCCTGTATTTTGTTGCCACTCCGATCGGTGCGGCGCGCGATATAACGCTCAGAGCGCTGGATGTGCTGGCCTCGGCTGACGTCATTGCTGCCGAAGACACGCGCAGCTTGCGCCGGTTGATGGAGATTCACGGCGTACCGCTGGATGGGCGACGAATCCTAGCCTATCACGATCACAGCGGCGTCGGCGCGCGCGGCAAAATCCTTGATGCGTTGCAGGACGGGAAGTCTGTCGCTTATGCATCTGAGGCCGGAATGCCGCTGATCGCCGATCCGGGATACGATTTGGGGAAGCAGGCCGCCGAAGCGGGTCATACGGTGACCTGTGCACCGGGACCGTCAGCGGCGCTAATGGCGCTGACACTGGCCGGGCTGCCGACAGATGCATTCTTTTTTGCGGGCTTCTTGCCGAACGCGACCGGCGCGCGCCGGTCGCGGATCGAGGTATTGCGGGACGTGCCGGGCACACTGGTGTTTTACGAATCTCCGAAACGCGTAGCGGCGTGTTTGTCGGATCTTGCAACCGTGCTAGGCAATGACCGTCAGGCCGCAATGTGCCGCGAACTGACAAAGAAATTCGAAGAGGTTCGTCGCGGGACGTTGGAAGAACTGGCGGCCAACCTGCATGGGCAGACAGTCAAAGGTGAAATTGTTCTGCTCGTGGACCGCGGACATTCAGAAACTGTTAACGAATCCGACGTAGAAGAGGCGTTGAAACGAGCCTTGGAAACCCATTCAGTTCGCGACGCGGCCGATCTGGTATCAGAGATGTACAAGCTGCCGCGCCGCCCGATCTATCAGAAGGCTCTGAAATTGGGAAAGGGATGACATGGCTGCACGATCCGTTCGAAGTTCGGTGTCCTATCATGCCGGGCAGGCGGCGGAGCAGCAGGTTGCGTCAAATTATGAACAACGCGGCTATTTCATCCTGAATCGCCGCTGGCGCGGCGCCGGTGGGGAGATCGATCTTATTGCGCGCGACGCTCACGGGATTGTCTTTGTCGAAGTGAAAAAAAGTGTCAGTTTCGATGCCGCTGCCGCCCGGATCAATCGGCGCCAAATGGATAGGATCTGCGCATCGGCGGCCCAATTCCTGGAAACCGAACCAAACGGGCAATTGACCAATGTGCGGTTTGACGCGGCTTTGGTGGATGCCTCGGGCGCCGTTCAAATTATCGAAAACGCCTTCGGTTTAGCCTGATCCCCATTGAACCCCCGACGTGGCTGGGCCATGTATCTGGCGTGAAACTGAGGGACACGCCATGAAAATCGCCTTTCAGATGGACCCAATCGGGGCCGTGGATATCAATGCCGACAGCTCATTCCGTCTGGCCGAAGAGGCGCAGGCGCGCGGACATACGCTGTTTTTCTACAGCCCGGATCAGCTGGCCTATCAAGAGGGGCGGATCACCGCGCGCGGTCAGGACATGAAAGTTCAACGGGTGGCGGGCAATCCGGCGGAACTTGGCCCCGAACGTGAAGTGGACCTGGCAGAGTTCGACGTGATCTGGCTGCGTCAGGACCCGCCGTTTGACATGCATTACATCACATCGACCCACTTGCTGGACCGTCTAAAGGGGCAAGTTTTGGTTGTGAATGATCCGTTCTGGGTGCGGAACTACCCCGAAAAACTACTGGTTCTGGATTTCCCGAATCTGACGCCGCCCACAACGATTGCGCGGGATCTGCAGACCATCAAGGCGTTCAAGGAAAAGCACGGCGACGTCATCCTCAAACCGCTTTATGGCAATGGCGGTGCCGGAGTTTTCCGGTTGGACGCGAATGATCGCAACCTGACCTCTTTGCATGAGCTGTTCACCGGGTTCTCGCGCGAGCCTTTGATTGTTCAGAAATTCCTGCCGGATGTCAGCAATGGCGACAAACGTGTGATTCTGGTTGATGGTGAAGCCGTAGGTGCGATCAACCGCGTACCGGCCGCGGGCGAAACACGTTCGAACATGCATGTAGGCGGTCGTCCCGAAAAGATTGGCCTGTCCGAGCGCGACCTGGAAATTTGTGCCGCGATCGGACCGCTGCTGAAGGAAAAAGGCCAGATATTTGTCGGCATCGACGTGATCGGCGATTACCTGACGGAAATCAATGTGACCTCGCCAACAGGCATTCAAGAGCTAGAGCGGTTCAACGGCGTGAACGTCGCCGAAAAAATTTGGCAGGCGATTGAAGCCAAGCTTTAAGATGCCGCCTTGGCGCTGATACGAAAGCTCAGCGCCTCGGCTATATGAAGGCGCCGGACATCCGGCGCCCCGTCCAGATCAGCGATAGTACGCGCTACGCGCAGGATGCGGTGAAAGGCGCGGGCAGACAGGCCAAATCGCTCGGCTGCCTTCAGCAACAGGTCTTTGCCTTCAGCATCCGGGGCAGCGATTTCGTCCAGCAATTTACCCTCGACATCGGCGTTCTGACGGGTGGACGGTGTATCGCAAAACCGCTCTGCCTGAATCGACCGGGCTTGTTCGACGCGCGCGGCAACGGTGGCGGAACTGTCACCCGAGGGTGGTAGGTCCAGATCGGTGAATCTGACCGGGGGCACCTCAATCCTCAAATCAAACCGGTCCATCAACGGCCCGGAGATTCGGCTCAGGTAATCCTCTCCGCAAACAGGTGCGCGGGAACAAGCGCGCCCGGGATCGGTGAGGTAGCCGCATTTGCAAGGGTTGGCCGCCGCGACCAGCATGAACCGGCAGGGGTATTTCACATGGGCATTTGCACGCGCGACCATGACCTCTCCAGTTTCAATAGGCTGGCGTAGTGTCTCTAGAACCGTGCGTGGGAATTCCGGGAACTCGTCCATGAACAGAACGCCGTTGTGGGCCAGTGAAATCTCGCCCGGCTTTGCCCCCCTGCCGCCACCAACGATCGCAGCCATGGACGCCGTGTGATGAGGTTCGCGAAACGGGCGGCTGCGGCTGATCCCACCTTCGTCCAATAGCCCGCACAATGACTGAATCATCGAAGTTTCTAGCGCCTCGGTCGGTGTCAGCGGCGGTAAAATCCCAGGCAGGCGTGCAGCCAGCATGGATTTGCCGGAACCGGGTGTGCCGGTCATGATCAGATGGTGTCGACCTGCTGCGGCGATTTCCAGTGCGCGCTTTGCACGTTCTTGCCCTTTGACGTCGCGCAGGTCACGCGCGCTGGGCTCAAGTGTGACTTCGCCGGGCTTTGCGGCGGATAGCGGAGACTGGCCAGAGAAATGCCGCACCACGTCCCCAAGCGACCCAGCGCCGATCACCTGTGTTGCATCAACCCAAGCAGCCTCGGCACTAGAGGCACGGGGGCAGAGCAAGGCCCGATCCTCAGCCGCCGCAGTCATTGCAGCGGGTAGGGCACCGACCACAGGCACTAGTGAGCCATCCAAAGATAACTCGCCCAGCGAAACCGAACCTTCGGCGGCGTCCCGCGGAATGATCTCTAACGCGGACAGCAATGCAACAGCTATAGGCAGGTCGAAATGGCTGCCTTCTTTGGGTAGGTCGGCAGGCGACAGGTTGATAGTGATCCGTTTTGACGGCAACGCGATGGCCATCGAGCTCAGCGCGCTGCGGACGCGGTCCCGCGCCTCCGACACGGCTTTGTCGGGCAGCCCGACGATGGAAAATGCGGGCAGGCCCGGTGAGACGGCGCACTGCACCTCGACCGGGCGGGCATCGACCCCTTGAAAAGCAACAGTGTGGGCGCGGGCAACCATGAATGACCTTTTTTGGTTAACAGGTCGTTGCTGCCACGGCTGCGGTTTAAGAATCGTTAACGGCGCGGGTCATCTCGGTGAATTTTGGCCAGGCACCGGGATCAGCGACTGTTTTGTCACGGCAAAACTGGTTGCAGAACCCCCAACGCTCGCCGTTCAGTTCAAGAACTGCGGTGATGGCTTTGCCGGAATAGGGGCAGGCGTCGTTGATTGACATATTTCCGTTCACGGCTTTTGCCTGAGAAGAACCGGCAATTGGCCAAGGTTCGGATGGCAGATCCACGGGGTATGGAAAAGGGTCGTAGTTGACCGTCAGCCCCATCGCACGCCACTGGCGGACAGAAACATCCGACAGCAACTCAAGACAGTATTCGCGATTGGCATCAGCAACTGGCAAGCCATAGCCAATAATCCGTGCCGCGACCGGCGTATAGAACACGTCCGCAAGGGAATAGTGACCGAACAAAGGACCGGAGTCCCCGCCTGACACATTACGGGCATGGGCCCACAAGGTTTCGATCCTTGCAAGATCGGCGCGTGTTTCGGTCGACGGAGCGAACCCCTGCCAGCACTGTTTGAGCTGCATTGGACACTGCCCGCGCAATGCGCCAAACCCGGCCACCATTTCAGCACATAGCCACCGCGCGGTGGCGCGCGCGGCGGGGTCTTTGGGCCAAAGTCCCGTTTCGGGATGTAACTCGGCAAGGGTTTCCGCCATTGCCAGGCTTTCCCCAACCACGGTGCCGTCGGGCAATCGCAGGGCCGGGACAAGGCGGGCCGGCGCGAGGGGTTTCATATCCTCGGCCATGGTGCCGGAGTAGAGGCCGATCATGTGGGAACGATAGGGCAGACCGAACTTTTCCAGCATCAGCCACCCGCGCATGGACCAGCTGGAAAACAGGCGGTCTCCGATAAACAAATCATAAGTCATGCGGCTAGGATGGCGTGGCCGATCCATTCCGTAAATCAGTGATTTGTGCGCGGTTGCATCACGGAAGATGATTGATCCGTCCGACAGACCAGCGATCGCCGTGATGCGTGATTTCGGTAACCGAAAGGTTGTCGATGCGATGGCCAAAAGCCTCTTGCGCGTCAACGTCGAGCGCCCTTTGGACCTGGGTTAGGATCACGCCAAAATGCGCCACGACCACCAGATCGCATCCTGTGTGTTGTTGGATCAATTGGTCAACGGCTGCGTCGACGCGTTCGCGGACCTCGTTCCAGCTTTCCCCGTTTAGGGGGCGCACATCGCCGGGGTTGTCCCAATATGCAAAGGCAAGTTCGGGGTCTTCAGCCTCAATCTCTTTGAAGGCGCGCAGCTCCCAAGTGCCGAAATTGATTTCGCGCAGCGCAGACTGATGTTGCAGCCGCCGCCGTGTGCCTTGAATGGCCGATGCAGTATCGGCGGCGCGGCTCAGGTCAGAGGAAACAAAGATAGCGTCCGCAGGCAGGTGGTCATGCAGCCGGGCAACGGCGGCACGATCGCTGAGGTCAGCAGGCAGGTCGGACCAGCCAACCATCGTTTTGGCGTGGGTCGGGCCGTGACGCACGAGATGCAGACGTGTCAATCCAGTCGCCCCTTCAATACCAACGGCAGGCCAGCCGTGACTTGCACCACCAGATCGGCTTCGGCGGCCAATGCGATGTTCAGCCGTCCCTGCGCTTCGCGAAACCGGCGGGACAGCGCGTTGTCAGGGACGATCCCTTGTCCAACCTCGTTCGAGACGATGACGACCTGTGCGGAACACAGGCGTAGCGATTGTAAAAGCGCGCTTTGCGTCTGTTCCAGATCGTTTTCTGCAAGCAGGTGATTGGTCAGCCACATGGTGGCACAGTCGATCAGACAGACAGAGTTCGGGGGCAAATCCGCCAATGTCGGGCCAAGGTCAAACGGTGCCTCGATCGTCTTCCAGCCTTCGCCCCGTTGGGAAACATGGCGCTGGACCTTATCTTGCATCTCGTCATCAAACACTTGTGATGTTGCAAGATAAACCCTCTTTTTTCCTGATGAAACAACAAGATGTTCGGCAAAAGCCGACTTGCCCGAGGCCGCGCCGCCCAACACAAAGGTTAAATCCGGACTCACGATAATTACCTTCCATGTGATCCACCCGGTTTTGTTTTGCGTATCGTTCATAGGTCGGCAAAGCAACCCCGGCCCGCGCCTGTGAAAAGGGGAGATTTCAATGGCACTGGACAATGCGAACGACTTCTCGATGTCCCGGAGGGCAATGAAAGCCGAGCTTCTGGACGCGGAAACCGAATTAAAGTTGGCATATGCGTGGCGGGACGACCGCGATGAACAGGCCCTTCACCGATTGATCACGGCCTATATGCGGCTGGCCATTTCGATGGCGGCCAAGTTCAAACGCTATGGGGCGCCGATGAATGATCTGATCCAGGAAGCCGGGTTAGGCTTGATGAAAGCCGCCGACAAGTTCGACCCCGACCGGGGCGTGCGGTTTTCGACTTATGCGGTCTGGTGGATCAAGGCGAGCATTCAGGACTATGTGATGCGCAACTGGTCAATGGTGCGCACCGGGTCCACGTCTTCGCAAAAATCCCTGTTCTTCAACATGCGACGTGTGCAGGCCCGGCTAGAGCGTGAGGCCGCGTCCGATGGCATGGATCTTGACCGTCATCAATTGCATCAGATGATTGCCGCAGAGATCGGCGTTCCGTTGCGGGACGTGGAAATGATGGAAGGTCGTTTGTCCGGCTCCGATTTCTCGTTAAATGCCGTTCAATCGGCAGATGAAGACGGCCGGGAATGGATCGACGCGCTGGAAGATGAGCGCGAACAAGCCGCTGAAGCTGTCGAAAACAGTCACGATACCCAGCAATTGCGTGAATGGCTGGTGACGGCAATGCAGGCTTTGAATGATCGCGAGAGGTTTATTGTCCGCGAACGCAAGTTGCGCGAACCCGCCCGAACGCTGGAAAGCCTTGGGCAGGAACTTAGCCTGTCCAAAGAACGCGTGCGTCAGCTTGAGGCTGCGGCTTTTGTGAAAATGCGCAAGAACCTTGAAGCCCAATCGCGTGAGGTGCAACACTTCATCGCATGAAACATCTTGCGATTCTGCTTTGTGCACTGGTGGTTATGGCCAACCCTGGCCATGCCGATGAGCTGATACCCGACGACGTTGTGTCTGCGATGACGTCTGCGGACGTCGTCATATTAGGCGAAATTCACGACAACCCGCAGCACCACATCATTCAGGCCGAGGCGTTGAAGGCCATCAATCCCTCGGCGGTTGTCTGGGAAATGGTGACTGAAGAAGGTGCTCAGAGATTGGCGGACAAGGCCATTTCCGATCCGGAAGAGCTTGCCAGAATACTGAAGTGGCTCGAATCCGGCTGGCCGCCGCTTAGCATGTACTACCCGGTCTTTCAGGCCTCAGACGCGCCGGTTTACGGTGCCATGGTTCCGCGCGCGGCGGCGCGCGCGGCAATGGAACGTGGCGCTGCGACGGCTCTGGGTGCTGATGCCGCCCGTTATGGATTGACGGTGCCACTGCCGAAGGATGAGCAGGTCGAGCGTGAGGCTGATCAACTCGCTGCCCATTGCAACGCAATACCAGAGACTGCGCTGCCGCAACTGGTCGCAATCCAGAGGTTGCGGGACGCGGTTCTGACAAGGGCCATATTGCGCGCTGTGGATGATACCGGTGGACCGGTTGCGGTGATCACTGGCAATGGTCATGCCCGTATGGACAGAGGGATTCCAACCTTTCTGTCCCGGCTACGCCCCGGTTTGAAAGTTTTCGTGCTGGGTCAGTCCGAGGATGGCGTCATTGACGGTGAGTTCGACGCTGTGATCGACAGCCCCAGCATCGAACGTGAAGACCCTTGTCTGGCGTTTGAGACACAGAATTAACCGCTGGAACTGTCCGTTGGCCTTGCCTAATGTCGGGCCGACCGGGACGGGAAGGGCAAAATATGCTGGCATCGAAACGCATTCTTCTAATCATCGGCGCTGGAATCGCGGCCTATAAGTCGCTGGATCTGATCCGGCGGCTGAAAGAGCGTGGTGCCTCTGTAACACCGGTTCTGACAGGCGCGGCCGAAGAGTTCGTGACCCCGTTGTCGGTGTCGGCGCTGGCCGGAGAGAAGGTTTATCGCGATCTGTTCGACCTGACGGATGAGGCCGAGATGGGCCATATTCAGCTGTCTAGGTCCGCCGATCTGATCGTGGTCGCACCGGCAACGGCGGACATGATGGGAAAGATGGCGGCTGGGCTAGCCAACGATCTGGCCTCGACCCTGCTGATGGCGACAGATACCCCGGTTTTGTGCGCACCGGCGATGAATGTCCGCATGTGGGACCATCCGTCAACACAGCGCAACTTCAAGCAACTACAGGCAGGTGGTATTCGGTTCGTTGGCCCAAATGAAGGCGACATGGCTTGTGGAGAGTACGGCCCAGGTCGAATGTCGGAGCCTCTTGAGATTGTGGCCGCGGTCGAGGCGCAACTTGGCAACGGTCCGCTGAAGGGCAAGCGCATTCTGGTCACCTCCGGCCCGACACATGAACCGATCGACCCTGTGCGCTACATCGCCAACCGGTCCTCGGGCGCGCAGGGCACCGCGGTGGCACGGGCGTTGTCTGCGCTGGGCGCTGATGTGGTTTTTGTTACCGGCCCTGCCGATGTTTCGCCGCCCGAAGGGGTGCAGGTTATCCGCGTGGAAACCGCGCAGCAGATGTCTGACGCGGTCGACGCTGCACTGCCGATAGATGCGGGTGTGTTTGCTGCTGCGGTTGCGGATTGGCGCATGGCGACGGCTTCAGACAAGAAGCTGAAGAAAAGCCGCGATGGTCTTCCGTTGCTGGAGTTTGCTGAGAACCCCGACATCCTCAAACGCGTGTCCAGGCTGGATGCGGGGCGGCCGACGTTGGTGGTTGGCTTTGCCGCAGAAACTGACAACGTGCTTGAACACGCCACTGCGAAACGCGCGCGCAAGGGCTGTGACTGGATCGTCGCCAATGATGTCAGCCCTGCGACGGGCATCATGGGGGGATCGGAAAACGCGGTCACCCTGATCTCGGACGATGGGGCTGAAGAATGGCCGCGCATGGACAAGGATGCAGTGGCGCAACGTCTGGCGCAAAAGATCGCCGACGCTCTGACAAGCTGAACAAGAGGTGCAGTGATGGTAGCAATTCGTGTGATCCGCGAAGACGGGGCCGATCCGGCCATCGCTTTGCCGTCTTATGAAACGACTGGCGCGGCGGGAGCGGATGTCAGGGCGAATCTGCCAAATGGAAATTCGATCATGTTGGAACCGGGGCAGCGCGCTTTGATTCCCACGGGGCTGCGGATCGAGATTCCAAATGGGTACGAGGTACAGGTTCGACCCCGATCCGGCCTTGCGCTGAAACACGGGATTACTCTGCCTAATACGCCCGGCACGATCGACAGTGACTACCGCGGCCCGCTGGGGGTGATCCTGCTGAACGCCGGTCAGGAAAGTTTTGAGATTGCGCATGGCGAACGCATCGCGCAACTGGTCGTCGCCCCAGTCGTGCAGGCTGCGTTTGAACCCGTTGAGGTGCTCAGCGACACGGATCGCGGCGCAGGCGGTTTTGGCTCGACTGGACGCGGTTGATGCTTCTGGTTCTGATCCTTGCCGGTGCTCTGTGGGGCATTGGGTACG
The DNA here is from genome assembly GCF_059610905.1 of Ruegeria sp. CDSC002. Taxonomy (NCBI): domain Bacteria; kingdom Pseudomonadati; phylum Pseudomonadota; class Alphaproteobacteria; order Rhodobacterales; family Roseobacteraceae; genus Ruegeria; species Ruegeria sp. CDSC002. The sequence continues at coordinate 176,079 of NZ_JBXWOM010000007.1, forward strand.
TAGCGGGGGTGTCCCGAACTGCTCGCTCCGTGTCGGTAAGCGTTTTGCTGATCGGAGTACTTGTTATCCAACTGACGTTGCCGGGTGGGCACCCGCTGCGCGAGGCAACCGGCGGGTCTGCGGCATTGTGGTTGATCCTGGGTGGTGCCGCGGTTTTGGTGTTGAGTTATGGCAAGGTGCTCAAAACGCTGCGTAACCGTGCCGCGCCACAGCCAGCCGAGGAAACCGCGATGCAGTCTGACAAGTTCTCTGAGACCGAGTTGGAGCGGTATGCCCGCCATATCGTTTTGCGCGAACTGGGCGGGCCGGGGCAGAAAAAGATGAAACAGGCCCGTGTGCTGGTTATCGGCGCGGGCGGTCTTGGTGCGCCGGCGTTGCAGTACCTTGCGGCGGCTGGCGTGGGCACCATCGGTGTGATCGACGACGATATTGTTGAAAACGCCAATCTACAGCGGCAAGTGATCCACCGCGATGCCGACATTGGCATGCCCAAGGTTTTCTCGGCCCAGCAAGCCATGCAGGCGCAAAACCCGAACGTGATTGTTCTGCCCTACCATCGTCGTCTGACTGATGAGATTGCAGCAGACCTGTTCGCCGATTTCGACTTGATCCTCGACGGTACCGACAATTTTGACACGCGCTACTTGGCCAACCGTACTGCGGTCGCACTTGGAAAACCGCTTATTTCAGGTGCTCTGTCACAATGGGAAGGTCAGCTGAGCGTCTTTGACCCCGCCAATGACGCGCCTTGTTATCAGTGTATCTTCCCTGAGGCACCGGCCCCCGGTCTGGCCCCGTCCTGTGCCGAAGCGGGGGTTATTGGCCCGTTGCCCGGCGTTGTGGGGTCGATGATGGCGGTTGAAGCGATCAAAGTCATCACCGGGGCCGGGCAGGCCCTGCGCGCCGAAATGCTGATCTATGACGCGCTCTATGGCGAAAGCCGCAAGATCACCCTGACCCGACGCTCGGATTGTCCCATATGCGGAGCGGCAGACGCATAAGCCAAAATGGCGCGCTAGATTGGCAAGAGATTTCGGCGGTATCGCGGGCACCCCCTCTGGACCATTTCGGCCCGCCTCCCTAGCTTGACCAGCAAAGGAGATCCGCATGACCAACCCGATCCTGTCCGCCTGGACCACTCCATTTGAAGTCGCGCCATTTGCCGAGATTTCGGATGATGATTTTGCGCCTGCATTGGACAAGGCGATGGCCGCCCACAACGCGCAGATCGACGCGATTGCCACCAATTCCGACCCAGCCAGTTTCGCCAATACAATCGAGGAGCTTGAGGCGGCTGGAGAGCAGATGGACAAGGTTCTGTCTGTCTTTTTCACCGTTGCAGGTGCCGACAGCAATCCCGCGCGGGAAGAGCTGCAACGCGCATTCTCACCAAAACTCTCGGCGCATTTTTCGGGGATTTCGTCAAACAAGGCGCTGTTTCGGCGAGTTGCGGACCTGTGGGTGCTCAAGGATCAGCTTGACCTGACCGATGAACAGGCCCGTGTTCTGATGCTGACCCATCGTGGCTTTGTGCGTGCTGGCGCAGCATTGGAAGGCGATGATGACACCCGCATGCAAGAGATCAAGTCGCGCCTTGCCACGCTGGGGACGTCCTTCACCCAGAACCTTTTGGCGGACGAACGGGAATGGTTCATGAACTTGACCGAGAATGATCTGGAAGGATTGCCGGGTTTCGTCGTGGATGCAGCCCGCGCTGCCGGGGAAGAGAAGGGTGCTGATGGTCCTGTCGTCACTCTGTCGCGGTCGTTGATTGTACCGTTCCTACAATTCTCACCGCGCCGCGATCTGCGTGAGAACGCGTATCGGGCCTGGACCGCGCGTGGTGCCAATGGTGGTGAAACGGACAACCGCGAGATTGCGGCCGAGATCCTGAACTTGCGCGAAGAACGTGCCAAGCTATTGGGATATTCCAGTTTCGCGGACTACAAACTGGAAACCGAAATGGCCCGAACGCCGGACCGCGTTCGCGATCTGCTGATGCAGGTTTGGGGGCCGGCAAAGGCAAGGGCTGACGCCGACGCCGAAACCTTGACCGCGATGATGCAGGAAGATGGCGTCAATGGTCCGTTAGAGGCGTGGGACTGGCGCTACTACGCCGAAAAGCGCCGCAAGGCTGAACATGATTTGGATGAAGCTGCGCTGAAGCCGTACTTGCAGCTGGATCGTATGATCGAGGCCGCCTTTTCCTGCGCCAACCGGCTGTTCGGGCTGGAGTTTGCCCCGCTGGATGTACCGCTTTATCACTCCGATTGCCGGGCTTGGGACGTAACACGCGACGGGCAGCATATCGCTGTTTTCATCGGTGACTACTTCGCGCGGGGTTCCAAACGATCGGGCGCATGGTGCAGCGCCATGCGGAGCCAGGCAAAGTTCCCCGAGGTACAGGCCCCCGTCGTGATCAACGTTTGCAACTTCGCCAAGGGCGACCCGGCGCTGCTGTCTTATGACGATGCGCGCACGCTTTTCCACGAGTTCGGTCACGCATTGCACCAGATGTTGTCCAACGTGACCTATGAAAGCATCTCTGGCACCAGCGTCGCGCGTGACTTCGTAGAGCTTCCCAGCCAGCTTTATGAACACTGGCTGGAGGTGCCCGAAGTACTGGCCGAATTTGCAACCCATGCCGAAACTGGTGAACCGATGCCGCAAGATATGCTTGAGAAAGTTCTGAAGGCCGCGAATTTTGATCAGGGGTTCCAGACCGTGGAATACGTAGCCTCAGCCTTGGTCGATCTGGCGTTCCACCAAGGCGAAGCGCCAGCTGATCCGATGGCGAAACAGGCCGAGGTTCTTGATGGTATCGATATGCCGCATGCCATCGGTATGCGCCACGCGACACCGCATTTTGCCCATGTCTTCGCTGGCGATGGCTATAGCTCGGGCTATTACAGCTACATGTGGTCCGAGGTCATGGATGCCGACGCATTCGCGGCCTTCGAAGAAGCCGGGGGAGCCTTTGACACAGAGCGCGCCAAAGCACTGGAGGACAATATCCTGTCCACCGGCGGCTCGCGCGAAGCTGAGGAGCTGTATCTGGCGTTCCGCGGGCGTTTGCCAGGGGTCGAGGCGCTGTTGAAAGGTCGCGGGCTTATCGCGACCTGACCGGATCAGTAGCCCAGATTGCGGTCGACGAGGTGGAGGAAGGGTTTGCCTTCCTCCCCTCGTACAATGTTCTGGCAGATCACCTGGGCCGCAGTTGTCGGACGGGTTTCCGACGCGATATGCGGCGTGACGGTCACATTGGCATGCGCCCAATACGGGTGTTCCGGCGGCAGGGGTTCCACGCGGAATACGTCTAACGTGGCGTGGGCAATGTGTCCTGAATCCAGTGCGACCAGCAACGCGTCGTCGTCGATCAATGGACCGCGACCGGGATTGATGATCCGAGCGCCTTTGGGCAACAAGGCCAAAGTGTCCGCATTCAGTGCGTTTTCCGTTGCGGGGGTGTCGGGCAGCAACAGGACAACGATCTCGGCACTGGACAACGCGGCGCGCAAGCCGTCGGTGCCATGCAGGCACGTTACCCCCGGGATGTCCTTTGCGGTTCTGCTCCAACCGGTCACTTTGAAATTCAACGCGGCAAGCGCGGTTGCGGCGGCTTCTCCCAACGCACCAAGGCCCAGCACACACACATTCCGTTCGCTGGCAAGCGGTGGGGCATCGGGCGTCCACACGCCGTCCTGCAGGGTGATATAGCGGTCCATGCCCAGGTGATAGCGCAGCACGTGGCCGACGACCCACTCGGTCATGCCATGCATCAGCCCGTGGTCCACCATCCGGGCCAATGGCACGGTCAGCGTTTCGTTGCCCGCGATTTTTTCAACACCTGCCCAAAGACTCAGAACCGCCTTCAAACGTGTATAGGGTGAAAAATCCAGCAGCCCGCTTGTTGGTGCATAGACAACATAGTCGACCTGATCAGGCGCAAACTCGGTTGCCAGACGGAAGTCCAGATCGGCCTGCGACAGCCCTTTTGTAAGTAGAGGTTCATACACGGGCCATTGTTCTGGGCGCGCGGAAAACAGGACGTTGACGGGCATGAGGGGCCTTTCAATTCAGCGGGGGCGGTGAATATGCGCGCTTTGAACAATGCCGAAGGCGGCCATCAGAACCAGCATGGCGGACCCGCCGTAGCTGACCATCGGCAGGGGCACGCCCACAACCGGTGCCAGGCCCATGACCATGGACATATTGACCGCAAAGAACAGGAAGAAGTTCAGCGCAACACCCAAGGTGACCAGGGATGAGAACCGGTCCTTTGTCGCCAAAGCCGTGACCAGACAAAAGATGATAATCAGGGCGTAAAGGGTCAGCAAAGTGATGCCTCCGACAAACCCGAATTCCTCGGCCAGCGTGGTAAAGATGAAGTCCGTGTGCTTTTCGGGCAGAAAGTTCAGGCGCGACTGCGTCCCTTGCATGAACCCGCGCCCGTTCCAGCCGCCTGACCCCAGCGCAATTTTCGACTGGGTAATGTGATAGCCTGCACCCAGCGGATCGGTGGAGGGATCAAGGAAAGTGTCTATTCGGCGGAACTGATAATCCTTGAGCAACTGCCACTCGGTGCCCCGACTGTTGAACACGGTCGCAATCAAGCCGACCACCGCCGCGATAACGGCGGCGAAATAAGCCCAGTGCACACCAGCCAGGAACATCAGTCCCCCGCCCGCCGCCAACAACAGGATCGAGGTGCCCAGATCGGGTTGTTTCAGGACCATAGCCGTAGGGATCAGGATCAGGATGACCGGGATAAGCACCCAGAGCGGTCGCGATGTCTTATGGGAAGGCAACCAGTCGTAATAGGCGGCCAGAACCATGACCAGCGCAATTTTCATGACTTCGGAAGGCTGGAGCCTCATGAAACCAAGGTCGATCCAACGCTGCGCACCCATGCCGATGGTACCAAAGAGTTCCACAAATATCAGCAAAACGATCGAGCCGAGATAGGCCAAGACGGACATGTTGCGCCAGAACCAGATCGGTACCAACGCGATGATGAACATAACGGTCAGCCCCAGTCCAAACCGCTCAATCTGGGGTTCGGCCCAGGGCATCCAGGACCCGCCCGCGACCGAATACAGCATCAGGAATCCGGCGCTGGCGACGCTGATCAGCAACAAAGTCAGCGGCCAGTTCATATAGAGGAATTTGCGAAACCCTGTTGGCGTGGATTTGACGGCGTACTCAAGATAGCTCATGCGCGGTCCTTTTCATCAGGTCGCGCTTTGGGGCGGCGGTCGCCCTCAAGCCGTTTTTGTTGTTCCTTGATGCGGTCACGATCTGCAACCGGATAAGCCTCGAGCGGCGGGGTGCCGTTGTACAGAGCCTGCAGCATGATATCCCGCGCGACCGGGGCCGCTGCCTTGGATCCGCCACCGCCGTGTTCCACCACCACTGCCACGGCGTATTTCGGATTGTCGTACGGCGCATAGCTGACGAACAGCGCGTGGTCGCGCCGTTCCCACGGCAGGTCTTCGTTGCGGATTACGCCAGCCGCGCGTTCGGCCTTGGTGATGTTGCGCACCTGGCTGGTCCCTGTCTTACCGGCCATGCGGAATTCATCATTGATGATGCGGCTGCGATAGGCGGTGCCAGCCCTGTCGTTTGAGACCGAGAACATCGCTTTGCGCACCTGATTCAGGTTGTAGGGATTGACGTCCAGCGGCTCACCTGCTCCTGACGGTTCCTCGACGCCATTGACGGACCGCACCAAACGCGGCTTCACGGCCCGGCCTGTGGCGATCCTTGCCGTCATGACCGCAAGCTGTAGGGGCGAGGCCAGCATGAACCCTTGCCCGATCGAGGCATTCGCCGTGTCGCCTACCAGCCAGCCTTCACCATGGACCCGCTCTTTCCATTCCTGATTGGGGGCCAAACCGGCAGCGACAGCTGACATCGGGATGTCGTGCTTGACGCCCAGTCCGAACTTGCGCGCCATTTCAGAGATTTTGTCGATGCCGGTACGCACCGCGACATCGTAATAGTAGACGTCGCAGCTGCGCTTTAGCGACAAATTGAGATCCACTGTCCCATGCCCGCCGCGCTTCCAGCAGTGGAAGCGGCGGCTACCGACCTTCAGGTGGCCGGGGCAATAGACGGTGTTGCCGGGGCCAACAACTCCGGCCTCAAGTGCGGCAAGCGCAGTGATCATCTTGAAGGTCGAACCCGGCGGGTAGGTGCCCTGAACCGTCTTGTTGGCCAGCGGGCGGTAGTTATCTTCAGTCAATGCCCGGTAGTCCGCGACCGATATCCCGCGCACGAATAGGTTCGGGTCGAAACTGGGTGCAGAACTGATGGCCCGGATATCCCCGGTTTCGCAGTCGATGACGACTGCAGCCGCGCTTTCACCGCCCAGGCGCGCCTGGGCGTATTGCTGCAGGTCCGCATCAACGGACAATTGCAGATCGGCCCCTGCCTCGCCTTCTTGCCGGTCAAGCTCGCGCATGATGCGGCCTGTGGCGTTGACCTCGACACGTTTTGCGCCAGCTTTTCCGCGCAGGCTGATTTCCTGTTTGGACTCCAGACCGACCTTGCCGATCTGGAACCGGGGGATACGCAGCACCGGTTCGGGATCTTCGATCAGGCTGAGATCATAGTCACTGACCGGCCCGACGTAACCAACGACATGAGCGAAATCCTCGTAGCGGGGATACTGACGGGCCATGCCCACCTCAGGCGTAACGCCGGGCAGGGCGGGCGCATTGACAGCGACCTTGGAGATATCCTCCCACGTGACCTGATCGGCCAGTGTGACTGGCAGGAACGGGGCAGAACGGCGCATCTCGGTCTTGGCGCGATTAATCTCTTCCTGAGTCAGCGGGATAAGCTCTGAAAGTTTGGCGATGACTTTGTCGACGTCGCCCGCATCTTCGCGGACCATAACAATACGATAGGACTGCGTGTTTTGTCCGATGATCTGGCCGTTGCGGTCATAGATGCGCCCGCGCGTTGGCGGGATCAGGCGAATGTTGATCCGGTTTTCTTCGGCCAGCAGACGGTACTCGTCAGCCTGATCCACTTGCATAAAGCGCATTCGCGCTGCCAGGCCGCCGATAAACGCAGTCTGCAACCCACCCAGGATCAACGCGCGGCGCGGCAGGCGTTTATAGGCCAATCCTTGCGCTTTGGGATTGCGTTGTTTCATGCCCTGGCCCCTCTTGTGCCGGGGTCCGACACTGACACGCGCCGAACGCCAAGCACATTCTGGCTGAGAAGTACGACGAGAGGATAAACCGCAATTGTCAGAACCACTTGTATCACCACAGGACCCAAAGCTGCTTGCTGTACCGATAGAATAGCAAGAATGACACGGTTCAATATGAAAATTCCCGCGATCACCACAGCGGCCGTTGTCCATTCAGCCATAAACCCGGCGTCGCGCATTCCGGGCGCGGCCGAGCGCAGATACGACGATCCCAAAACCACAAGTGCTGCCAGCAGGCCCGGAGGTCGTTGCAGCAGCAAATCGGCCATCAGCATCACCGCAGCAACCAGAAAAATGGGAACGTATTCCGGTCGGCGAAGAACCCAGGCGAACGTTAAAGCAATAAGCATGTCCGGAAACGGCCACCGGTCCGGCTGTGTATCCAGAGGCAGAAGATGCAGGAACATAATCAGTAACGCCAGGAACACGTACAAACAGCGTTTGAGCCAAAGATGAGAGGTTTGCCTATCCATCGCCGACCTCCGGTGGGGTCAGGGCAGCCTCGGGTTGCCGTGGGCCCACGATGCCGCCAGGATCCGAGATCACCGGGGCCAAGTGGAAGCGCAGAACGCGAAGGAATTCCAGTCGTTCAAAATCTGCGGAGAGGCGCACCCGCAAACGCCCGCCTGGGTCTTCGGTGATCTGCCCGATCAGCAACCCTCCGGGAAACACGCCGCCATCACCCGAGGTTACAACGCGGTCGCCGGGACGTACCAGTTCGCGGTTTTCCAGAAACTCCACCGACGGGGATTGCGTGTTGTCGCCGGTGATCAGAGCGGTTTGGCCAGACGGTTGAATCGTGGCAGGAATTGCACTGGATGCATCTGTCATCAGGATGACACGCGCGGTGTCGGGGCCAACGCCCGAGATACGCCCGACGACGCCAATCCCGTCCATGGTGGCCCAGCCGTCCCTGATCCCATCCCTTTCACCCACGTTCAGCAGGACCGACTGGCGGAAGGGCGAGCCGCTATCGGCCATGACCACCCCGGTGATATAGGTCAGGCGCGGATCAAGACGCACGTTGTTCAGGTCCAGAAGCCGGGCATTTTCCTGCTCCAGCTGCAACGCGGCCTCTTTCCAGGCGCGCATGATGCGCAATTCGCTGCGCAATTCCTGGTTCTGATCACTCAGCCGTTGGTAACTTTGGAAATCGCGCACCAGATTGACGGCGGCGGTGACAGGAACCATGGCCCATTCCATCGACGGCACAACACTGTCCACGACCTGTGCGCGAAAACGTTCCACGCGCGGGCTGTCGATCCGCCAGATCAGAAAGATGCCTAGCAGACACAACACAACAATCCCCAGCAACAGGCGGCGCAAGGGGGTTGTGTATTCATCGCGCTGTGATCGGTCTTTTGCCACAGGACTCCTTCCCGTGCTGCTCGTGCCGAATTTACCCAATGTAGTAAAGGGTGCGCGCCTTAGCTTTCGTAGTCAATCGCGTGGCGCAGTTGTTTTTCGTATTCCAGCGCCTTGCCGGTGCCCAAAGCCACACAATTAAGGCTTTCGTCGGCTATCGACACGGCCAAGCCGGTCTGTTCGCGCAGGGCAAGGTCCAGATCGCCCAACAGTGCACCGCCGCCGGTCAGCATCACGCCCCGGTCCACAATGTCCGCCGCCAGATCAGGCGGAGTGGTTTCCAGTGCGGTCATTACCGCCTCGCAAATCTGCTGGACGGGTTCGGACAGCGCCTCGGCCACTTGGGCCTGGCTGATTTCAATTTCCTTGGGCACACCATTCAGCAGGTCGCGTCCGCGAATGTGCATCGACTGGCCGCGGCCGTCGTCGGGCATGCGCGCAGTGCCGATGGTGGTCTTGATCCGCTCGGCCGTGGATTCACCGACCAGCAGGTTCTGCTGGCGGCGCAAGTACGAGATGATCGCCTCATCCATACGGTCACCGCCGACGCGGACCGAGCGGGCATATACGATGTCACCCAGCGACAGAACAGCAACCTCGGTGGTACCCCCGCCGATATCGACAACCATGTTGCCGGTCGGGTCGGTGATGGGCATGCCCGCTCCAATCGCGGCAGCAATAGGTTCGGCAATCAGACCGGCGCGGCGGGCGCCTGCGGACAGAACCGACTGGCGGATCGCGCGTTTTTCAACAGGGGTCGCGCCATGGGGAACGCAGACGATGATCTTGGGCTTCGAGAAAGTTGAACGCTTGTGCACTTTGCGGATGAAGTGCTTGATCATTTCCTCGGCAGTATCAAAGTCGGCAATCACGCCTTCGCGCATCGGGCGGATGGCTTCGATCGAACCGGGGGTCCGGCCCAACATCAGCTTGGCGTCTTCGCCAACGGCCAGAACCTTTTTCACGCCGTCCTTGACGTGATAAGCTACCACGGAGGGTTCAGAAAGGATAACACCGCGGCCCTTGACGTAAACCAGCGTGTTCGCTGTCCCAAGGTCGATAGCCATGTCCGCTGTGAACAGGCCGCCCAGATTGCCAAAGATCCCCATATTTTTCCCTGATCCTGTATGTCAGTTTTCTACTGCCCGCGACTCGACGGTTCCGGGACGGATGACTTATAGGGTGCCAACTCGCCCGGTAAAAGGGCTGATTCCGCGACAATCAGCACCTTTCCGCCTTAATTGCAGGGACTTTAGAAGGCATCATGCTCTCATATCAACATATTTACCACGCAGGTAACCTTGCGGACGTCCATAAGCACGCAATTTTGGCAGAAACGCTGGCCTATCTGACCCAAAAGGACAAACCGCTAAGCTATTTCGAAACCCATTCGGGGCGCGGGCTGTACCAGTTGGACTCGGATCAGGCGGTTCAGACCGGTGAAGCAGCAGCGGGAATTGAACGTGCGTTGACCGAAGGCTGGTTTGACGCCGATCATCCCCTGAGCAGGGCCATTGCCGTTGTGCACGATCGGTATGGCAAAACGGCGTATCCGGGGTCGCCGCTGATCGCAGCGAGCCTGTTGCGTCCGCAGGACAAGATGAACCTTGCTGAATTGCATCCGCAGGAATATCGGGCGCTGAGCGACGCCATGATCACGACCGGTGCCCGGACCTATCAGCAGGATGGCATTGAACTAGCCCAGTCCCTTCTGCCGCCAACACCGCGCCGTGGCGTTTTGCTGATTGATCCAAGTTATGAAGTCAAATCCGATTATGACAGGCTGCCCGGCATCATCGCTTCGCTGAATCGGAAATGGAACGTGGGTGTCATCGCGCTGTGGTATCCGATACTGGCCAATGGACGGCATCAGGCCATGCGCGACGCTTTGGCGAAACGGGATTTCCCCAAAGTTTTGCATCACGAGGTGCGCTTTCCGGCCGCACGTGAAGGGCACGGTATGGTTGGTTCGGGCATGTTCGTCGTGAACGCGCCTTATGGTCTGAAGGAGTCCGCTAAAACGCTGGACGGCTTGTTCGGCAAACTTCGTTGAAGAAAAACCGGTGATTACACGGGATTTTGCCTGAAAGTGAACTTCTCAGGGGCAAAAACTGATGTGACAGCAATGGCTTTGTCGGAAGGTCCCGTTTTTCTGATGCGGGGATCTTGATTTTTAATATTGGCTCCGTAAATAAGTTGTCACATATGACAACGAACGGATTCGGATTACTTCGATGGACTTTCTAAGCCGCCATATCAGTGACTTTCACCTGAGTTACTGGGAAACTTTGATCAACGACTGGTTCTTTGTCTTCGCAATGGGCTTCCTGGCCTTCGAATTGGTCCGCTATGCCGTCGTCAAAAAACTGAACTGGCAGATGATGGGGGATACCGTCACCAACTTTATCACGCTGGTTTTCTTCATCGGAATCAGCTTTGTACTATTGGCCGGGTTTTACATCGGTGCATATGTCTGGGCTTCGCAATTTGCCGTGTTCGATATTCCGACAACATGGGCTTCGTTCATTATCGTGCTGATCCTTGCAGACCTGGCCTATTACTGGGAGCATCGAATCCTGCATCGGATCAACTTCCTTTGGGCCACGCATTCGGTTCACCATAGCTCTCCCTTCTTCAATATATCAGTGGCTTATCGCCATGGTCCGCTGGATGGCTTCTGGCCGTTGTTTTTCCATTTGCCGCTTGTGCTTTTGGGGTTCAACCCGTTCATGGTGCTGGTCGCGGAACTGCTGGTGCAGCTGTATCAGACGGCCCTGCATACCGAAGTTATCAAAAAGCTGTGGCGCCCGATTGAATACATCTTCAACACGCCGTCGCATCACCGCGTTCACCATGGATCAAACCCGAAATACCTGGACAAGAACTATGCTGGGATTCTGATCATCTGGGACCGCATGTTCGAAACGTTCGAGGACGAAAAGGAAGAGGTGGTCTATGGCCTCGTCAAACCGATCGACTCGATCAATCCCTTCGTCGCCTTCCTTCACGGCTTTGCCCGCTTGTTCAAGGATGTCCGGAACATGCCGGGGTTCGGCAACAAGCTGGGTGTTTTCTTCGGACCGCCGGGCTGGCAGCCAAAGAACGGCCGTAAACAGAGTAAACTCGCTAAGTAAGGCGTAGGAGCGCAAAAGATGCCAAGCAACACACAACGCATCGTGGCGGTCATCGTTACGGCAGGTCTGTTTGTCGGAGGCGCCTGGGTCGCCTCGGGGTTCACCACAGATATTGACCAAGCAGCGGCTTCCACCACAGGGACCTCGCAAGACAAGGGTCTGACCGTCAATCTGCATGGTGCGCGCAGCACCAAGGGCAACGTGATTGTCATGGCCTTTGACCAGGCGACAGCCTTCGACAACATGGATTACACCAAAGCTGCTAGTTATCTTGAGGCACCAGCGTCCGAGGACCCGCTCCGCTTCGATTTTCCCGACCTCCACAGCGGGTATTTTTCTGTTATCGCGTTTCACGACGAAAACGGGGATTATGATCTGAACTATGACGCGAACTACATACCAACCGAAGGGTATGCAGTATCGGGGCTGAACGATCTCAACGATACGCCGGTGTATGACTACTCGTTGATCGGGATAGAAAAGCCAGCAGATCTGACCTTATTCTATTGGCCGTAATGCGGCTGGAGATAATAGAGAAGGGGCGGTCGACAATCGTCCGCCCCTTTTTTGTTCAAGTGAGATCTTTGTAGCTGATTTCCCGGGTATCTGCGCCCGGACCGGCCTTTTGTCGGCGCACGATCAGGCGGTTCAGCGCGTGGATATACGCCTTGGCCGAGGCCACGACTGTATCGGTGTTGGCGGATTGGCCGGTTGCGATCATGCCGTCCTCTTCCAGACGCACCGATACCGTGGCCTGCGCGTCCGTACCTTCGGTCACGGCGTGCACCTGATAAAGCTGCAGATGCGCCGTATTCGGATGCACAACTCGAATGGCGCGGAAGGCAGCGTCGACCGGGCCGTCGCCTTGTTCGGTGGCGATGATTTCCTTGCCGCCTACTTCCATCTCGATGGTGGCTTCGGCCTTGCCGACGGTTCCGCAGGTAACCTTCATCGAAACCAGTTGCAGGTGATCGTTGCCGTCGTCATCATCCAGCGTCATCAACGCGATCAGATCGTCGTCGAACACTTCTTTCTTACGATCGGCCAGTTCCTTGAACCGAACGAATATGTCCTTGAGCTGGTTGTCGCCAACCTCATAACCCAGCGTGTTCAGCTTATCACGCAGCGCCGCGCGGCCCGAGTGTTTGCCCAGCGGCAAGGATGTCCCGGACAGACCGATATCCTCGGGGCGCATGATTTCAAAGTTTTCGCGGTTCTTCAGCATGCCGTCCTGGTGGATACCGCTTTCATGCGCGAAGGCGTTCTTGCCGACGATGGCTTTGTTGAACTGCACGTTGAAGCCCGACACCGTCGCGACCCGGCGTGAGATATGCATGATCTTGGTGGTGTCGATGCCTGTGTTCCAGGGCATGATGTCATTGCGTGTGCGCAGTGCCATCACCACCTCTTCCAGCGCGGTGTTACCGGCGCGTTCGCCAAGGCCGTTGATGGTACATTCAATCTGACGCGCACCACCCGCAACAGCAGCCAGCGAGTTCGCGGTCGCCATGCCGAGGTCGTTGTGGCAGTGGGTCGCGAAGACCACTTCATCCGCGCCCGGAACCGTTTCGATCAGACGTTTGATCAGGTCAGCAGACTCCATCGGTGCCGTGTAGCCGACCGTGTCAGGAATATTGATCGTTGTCGCACCGGCCTTGATCGCAATCTCGATCACGCGGCACAGATAATCCCATTCGGTCCGCGTCGCATCCATAGGCGACCACTGCACGTTTTCGCACAGATTGCGCGCATGGCTGACCGTTTCGTGAATTTTGTCGGCCATTTCGTCCTGCGTCAGGTTCGGGATGGCACGGTGCAGCGGTGAGGTGCCGATGAAGGTGTGGATGCGGCTTTTACCTGCATGTTTCACCGCCTCCCAACAGCGGTCGATATCGGCGAAATTGGCACGGGCCAGGCCGCAGATACGGCTGTTCTTTGACCGGTCGGCAATTTCAGATACGGCCTTGAAGTCACCTTCGGAGGCAATTGGGAACCCCGCTTCGATGATATCGACGCCCATGTCGTCCAACAGCTCGGCAATCTCCAGCTTTTCCGAATGGGTCATAGTTGCGCCGGGGCTTTGCTCGCCGTCGCGCAGGGTTGTGTCAAAGATCAAGACGCGGTCTTGGTCGGTCACGTTGGTCATGGGATTCTCTTTCTTCTTCTGTCCTAAAGCCTATGGCGCGCGGGCGTCCTCCTCTGAGCGGGCGCGCCGGATGGCACGCTCAGAGGCGGATTAGGATCAGTAGGCCACGCAGAGACGCACCGCGAAGGGCGGTGTCGGCAATCAGGATATCTGCGCGGTTGATCATGGGGTTGAGGTTATACATCGCGCGGCGGGAATGAAAAGAACGAATTTACCTCCGGCCTATGAAGAGATTTCTTTTTTCCCACATGTGTTGATCACGCATTGCCGACGGCTAGTTCAACCCGCATGGAAACAGCACTTATCATCGGCGCCTCGGGTGGGATCGGAGGTGCAATCGCCGACAGGCTTCGGCAACTGTCGGTCGACGTCACCACATTGTCCCGGTCACAGGACGGATTTGATTTGACCGACCCCGAGATCGTAGATCGGACGTTGGCGGGCGTTTCCGGTCCGTTCGACCTGATCCTGGTCGCTGCTGGCGCTCTTGAGGTTAATGGTGCCACCCCCGAGAAAACCATCAGACTGCTATCCGCGCCGGCGATGATGGATCAGTTCGCGCTGAATGCGGTCGGACCTGCGTTAGTTCTTGCACATGCCGCGCGCTTGCTGCCGCGCGACCGGCGCGCCGTCTTTGCGGTTTTGTCTGCACGTGTGGGGTCGATTGGTGACAACCGGCTTGGTGGATGGATCAGTTATCGGGCGTCCAAGGCGGCGCTGAACCAGATTGTTCGCACATCCGCGATTGAGCTTGCCCGGAGCCATAAACAGGCGATCTGCGTCGCCTTGCACCCCGGTACGGTCACGACAGCATTCACCCGGAAATATGTCGGGCGGCACTCTGCGGTTGCACCTGATGAGGCTGCCCGTAATCTGCTAACTGTCGCAGCCGCCTTGGACCCTGTTGATACGGGTGGGTTTTTTGATTGGGCAGGAACGCCGGTACCCTGGTAGCTTGATTACCCGTCAGAGGCGGATGTATCAGGCCCGGTTTCGGTATCCGTCGCGTCGGGTGCGCTCACGTTCTCACTGGGTAGGACTCCGTTTTCCCAAACGCCGGTTTCTTCCAGACCATTGGCATAACGCATCGTGCCATTGCCGTGGCGTTTGTTATCCAGAAAGGTGCCTTCGTACACGTCGCCGGTGGCATAGGTTGCCACACCCTGACCACTGATTTTGCCTTCGGCCCAGCCGCCGGTATAGCTGAATCCGCGCGGGGTTTTTATAGTTCCCTCGCCGTGACGCTGACCGTCTTGGAAATCACCTTCATAGGATGTTCCGTCAGGAAAAGTTGCTTTGCCTTTACCCTGACGCGCGCCATCTACCCAGTCGCCTTCGTACCGATACCCGTTAGCGAATGTCAGAACGCCCGTGCCATGGCTCAGACCGTTCTTGAACTGTCCTTGGTAAACAACACCGTTGGGATACGTGGCCTTACCGTTGCCCTCAAAGATGCCAGCCGTCCATTCGCCGTCATAGACGGTGCCATCCGGATAGGTCTGAACGCCTTTGCCATGCGGCAAATCTGCGCTGAAATCACCGGTATAGGTCGCGCCATCAGGATAGGTGACCTCACCCAGTCCTTCGATCTGGCCGTCCACCCATTCGCCGGTGTAATCAAACCCGTCGGTCCCAAGAAAGCGTCCTTTTCCGTGGCGGCGGTCATCGGCATATTCGCCCTCATAAGTCGCACCGTTGGCATAGGTGGCCTTGCCATTGCCCTGACGGCGGCCATCAACCAGATCGCCCTCGTAAAGGTCGCCATTGGCCTGCAACAAGCGGCCCTTACCGGTCATGCTGTCCTGAGACCAATCACCGGTATATGTCATGCCATCCGGAACTGTCAGAGTACCCTGGCCATCGCGCAAGCCGTTGTTGATTTGCCCTTCGTAGATGCTGCCTTGCGTCGAGGTGATTTTGCCCTCGCCGTGCTTGACGCCATCCTTCCAGTCGCCATCGTAGACGTAACCGCTGGGGTCGGTCAGGACGCCTTTGCCGTGATAGCGGGCGTCTTTGAAGCTGCCCTCGTAACGGACGCCGTTGGTGTATTTTGCAATTCCGGTTCCGTTGATTGACCCTTCGGCCCAGTCCCCCTCATAGCTGCCGCCGTCGGGGTAGATGATCTTGCCCTGCCCCTCGGGTTGCCCCTTCGCGAACATCCCCTCATAGACCGAGCCGTTGACATAGCGCGCTATGCCGTTGCCTTGAATTTCGCCTTCGACCCATTCGCCGACATATTCGAACCCGTTCGGCAGGCGGTAAGTGCCTTCGCCGTGGCGCAGGCCGTTCAGGAAAGTGCCCTCGTACACGCCGCCAACATCATCATCCGCAACGATAACCTGCCCGTCCTGCGCAAAGGCGGATGTGGCCAGCAAAGCCATCGCCGTGGCGGCCAAAGAAATGCGGATAGCGTTCATGGTTTTTCCTGCCTTGCCCGGTTGTCACGTTTTAAAGCAAAACTAAGATACCCGTGCGGACAGAGCAACGTGTTTTGCCGCATTTGACTTTCACTCGCGGTGCGATCTGCTAAATGGCATTAGGACTGACGAGGGCAAGAGGGCAGCATGGCCAACCGTTTCCGCATTACTCTGGCACAACTCAATCCCGTTGTTGGGGACATCCAAGGCAATTTGGACAAGGCGCTTGCGGCGTGGGAGCAGGGGCGCGAATCTGGTGCCGACCTTGTGGCTTTCCCCGAAATGTTCATAACCGGTTACAACACCCAGGACCTGGTGATGAAGCCGGTGTTCCATCAGGCGGCCATGGCGGCGGTTCAGTCGCTGGCTGCGCAATGTGCCGATGGTCCTGCCATTGCAATTGGTGGTCCATGGACGGAAGACGGCAAGCTTTTTAATGCCTACCTGATCCTCAAGGGTGGTCGCATCGGCACCAAGGTGCTGAAACATCACCTTCCGAATGAAACCGTGTTCGACGAGGTGCGCCTGTACGACGCGGGCCCGTTGGGGGGGCCGTACTCGGTTGGCAACTCGCGGATCGGTAGCCCGATTTGCGAAGACAGCTGGCACCCGGATGTTTCGGAAACACTGGAAGAGACCGGGGCCGAGTTTCTGCTGATCCCCAATGGTTCACCTTACTTCCGCAACAAATATGATGTGCGCCTGAACCATATGGTCGCCCGTGTGGTCGAGACCGGTTTACCGCTGATCTATCTGAACATGGTGGGCGGTCAGGACGATCAGGTCTTTGATGGCGCGACTTTCGGCCTGAATCCGGGCGGAGAACTGGCCTTTCGAATGCCGGTCTTCGATGAGGCCGTAACACATGTCGATTTGGAGCGCGGTGATGAGGGTTGGCGTATTGTGCCTGCTGAAGTTGTGCCGCAGCCGGATGAATGGGAGCAGGACTATCGCGCTATGGTCCAATCCCTGCGCGATTACATGGGCAAGACCGGGTTCAAAAAGGCGTTGTTGGGGCTGTCGGGTGGAGTGGACTCGGCGTTGGTCGCGGCAATTGCTGTTGATGCAATCGGTGCGGAAAACGTCCGTTGCGTGATGCTGCCGTCGGAATACACCAGCCAGGCCTCGCTAGATGACGCTGAAGCCGTCGCCAAGGCGCTGGGCGTGCATTACGACTATGTTCCGATCTCGGACAGTCGGGCGGCGGTGACAGACACTCTGGCCTCGTTGTTTGCGGGCCGCGAGGCGGGTTTGACCGAGGAAAACGTCCAATCCCGCCTGCGCGGTTTGCTGCTGATGGCGATCTCGAACAAGTTTGGCGAAATGCTGCTGACCACGGGCAACAAGTCCGAGGTGGCTGTGGGTTACGCGACCATCTATGGCGACATGAATGGCGGCTATAACCCGATCAAGGATCTGTATAAAACGCGCGTGTTCGAAACATGCCGCTGGCGCAATGCCAATCACCGTGACTGGATGATGGGCCCCGAAGGTGAGGTGATCCGACCGTCGGTCATTGATAAACCCCCCAGTGCTGAGCTGCGCGAAGACCAGAAAGACAGTGACAGCCTGCCGGACTACCCGGAACTGGACGCGATCCTGGAAATCCTGGTCGACCGCGATGGCTCGATCGCTGATTGTGAAGCAGCAGGATTCGAAGCAGATGTCGCCCGTCGCGTAGAGCATCTGATCTATATCAGCGAATATAAGCGGTTTCAGTCCGCACCAGGTACGCGCTTGACCAAGCGAGCCTTCTGGCTGGACCGCAGATACCCGATTGTGAATCGTTGGCGTGATCGGTCTTGAGCTGAAACCACGCGTTTTTTTGAGTCTCTGATCGTTTCCAAAAGGGGTGCTTGAGGACGCGCTTTTATTCATTGTCCCTATGACGGGGACAGTGCATATCTAGATTCGGCTTAGGCCGTTTAACACGCTTGAAATCAGGACATTTTTCTGACACATTTTAGCTTAATTGCCGCCTCATGTGGGGCAGATGCGGCGCATTCTTAAGTGGCTCGATGTTCATGATCGAGTTTTGTTTGTTACGCATCGTGAATTGCGTGTCTGTGTTAACGATTTGGTGTGAAAATGCGTGAGCAATACGATAGACCACTCCACTCGCCACCTCCGTGGCGTTCGATGGAAACCAAGGGTCATGAACTAGACGAAGATCAGGTTGATTCTGCCATTGCCGACCTTTTGGGGGCTGAGATGTCGTCAGAGCAAAAATCGGAACCAGCGGAATCTGTGGCCTCTTCGGTTCTGCCTGAACTGCCTTCACAAGAAAGCATGGGCGAAGATTTGGCCAGCAACGATGCCGGATTGACAGCCACATTGCGTCAGAAGTGGGCTGAACTCTGCGGCGCGGCTTAACGGCTTGGACCTGTTGAATCCAACAGTGCCAGAGATCATTCTGGCACTATAACCACAGCTTGTGAAAATTGTGATCCATGCATCAGGCGGTATGTTGCCTATTGCCTGATACCGCGCATTCATTGCAGTCCGAGCAATGAAATAAGAGCGGCGGATGCCCGGTCCAAAACCAACTCCTGTAGAACCTGATCTGCATCTGCCCAAGTCAGTGGACGTTGTGGTCATAGGCGGCGGAATCATCGGCGCATCAACAGCTTTAGAGCTGTCAGAGCGGGGCGCGTCGGTTTTGCTGTGCGAAAAAGGCCATATTGCGGGCGAACAAAGTTCGCGAAACTGGGGATGGGTGCGTTTGGGGCTGCGGGACCCTCGGGAAATCCCGCTCATGCTAGAAGCGCAGCAGATCTGGCAGGATCTGGATCAACGCACAGGGCGCCAAACCGGATTTGCGCGTTCCGGCATCCTTTTTGGCGCCTCGGGGAAGCGGGATCATGCAAATCTTGAACGCTGGATGCGCCATGTTGAAGGTCTGCACACTGGCGCTGAGATGGTTTCGGGTGCTGAACTGGATGGCTTGCTGCCCGACAATCAATCGGGGTTGAAAGTTGCCCTGCACATGCCACGGGATGGACGGGCTGAACCGCAATGGGCCGCCCCTGCGATCGCTGAAGCCGCACGAGACAAAGGGGCGTGCCTGATGACCAACTGCGCAGTGCGCAGCGTTGATGTCGAGAACGGTTATGTCTCAGGTGTGTTTACCGAACGTGGTCGGGTGGCTTGTGCACGGGTGGTTCTTGCCGGAGGCGCGTGGTCGCGGCTGTTTGCGGGCAATGCGGGGATTGACCTGCCACAGCTTAAGGTTCTCAACACGGTCCTACGCACTTCACTGGTGAATGGGCCGGAAACAGCAATATGGTCAGATGACTTCGCGATGCGAAAAAGGGCCGATGGCGGTTATACAATTGCATCCGGGCACGAGAATACGGTTGATATTGTCCCGGATAGTTTTCGGCTTGCGCTGCAGTTTGTTCCGGCGTTCCGACAGGAATGGCGATCCTTGCGTTTCAGGCTGTCCAAACGCTGGGCGGCAGAGGCCGGTGAGGACCGAACATGGTTGCACACCGACGTCACGCCATTCGAACATTGCCGTGTGCTGGATCCTGAGCCCTCGGCCAAGGTCTTGAGGCGGACATGGGCGCGCGCGCGCAAAGGGTTCCCGGTGCTGGAGCAGGCAGAGATCGTTCAAAGCTGGGCAGGTTTGATCGACGTCACCCCGGACGCCATTCCGGTAATATCTTCAGTCGATACCATGCCAGGGATGTTCATCGCCACGGGGTTTTCAGGTCATGGATTTGGGATCGGCCCCGGAGCGGGGCGTTTAATGGCCGATCTGGTTTGTGAAACCACGCCATGCGTTGATCCGGCCGCCTTTCGCCTGTCCCGATTTACGGATGGTTCAAAGGTGCGGCCGGATCCGGGATACTAGGGTGCTATCCCATCATCTGGTAGCTGACCGGCACAAAGCGGAACCCGTCGCCACGGGGTTCAACGAAGCCAGCTGCCGGGAATGGCATGTGATAGCCGATCATCGGAACCTTGTCGGCGGCCAGCATGCCCAGCACGTCGCGGCGCGATGCCGTGGCGGCTGCTTTGTCCATGTCAAAACGGACTTCCCATTCCGGATGGGCAAAGGACCAGACATAGTGGTTTGCCAGATCGGCGGTCAGAACCAGACGCTGCCCGTTGCTTTCTAGATGATACACCGTGTGGCCAGGTGTATGGCCATAAGCTGCAACAGCGGTGATACCCGACGAGACTTCGCCGCCATTTTCAACAAAGGTCATCTTCTCGGCCAAAGGTGTGACCTTGGCCGCGACCAGATCTCCGACACGATTGCCCGCGTCCTGCGCCGCCCAGAAGTCATATTCCGGAGAGGAGGTGACATAGCGCGCGTTCGGGAAGGTCGGCGCGTCATTGATCGTCATGCCCCCGATATGGTCGGGATGCATATGGGTGATGACGACGACATTGATTTGATCCGGTGTCACACCCGCATCGGCCAAGGCCGCCTGAATACCACCTTGCCCCAGCCCCGTGTCGAACAGGACCAGCTCAGACCCGGTGTTGACCAGAGTCGGGGTAAAGAAGAACTGCGCGACATCCGGTGAGATGAAATTGTCTGCTGAGACTTTCGCGAAGTCTTCATCTGACGCTCCGCCGCCAAAGATTTCTTGGGCGCCATCGCGCGGCAGGCTGCCGTCCAACAATGTCGTTACGGTAAAATCGCCCAACGCAAAGGATTTGGCGACGGTTGAATTTGCCCTTGTCTCAGCTCCGGCTGCCAGAACCGGCGCTGCAGCTGCGGCAAAGGGCAAAGCTGCCGCGGTACCCAGTGCCGCTCGGCGTGTCAATTTGATGGTCATATTGGTTCTCCCTGTCAGAACAGCATTCAGTGAGTTTAGGTCGGCGCGAGTCTCTTGCCAGTGTATACCCTTTTCAAATGGGCTGCGTGGATGAACATTACGTGTTAATTTTTGTTTATGGCGCGATCTGAAAACAAAACCGTTCCCACAGGGCAAAGTGTCGAGGGCTTTTTGGCGGCTGTTCAACCGGTGAAGAAGGCAGATGATGCGCGGGCGTTGGATGCCCTCTTTCGGCACGCGACCGGGTTTGAACCTGTTATGTGGGGTGCGTCGATTGTGGGCTATGGTCGATACCATTATCGCTACAAGTCCGGGCGCGAAGGAGAGTTTCTGGCAACCGGGTTTTCCCCGCGCAAAACGGCTTTTTCGATCTACATCATGCCCGGCTATGCAGATTTCGGGGATATTCTGTCACGACTGGGTAAACACAAGCTGGGCAAGTCCTGTCTCTATGTGAACAAGCTGGCGGATATTGACACGAATGTTCTGTCTGAACTGATCTGCGCCGGGTTAAAGGACTTGGATCGGCACTGGCCGGTCCAGCCGACCTGAACGCCTTTGCTGGACAATTGGCCAATCCTGTGACAAGAGCCGCGCCAACAGGAGACACCTATGACAACCACCCGTTTTGCCCCGTCGCCCACCGGTTACATCCACGTGGGCAACCTGCGCACCGCCTTGATGAACTATCTGATCGCCCGCAAAGCAGGCGGCACGTTCATCTTGCGGATCGACGACACCGATCCTGAGCGGTCGAAAGAAGAATATGTCGACGCCATCAAACAGGACATGGAGTGGCTGGGCCTGCACTGGGACCGGGTTGAACGTCAGTCGGATCGTCTGGACCGTTATGCCGAAGCCGCAGACAAGCTGCGCGAGATGGGCCGGTTCTATGAGGCGTTTGAGACGCCCACCGAGCTGGACCTCAAGCGTAAGAAACAACTGAACATGGGCAAGCCGCCGGTCTATGACCGCGCGGCGCTGAACCTCAGCGATGCTGAGAAAGAAGCGCTGCGGGCCGAGCGTGGCAGCGGCGTCTGGCGCTTCAAGCTGGATCATGAGCGGATTGAGTGGAATGACGGCATTCTAGGCGACATCTCGATCGATGCGGCATCGGTGTCCGATCCGGTTCTGATCCGGGGCGATGGTCAGGTTCTCTATACGATTGCGTCGGTGGTGGATGACACCGAAATGGGCGTCACCAATGTGGTGCGCGGCTCGGACCATGTGACCAACACCGCGACCCAGATTCAGATCATCGAGGCGCTGGGCGGCACCTGCCCGCGTTTTGCGCACCATTCGCTGTTGACCGGTCCGCAAGGAGAGGCACTGTCGAAGCGACTTGGCACGCTGGCTCTGCGTGATCTGCGTGAACAGGGCGTGCAGCCGATGGCGTTGTTGAGCCTGATGGCGCGTCTGGGCTCCTCCGACCCGGTTGAGCTGCGCTCGGAAATGGCGGAACTGATTGAAGGCTTCGATGTGAACCGTTTTGGGGCCGCGCCGACCAAGTTCGATGTGCAGGACCTGTTCCCGCTGACGGCAAAGCATTTGCAGTCCCTGCCTTTGGCCGACGTGGCCGAGGCCGTGGCTGATGCTGGTGTTCCTGCCGATCTGGCCGAACCCTTCTGGGCGATGGCACGCGAGAACATCACCACTTTGGCTGATCTCAAGGGCTGGTGGGAACTGTGTCGCGATGGGGCTGAGCCGCTGATCGCGGATGAGGACCGTGAGTTTATCGCCGAGGCTATGGCGCTGCTGCCTGAAGGTTCGTTCGATGGCGAAACCTGGGGCAAATGGACCAGCACGGTTAAAGAAGCGACCGGCCGCAAGGGCAAAGGGCTATTCATGCCGCTGCGCAAGGCGCTGACCGGCATGGAGCGGGGGCCTGAGATGGCCATTCTGTTGCCACTGCTGCAGGTGATCCGCGCAAAAGCCTGAGTGTACGGCAATAGAATGAGGAAGGGCGGGGTCATTCGATCCCGCCTTTTTTCTATGCGTTCTGCACAATCTGGGTTGAGAGAAGGCTGAGACGATCATCCACGAATTCGGTCTCAACCGATTTCAACTGTTGATGGCGCGGGTATCGGGGCTCGGCCCGGTCGTTCAGGATCGGCGCATCCCATCCATCTGTGGTGGCAAAGAAACGATCTGCGCCGTCTTCACCAAATGCGCGCAGGTATCCCTGCACGACCACATCAATGTAACTCAGTAGCAATGGGTGGTGATTGCTTGGAGCATTGTGCCGGTCAAGAGGCACAGCGTAGACGGCAATCTCGACCTCATGCTTTACCGGGTGCGTGACGGATTGTGTGGCGGGAATTCGTTTATAGGCCCATTCCCGTTTGTCTAGGGCAATCCAATCATTTTTCGGCACATGCGCAATCATGCCTTCGATTTCGGACGCAGGGTCCGAAACTGCCGTCAGAAAGGCGACCGGTCGCAGGTCAGTGTGTCGCCACGCGCGCCGCCAGCCTTTTAGCCGGGCAGGATGCGGATCGGGAAAGTCGTGCGTCGAAAGGTTCACAAGGCTGCCGTAGCCAAAGAAATAGGGATCTGCCATGGGCCTGTGCGTCCTTTCCTGACGATTGATGTATGTCAAACCGCTTTTATGCCGGACATGCAATAAGTCTGCATCTTGAAACTTGGGAGGTCACGATGCGGATAACCAAACGGACGAACATTGCGGTACGGCTGCTGATGTATTGTGCAGCTCATCAGGATAGGCTGGTTACCAAGTCCGAGATTGCCGAAGTCTGCAATATTTCCGAGAACCATCTGGCGCAGGTCATCAATCAGCTTAGCCAGTTGGACTATCTTAGCACCCAACGCGGTCGTAACGGTGGTATGGTTCTGGCGCGTTCGGCCGAACAGATCCGGATCGGATCGGTGTTTCGTGATGTCGAAGGCAACCTGCCGCTGGCCGAGTGTTTTGCGGATGCCGACAACACCTGCCCATTGACGGATGCATGTCGATTGCGGATGGCGCTTCAGGACGCGGCTGAGGTCTTCTATGCCTCACTGGACGAGATCACGCTCGACGCCCTGATCTGCGACAACGATCCTTTACTGCAGATACTGCAACCGGTTACCTGCGCGCGCGCCGGTTAATCGCTGGCACGCAGGATGCGGGCTGGGCGGACGGCCAGGGGTCGCAGAGCAAAGATCAGCCCCGCGCCAAGCGTCACGATGATGCCCGCCAGAACAATTCCGATTGCGGACGGCCAGATCACCGAGAATTTCGTGTCGAAAATATAGGTGGCAACGGCCCACCCACCCAGGATGCCGGTCAGCAGCGCAACGCCACCTGCGGCCGCACCCAACAGCGCGGCGCGCAGGGCAAAGCTGAACAGGATGCGCTGCCGGTCCGCGCCCAGTGTTTTGAGGATCGCGGCCTCATATCGGCGCGCGGGTTCCCCGGCCGCGGCAGCGCCGATGAGGACCAAGAAGCCGGTCAGCAGAGAAATACCCGCGCCATAAGACGTGGCCGCTGCGATGCCCGCCAGCAGGCCCGAGACGCGGTCAATCGCATCGCGCACCCGGATCGCCGTTATGTTAGGGAACTTCCCGGCCAAATCGCGCAGAATTGCAGTTTCGGCCTGTTCTTCGGCATAGACCGTCGCGATGAAACTGTGCGGGGCACCTGCAAGGGCCGATGGATTCATCGACATGATAAAGCCCATACCGGCGTTCGAGAAATCAACCTCGCGCGTTGATGTGAGTTCTGCGGTAATGTCCCGGCCCAAAATGTTCACGGTCAGTTGGTCGCCGAGCTTCAGGCCCATTTCTTCCGCTTCCTCGGCTGCGAAACTCACCTGTGGGGTACCGGTATAGTCATCGGCCCACCATTCGCCCGAGGTGATGCGTGCGTTTTCGGGCGGACGGACGGAATAGGTGACGCCCCGGTCGCCATCCAGAACCCAATGATCGCCTGCCATTTCGCGGGCGGGTTTGCCGTTGATCTGTGTGATGATCCCCCGCAGCATCGGTGCGCTTTCGATCCGGCTGACGCCGGGGTCGGTGGTCAACCTGTCGTTAAATCCCGGCATCTGGTCCTTCTGGATGTCGACGAAGAAGTAAGACGGGGCAACGTCCGGCAAGTTGCCGGAAATTGCATTGCGCAAGGTGCCGTCGATCTGTCCAACGGCCGCCAGAACCGAAAGCCCAAGACCCAGAGACAGTACAACGGATGCAGCGCCCTCTCGCGGGTCGGAAATGGCCGACAAGGCCCACCGAAGGGCCGGACGCCCGCGCGCTGATGGGGCGCTAAGCCGAGCCAGCCGGCGCACCGCATAGGCCGCAGCGGACAGCAGCAGCAACGCGCCCACCAACCCTCCGGCGGTCCAGAACGTCAGGCGCGCCGAGCCGCTGAACCAGGCGGCTGACGCGATCAGCAGCGCGAGGCCGAAACCAGTTGCGATGAGGTATACCCCTCGCGGAACCGCACGCGCCGAGGTCAGAGCATCCCGAAACAGCGTCGCTGCGCGGACGTCTTCGGTGCGGGCAAGGGGCCAGAGCGTGAACAGAAAGGCCGTCAGTAAACCGTACAACGCTGCTTCGGCAAGCGGCGCCGGATAAAACGAGAAAACTGCGGGTACAGGCAGCCGGGCTTCAATCAAGGGGGCCAGCAGCAGCGGCAGCAACCCGCCCAAGGCAAGGCCCAGCAAGATCCCGATCCCCGACAGGACACCGATCTGGATCATGTAAGTTTGGAATATTGTCGCCTTGTCAGCGCCCAGTGTGCGCAATGTCGCGATGGTCTCTGTCTTTTGGGACAGATAGGCGCGCACGGCCGCGGAAACTCCGATGCCGCCGACTGCAAGGCCTGATAACCCGACCAGAACCAGAAATGCGCTGAGCCGCCCGACGAATTCCGCAATCCCCGGCGCTCCGTTGCGAGCATCGGTCCATCGCATACCGGTGCCCTCAAAATTCTGACGCGCTTCTACCGCTAGATCTTGCAGATCGGTTCCTGATGGCAGGGCCAGGCGGTATTTGGTGGAAAACAGAGTTCCCGGGGCCAACAGGCCGGATGCTTGCAAGTCTTCGGTCCGCACCAGCGTGCGAGGGCCCAGACCAAAGCCATCTGCCGCCCCGTCCGGTTCATGGATCAATGCGGCGGTCAGGATGAATTCCTGCGTCCCCAGTGCAAAGCGATCTCCGAAGGAAAGGCTTAGCCGATCAATAAGCGACGGGTCCATAACTGCGCCCGGAAGCCCTTGATGCGTCCCTAAAGCCGCCGATAGGGGCAGTGCAGGCTGCAAAACCGGAGATCCCAATAACGGGTACGTGTCGTCGACCGATTTGACCTGAGTCAGCGCGCGTTGCGTTTCAGCGTCCTGATCGGCAACGGCCATTGAGCGAAAATCGACCACTTCAGAGACAGCTGTTCCGGTCTGGTCCATCCAGGCGCGTTCGTCATTTGTAGCAAACCGGTAGGTGAATTCCAGTTGCGCATCCCCGCCCAACAGGGCCGCGCCTTCTTCGGCCAATCCAGCCTGGATCGCGTGGCGCACCGACCCAACTGCTGCGATTGCTGCGACACCCAGCGCAAGACACGCGAGGAAAACGCGAAACCCACGCAGCCCGCCCCGAAGTTCACGGCGTGCCAGCCGCCTGGCCAGCCGAAGGCTCATTCCGCGGCCTTTTGCTGGCTGTCTTCCGAAATCCGCCCGTCGCGCATGCGCACAACCCGATCGCACCTGCGCGCCAGACTATGACTATGGGTTACAAGCACCAGAGTGGCGCCGTGTTTGTCGCGCAGGCCGAACAATAGATCGACGATCGCCGCGCCGTTCGTTTCGTCCAGATTTCCTGTTGGCTCATCCGCCAGCAAAATCTGCGGACGCGGTGCGGCGGCGCGGGCCAGTGCAACGCGTTGTTGTTCGCCGCCTGACAATTGCGCCGGATAATGATCGCGGCGATGCGACAGGCCAACCGCGTCAAGTTCTGCCGCGGCGCGTTGAAACGCATCCTTGTGTCCGGCCAATTCCAGCGGCGTGGCCACGTTTTCCAGGGCAGTCATGGTTGGGATCAGATGGAAGTTCTGAAAGACGACCCCCATCGCATTGCGTCTGAAACGGGCCAGAGAATCTTCATCCATGCCAGTCAGATCCTGGCCAAGGGCTGTGATCTTGCCTGCGCTTGCCTGTTCCAACCCGCCCATCAGCATCAGCAGCGAGGATTTACCGGACCCGGACGGCCCGACAAGCCCGAGCGTTTCGCCTTTTGCGACGGTCAGGGTAATATCGTGCAGGATATTGACCCGGCCGGCATTGCCATCCAGCGACAAAGCGGCATTTTGAAGCGAAAGAACAGGTGTCGTCATAGGTACTTCCAAAAGGAGGCGGTCATTTTGGGATATGGAGTGGTTCAAAAAATGCGCAAGGCTCTGACGGCTTTACTGTTTGCGTGTTGCGGCTTTGCCGCCACAGCGGAACCGTTGGTCATCGCGGCCCTCGGGGACTCGCTGACACAAGGATACGGGCTGCCGGAACAGGACGGGTTCGTACCACAGTTGGATCAATGGCTGAAGGATCAGGGCGCAGACGTGCAATTGATAAATGCCGGAGTATCCGGGGATACAACTGCGGGCGGCGCGGCGCGTGTCGATTGGACACTGACACCTGACGTGGACGCGATGATTGTGGCGCTGGGCGGCAATGACCTGCTGCGCGGTATCGACCCGGCTGTGTCGCGCGCGCACCTTGAGACAATCGTAACCTCCGCCCGGGCGGCGGAGGTTGAGGTTTTGCTGATCGGAATGCAGGCACCGGGGAATTACGGGGTCGATTACAAGCAGGCATTTGATGCGATGTACCCGGATCTGGCCAAGGCATATCAGCTTGTGTTTGCAGAAAGCTTTTTTGAAGGGTTGCAGCCAAACGGCGACCCGAGCGCAGTCCGGCAGTTCATGCAACCGGATGGAATTCACCCCAACAAAGAAGGCGTGGCGCGGATCGTAGCAGCGCTTGGGCCTTACGTGCTGGAGTTGGTCGAAACCTCGGCCAAGCAGGATTGAGAAGATGCCCGGGCGATATTTTCTGACACGGCCAATGTCTGAGGTCGCGCAGGCACTGAACGTCCGATGTGATGTGGACTTGCAGCCGCCGCGAAAAAACATTCAACCGGGTCAGGAATTGATCGTCCTGACTGCCCACGGCCTGACACCCATGCGATGGGGCATGATCCCGGTTGGGCGCGTAAATGCGCGCGGCCGGCCTGTGATGGAAACTATTATCAACGCCCGGTCCGAAACCGTCTTTGACAAAACCGCCTTCGACGGCGTTGGCCGAGCCGTTGTTCCGGTCGACGGGTGGTACGAGTGGACGGGTGAAAAACGTCGAAAAACCGCATGGCGCATCACCTCAGCGAATGGTTCACCTCTGTTCTTCGCTGCGATCACGGACAGTTGGCAGGCTCCGGGCGGTCTGCGGGTTGACCAGTTTGCAGCTGTGACCTGCCCACCTAATGCTGATCTGGAGCCGATACACCATCGAATGGGCGTCCTGCTGGACCCTGCCGACATTCAGACATGGGTTACAGGAACCGAGGACGACGCCAAGGCGCTGGCGCAGCCTTGGCCTGACGGGTTATTGCAGATCGAGGAGGCGACGGACGTCGACTGGTCAGAGCCGTGACCGCCTCAGACCACCGTGACCACAGTTCCGACCGGTACACGCTCATACAAGTCGATGACATGAGCGTTCAGCATCCGAATGCATCCGTTTGAGGCCGCGCGCCCGATGGTTTGCGGCTGAGTCGTGCCGTGGATACGGAAATAGGTGTCGACCCCATTCTGAAACAGGTAGAGCGCGCGTGCCCCCAGAGGGTTACCATCACCGCCCGGTTGAACATAATCATTGTCCTTGAATTTAGCGTAAGTCAGCGGTTCACGTTCGATCATCTCGTTCGTGGGGCGCCAAGTCGGCCACTCTTTCTTGACGTCGATCGTGGCTGTGCCGGTGAATTCCAGACCTGCCTTGCCAACGCCGCACCCATAGCGGATCGCCTTGCGCGGTTCTGTGATGAGATACAGGTAGAAGGACCGTGGCGCGACCAGAAGCTGCCCCGGCAGAAATTGTTTCTTGACCCGAACGAACTGGGGCGTGGGGTCGTATTCAACGGCTGTCTTCTTGGCCGAAGCAATACCGGGTGTCAGGCCAGCGGCAGCAGATGCTGCAAGGAAAGTGCGACGTGTGAACATATCGGTTCTCTTAAGGACAACAGGAAAATCGTAAACCAGTGTCGGAATGATAACCGATCTGGTCAATCATCTGCCAAGAGTAACCGTATTGTGATGTAATCGCAGGGACACACTTGTGTTGCAGTTTTGTCCCGCGTGATGTGAAAAGGGCAGAGGTGACCTCTGCCCTTTCATGGCCTTAGGCCAGTGCGATATCGTCGGCGCTTTCGCGGCCGTCACGACCAGCGCGCAGCTCGTACGTGACTTTCTGGTTGTCGGCCAGACCGGTCAGGCCCGAACGCTCGACAGCCGAAATGTGAACGAAGATGTCTTTGCCGCCATCCTCAGGTGCGATAAAGCCAAAACCTTTGGTGGTGTTGAACCATTTTACGGTGCCTGTGGGCATATCCGTTGTCTCCTGTTTAGTGCTGCCCACGGAGTTGCGGCAGCCCGGCGTCGTTGTCTGTATCGATAGACTGAGCGCCGGAAACGGTGACAGTGGGTCGAAATAGAAAAACGTAAGCCCCATTGATATGGCATCGGGGTGGGCGTGTGACAAGGGATTTTGTGCGTTTCGTACAAGGGTTTGAGGGCCAGTTTCCCGATTTGCACAAGAATCCGCCGACGGGTTTGGTTATTGGCTCAGCGGCCATTGATAAGGTAAAGCTATGCGATCGGGGCGCTAGATGGGCATTTAGAAACCTTTGACCAAGCTTGTGATCAGGTTGCGGCATGACGAGTTACTGCCGCATCCGAATGCCCGGAGTCAGGTACATTCCCACCGTGTCTCTGGCCGATCGATCATCGGAGCAGTTAGTGCACGAGGTGGCACATTTGCGGGCGGCCTTTGTGATGACGCAGAGAGAGCGGCCATTCTGGTGTGATGCGTTTATTGTGTTGCCCGATCATCTGCACGCGGTTTGGACCTTGCCAACGGGGACGCGGATAATTCCACACGGTGGTGGTTAATAAAAAGTCGCTTTGTGTGGGGCGTCGGCGCGTTTGGCCCGCGGAGTGGGTCGAAAGTTGTCAAACAGGAACGTGGGTATTGGCAACGCAGGTTTTGGGAGCACCGGATCCGTGATGAACGAGATTATCGCAATCACATGGCATATCGCCGGGTTGATCCAGTCAAACACGGACTCGTAAACCATCGAACCCATTGGCCATGTTCGTCGATGTACCGCGATGTTCGTGCGGGTCGGGTTGATCTGGAATGAAGAGGCTGCGTCACCAAAAGGAAGCTTGGGGGACCGTAGGGTCGGTGAATTCACCCATCCTTTTTATAGTTGGATTCCTTAAAACTGAGGAATGAAGGTTGCGAGCACCCATCCTGCGCTGCCGAAAAACCTCAGTTTAGAATCCAGACAATCCGCAAAAGAAGCACCCAAAACTATCAGCAATAAATAGTGTCGTAACGTCACAATTGGGGCAGTGGCATGAGCTTTAGCTCGCAAAGTCGCATCACAAAATGACTTTTTGACGGGCTATTCAAAAATGACGCGGAGCGCGGTTTTCTTCCCCGTTGGCGCTTGATCTTTCTTTCATATGTACGCTGCACCGCTGCGGGTGGCCACTCACGGAAACACGGTCCTTGAGCCGACGTCCACCGCACGCTCGGATCGGCCCGCAGCGGAACATTGCAACGAATATTCAGTTTCAAACAATTTCGAGAAACCCAACACGCACGGGGAAAGATATGTTTTTCAAGTCGATCCTAGACCATATTTTCAAGTCAGCGGAGCAGGCAAATTCGATGCCCAAAGAGCTTGCCGGAAAAACCCAAATTGCAAATTCTGGAGCGGTTAACAAAAAAGAACTGACTGTGCTTTTTGGAGATGTTCTGAACGAGAAACAGGTTGGGATTGGTGAAAACCAACAGCCAGTCGGCCAGTCGCGAAAGTAACTGATTTCCGCCGGCTGTTGTAAGGCACAGATCAAGAATGCGCGGACAACCTGACTTATGTTGTGAGAGGCTGAACTCTGACCGGCCGCTTGAGGCTCACAAGTGGTCTGGAGAAGCTGAGAAAGATAGCAGCACGCACCGGTCAAACCGTATTACCGATATCTACGCTGCTACTCACTCCAAACAGGCTATTTGAGGCCCGGAATCACATCCGTTGGTTCCGGGCTTCAAACAAAGTTTTTACCGCGCAAACTTCTTATGCTTCAACCGCTTGGGCTCCAGCGCGTCCGGTCCCAGGCGGCGCTTTTTGTCCTCTTCGTAGTCTTCGAAGTTGCCCTCGAACCATTCCACATGCGCATCGCCCTCGAAGGCCAGAATATGCGTGCAGATGCGGTCGAGGAAAAAGCGGTCGTGCGAGATGACCACGGCGCAGCCGGCGAAATCGACCAGAGCGTCTTCCAGCGCGCGCAGGGTTTCGACGTCCAGATCGTTGGTCGGTTCGTCGAGCAGCAGGACGTTGCCGCCCTCTTTCAGAAGACGGGCCATGTGGACGCGGTTGCGCTCACCACCTGACAGAAGCGAGACCTTTTTCTGCTGGTCGCCGCCCTTGAAGTTGAAGGACGAGCAATAGGCGCGGGAATTGACCTGCGCATCGCCCAATTGGATGATCTCGGCACCGCCGGTGATCGCCTCCCACACAGTGTCGTTGTCTTTCAAGTCGTCGCGGGACTGGTCGACATAGGACAGTTCGACCGTGTCGCCCAGCGAGATGGTGCCGCTGTCGGGCTGTTCCTGACCGGTGAGCATCTTGAAGAGCGTTGATTTACCGGCGCCGTTGGGGCCGATGACGCCGACGATACCGCCGGGGGGCAGGGCGAAGTCCAGCCCTTCGATCAGTTGCTTGTCGCCCATATGTTTCGACAGGCCTTCGACCTCGATCACTTTGCCGCCAAGGCGCTGGCCGTTGGGGATAACGATCTGGGCGCGGGTCAGCTTTTCGCGCTCGGACTGGTCTGCCAGCTCGTTATAGGCGTTGATCCGGGCCTTGGATTTGGCCTGACGGGCCTTCTGGCCCTGACGCATCCAGTCCAGTTCACGCTGCAGGGTTTTCTGCTTGGACTTGTCCTCGCGGGCTTCCTGCTCCAGCCGTTTGGCCTTTTGTTCCAGCCATGCGGAATAGTTGCCCTCGTAAGGCAGACCCCGACCACGGTCGAGTTCAAGGATCCAGCCGGTGATGCTGTCCAGGAAATAGCGGTCGTGGGTGACGATTAGGATGGTGCCCTTGTAGTCGATCAGGTGTTGTTGCAGCCAGGCGATGGTTTCGGCGTCCAGGTGGTTGGTCGGTTCATCGAGCAGCAGCATGTCGGGGGCCTGCAGCAGCAGTTTGCAGAGCGCGACGCGGCGTTTCTCACCGCCCGAAAGGTTGGCGATGTTGGCGTCGTCGGCCGGGCAGCGCAGCGCCTCCATCGAGACGTCGATCTGGCTGTCGAGGTCCCACAGGTTCCGGCTGTCGATCTCGTCCTGCAGTTTGGCCATCTCATCAGCGGTTTCGTCGCTGTAGTTCATCGCCAGTTCGTTATAGCGATCAAGGATCGCCTTCTTTTTGGCCACGCCCAGCATGACGTTTTCACGAACGCTGAGGGTTTCATCCAGTTTCGGTTCCTGCGGCAGATAGCCGACCTTGGCACCCTCTGCGGCCCAGGCCTCGCCGGTGAAGTCCTTGTCGAGGCCCGCCATGATCTTCATCAGCGTCGATTTACCGGCGCCGTTGACGCCGACAACACCGATTTTCACACCGGGCAGAAAGCTCAGGTGGATGTTTTCAAAGCACTTTTTGCCACCGGGATAGGTCTTGGAGACACCCTGCATGTGGTAGACATATTGATAGGCGGCCATGTCGCGTCCTCTGGGTCGGGGAAATCAAGTTGGGCGGTGTGATAGCGGATGGTTGGGATGGGGGCAATCATGAACAATCAGGCCGGATGAAGCCGTCTGCACAGTTTGCAGGGACGTAGTGCCCAGTGGTTAAAACCAGCGGGTTCCGGGTGCTGGGGATTTCCTCTGTAAGGATTGCTGTATACACACAACCCAAACGGGAGATTGGTAAAAGAAGATGAGCAGTTATGTGATAATTTCGATGGCTTTTTTTGCTTTCGGCGCGATCAGTTCAATGGCGGCTCGTGCTGAAAATTTGCCGGACTGTAAGGCGTACAAAGACGCAACTTATTGCTCAACATACAATGTGGCGCAGATGTCGACGTCTCAAATCGAAGGGGGTGATTTTGCTTCTGCAGGTATTTTGACTATGCTTAGTGTTTCGAATGCGTCAGATCACGATATCAGGTACTATGTTACCTTTAATTTCATTCAATCACTTGCAAATATCGAGGAAAAGTTCGCACTGACCGAAGACTACCGACAGCTCAAAAAGTCACTTTTGCACCAGATGCTTAAATATGTAGCCTTGACTGGTGATGAGATCAGAGCTCAAGTCTATTTGGCATACTTGGAATTTTTCATCGAACCGAAGTTGGAATTGCCAAAGAGCGCTAATTATCCTCAGATTGAATGGAAGCAGCAGTCAGCGGATTCCAAGCTTCATATTAAGTGTATTGTCGAAAGCGATGTTCCATTTTTTGCCGCTGAAAGAGATTGCTGAATCCGCCGAATTCAAAACATGTATGAACGGATAAACCGGAGGTTATTTGTCCCTGAGTGTATTGATATCCAACTGGTGCAAACCTGGCCGTATTGACTGGTTCGGTCTGCGACCTGAGCGTCGTGCGGAGATGGTCGCGGTTAAGGAAGGCATGATCTCCACCAATGGGCTTGAAGGCGACCGGGGCCGCGCAGGCAAGCGGGCGGTGACGCTGATCCAGCAGGAGCATCTGGCGGCGATTGGGTCATATCTTGGGCAGGGGCCGGTTACTCCGGACATCCTGCGTCGCAATCTGGTGGTGTCAGGGATCAATCTGGCGGCGCTCAAGGGGCGTGAGGTGCAGGTAGGCGAGGCCGTTCTGCGTTTTACCGTTATCTGCGCGCCGTGCAGCCGGATGGAGGAGGCGCTGGGCAAAGGCGGCTATTCCGCCGTGCGGGGGCATGGTGGGTGGTGCGCCGAGGTGGTGCGGCCGGGGCGAGTCACGTTGGGCGATGAGGTTCAACCGGTTGATTGACAACGTTGTCCAGTTCTGAACATCAGCAAGGCATGGATCGTTTTAGCATTCCATACGCGCGGCCCGGGCAGGTCATCGGGCTGTTCGGTGGGTCGTTTGACCCGCCGCACCAGGGGCATGTGCATGTCACGCTCGAGGCGATGAAGGCGTTTGGGCTGGATCGGGTGTGGTGGCTGGTGTCTCCGGGCAACCCATTGAAGGAACGAGGTCCTGCGCCTCTTGAGCAGCGAATGGCGGCGGCGCGGACTCTGATGCAGCACCCCGGGGTCGAAGTGACGGACATTGAGGCGTTAACGGGGACAAGGGCAACGGCGGATACGTTGGCCGAACTGCGTCGTCTTTATCCCAAAGTGCGGTTTGTCTGGATCATGGGTGCGGATAATCTGGCGCAGTTCCATAAGTGGAAAGATTGGCGGTTGATCATGGACAGCGTGCCTGTGGGTGTGATTGCGCGCCCCGGCGACCGGATTTCTGCGCGGATGTCCCCGGCTGCGCGGCTTTATGCCAAGTACCGCATAGATGGGCAGGCGCGGCGTCTGTTGGGGCGCGCCGATGCGCCCGCTTGGTGTTTCGTGAACGTACCGATGGTCGATGTAAGTTCCAGCCAAATCCGGGAGCGCGGTGGTTGGGGCGCTGAGGTGTTGCCGGAATAGCCCCATGCGCGCATAATCCATATCTGTGGTTGTGCGTATTTAATCTGTGAGATTTTATTCGACTTATGACTGATCGATTTTCTCGACGTGGATTTTTAGCAGGGCTGGGGGCGACTTTGATCCCCTCTGCTGTGCTGGCCGAGGCGCCTTTGGTCTCGTTGCGCCCTCAATTGCGCGGCGACGTACCGACCGGGGTCGAGCGGCTTGTCCAAGCGGCCGGGTTGCGTGGTGAGGTGGTGTTCGCGGTGGCGGATGCAACAACGGGAACGCAGCTGGAAGAGTACAGTGGCAATCAGGGGCTGCCGCCGGCAAGCGTTGCCAAGGCGTTGACAGCTCTTTATGCGCTGGATGTCTTAGGATCAGACTACCGGTTCGAGACCGCCCTGATGGCGGATGGACCGATCGAAAATGGTATCCTGAAAGGTGACTTGATCCTTATGGGAGGTGGCGACCCGCTGCTGGACACCGATGCGTTGGCCAATATGGCGGCGAATTTGCGTGAGGCTGGGATTTCCGAGGTTCAGGGTGCGTTCAAGGTTTATGAGGGGGCGCTACCATATGTGTTCAGTATCGATCCGGGGCAGCCGGATCATTTGGGCTATAGCCCTTCCATCAGCGGCATATCGTTGAATTTCAACCGGGTGCACTTTGAGTGGAAACGTGATGGTACCCGTTATGACGTGTCCATGGATGCGCGCAGCGCGCGGTACAAACCGTCGGTCGATGTGGCCTCTATGCAGATTGAGAAACGAAAAGCGCCTATCTACACCTATGAATCCAGCGCGCGGCAGGACCGCTGGACCGTGGCGCAAGGGGCGCTTGGGACTGGTGGGGCGCGGTGGTTGCCGGTGCGCAAGCCTGCGCTTTATGCGGGGGATGTGTTCAGGACGCTGGCGCGCGCGAATGGGATCCAGTTGGGTCGCGTACAGGTCATGCGCGAAGCGCCGAAGGGAACCTTGCTTGTGGTGCATCACAGTGATCCGCTGGACAGTATCTTGCGCGGCATGTTGAAGTACTCGACCAACCTGACGGCTGAGATGGTTGGTATGGCGGCCTCGCAAGCGCGCGGTGCAAATCTGCAAACCTTGGCGGATTCTGCGGCCGAAATGAACCGTTGGGCGACCGAGACATATGGCGTAACGGGGATCGCGATGGTGGACCACTCGGGTCTAAGCGATGCGTCCCGAATGGCACCGGGCGCTTTGGTGACAGCACTGGTCGCGGCGAAACAAGCGGACGCATTGAAACCATTGCTGAAAAAATTCACCCTTGCGGACAGTCAGGGGCGGCCGGTCAAAGATCACCCGATCAAGGTCGATGCCAAGACCGGTACGCTGAATTTTGTTTCTGGTCTTGGCGGCTTCATCACAACGCCGGACGGCTCCGAATTGGCTTTTGCCATTTTCACCGCCGATGTCGACCATCGGGCCACGATCCCGCGCGCGCAGCGCGAACGACCGCAAGGCGCGCGAAGCTGGAACAATCGCTCGCGCAAACTCCAACGCGCTCTGATCGAGCGCTGGGGGTCTATGGCCGGAAGCTAAGATCAGGTGGTGTGACGTGCCCGCGCGCCGCGTTCGATCGCGGCGGCATGCAGGCGATCAATGCTTAGCTCGTAACGAATTTCTTCAAGCAGGCGCAGCTCGGATTCCGCCAGCGATCCGTCGGCGGCGGCCACATCACAGGCCAGTGCATAGGCGGTTTCGTTCAGCCGTTCGGGCAGATTGTCGCGGATCAGGCCGAACAGCGCATCCAGCCCGTCTTCTTGTTCAAACAGGTCAAACACAGTTTGCGAAACGCGGCGGGTTCGGTCGATGTCATACTCGGCAAAAACCGGCAGCATATTGACCGCGCCTTCGATCTTGACCAGCTCAGCGGTGCGGATGGTCTCATCAGACGCAGAGATCGCAACCATGATCGCAACAAGGCAATCCTGTGGGGACATTGGATGGGGTACTTGTTCGGTCATGGTGTCGTCCTGATTAGGCTTTCTGCGTCAGCACGATAGGTGGGCAAGCGGGCAGGTTCAACGGGTTTCGCTTCGGCGAGGCTAGAGAATGGGCAAAGGACCGCGCGTTTTGGTTTGCCGCAGTACAAAATTGCTGCGTGTGTCGCGCACAAGGCCGGATTTCAAAAGCCGCTGCATAATGAAGTGCTCAAGCTTTTCTGGGGACTTGGCATAGACTTTCAGTATGAAATCGTGATCCCCGGTGATTGAGGCGCACTCGACGATCTGAGGTTCGGTTTCAATCAGGCGCAGGAACGCGTTGATGCTGTCCTCCTGATGCTCGCGCAAAGCTACGTGAACGTAGGCTATGGCGTTCAACCCAACAGACTTGGCGCGTACCTGCGCGGTATAGCCGGAAATGATACCAGCGGCCTCAAGGTCACGCACACGCCGCCAGCACTGCGAAGCGGATAACCCCGTGCGATCCGCAAGGTCCTGCATGGATTGGCGGCCATCCTTCTGAAGCTCTTGCAATATGGCGATATCGGCGGATTGAAGCGTTTGTCTCATAAATCGTGACTCAATGATATGTATTTGCCAAATTACTGGAGTTTCACCGTAAAACCAAACCAAATTTTTCAATCAGAGGGCGTATTCTTTTCACAAGGAGGAGATGTGATGCCCAAGTCGACCAAATACGCCGCAAAGGTTGCCGATGCGCGTGGCCATATCGCGTATACGCCGGAAGAGGATGCTGTTTGGGCCGACCTCTACGCGGCCCAAGAGGAAAACGTTCAGCGCTATATGGCGCGGGACTACCTGGACGGGCTGCAGCGGCTGGACCTGCCAAAAACCACCGTGCCGTCCTGTGCCGATATCTCTGAACGGCTTCTGGATATGACCGGCTGGCGGGTGCAACCGGTGCCTGCGCTGATCGGGTTTAAGACTTTTTTTGGCATGTTGGCGGACCGGGTGTTTCCCGCGGCATCCTTTATCCGGTCGCGTGAGGATTTCGACTATATCGAAGAACCGGACATTTTTCATGAGATTTTCGGCCATACACCTCTGCTGAGCGATCCCCGCTTTGCAGCCTTTAGCCACGCGATCGGAAAAGCCGGGGTTCAGGCCGGTGAGAAAGACTACTCATGGCTCATCCGACTATATTGGTTCTCGATCGAGTTCGGGTTGCGCCTTCAGGATGGTAACATCAAGGCGCTTGGATCCGGACTTGCGTCTTCGCCGACCGAGCTTGTCTATGCTGTCGAGAGTGACATCCCCGACCGGGACCGGTTCGATGTCATGACGATTCTGCGTACCCCCTATCGGATCGACATGCACCAGATGGGCTATTTCGTGCTAGACTCGCCCGAGGAGTTGTTCGCAGCCGCCGATCGTGACCTGTTGGCGGATGTGCGCAGGGCACAAACCCTTGGGTTGCTGCCGAACAAGTTTCCGGAAAAAGTAACCGCAGCGGAGTGAACGGATCATGTCTTCAACAGGAGAAACCTGCAGCCTATCGGACCGTACCTGCGTTCCTTGTTCCGGCGGCGTCCCGGCTTTAACGCGCGATGAGGCTGACAACCACATGGT
The DNA here is from genome assembly GCF_059610905.1 of Ruegeria sp. CDSC002. NCBI lineage: Bacteria > Pseudomonadati > Pseudomonadota > Alphaproteobacteria > Rhodobacterales > Roseobacteraceae > Ruegeria > Ruegeria sp. CDSC002. The sequence goes on from NZ_JBXWOM010000007.1 coordinate 214,608, forward strand.
CGAGCTTTCCGATGATTGGCATTTGGATGCAGGTGCAAAGATGCTGAGCAGGCATTTCAAGTTCAAGGGTTTTGCCAAAGCAACGTATCTAGCAAATCTTTGTGCGTGGTTGGCTGATCAGCAAGGGCATCATCCTGATGTCAGCTTCGGTTGGGGATATGTGGACGTCAAACTGACGACCCATGAAATCGGTGGACTGAGTGAGAACGACTTTATCTGGGCTGCGAAACTGGATCAGTTGACCGCTTAAATCGGCCTTTCCATCAGGAATAACAGCGCGCTTTATTGACTCATGCTGCACCGGCACAATAGGAGGGGTCGGTCGGTTGCATGGGGCGACTGGCACTGTTTTTCCCGATGGAGCAAATCTGATGTCTGAACTGCGTGAAACCGCAATGTCGTCCAAGGCCTGGCCTTTCGAAGAGGCGCGCCGGTTGCTCAAACGCTATCAGAAAGGGGCTCCGGAAAAGGGATACGTTCTGTTTGAAACAGGTTATGGCCCTTCGGGTCTGCCGCATATCGGCACGTTTGGCGAAGTTGCGCGGACCACGATGGTCAAACGTGCATTCGAGGCGCTGTCGGACATCCCGACCAAACTGATCTGTTTCTCGGATGATTTGGACGGCATGCGCAAGGTGCCAACCAATGTGCCAAACCCAGAGATTCTAGAACAGCACTTGCAGCGTCCATTGACCTCGGTGCCGGATCCGTTTGGCACGCATGACAGCTTTGGCGAACATAACAACGCGATGCTGCGAAGGTTCCTTGATACCTTTGGGTTCGAGTATGAGTTCTACTCGGCCAAGGAATTCTACGAATCCGGACGGTTTGACGAGATCCTGAAGCGTGCGGTTGAGCGTTATGACGAGATCATGGCGATCATGCTCAAAAGCCTGCGTGACGAACGTAAGCAGACCTATTCGATCTTCCTGCCACTGCACCCCGAAAGCGGGCGGGTCATGTATGTGCCGATGAAAAAGGTCTGTGCAGAGACCTACACCGTGACCTTTGACGATGAAACGGGCAAGGAATGGACCGTTCCGGTCACAGGCGGCCACGTCAAGCTGCAGTGGAAACCGGATTTCGGCGCGCGCTGGGCTGCTTTGGGTGTCGATTTTGAGATGTACGGCAAGGAACACGCCACGAACGAAAAGATATACGACGCGATCTGTCGTGCGCTGGGTGGCCGCGCGCCCGAGCATTTCTCATATGAGCTGTTCCTGGACGAAAACGGTCAGAAGATTTCCAAATCTTCGGGCAATGGTGTGTCGATCGACGAATGGCTGACCTATGCGCCGACCGAAAGCCTGACTTACTTCATGTATCAAAAGCCCAAGACGGCCAAGCGTATGCATTTTGATGTGATCCCGAAGGCATATGATGAATATCATCAGCAATTGCGAGCGTATCCTGGGCAGGATCTGAAGGCACAGCTGAACAATCCCGTCTGGCACATTCACGGCGGGAACGTTCCGGAATCCACCCTGATCGTGCCATTCGCGATGCTGCTGAACCTTGCGTCTGTGTCCGGGGCCGAGGACAAAGAGGCGCTGTGGGGCTTTATCCGTCGCTATGCGCCCGAAGCCACGCCCGACACCCATCCTGACCTGGATCAGGCTGCGGGCTTTGCCGTGCGTTACTTCAACGATTTTGTCAAACCCACCCGCCAGCACCGCGCGCCGAACGATCAGGAACGCGAAGCGCTGGAGGCTTTGAAAGCCGCGCTTGAGGCCTATGATGGCCCGGTCGAGGACGAGGCGCTGCAGTCGGTGGTTTATTCCGTCGGGCGGGAACGGTTCGACCCGATGCGCGGTTGGTTCACTGCGCTTTATGAGGTGCTGCTGGGTGCCTCGCAGGGTCCACGCTTTGGCGGGTTTATCGCCCTTTACGGCGTGCCCGAAACCATCGCACTGATCGACAAGGCTTTGGTCGGGGATCTGGCCTGATTTGACCTGAAACCGCATGGGGCTACTCTTTCAACAGGAGGTGGCCCCATGCGTCGTTTACTACTTGCTGTATCACTCAGTGCCGGACTGGCCTCGGGCGCGTTTGCCCAAAATGCCGAGATTGAGGCAAATATTGCGGCGCAAATACAGGCGTTTAAGGCAGATGACTTTGTCAGGGCCTTTACCTTTGCAAGTCCCAACATCCAGAACTTTTTTGGGACGCCCGAGAACTTCGGAGCCATGGTCCGCAATGGCTATCCCATGGTTTGGAGACCTGCTGATGTTCGCTTTCTGGAGCTGCGAGAGGTTGCTGGTGCATTGTGGCAGAAGGTCATGATCACGGATAGCAACGGGCAAGTGCACGTTTTGGACTATCAGATGGTCCAGCAAGAAAACGGCTGGAAGATCAATGGTGTGCAGCTTCTGGGAAATTCAGATCCGGCTGCATGACGCAACACCACCGTTACGGTGACATGAGCGGCGGTTAATCCCTATTCGGTACTCAGGCTTTTGCGTTCGGGCAGCCCCGGACACTGGGTTTGTGCGCGTGGTGACCTACTGCGCGCGATTGGGAAAGGGATCTCTATGAACAAGGCAATCACCGACGGCATCGTCTTCATGCCGCCTGCTTTCGCGAATGGTCTGAGCGTCTGGTCCAGAGGCGACGGGACACCAGGTTCGCCAACCTATGACGGCGCACCGAACGGGGCATTTGTTCCGGCGGATCCGGATTTTGGCGGTTGTCTGGAAATCCTGAAGGTGCAGGCCACGCAACAGCTTCGCTATATGGGACAGACGCCCCTGATCCCGGGATGCTATTTGCAAATCAAGGCGCGGGTCAAAGCTATCAGCGGTCCCTTGCCGCAGGTTCGTATTGCGGCTTGGGCGGGCGGGGCCGGGGACCAGCATGTAACCGGTGTGGTCGATCAGGGGCCGGTCGCGCAGCTTTCGGGTTACGGCACCGTGCATGAAATCACGGCCATCGTTGGCAATGGCAAACGCTCCGGTGTTGATATGCCTTGGGGCGTCGCGGCACTTTATGGGCATTTTGGTTTGAACATTGACGGAGCAAACGGTTCGGTCATTCGGGTTGATGATATCGAGATCACCGATGTCACCAGCATTTTTCTGCGCGAGATGATCAGCACTGTCGACGTGCGTGACTATGGTGCAATCGGCGATGGCGTCGTCGACGATTCCGTAGCGTTCGAAGCAGCGGACCAGGCCGCTGGCGGTCGCAGGATTTATGTCCCGAAAGGCACTTATTTGCTGGCGCAGAACACGTCGATGTCGTCCGAGATGGATTTCGAGGGCACAATCATCATGCCCGACGACAAGATGTTGTTGCTGACAAAGAATTTCGACCTTCCGGCTTACATCGCAGCATTCGGGGTCGAGGAGCTGGCGTTCAAAAAAGCGTTTCAGGCGTTGTTGAACAATTCGGATCATGAATCGCTCGACATGGGCGGGCGCAAAATCTCGGTCACAGCGCCAATTGACATGGCCGCTGCCGTTCCGAACCGGCAGGGCGGTTTTTCGACCCGGCGCATCATCCGTAACGGGCAGTTCGATGTCAAAAGCAGCTCGGCCTGGGATACCGAAACCTTCACCTCGGTCGCAACCTACAACCCGGCGGATTCGACCAAGCTGACTAATGTGGAGAACGTCGCCAACATTCCGGTTGGCGCGCTGGTGCAGGGCAATGGTGTTGGGCGCGAAATCTATGTGCGCTCCAAGGATGTCGGTGCCGGAGAGATCAGGCTGAATGACCCGCTCTATGATGCGGCGGGGACGCAAACCTTCACGTTTCAGTCGTTCAAATACCTGTTGGATTTCAGCGGTTTCAGTACGTTGCGCAAATTTGGCATGGAAGAGATCGAATTTCAGTGCAACGGTCGCAGCAGCGCAATCCGGCTTGCGCCGTCCGGCAGTACTTTTGCGGTGACGAATTGCTTTATCAGCCGGCCCAAAGATCGCGGCATCAGCTCGCACGGAACCGGATGTCAGGGGATGTTGATCGACAATTGCCAGTTCCTGTCGACCGAAGAATCCTTCAACGTGTCTGACCGCAAATCCATCGCGTTGAATGCCAATGCAAACGATATCAAACTGCGACACAATCGCGCCGTGCGGTTCCTGCATTTTGCTGTGTTGGCCGGATCCAACAACCTGATCTTAGGCAACCACTTTTTCCAGGGTGACAGCATCCCGCAGGGTATCCGCAGCGCCGGGTTGATCATGACCGGGACCTATAACAGCTCGACCATTTCCGAGAATTATGTCGATAACTGCTTTGTCGAATGGACCAATGAACGGGATGCAAACCCGGTCTACACGAGTGGGTATTCCTTCAGTTCGATGACCATTTCGGACAACATCTTTTATGCCAGCGAAGTCGCACCGTGGTTCAGTCAGATTGTCATTCGCCCTCATGGAGCCGGGCACTATTTGAACGGAGTCGTCGTGACCGGGAACAAATTCCGTTCAAGCAGTGGTCGCATCGACCGGGCCGACCGGGTAGATACTAGTTTTGCCGATCTGAACCATTCGGCGCATCTGAACGTGATTTTCGAAGACAACACGTTCAATGGCATCAACGCAAAGGTGGAAAACCCGTTGCGGATCCGACGCTCGCAACAATCGGCATCCTCGGTTTGGACCATTCCTTCTGACGGCCGGTTGCCCTTTGGCGGCAAGGCCCGCGGGTGCGATGCGGTTACGGTGTTGGGGCCGCTCAGAAATGCGGGTGGGCAGATCGTTCACGCCACGCCCTATGTCGAGCTAGAGCAGGGCGCAAATCAAGACACTATCCAACTACGTTGGCCTTTGCCTGCCAGCGGATCGGTGTCGGCCGTCATGCGTATGGAATACTAAGCGGCGCGTGCCGCAGGCGATCTAGAACGTATTCCAGATTGCCAGCCTGATGCCCGTATTTTTGCGGGCATCATTGCGCTCCAAGCCTAGAACCCACGTGGTGGGGCTGTCCTTGGTGCGGATCATGATCGAAGGCTTGATCCTCCAGTGCAGGGGTTGGTCGCTTTGGTACGCGGTTTCGATCTGCAGCAGGGGGTTAATAAGCCGCGGGGATGACAGGCCTGCAGTAAGGTCCAACTTGCGATATACCGCATCATGCGTTCGAAACTCCAGCGCAGCATCAATGGCGATCCAGCCATTGCCCCAGCCGGTTTGAAACCCCTTGCCGTACGAAAGCGTGGCTTTGTACAAGGCCCAGGCTCGCATCTGGCGATGATGGGCTCCGATTGCAATCTCGGCAGCAAAGCGCCCTGCCTTTTCGAATTCGGCGACAGGCAAGCGGGCAAACACCAGAGCATGACCATAAATGTCGCGGTGCTCTTCAACGTCCAGGCCAAGGGTTAGCTTCTCTCGCAACCCGTACTCAGCATAAAATGACCCTTTGTAGTCGTATCCGTAATCCGGTTCCTTAAACGCCGTTACGGCAGTCGATGCAAAAGATGCGCCCTTATCCCGCAACCAAGCACCAGACCAGGCTGGCGAGGCTGCTAAGAGCAAAATCAGAAGGATCGAAACCCGGCGCATGCGCGCAGCATCTGTTAGCATGGTTAACGGATCGTTAGGATTTGGCCCAATTCTGCAGGAACTTCATGCCGCTGAATGGCAAAGGAAACACAAGACCTTTTCAAAACCTATGTTAGGTTTGAAACAGATAGAGGAGAATCCAGATGCCGAAGATTGCCAAAGACACCAGCGTCCAGACAGTTATCACGACCTTTGAAATGACGCCCGGCACCTGCCAGGACCTGCTGGAAGCTCTGACGGATGCTTATGCGGAATTCATCTCAAAACAGCCCGGATTTGTCGCCGCGGGACTGCACGTGAATGACGCGCAGACGCGGATCGCCAACTATTCGCAATGGGAACGCCGCGAGGATTTTCTGGCTATGCTGCGCACCACGGAAATGCGCAACCGCAATCGGCAGATTAACGAGCTGTGCAAAAGTTTTGAGCCGGTGATGTATGAGGTGGCCGGGACCTTTGGTGGAGCCTGATCTGAATCAATGCCTAACAGCCTGAGATGGTGCAGGGTTCAGGCGTGAAAACGGAGGTGCGCGTCATGTATCACAATATTCTTGTCCCCATTTCCTTTGATGCCGAAAAGGATATCTCTGGGCCGTTGAAGCTGGCCGAAATACTGGCGACATCGGATGCGCAGGTCACGTTGCTGCACGTGGTCGAGCATATTCCGAGCTACGCCATTTCCTACATGCCACCCGAGTATCTGGCCGAAGCTCGCAAGGCGCTGCAGATGGAACTGGACGCGCTTGCGGAAAAACTGCCCAACGCTGAAGGTGTTCTGGTCGAGGGTCATTCGGGGCGGACAATTCTTGACTGGGCAGTCGAACATAAGCCTGACCTGATCATCATGGCATCTCACCGTCCAGGGATGCAGGATCTGTTGCTGGGTTCTACGACCAACCACGTCGTGCGCCATGCGGCCTGCGCCGTTCATGTGGTGCGCTGATCGGGCCAAATGTCGGTTGGGGCAAGGCGCCATGCCTTGCCAAAGCCGCCGTTCAAAACTGCATCGGAAATGGTGAACGTGACGAACCCGAAATCGGTGAAGTCCGCATAGAGCTTGGCCTTGGGCCTCAGGCTCAGATACCGAGCGCGCAGCGCGGCGTGTTTCTCTGTCCCTCTGGCGACGAACTGCGCGTTGGCATGCAGCGTCAACCTTGGGTGCGTCAACGGATCGCCTTTATCACCGGGTTCACCAATCAACAGGGCACAGGCCGGATTGGTGGTCAGTGCCCGGGTGTGGTCGGCCAGGGTTGAGATCAACGTGACCGGATGCCCCTGACCATCCGTTGCTAGTGCCACGCGCGACACAGAAGGAAACGCACTATCTGGGCGCAGCACGGCCAGAGCGCCGAACGTCGCGTTTTCGATCAGGTTGCGGGCCATTTGGCAGGCTGAGTCATCAACCGGGCGGTACGGATCGGTGTTGGTCATTGGTGTCTCAGCCTTGGGCGTTCATTCGGGTGCAACATTATCCGTATTGCGACCTGTGCGCGAGGGGTCGTACAGGTCTCGATTTTGCCGCAAAGCCGGTTTAAGTCTCCGATATGGTTCTCAATGATTCCGAGCAGGGCTCGAATAAGAAAAACCAAAGAGCCGCAGCGCGGCATCGGCGCGCGGATGCGCTGCGCAGACGAGCGTTGTCGCCTGTACGCATCATTTTCATGATCCTCATGTTGCCCGCCACCACCGCGGCGATCGCGGTGGGTGTCTTTTTGCGAACATCCGAATTCGAAAGTCCCGATGCCCTTTTGCATTTGGTAGCGTTGGCTGGCTGTCAGGCCGCCGAAGCGCTTGTACCCGGGCCGTACTGGGACGGTGAGCCGGGGTATCACGCGCGCAACGATACGGATGGAGATGGTGTTGCCTGCGGGGCGACGGCTCCTCAGTTCGCAACTCCCCAACCGGCTGCGGACCCTCAACCAGCTGCGGCGGCGCCTCAGCGGCAGGTGGGTACGGCCAAGTTCGTCCGGCCCTGATCACCTCGACCCGAAACATTCAAATCTATGCTATAGTACACGTGACGCGCCAATTCGGCCGTCAGTGGGGGATTTCGCCCTGAAAGGGAGAAAAGTCATGTTTGCACGTATTACGCAGTTCAAAATGAAGCCTGGCATGCGGGATGCTGCCGAGGCCAAGATGAATGAATTGAAAGACCAGATTATGGGCATGGAAGGCATGCACAGCTTTACCAATGTCATGAATGAAGACGGCACCGGTTTTGTCGTTGCAGTTGTCCAAAGCGAGGAAACATCAAACGCAAACGCATCCAAAGTGGCCAAGCTTTGGGGCCATTTCGCCGAGTTTCTCGAAGGTCCGCCATCGCCTGCGGGGTATGACGTCGTGGTCCACTGGGACAAGGGATAGAACCTCGCCCAGCGCTTGCCAAACCACACACAATCGCCAAAATTGGGCTGATGACCCGCGATGAATTCAACAGCTTTTGTGCCAACCTCAAAGCCACCAGCCATGTGGTGCAATGGGGCAATGCAGATGTGTGGAAAGTAGGCGGCAAGGTTTTTGCGCTCTGTGGCTGGAACGACGGCAAGGATGCTTTCACTTTCAAAGCGACCGATCTGGCTTTTGAGGTGCTGGGCAGCGAACCCGGCATCCGCCCAGCGCCTTATCTGGCGTCACGGGGCATGAAATGGCTGCAGGTCTATGACGAACGCGGCATGAGCGATGAGTCGCTGCGCGAGCATATCGTGACGTCCTACGAGTTGGTCGTGGCCAAGCTGACCAAGAAATTACGGGCGGAATTGGGCCTTTAGCCCTTCATCGCCTGCAGCAATTCCAGCAGTTGTTTCCGGTCGCCGTCATCCGTGTAATCGCCGGTGGCCAGACGCTCGGCAATGCGCAGGCGCAGGCGTTCCTGCTGGGTGCGCACCTCTTCGCCGGCGGTCTCAGCCAGAGTTTTCATGATCATCGCCACCGCTTGTTGCCGCTTGGTGGTGGGGTTGGCGATATAGTCGACGAGGCTCTGTTGCCCGGAATCGAGGATGTTTTCGGCCAGATCACGCAGTTGATCGCCATTGGGCAGCAGCGGGGCAGGGGCGTCCTCGGGCGGCAAGATTTCCGGTACGCTGCGCGGGGTCTCGGCCAGCGCATTTGCGCCGTCGACAAAGGCCTCGGTGATCATCCTTGTGATCTTGATGGCGCGCGGGTCCTTGAACAGAGCCGAGGCGATGGCCACGCCGTAATCCGTATAGACCCACGGGTTGACCCGCCGCCCACCGCGGCCTTTGGGTTTTGAGATCACATTCTGTGATTGCAAATCGGCGACCTCGGCATCGGACAGCTGAAAGCGGTAACCCTCGAACAGGTCCTTGTTGCGCGACACGGCCTGATTGAAGGCGCTGACGGATTTTCCGTAGAACTGCGCCAGATCCTCGGCCAGCACCACGCGAGTGCCGCGCACCCGGTGAATGGCGCTTTGGACTTCATGAGTGCTGGGCAGGATATTGGGTTTCGTCATGGCAACCGTTTGGAATCACAATTTGTGATTTCAAACGTGGAGGAGGGAGGGGTGGGGTGCAAGGTGGAATGTGGTGCTTAAAGGACGGAGAGGTAGAGTGAATAAACTAACTTTTCTTGCTTTGCTGTGCTTCAACAAGTCACATCCATAGGTTGCGTTGTGTCAGTTATGCGCTTGTCTAAACCTAGCCCCGATCAAGTAACCGAAACTGGAATACGGATTTGAAAAGCCTTTTTCTTGATGCAAATATTCTCCTGGATTTTTTTCGCTACGGTCAAGATGACATTACCGAGATCCGAAAGTTGGTGACTCTGATTGATGACCAAGAAATCAGACTATACACCAATAAACTTCTTCAGGACGAGGTCGAGCGATCGCGAGACGGAGTAATTGTAAACTCATTTAATGAATTCAAATCTGGAAAATTCAAAGTTAAACCTCCAAATTATTGTGCCGGAATGCCTCAACTTGATGACCTTCAGAAAATTCTGAAGGAAGCAAATGAAAAGCACCTTCAAATCGTAAAGGATTTAGAAAAAGATATACAAAACCAGTCGCTTGCAGCTGATGAACTTGTAAGGGATTTGTTTTCCAAGTCAAAAGACTTGGAGGTCAATGAAGCAGTCATTAGTCGAGCAAAGGACAGGATGCTGTGGAACAATCCACCAAGAAAATCAAAAGACTCAATAGGGGATGCTCTCCATTGGGAAACTCTCCTTACACTCGATGCTGGTTGGGATTTCCATTTGGTTTCCAGGGACGGCGACTTTGCTTCCGAAGTAAACACAAGTGATTTGAAAGAGTATTTATCCAGAGAATGGCGTTCTACATACAACGAATATGCAAATGTGAACCTATATTCTTCTTTGGCAGGGTTCTTTCGGCAGAACTACCCCCAAATTAAACTATCGGATGAGGCGCAAAAAAACGCCCTGATCGAACGCTTGAACGACTCACCAAACTTTTCGACTACTCATGATGTAATTGCGGAATTGAAAGAGTTCGAATTTTTTACAAACAGGCAAGTCTCAAAGCTTTTTCACATCCTGGTCCACAATAACCAAGTGAACTGGATTTCCACGGACGATGATGTGCACACCTTCTACGTTAGCCTTAAGGACCGAGCGCACTTGGTGCCGAGCGACCTGCATAGTGAGGCGGCGATCGCTCTAGAAGTTGAGGAAGAAGATTTCTTTTTACCGTTTTAATTACCGCTTTCGCCGTTTCACATTCCCACCCCGCTGCCCCGGCCTGCCAGCCGTTGAGCGTCCGCGCGATTTCACCGCGTCTTCCGAGGCTTTCTCGACCGCCCATTGGCGCGCCATGGGGTCGTCGGCGATGGCCAGATCGACCGCTTCCAGACGCTTGATCTCATCCCTGATATTGGCGGCCTCTTCGAATTCCAGGTTCTCGGCAGCTTTGCGCATCTTATCGCGCAGACCGTCCAGATGCGCCTCGAGGTTGGCGCCGTGCATCGGTTTGTCGATGGTGGCTGTGACGCGGTTCATGTCGACGTCGCCCTGATAGAGACCGGCCAGAACGTCCTCGACATTCTTCTTCACCGTCGCGGGGGTGATGCCGTGTTCGTCGTTATAGGCGATCTGTTTGGCGCGGCGGCGGTTGGTTTCATCCAGCGCGCGTTCCATGCTGCCGGTGATTTTGTCGGCATACATGATCACCCGCCCGTCTGCGTTCCGCGCGGCGCGACCGATGGTCTGAACCAGTGAGGTCTCGGATCGCAGGAAGCCTTCCTTATCGGCGTCCAGAATGGCGACCAGCCCGCATTCGGGGATGTCGAGCCCTTCGCGCAGCAGGTTGATGCCGATCAGCACGTCGAACGCCCCCAGACGCAGGTCGCGCAGAATCTCGATGCGTTCCAGCGTGTCGATATCCGAGTGCATGTAGCGGACCCTGATGCCCTGTTCGTGCATGTATTCGGTCAGGTCCTCGGCCATGCGTTTGGTCAACGTGGTGACCAGCGTGCGATAGCCATCGGCGGCGACCTTGCGCACTTCGTCCAGCAAATCGTCGACCTGCATGCCGACAGGGCGGATTTCGACTTCGGGATCCAACAGGCCTGTGGGGCGGATCACCTGTTCGGTGAAGACACCGCCGGTCTGTTCGATCTCCCACTTGGCGGGGGTGGCCGAGACGAAGACGGATTGCGGGCGCATGGCGTCCCATTCCTCGAACTTCAGGGGGCGGTTGTCCATGCAGGACGGCAGGCGGAACCCGTGTTCGGCCAGCGTGAATTTGCGCCGATAGTCGCCCCGGTACATGCCGCCGATCTGCGGCACGCTGACATGGGATTCATCGGCGAAGACGATGGCGTTGTCGGGGATGAATTCGAACAGGGTCGGGGGTGGTTCCCCCGGTGCGCGGCCGGTCAGATAGCGGGAGTAGTTTTCGATCCCGTTGCACACGCCCGTCGCCTCAAGCATTTCCAGATCGAAATTGGTACGCTGTTCCAAGCGCTGCGCTTCCAGCAATTTGCCCTCGCGGACCAGTTGATCCAGCCGGATGCGCAGTTCCTTTTTGATGCCGATGATCGCCTGCTGCATCGTTGGTTTCGGTGTTACGTAGTGTGAATTCGCATAGACCCGCACCTGATCCATCGACGCGGCGCGTTCGCCGGTCAGCGGGTCGAATTCGGTAATAGTCTCCAACTCCTCACCAAAGAACGAAAACTTCCACGCCCGGTCCTCAAGGTGAGCAGGCCAGATTTCCAGTGAATCGCCCCGAACCCGGAACGAACCGCGCTGAAACGCCTGATCATTGCGGCGGTATTGCTGGGCGACCAGATCGGCCATGATCTGACGCTGGTCGTATTCGTTGCCGACCTTGAGATCCTGCGTCATCGCTCCGTAAGTTTCGACCGAGCCGATACCGTAGATGCACGAGACCGAGGCCACGATGATCACGTCATCGCGTTCCAGCAGCGCGCGGGTGGCCGAGTGGCGCATCCGGTCGATCTGTTCGTTGATCTGGGATTCCTTCTCGATATAGGTATCCGACCGCGCGACATAGGCCTCGGGCTGGTAATAGTCGTAGAAGGAGACGAAGTATTCGACCGAGTTTGCCGGGAAGAAGCCTTTGAATTCGCCATAAAGCTGGGCCGCCAGCGTCTTGTTGGGCGCAAGGATGATCGCAGGGCGTTGGGTTTCTTCGATCACTTTGGCCATAGTGAACGTCTTACCGGTACCCGTCGCGCCCAGCAGAACCTGTTCTCTTTCGCCGCCAAAGATACCGCTGGTCAGTTCCTTGATCGCAGTTGGCTGATCACCAGCAGGCGCGAACTCGGTATGCATGACGAACTGCTTGCCGCCTTCGAGTTTCAGGCGCGCGCGAACGTCATCAGCGGTCAGCTGTGTCTTGTCGGAATGGGCATAGGGCATAGGCAGGCTCCGGGTCAGGCCCTTACATTTGTTCTTATTTTGTCCAACTGCAAGGCCTGATCCGGTTCAGAAACTCAGTTTCAGTAATAGGCATACTGTGCATCGGGGATTTGAACCGATTGCACCTTGTCGGCCAGCGCTTTCAGGTTGCTCTCCAGAACCCGGCCCATCATCGCCTTCATCAGTGTTTGACCCATCAGCCAGCCCAGCGGGCCATATTTCATCTGGTAATCCATGCTCCAGACGACCCGTGAATGGCCGTTCGCAAGGGGTTGGATGGTGATGGCCGCATGCGCTTGGATCACAGGCATCGCCGGCATCTCTGATAAGCGTACGCGATAGCCTTTGTTGACTTGCCAATCAGTCACTTCCTCGACCAGCGAGGTGCCGTTTTCAAAGTGGCAACGCCGTTTCGACCCGACGCCGTCTTGCCCAGTCGTCAGCGCATCCACCGAGGCGACTTGTGGTGCGAATTCGTCGATATGCATGAAACGGCTTAGAATGGCCCAAAGTGATTCGGGCCGGGCGTCGATTTCCAGGCTTTTTCTATGGTGGATCATGTTGGTGTCCTCTTGATGGCGTTGCACGATTTATAAAAGGCCCTGATGACAGTTTCTGACATCAGGGCGTGACCAGCCGCGACAATTCCCATCTTGTCCCAGCCTGTACTCTGACGCATAAACAATCTCAGCCAAGTGAGGACGGAGGGGCGACATGCGCGCACGGATTTACAAGCCTGCCAGGAACGCAATGACTTCGGGGATGGCTAAGACCCGCAAATGGGTTCTGGAATACGCGCCCGCGTCGTCGCGTGAGGTTGATCCGCTGATGGGCTGGACGTCTTCCGACGATACGCAATCTCAAGTACGCCTGAAGTTCGACACCAAGGAAGAGGCCCTGGATTATGCCAAAGACAATGGCATCGAAGTCCAGGTTAGCGAACCGCACAAACGCAAACCCAACCTGCGTTCGCGCGGCTATGGTGAGAATTTCGCCACCGATCGGCGTGCGCCCTGGACCCACTAAATGATCGAAATCCATGAGGCGGATCCGACCTCGGACGCGCTGCGCCCATTGATCGAGGCGCATTTCGCCCATGGCGAAGCTGCAGGACCTGCGGAAAGCAACCATACCATGGATGCCCAGGCTCTGGCTGCCGAGGGCATCAGGTTCTGGGCCATGTTTGAGGACGGACAGCCCGTCGGATGTGGAGCGTTAAAGGCGTTGCCGGACGGAACGGCCGAGGTGAAGTCTGTTCACATCATCTCGAAGGTGCGTGGACGCGGTCTGGCGCGTCAGATGATGAACCACCTGACAGATGAGGCTGGCATCCAAGGGGTGGCGGCTTTGGTTCTGGAAACAGGTTCGGAACATCTGCCGGAATATGCGGCCGCCCGTAAGCTATATGAACGGCTTGGGTATTCCTATTGCGGTCCGATTTTTGGATATGAAGACGACCCGAACAGCGCCTTTATGCGCTTGGCTCTTGAACCCCGGAAGTAAAAACAGCAAGAAGGGCCCAGCGGTCCCGTAGCTCAACTGGATAGAGCAGCTGACTTCTAATCAGCAGGTTGAGGGTTCGAGTCCTTCCGGGATCGCCAATTACTCCAAACCACAATGCGTAGATTACATTTTTTGGCCGCCTATTGTGGGCCGCGGTTTATGCAAATTTGGGTAGATGTTGCTTCTAGGGATGAGTCGTACGCAAAATATTGCCGCCCCTACTACTTTGTCGAGCGAATCTCTGCCGTTAAAAGCCTTCACGCGATTTTGGACTGCAGTTTGCACTGATCTGAACAAGTTTGACTGCAACACATGCGAACAATCGGAGGATGGACGATGTCGCAGGCCAGCACGCTTGAGCGTGAAATGCTTAATTTGATCAATGCAGAACGTACGTCGCGTGGCCTTGATCCTGTTCAACTTGAACTCCGCCTGAACGCTTCGGCTGAAGAGCATAGCCAGTGGATGCTGGGATCCGGTAATTTCTCTCATACTGGTGAGGGTGGAAGCTCGGCTACCCAGCGCATGCGCGACGCGGGTTTTGTATTGTCCGGATCATGGGCGACTGCCGAGAACATAGCCTGGCAAAGCCAGGGCGGTGAGCCGGGATTTTCAGACGATGTCGTTGATTTGCACAATGCGCTTATGAACAGCCCTGACCACCGCGCCAACATTCTAAATCCAAACTTGGCTTACATCGGTATCGGAATTGAGATTGGTTCATTTGGTGGTGTTCCTGCCGTCATTGTGACCCAAAATTTTGCCCGTACTACGGCGAGTGTCCAGTTGGACACCGGCGCCGGTTCGGATGCCGGTGGTTCTGATACGCCAGCAGATCCGGTACCGGTCGTTCCCGATCCGGGCGAACCGGCAGATCCGGTTTCGACATCCTCGCAAGAGAATCTGTCGTTTGGCGACGCGGACACCCTCAGAGTGACGCCGGAAGAACTGGATCAAAGTGTTATCAGCGGGTTTGGAGTGGGCAAGTCCCTCGTCATCGAAGGTGTCGAGCTTAGTCGGTCCAACATTCGCTTGACCGAGAATTCGAACGTTGAATTCGATGTTGATGGTGATGGTAGGACGGATCTGACGATTTCGCTGGACGGCGGGCAGTCGGGCGGCGACTTTTTTGCCGTCACCAAGGATGGAAACACCGTGGTCAGCTATGCAAAATTTCTGCCTGACCTTGCGCCTGGGGTCCGCGTTGATAGCAGCGTGATCAACGGCATTGTGAACAAATCCTTTCTCGAAGGCGATGGCACGACCGATTTTCGGATACAGATGGTCAACCTCGGAACCGCTGACTTTAACAATGTCCTTGGCGTTTATGATATTCTAAGTAACGGCGAAATTGCGAATGTGCGCCTGCTGTTTGAAAACACCAATGAAGCGAATGGCGCGGTAGAGCTAAGTAATTTGGCGGACGGAAACCGTCTTGGGTTCTTTATTGTTCAGGATGGTGCGGATTGGGCCCAGACCCTTTCAGACAGCGACAATCTAGGTTTTGTTGCCAGCAATGGTGGCATGGCAGACGTGGACGACGAATTTGATTTCGTTTTAACGGTGAATGGGAACTCTGCTGGCGTCACCACGTTTCACGCTGAAAAGGCGGCCTTGAACAGTGACAATCAGCAACACGCGCTGTCCGGTATCGTGTCGGGCGGCCAGGCAATGACCATCGGTTTCGAGGATTTGACGGGTGGGGGCGATTCCGACTTTGAGGATGTCGTATTCAACGTAACCAGGCTTGAGGACGACGCGTTCTTGATGGTCTAAGTCTGTTTGCCGTGTGCTGCTGACAAACGTATTGAAAGTCTGCGCGCCCTACTTTCGATAACAAAGGTAAGTGTCAGACGTCGATGATATTGCCCTTTCTGCGTTCTCCTTGAATGCGCCGTAGGATTGATGCCTGCGC
Organism: Ruegeria sp. CDSC002; assembly: GCF_059610905.1. Taxonomy (NCBI): domain Bacteria; kingdom Pseudomonadati; phylum Pseudomonadota; class Alphaproteobacteria; order Rhodobacterales; family Roseobacteraceae; genus Ruegeria; species Ruegeria sp. CDSC002. Next base: position 230,397 of record NZ_JBXWOM010000007.1, read on the forward strand.
GCTACGGGCGCAACAACTGCCGTTGGACATTTCACGGTTTGATGCCACTCCTTTGGTAGCGTTCATTGCAGCAAGGCGCACGCACTTGGGAATTGAAACGGGCGGAGGCTTTCCGAGCAGATGCTGTGCGGATTGCCCTGACTAAAGCGGTGGGTCTGGTGAACCGATGCTGCGATAGTGGCGAGTGCCTATTGGGCCTTGAAAGCAGTGTTCAAAACTAGGGTTTGCAAGCAAGAGCTTTCCATGATCCGCGGTAAAGAATGACCGGTAACCTTAGTTAACGTTCTGCTTGGCATCATGGCCACGGAAAACGACTGTATATAGGTCAGTCTACTACCTTCACTGCGGTGTAGAGTCGGCGAAACAGCCTCAGTCTGTCGTGCAGCGCACCGGGACTAGCGGGTTCAAACCTGTCTTTTGTCTGGGGCTGAACTGCCAGATCGGCAATACTAATGGTACCAACTCCACAGGCGGCCAAAAGGGCTGCGCCATAGGCGGGGCCAGAATCCGATCCTTCTGAGCGTACCACCGGCTTTCCTGTCACCGATGCAATCAGGCCCAACAAGAGGTCCGATTGACTGCCGCCGCCGATGGCCGCTAATTCCGGTAGATTTTCTACAGTGTCTCCGAAGCTCTGCGCGGCATCGGCAAAACAAAAAGCAATTGCCTCGACCACGGAACGGCAGAGATCCGCGCGCGTTGTCGAATCCTCAAGACCAAAGAAACAGGCACGAATATGCGGATCCCCGAGGGGGCTGCGTTCACCCGTCAAATACGGCAGGAAAATCGGCCCGCGATCACCGCTGACCGTTTCGGCAAGCGCAACAACTTCGGCAGCGGACAGCTCCAATTGACCACCAATCCACGAAATCGGCCTTGCGCCGTTCAGCATAGCGGCCATTTGATACCAACGGTCGGGCAATGTGTGCGCAAAAGCATGCACATAGCGTTCAGGATTGGGCTTGAACCGACGGTCCGCCACGAACAACTGGCCGGACGTCCCCAGTGAAATGAACCCACGTCCCGGTTCGGTGGCGCCCAAAGATACCGCCCCGGTTGCCGCGTCTCCGCCTCCGGCAACGACGGGTACGCCGGGTTTCAGCCCGGTTTCAGCTGCGGCTTGCGCCGTCACGGTTCCGACGACGACGTGACCGTCGAAAACCTGCGGCAGCCAATCGGGCGCGACATCTGTGGCTTCGGCAACTCCGACATGCCATTTTCGCGATGCCTGATCGAGCCACATTGTACCGGCTGCATCGGACGTGTCGGTTGCCAACTCTCCATGCAGGCATAACCCGATGTAATCTTTGGACAGCAGGATATGAGCAAGTCGGGCATAGTGTGCCGGCTCATGTTGTTTCAACCAGGCGATTTTGGGTGCCGTGAAACCCGGCAAAGGGAGGACGCCAGCGATATGACCAATCTGCGGCTGGGCTTCGCGCAGTTCATCGCATTCACGTACCGCTCTGCTGTCATTCCACAGGATCGCCGGACGGATCGGGCGCAGATCGCGATCCAGCAAAACTGCCCCATGCATCTGACCGGACAACCCGATGGCCTGCACCTCAGACAGCGTGACTTGTTTTGCAAGTTGGCTCAATGCATCGCGCGTCGCCTGCCACCAAATATCCGGGTGCTGCTCTGACCAACCAGGCTGCGGCGAGGAAGTCTTTATGTCTATTGAAGACGTTGCAAGAATTCGATCGGTATCCGCACAGACAAGTTTGACCGCTGACGTTCCGATATCAATCCCGAGAAACATTCAATCCCCTTGCCCGCAGAAACGCCCGGACCTTGCATGGCTATTGATTTTTTAGCGCGCGCAAAGAATATGTAAAAATATGATAAGATCAAGGCGGCTCAGATCCGCAGGCAGACTGACATGACCAAAATAAAGAATATGGAAGAGTTCGCAGCCCTCAGTGGCATCTCGCGGCCTACGGTATCCAAGTACTTTCACGATCCCGACAGCGTTCGCCCGACAACGCGGGCCCGTATCGAAGAGGCGCTGGAGCGGTTCGACTATCGCCCCAATATTTATGCGGTGAACCAGAACCGGAAACTGACCAAGAATATCGGCATCGTCGTGCCCTATCTGGCTGATCCGTTCTTTGCCGAAATCGCGCGCTATTTGGAACAAAGCTGTATCGCGGCGGGGTATCGTCCATCCCTCTTTAGCTCTCATGGTGAACAAAAACTGGAAAACGACATTCTGGACGGGCTGCAATCCATGAAGCCTGCCGGGGTGTTGTTGGCGCCATTGGGACGGACCTCAGACCAATCAGTGATCGAGAGGTTCTGCGCGAATGTGCCGACTGTTTTGTTCGACAGTAACCTAGAGGGTCTGGGTGCCGCGTTTATCGGGTCGGACAATTTCAGCTTTGTGTCGCAAACCGTGGAATACATGATCCGGACGGGCGAGCCCCCGTCATTCTTCGAAATGCGAACGCCTGCAAACCCGAACGCCAACAAACGCCGAAAAGCCTATGTTGAAGTCATGGAGCGTCTCGGGTTCGAGCCGCATATCATCAGAGTCGACGGTAAGGGCTGGGCGTTTGAAGAAATCGGTCACAAGGGTGCGCTGAAAGTTCTGGTGGAAAATGAGCTGCGAACAAACTCGGTCCTGTGCAGCAATGACCGGCTGGCAATCGGTTTTCTGGCGGCTTGCTACGAACAAGGGATTCGGGTCGGTCGACGGGACGATTGCGCGCTGCGTCTGGCTTCAAATGACGATCATCCCTTCGCAAAATTTACGTGCCCCTCTCTGACCACGGCTGCGCATGACTATGACAATGTGGCCGGGCGCAGCGTCGAAACTCTGTTCGAACTCATTGAAAGTGGAGGGAAATTTGAAACACGGTCGGAAACGTTGTTCCCTGCAAGGCTGGTTTTGAGGGATTCCGCGTAATCCTAAAATTTAACGCGCGTAAAGTTTTCATTGACGCCGCGACAATTTTTGCATTACGTTCTCTGTACGACATCCAAGCTCAGGGAGGACAGGGATGTATTTGAGAAACGCACTTCGTGCGGCGACTGCAATGACACTCGTCGCGACGGCAGCAGCTCATGCGGATACCTTAACAATAGCGACCGTGAACAACGGCGATATGATCCGGATGCAAGGCTATACCGATAAATTCACCGAGGCGACCGGCATTGACGTCGAATGGGTGACGTTGGAAGAAAACGTGCTGCGTCAGCGCGTAACGACCGACATCACGACCAAGGGCGGTACGTTCGACATCATGACAATCGGCATGTATGAAACGCCGATCTGGGGCGCAAATGGCTGGCTGGTGCCGCTGGATGGCCTGTCCGAAGAATACGACGTTGGTGACATTCTGCCCGCGATGGCAGGTGGGTTGAGCCATGACGGAACGCTTTTCGCGGCACCGTTCTATGGTGAAAGCTCGATGATCATGTACCGCACTGACCTTATGGAAAAGGCGGGCATGGAAATGCCTGAGGCGCCGTCCTGGCAGTTCATCAAAGAGGCCGCCGCCGCGATGACCGACCGCGACGCCGAGATCAACGGCATCTGCCTTCGTGGCAAAGCCGGTTGGGGTGAAGGCGGAGCCTTTATCACTGCGATGTCCAATTCATTCGGTGCCCGCTGGTTCGACGAAGAATGGAAGCCTCAGTTCGATCAGCCCGAGTGGGCAGATACGCTGAATTTCTACGTTGAAATGATGAACGAATCCGGTCCGGCCGGCTATGCCACCAATGGGTTTAACGAAAACCTGTCGCTGTTCCAGCAGGGCAAATGCGGCATGTGGATCGACGCGACAGTTGCGGCTTCGTTCGTAACCAACCCGGACGACTCCACGGTCGCGGATCAAGTAGGGTTTGCGCTGGCACCTGACACCGGATTGGGCAAACGGTCCAACTGGCTTTGGGCGTGGGCACTGGCTATTCCTGCTGGCACACAGCAAGAAGATGCTGCTAAGCAATTCATCGAATGGGCGACCTCAAAGGACTACATTGAGCTAGTGGCCGAAAGCGAAGGATGGGCAAACGTTCCCCCGGGTGCACGTACGTCTCTGTACGAGAATCCGGAATACCAAAAGGTTCCGTTCGCCAAGATGACACTGGACTCAATCCTGTCAGCTGATCCGAACAGCCCGACGGTGAAACCCGTCCCGTATGTCGGCATCCAGTTTGCCGCGATCCCGGAATTCGCAGGCATCGCCACACAGGTGAGCCAGGAGTTCTCGGCGGTATATGCCGGACAGCAAACGGTTGAGGAGGCACTTGCCAAAGCGCAGGCTTTCACAGCCGAAGAAATGGAAGCCGCCGGTTACTGAGGCATCCTCCCAACGGGTGGGCAGAGGTCTGCCCCCCGTTTCAACCCTTCCACAATTCGCGTTTTTCTCGCAGGCTGAGTTACGCCTGAACAGAGAGGGTTTGCCTAATGGCTACTCAACATTCCCGATCAGTTGCCCGCCTGATGATGGCACCTGCAGTGGTCCTGCTGCTTGGCTGGATGCTCGTGCCTCTGACGATGACGCTGTATTTTTCTTTCAAGAAATACCTGCCGCTGCGTGGAGGCGATCTGGGTTGGGTCGGGTTCGACAACTACGTTCGTTTCGTATCCTCCAGTTCCTTCTGGCCCGCGGTCCAAGCAACATTGGTAATCGTTGGCGGCGTACTGGTAATTACGGTCATTCTGGGCATTCTACTGGCCATGCTGCTGGATCAACCCATGTGGGGGCAGGGCGTTGTCCGCATCCTTGTGATCGCGCCATTCTTTGTCATGCCAACCGTATCAGCGCTTGTCTGGAAGAACATGTTCATGGACCCGGTGAACGGTTTGCTGGCCCATCTGTGGCGCTTTTTCGGGGCTGAGCCGATTTCGTGGCTGTCCGAAGCTTCGATGACTTCGATTGTTATGATCGTATCCTGGCAGTGGCTTCCCTTTGCGACGCTGATCCTGCTGACCGCTATCCAGTCCTTGGACAGTGAACAGCTGGAAGCGGCCGAGATGGACGGTGCGCCGGTGCTAAAACGCTTTTATCACATTATCCTGCCGCATCTTGGTCGCGCCATTACGATTGTGATCCTGATTCAGACGATCTTTCTACTGTCGATTTTCGCCGAGATTTTCGTGACCACCGGCGGCGCCTTCGGCACCCGTACACTTACCTACTTGATCTTCCAGCGCGTGTTGGAAAGCCAGAACGTTGGCCTCGGATCAGCCGGTGGTGTCTATGCAATCATCCTTGCCAATATCGTTGCCATCTTCCTGATGCGCATCGTTGGCAAAAACCTAGACGCGTGAGGAGACAAAACCATGGCCCGCACCGTCACGACACAACGCAAAACACTAAACACCGCCCTTGCCTGGGCCGTAGGTCTGCTGATCTTTTTCCCGATCCTCTGGACGATCCTGACCAGCTTCAAGACCGAGGCACAGGCGATTGCAAGCCCACCAATCTTCCTCAACTTCGACTGGACGCTCGAAAATTACGCCATCGTGCAGGAACGCTCTGACTATATGCGGTTCCTGTGGAACTCAGTCATCATCGCAGGCGGATCAACACTTTTGGGTGTAATCGTCGCGATACCCGCAGCCTGGGCGATGGCGTTTGTTCCGTCCAGACGCACCAAGGACATTCTGTTGTGGATGCTGTCCACAAAGATGTTGCCCGCAGTTGGTGTTCTGTACCCGATCTACTTGCTGTTCATTCAGCTGGGATTGCTGGACAGTCGCGGCGGGCTGGTCGTGGTGCTGATGCTGATCAATCTGCCGATCATCGTCTGGATGCTCTACACATATTTCCGCGAAATTCCGGGGGAAATCCTCGAAGCGGCACGAATGGACGGTGCGACGCTGAAAGAGGAAATCCTTTATATCCTGACGCCCATGGCCATCCCCGGCATTGCATCGACCGTTCTACTGAACTTCATCCTGGCCTGGAACGAGGCGTTCTGGACCCTTAACCTGACGGCCGTCGATGCGGCCCCGCTCACCGCATTTATCGCCAGCTATTCCAGCCCCGAAGGCTTGTTCTTTGCCAAGCTCAGCGCGGCCTCGACCATGGCGATTGCACCCATCCTGATCCTTGGCTGGTTCAGCCAGAAACAACTTGTCCGCGGCCTGACTTTCGGCGCTGTGAAATAAGGAAGACTTCGTATGGGACGTATACAACTCAAGTCCGTGACCAAAAGCTTCGGCGACGTAGAGGTCATTCCCCCGCTGGATCTGACCATCGAAGATGGCGAGTTCACCGTATTTGTCGGCCCCTCGGGTTGCGGCAAGTCCACTTTACTCCGCCTGATTGCGGGACTGGAAGACATGACCTCTGGCTCCATCGACATTGACGGCGCCGACGCAACAGACGTGCCGCCTGCCAAACGCGGGCTGGCGATGGTGTTCCAATCCTACGCCTTGTATCCGCACATGACCGTTCGCAAGAACATCGCATTTCCGCTGCGCATGGCGAAACTGGATCAAGCTGAGATCGACAAGCGGGTTGAAGGTGCGGCGAGCGTTCTGAACCTGACCGACTACCTGGACCGTCGTCCCGGCCAATTGTCTGGCGGGCAACGTCAAAGGGTGGCCATCGGTCGGGCCATTGTACGCGAACCGGCTGCGTTCCTGTTTGATGAGCCGCTGTCGAACCTGGACGCCGCCTTGCGCGTTGGCATGCGGCTGGAAATCAGCGAACTGCACGAACGTCTGGCGACTACGATGATCTACGTCACCCACGATCAGGTCGAAGCCATGACTATGGCCGACAAGATCGTTGTGCTTCAGGCAGGTGTGATCGAACAGGTAGGCAGCCCGTTGGAGCTGTACCGTACGCCGCGCAACCTGTTTGTTGCAGGCTTCATCGGTTCGCCCAAGATGAACTTCATCGAAGGCCCCGAAGCAGAAAAGCTCAGTGCCCAGACCATCGGAATTCGCCCTGAACACATTGCGGTGTCTGAATCTGAGGGAGACTGGTCCGGCGTCGTAAGTGTCTCTGAGCATCTTGGCTCGGACACTTTCTTCCACGTCCACGAAACAGGGTTGGCCGAGACCATCACCGTCCGAGCAGATGGCGAGGTCAGCTTTCGCCACGGCGACCGTATCCACCTGACGCCACGCTCGGATGCCATCCACCGGTTTGACGCGAAAGGTCTGCGGTTCGAATGACGCGTCTGACCGGAAAAACTGCCCTGATCACCGGGGCCGGGCGGGGCATCGGACTGGCGTTTGCCAAGGCTTATGTGGCTGAGGGCGCGCGCGTCGCCATCGCGGACATAGACGGGCAGCGCGCGCAGAACGCAGCAACTGAGATCGGCGCAGCCGCGTTGGCCGTCGAGATGGATGTGACCAGCCAACAAAGCATAGAAGCCGCCGTTGCACGAACGGCTGAACATTTTGGCCCAATCGACATTCTGATCAACAACGCGGCCATCTTCTCCGCCGCTCCAATCGTTGAAATTGAGCGTGCTGACTACAATCGCGTTTTTGATATCAACGTTTCTGGCGCGCTGTTTTCGATGCAGGCCGTTGCGCGCCACATGATTGATCAAGGGACCAAAGGTCGGATCATCAACATGGCATCGCAGGCAGGGCGTAGGGGCGAGCCGTTGGTCGCCGTGTACTGTGCCAGCAAAGCCGCGATCATATCCTTGACCCAATCGGCCGGGCTGAACCTGATCTCTCATGGGATCAACGTAAACGCCATTGCACCTGGTGTCGTCGATGGCGAGCACTGGGATGGTGTTGATGCGTTTTTTGCAAAGCACGAAGGCAAACCACTGGGCCAGAAGAAACGCGAAGTGGCTGCAGCCGTTCCTTATGGCCGAATGGGTCGGGCCGAAGATCTGACCGGGATGGCAGTATTTCTGGCTTCTGAAGACGCAAAGTACATCGTCGGACAAACCTACAATGTCGATGGCGGAAATTGGATGAGCTGATGGACCCTGTGGCGAATGCAAAACCTTCGGTACGGCTACGGCGTGAAAGTCTTTCAGACCTGCCAGAGATTGTCAGGACTCCGACCTATGCCCGCTCTGACCTGACACCGGGCATTGTCCATATCGGACTTGGCAACTTTCATCGCGCGCATCAGGCCTGGTATATTCACCAGTTAATGCAGCTGGGCCAGGCCCATGACTGGGCAATCATCGGGGCAGGTGTCCGAAGCTATGACGCAAACATGCGAGAGCGACTGTTGGCGCAGGACTGCCTGACAACGCTGATCGAACTGGACCCAAAAGGAATATCCGCCGAAGTGATTGGTCCGATGATCGATTACCTGCCGATCGAAGACAACAATGTCGTGCTTGTCCGGACGATGGCGGACCCTGCCATACGAATTGTGTCGCTGACTGTAACTGAAGGTGGGTATTTCCCGGACGCCAACACTGATGCGTTCGATACGGATCACGCAGACATTCGGCACGATGCCGAGAACCCGGACCAGCCGCGTACGGCTTTCGGCGCTATTGTCGCGGCGCTCAGACAACGGCGTGCAAATGGCTTGAAACCCTTTACTGCGCTCAGCTGCGATAATCTTCAGGGCAACGGTGGAATTCTGCGAACCTGCGTTGTTGGTTTGGCGCGTCTTTCCGACCCGGATCTGGCCGATTGGATCGATCAGAATGGAGCGTTTCCGAACTCGATGGTGGACTGCATTGTTCCCGCAACGACCGAGGAGGTCGTAGCGCAATGCCGGGCACTGGGCGTCGACGACCGCGCACCGGTCACGCATGAGAACTTTCGCCAATGGGTGATTGAGGACAATTTCTGCGCTGAACGACCGCCCCTTGAGCAAGTTGGAGTAACACTGACGCAGGACGTCCACAGCTATGAAGCGATGAAACTGCGCATATTGAACGGCGGCCACCAACTGCTCGCAAATGTCGGGGAGATTCTGAATGTGCCCACGATTTCAGACTGCATGCAGGACCCGGACATCGTGGCGTTTTTCAGGAAAGTTCAGACGGAAGAAATTCTGCCTCAGGTCGAAGCCGTTCCCGGAACCACTGCCGCCGAATATCTTGGGTTGGTTGAGAGGCGATTTTCCAACACCACCATCCACGACACAACACGACGCGTGGCGTTCGATGGATCTTCACGACACCCGGGTTTCTTACTGCCGTCGCTGCGCGATGCACTTGCGTCCGGGTCGTCCGTAAATGGGCTTGCGCTGGCCGAAGCATTCTGGTGCCGGATGTGTGCAGGCATTCGCGAAGATGGTTCAGAAATTTCCCCAAACGATCCCCATTGGGAGCATTTGCAAAAAACCGCACTGGCTTCCAAGGTCAATCCGATTTTGTGGATCGAACAAAGCCAGTATTTTGGTGACTTAGGCCGCGACGCGCAGTTCACAGACGCTTTTTCCACCTGGCTGGCTGCGATTTGGCAACGTGGTTGCCGCGAGGCGATAGCTGACTTTACCGCTCTTGAGCCAAAGCCCCACTGATTCTGCGGCAGGCATGCTTCAAGCCAATCTCTGTGGTAGAGGCCAGTTTGCACGAGGTTTAATGATGGCTGAAAAATAGGCACTCTTTGAGCGTTCTATTCTGGCTGTCCAAAGTGCGTAAGCGCCGTAGGCTATTGCCTTCGACATGCCCGTGAAACTTATGGAATCTGACCATCTTGTACAGGTCAGATCCAGGCACGGGTAAGGAAGGTCACAAAAAGTCCAAAATCACTTGTTTGCGCATAGCAACTCACTGGCTTTTTCACCGATCATGATTGCTGGAGCATTAGTGTTGCCGCTGACGATTTCCGGCATGATTGAACAGTCGGCAACGCGCAGATTTTCGATTCCTTTGACCTTCAGGTTTGGATCCACAACAGAGCTTTCCGAGGTACCCATCGCGCAGGTTCCTGTCGGGTGATAGATCGAGACGGAATTCGAGCGCGCCCAATCCAAAGTGCCTTTGTAGTCATCGCGGGACAGATCAGAGGTTGGCCGGAACTCTTCTGAAATCTTAGAAGCCAGTGGATTATGCCGGGCGATGTCCCGCGCGATGTTCACGCCGTCGACGATCGTTCTGCAATCAGTTTCCGTCGACAAATAGTTTGGAATGATCTTGACGTAACTGGCCGGATCGGGGCCATCCAGACGCAGTTCTCCGCGGCTTTCCGGCCTCAGCTGACAGACGGACATTGTGAAGGCAGAAAACGGGTGCACGCCCTCTCCGGGGCTGTCGGCAGACCAGGGTTGAACGTGGAATTGAATGTCAGGAGTCTGAACTTCAGGGCGGGTTTTCAGAAATCCGGTGGCCAGGCTGGCCGCCATTGTCATAGGTCCGGCCCGGAATAGCGCGTATTTCAGCGCGATCCGTGCCTGATTGAACAGGCTGCGCACTTCATCATTCAGCGTTGGCTCGTTGCATTTGAAGACCAGGCGTGCCTGCAAGTGATCCTGCAGCCCTTTGCCGACGCCGGGCAGCGAATGAACGGGTTCAATGCCGTTGGCCTTCAAGTGATCCGGGTCTCCGATGCCTGACAACATCAAAATCTGAGGTGAGTTGATGGCACCACCGGACAAGATGATTTCGCGGCGCACTTTGATCGACTTCACTTCACCCGATCGGTCGCGATAAAGAAGTCCAGTTGCTTTTTTTTTGCCGTCCAGTTCGACCTTGGTTACCAATGCACGGGTGATGATGTTCAGGTTCGGCCTGTTCCTGATCGGTTTGAGGTATGCAACGGCCGCACTGCAGCGACGCCCGTTCCGAGTGGTCAATTGGAAATAGCCAACGCCTTCCTGATCGGCCCCATTGTAGTCAGGATTAAACGGGTAACCCGCCTCTTGGGCGGCGGCGACCCAGGCGTCACAGATCGGTCTTTGAATGCGCATGTTGGATACCGACAGCGGGCCGCCTGTACCGTGAAATGCGTCTTCGCCGCGCTCTTGATCCTCGCTGCGTTTGAACAGAGGCAAGACGTCATCCCAACCCCAGCCGACGTTACCCATCTGACGCCAGCGGTCGTAGTCCTCTTTCTGACCGCGAACATACAAAAGCCCGTTCAACGAGGAAGATCCGCCAAGGACCTTTCCGCGCGGCCAATCAATCGAGCGTCCATTCAAACCTGGATCTGGTTCAGTGCGGTAACACCAATCCAATGAGGGGTTATGCATGGTTTTGAAGTATCCAACCGGTATGTGAATCCACGGGTTTGTGTCAGGTCCACCAGCTTCCAACAATGCCACTGTTGTGCTGGGGTCAGCGCTTAGCCGATTGGCAATGACGCAGCCCGAAGAGCCTGCTCCGACGACTGCATAATCCACCTCCATGACGGTCTCCTCCCAAAGTAACTGAAAAAAACACTATGCAAATTGCCGGAACTATACTAGCATTTTTTGATACAAAACGTCTCAATAATTGCGATCAGGGAGGTAAGCAATGGAGATCGGTAAGAAACTAAGCGGTGTCTCACGGCGGGATTTTTTTCGTGTGGCCGGGCGTTATGGCATGAGCTCAACGCTGCTGGCAGCGGGTGGCTTTGGCGGCGCGATGAGTTTGGCCAATTTGGCGCAAGCCGCAGAATCAACTTATGAAAAACGGTTTTCGAAAGAACCTAAACACACGCTGAAATTCGGTGCTTCGGGCTTCAACACGCGCAACCTGCTGATCGAACGGGCAGGGGCCATCGAATTCGCCCGAGATCTGGAAGAACGCACTGACGGTGAGATTCGGATCGAGTTCATTGGCGACAACCAGATCTGCGGACAACTGAGCTGTGTTGAGAAGACTCAGCAGGGAATCGTCGACATCTATGCGGCGTCGACCCAGAACTCTGCGGGCGGTGCGCCATATCTGAACGTGCTGGACTATGCCTATATGTTCCCCAGCAGGGCGGCGCAGTATCATTTCTTCTACAGCCCCGACAGCCAGCGTATTCTGCGAGACCCCCTCGAAAAGCGCCACGGGCTGAAATTCCTGTTCACCCACTGTGAACTGCGCGGCCTGCAAATGGGCTCGACCTTCTCTGACAAGCCAACTGTCACCAAACTGGAAGAACTGTTCGGGACAAAGAACCGTGTGACAGGGACACAGCTTGGCCGGATCGCCATGCAGCTACTGAACCTGAACCCGGTGCCGGTGGCATGGGAAGAAACCCTGGACGCGCTCAAGACGGGCCTGATTGATGGGGCGGAAACTTGGGCATCAGCCGTTGCCTACGCAAACATGGCTCCGGTCGTCTCGCAATCCGTCAATCTCAAATTCTTCTGCGGTACTGAACATACGTCAATGTCGGCCAAAGTGTTTGACGGTCTTGGCGGTGAACTTCAGGACGCAGTAATGGAATCGTCCTATTTCACGCAGGCCCTTATTCAGGGTGCAAACGAAGCTGCATTGCTGAACACGGTTGGTTTCTCGGAACCACAGCTGCCCAACACCATCTTTGCGGAAAACGGTGTACGTGCAGCATTCCTGCCGGACGATCAGATCAAACTGGCCGAGGAAATGTGTGCGCCGAACTTTAATCCTGAACCCTGGGCGCAGTGGCGCGAGCGGTTGAACAAATGGGCCGGTGGTATCGACACCTATCAGGAAATCTACGACATCGCGCGGCAGATCCCAGCAGACACACTGCCCGAAAACGTTGAGCCCCGCCGTTGGTGGAAAGGCGCGGCCTAATCTAACATTTCGAACCGGCCCCTCGGGGCCGGTTTCTCTAAACACCGACTGGGAGGACGGGGTTCATGTCACTATGGGCAGATATCGGGGCAATTTTCAGCGCCTTGCTCACTCGCGATTCATTCGAAATCCAATCCGCATTGGAATCTGACGCCGCCTGGGTTGTCGGCACTGTTGCCGCCGCGCTCGGCGGTTTTCTTGTAATGCTGATCTATCGCAAAGTGCCCTTTGTTGAACGCCACTTCGAACGGTCGATCATGGTCTATTCCTACCTTGCCATTGCGCTGATCATCTTCTGGGGTGTGATTGACCGCTTTGTCTTTAACGATCAGGAACCCTGGTCTACCACCATTCCTCCGCTTCTGTTCATGATAATGGCCTGGTTTGGTGCGTCCTATAATGTCCGCCTGCGCACGCATCTTAGCTTCAGCGAGTTTCGCACCGCGATGCCGCGCGGCGGTCAACTGGCCTGTCTGTTTCTGGATGCCATTTTGTGGTTCATCTTTGCGGTCATCGTGATCGTGACCACAACACGCCTCGTTGCGCTGTCAGCCTCGAACTTTCAGATCGTGCTTGGGACAGACAACATCATGCAGTGGTGGTTTCTGTTGGCCGCGCCTGTGTCCTTCTTTTTGATGGTCGGTCGCGTGTTTCAAAACCTTGCTGACGATCTGCACAATTGGAAAACCGGAGAGCCGCTGATCAAGCAGGCCGTGATAGGGGCAGACTGATGACAGACGGAACTTTAGTTACACTTATTTCGCTGGGCGTGACGTTTCTGTTCATGTTGGGCGTGCCGGTGCTGCTGGTCATCGGATACTGGGTGATCGGATGCTCATTCGTTCTGGGGCTGACACTCGACAATATGGGTGCAGAGCTACTGAACGTGTTCAACAAAGGCTTCGCCTTGTTGGCGATGCCGCTGTTCATCCTGACCGGCGACCTGATCAACAAATCGGGGATCGCGCGGCGGCTGAGTGATTTTGCCTATTCCTGTTTAGGCTGGATACGCGGCGGGCTGGCTATGGCATCGCTTGGGGCGTGTGGATTGTTTGCCGCGATTTCCGGGTCGAACTCTGCAACGACCGCAACCATCGGTTCAATGCTGCACCCTGAGATGGTCAAAGGCGGCTATGACGAACGCTTTAGCGCGGCCACGGCGGCGGCGGGCGGTACGGTTGGGATCATCATTCCTCCATCCATCATCTTCATCGTCTACGGGTTCTTGATGAACCTGCCCATTTCCGAGCTGTTCGTCGCCGGTATCATACCTGGTGCGCTTATGGTTTTTGGTATGCAATTCGCGTGCTGGATCATCTGTCGGATCAATGGATGGGGGCACCTGATTCCGCTGCAACTGAACCGGATTCTCAAAACGGCATTTGGTGCATGGCTCGGCTTTTTCGCCATCGGCCTCGTGCTATGGGGCATCTATACAGGCAAGTTCTCACCGACCGAGGCGGCGGGTGTAACCGTTGGTTTCTGTGTCATCGCGGGCTTGGTCAGCTATCCGATCAACCGGATCATGGGCGCGCGGGATAATATCTCGCCCACAGACAAAAGCTTTGCCGAAATGCTAGTTGTCGAAGGATTCACGATCCCTGAGATCCCCTCGATCGTGATCCGATCGGCTCAGATCACGGGTATCCTTGCGCCGCTGATTGCGATCTCGGTGGTCATGCAGCAAATTCTGTCGCTGCTTGGAGCACAACAAACGATCGGAGATTTCGTGACCTCAATGGGTGGGTATTACGCGGTTCTGTTCACATCAATGGTCATCGTCTTCTTTTCGGGCATGGTGCTGGAAAGTTTGCCGGTGACGATTATCCTTGCGCCGATCCTCGCGCCAATTGCTGCGTCGGTAGGGGTCGATCCGATCCATTTCTCGGTGATCTTTCTGGTGGGTGCATCGATCGGGTTCATAACGCCGCCTTATGGCCTGAACCTCTATGTTGCGTCCGGTGTGACAGGCGTGCCTTACTTCCGGCTGCTGCGCTATACGGTGCCTTACCTTGTGGCGTTGCTGTCTGTGTGGATTTTGGTCTCTCTGGTGCCTGATCTGGCCTTGATCTTGTTGCCAAACAACTAGAGTTTAGCGGGATGGCAAACGCAGACACGCGAGAGAAAGAATCCCAAATCCCGACGAACCTGCGTTTGCTGTTGATCCTTGAAGAGGTTGCAAAGCGCGGGGTCGCAGTCAAACCGTCAGACCTGATTGAATCATTGGGTCTGGCGAAGCCGACAATCCATCGCCTGCTTCAAACGGCTGAGACTGAAGGGTTCCTTCAACGTGATCTGGATGGGCGGTCTTACGGTCCCGGGCCACGTTTACGGCAGCTTTCGGTGAACACGGTCTCGTCGGAGCACCTTCGGACAGCCCGCCTTGCGATCCTTCGGGGCATCGCCGATGAAATTGGCGAGACCTGCAACCTCGCCATCCCGGATCGGGAAGGAATGATTTATCTGGACCGGGTGGAAACGGAATGGCCCCTGAGGATTCAATTGCCGATTGGCACTCAGGTTCCGTTTCATTGCACGGCTAGCGGCAAGATGTACTTGTCGACGCTTCGTGAGAACACGTTGGACGGGTTTCTTTCCGCTCGTAAGCTGAACGCGAACACTAAGAAAACAATAACTGATCCAGAAGCTCTGCGCGCCGAAATCATTAACATCGCGCAAAGAGGGTATTCAACGGACGACGAAGAATTCATGCCCGGGATGACCGCCGTAGCTGTCCCTGTTCTGGATGGGCACGAAAGGCTTGTGGCTACGTTGTCTGTTCACGCGCCAACCCAGCGTCACGAATTGGACAGTTTGATGCAGTTCCTTTCGCTTTTGCAGTTTGGAGCGACCAAAATATCGGGATTGCTGACGTCATAGATAAGCGTCGGGACTTAGTCTTTCTGTGGGTCCCAATCTATACTGATTGTTGTTCTGTTCATCCCACCTTTGGCTCGACCAATCAGACGTCCACGCCCTCCCCTTTGGTCACTATTCCCCGGTTGGGTCAGAGTAGTTTCTTGGAAGCTGCTTTAGCGCATGACCCTTGGGGCAGATGCATTGAACGTTCTCAGCATCTTATTCGACGTCGGTTCGGGTTCATGTTCCGTCGTGTGCCCGGAATTGTAGAATACTGGTATGCGCAGAGTGATCTGGCGCTTATATCCCGATATTCGCCGCGTTGAGGCCCGAATGCCGTCTAGCGCGGAGGCTTTGCCGTTGAAGCTTCCATCAGTATTCCAAAAATATCAGAGCTGAACACGCACGAACACAACCCGTTTGGACGAAGCCGTTTCGGTTCACTTAAAGATGCCTTCCAGCCAAGCTTCAAAACGCTGTTTGGCCACTGCATCCGCTTTTGAGTTTTGCCCCGCAATCAAGTAGTGGCTCTGTTCTATTGGAACTGCTTCACCAACTATGGCGACCTTTCTTCCGGTCTCAATGGCGGTTTTGGCAAACCTCTCGATAACGATCGCATTGCCGCCACCTGCGGCCACGATGTCCACCGCCGCAATTGTCGTGTCGACCACAAAGGTCGATGCGTACTGGATTTGTTGAACCCCGGTTGCGAAAAAATACCGTTCCCACATCTGTTGGAAACCCAGAATGTGAATGAGCGGCTGTTGTTGCAGATCTTCGGTGGAAGGGGCTTTCCCCCCAGAAATCGTGGGGGCAATTCGTACGATACGCTCAGTGGATATTTTCCGAGCGGGGATATCAGTCCACTCGCCGCTTCCAACACGCAACTCGACATCGACATTTTCACGGCCTGCGGATTCAGCCCAAATGTTCGAGACCAGCTTTATGGAAATATCGGGGTGGATCCGCAAAAACTCGGGCAACCTGTGAGCGAGAAACAAGGTCGCCGTGGATATTGGTGCACGCACGACTAGCTCGTGCTTCTGGTTTGATCCGAACAGACTGATCGTTGACAGATCGATGTCTCTTAGGGCTTGCCGCACAGAAAACGCGTATGCCTGGCCAACTTCGGT
The DNA here is from genome assembly GCF_059610905.1 of Ruegeria sp. CDSC002. Taxonomy (NCBI): domain Bacteria; kingdom Pseudomonadati; phylum Pseudomonadota; class Alphaproteobacteria; order Rhodobacterales; family Roseobacteraceae; genus Ruegeria; species Ruegeria sp. CDSC002. Next base: position 246,983 of record NZ_JBXWOM010000007.1, read on the forward strand.
CAGGCTTAGGTTGCGTGCGGCGCGATAGAACAAGGGGCAGCCAAGTTGCGCTTCCAGCGAGCGGACATGCAGGCTAAGTGCCGATTGCGTGATACCCAGCTCTGCCGCGGCGGCAGTAAAGCTCAGATGCCGCGCGGCGCATTCAAAAGACCGAAGCCAGATAGGGTTAGGAGATTGCGGCATTCGTAGCACCAAAAATTTTCGCTGATACCTGCCGGTTTTATTCGTTTTACACAATGCCATCAACGTTTGTACTTTTTGCGAAGTAAAATCTTTGCCGATCATCCGGCGGGAAATGAAACAGGGAACCACTTGCATGAAAGTTGGATTTATTGGTCTTGGAAATGTCGGCGGGAAACTCAGTGGCAGTTTGCTGCGGAACGGCATTGATCTAACGGTGCATGACCTCAACACCGAACTTGTGGATGATTTCGTTTCGCGCGGGGCAACCAGGGGGGAGAGCCCGGCCCAACTGATGCGCGATTGCGATACGGTAATCACCTGTTTGCCATCGCCCGCTGCTTCTGATGCCGTCATGCAACAGATGCTGTCCGAGGTGAAGCCGGGCAAAATCTGGATGGAGATGTCCACCACTGACGAAGCCGAGGTCAAACGCTTGGGCGCAATGGTGATGGAGGCAGGAGGCGCAGCCGTGGATTGCCCGGTTTCGGGCGGATGCCACCGTGCGGCGACGGGCAATATCTCGATCTTTGCGGGCTGCGACCGTGCCACGTTTGACCGCATCGCGCCTTTCCTGAAAACCATGGGTCGACGCATTTTGCACACTGGCGATTTGGGCTCGGCTTCGGTTTTGAAAGTGGTGACGAACTATCTGGCCACGGCCAATCTTGTCACTTGCTGCGAAGCGCTTGTCACCGCCAAGGCGGCCGGTATGGACCTCAACACGACCTATGAGGCGATGAAGATTAGCTCCGGCACGTCATTCGTACATGAAACCGAAAGTCAGGTGATCCTGAACGGTAGCCGGGACATTTCTTTCACCATGGATCTGGTCAAAAAGGATGCCGGTCTGTTCCAGCAGGTGGCTGACCGTCACAATGTGCCGCTGGAAATCTCGCCTATGTTGGTTCAGATCTTTGAGGATGGCATCGAACGCTATGGCGAGCGTTGTTTTTCGCCCAACATCATCAAACGTCTGGAAGAGGCCACCGGTCTGGACATTCTCGCCCCCGGTTTTCCGCCGGAAATGACGGATGATGAGCCGGAAGAACCCGGTTACGAGGTGATCCCGCAAGGCTCTGAACGCAAAGCCGCTGAATAAAAAAGGACAGCGGTTTTGAAACGGATCTATACTTTTGGTGGGCATCCGGCGACGCGTAACTTGACGGTGGCGGATATCAAGGCAGGCAAGAAGGGCAGGCGTAAATTCGTGCAGACGACCGCCGTGAGCCGCACCGAGGCTGCTGCGGCTCAGGCCGCGGGCATTGATCATCTATCAATCGTCGATCACGATCTGGCCGAAGTACGCGCCGGTGCGCCTGACACGTTCACCACTGCCGCGTTGATGGCCGGCGATTATGAGACCCACCAGGACATCCTGCGTGCCGGTATACGTGCGGCAACCGCCGGGGCAGACGCGGTTTACACATTGCGCAGTCTCAAAGCCGTGGAACTGCTGGCCGACGAAGGGTTGGCCGTTCAGGGTCATCTGGGCCTGGTGCCCCGCCTGTCCACCCAGATCGGCGGATTGCGTGCCTATGGGCGCACCGCGGATGAAGCAATACAACTGGCCGAGGATCTGCGACGGTTGGAAGACGCTGGGGCTTATGCAGTCGAGTTGGAATGTGTCGCCGACGAGGCGATTGCAGAGATCAGCCCGCGTACCGGACTGATCACCCACTCAATCGGTTCTGGCGGGGCTGCCGATGTGATCTTCCTTTTCCAGGAAGACGCTTGCGGCGACACCCCAAACCCTCCGCGACATGCCAACGCCTTTGCCGATATGGCAGGTGCCCGTACCAAACTGGAGGCCGAAAGGATGAAGGGTCTGACCGCCTGTCGTACCGCGGTTCTGGACGGTAGTTATCCCGACACTGCGACGAGCATCGGCATGAAGCCCGGTGAGCATGAAAAACTACGTGAAGCGCTGGACAAGCGCCGCCCGTTTCACGAGTAGGCCCCACGATGACTTGCCGTCCGTCACGGAAATACCCGTATAAGCCGCCTCCGGCCTCTTCCTGATCAAAAAAGGTACATTTGCTCAGGAAAGGACGCCCCGTGACGACTGCAGATACGAACGCACGGAAAACAGCTCATACCGCCGAAGACCCCGCCCCCATGAGCCGCGAATGGCACTGGCACCCGGAACTTCCGGTAAAGCACGCCCCCTATTGGCACTGGCCACCCAAATTCGGCGTGATGGGGAAATGGGTCTGGCAGAACTGGCTGCAATTTTCGGATCGTTCGATCTATCTTGCGCTGGCATTTCTGGTGGCGTTCTGGTTGCAGCCCGTCGGATCCGATCAGGCCATTTTTGCCATTGGCTGGATGTCATGGGTGTTCATTCGCAACTGGGTGTTGCTATTGGTCGTCGCCGGTGGGCTGCATATGTGGTTTTACGGTGTCGACGGGCAAGGCAAGTTGCTGAAATACGACCCCCGACCGTACATGAAGCGCAAGAATGCGCTGTATAAATTCGGCTATCAGACCTGGGACAACATCTACTACTCGATGGTCTTTGGTGTGACCATCCTGTCGATGTTTGAATGCTTCCTGCGCTGGATGTACGCTAACAATTATATCGGCACGCTTAGCTTTGTTGCGCATCCTGTGTGGTTCATTCTGCTATTCCCGATATTGGCGCTTTGGCAAAGCTTTCACTTTTATGCCGTTCATCTATTTCTGCATCAGCCGTTCATATACAGGCACGTACACGCCGTGCACCACCGCAACGTCAACACCGGCCCCTGGTCCGGCATGTCGATGCATCCGGTCGAATCCTTCGGGTATCTCATGCTATTCTGATCGTGCTGATCTTACCCAGCCATCCCGTTCACATGATTTTCCTCGGCTACTGGCTGATGCTGGGCGCAGCGTCGTCTCATTCTGGATACGAAGCGATTTGGGCGCGCGATCGTCAGGCTTTGCTGATAGGTGCATTTTTCCACCAGCTTCATCATCGCTATTACGAGTGCAATTATGGCAATGCCGAAATGCCCTGGGATAAGTGGTTCGGAACATATCATGATGGGTCCGAGGACGCCACAAAGCGTACCCGCAACCGAAAGCGCGAGATGCACGCTAGCGGCAGATAACCAAAGCTCCAAATACAGAAGTTCGTTTGCAATGCGTTGGTCGGATTGGGCTCACTTTCGGGAACTTCCGTCGGGAAGACGTCGCTAAAACAGGGCTGAAAAATTTCCCCTATTCAAAGAGATAGAAGCGTTTTGCCGTGCCGTGGAACACATCGTCTTGGTTTGATTCCGGGACGAGTTCCTGGTGCCTGGAAACAACTTCTTTGTAGGTTGAACTGAGGCTGTCGACCGGAAAATTCGACCCGAACATGCAACGGTCGGCACCAAACTGTGACAGGCAGGATGCAACGATTGGTGAGACGCTTTCAGCGCTCCAGTTATGATCAAACATTCCGAGGCCGGAGAGTTTGCACCAGACTTGAGGGAGGTTTGATAACGTTTTTAACCCGTCCGCCCATCTCTGCAAGCCTTGTGCGGTTCGGTCGTGGGGGGACCCTGCATGGCAAAGAGCAATCCGGGTTTCTGAGGCCTGCGACAACACATCTGCGGTCATTTCCATTAACTCAGGCAGCAGTTGAAGATCGAAGGATAGCCCGCGTGAGCCCAGTTGTTTCAGGCCAGCCAAGAACTTTGGATCTTCAAGCAGCGTGTTTGTGCCGGTGATTGCATCCTCGCCCGGAGCGCGGCCGATGATCTGACGAACGCCGCGTACAGACGGCAGGGTTTGGAGGCGGTCGAGTTGTTTGTCCAGATCATCAGCTGTCAAATCGCAGAAGGCCACTTGCACCAAGGGCCAGTCCGGAAACTGGTCCGCCACTGATTGCACCCATTGCGCTTCGGCCCAGGGGTCGGCCGCGCCCACCTGAATATGTACCGAAGCGCCGAAACGCTCGGCTTCGGCGTCTGCGCGAAATTCCGGCAGCAAATAGTTTCGTTGGATGGGGGAGGGATCGCCAAAGAAACGAGCGACGCCCTTTTCCATGAGCCAGGGATAGGTCACGGCAGACAGGTCCCACAGGTGGTGATGCGCATCTATCCTCATGGCGTTTCGACCTCTGTGGTTCGGGCCAGAATGTCGACGCCTTGCCCATTCCAGAAGTGCAGCAAGTCGATGAAGACCCAGTTTTCCGCCAGTTTGTCACCCGCGCGGCGATAGATATCGATCACCCTGAATTCGCCGGGTTTACCAGTTGCGGGCATACCCATGAACCCGCCGGACGGAGTGGCCGTGAAATTGGGCCAGCCAAAGAACCCGCCATAATGCCCCTCGGCCATGCGGCAGACATGATTGGTTTTAGATCGGCCCGAGAAGGCGGCCCGGAACGGTCCAGAGTGTTGTTTGGCATAGCGTTCTATCGTGTAAGTCGCGCCGATCCCTTCGGGTCCCCACCAGATCATGTCTTGATGCCAGGTTTGGGCCAATTCATCCTCAAGCGACAACCCACTGTCCCATTGGCCGAGATCTGAGATCATCGCGTTGATGACCGCCAGGGTCTTTTCGCCTTCTTCAGCGGGTTGTGTGTTCAGCAGTAGGCCGTCATGGGTTCTTGGGCCGGGTTGCACCAAATGCGCCGCTGTTTGTGGAGGGAACGGATTCTGCCCGGCTTGCACCATCAGGTGCGGTATGTCGAAATACATCGCTGTTTCGACAATCCTGTCACCGGCGACCTTGTAGAACGCGCAATAGCGCAGGAATGCCAGCTTGCCAGTTGGGCGAATGCCCAGCCACGGGCGATCGAACAGCCCCATCAAATGCCCCATGGACACGACCCAGACATCAGCATCGTCCCGTAGTGAGTTTTGCCCCGCAAACAGGATATCTACACGGTTCTGCTGGCGGGTCAGGCTGCTCTTTAGTGGTTGCCAGAACTGCCGGGCAACTTGTTCGGCGCCATTGATTTCGTTGAATGGGTGAAAGCCGCGCCACTTCAGATCCGGGGCGTAGTATTGGCTTATTACCTTCGGGATTTCTTGTTCTGTCGCGGAATCCAACGCGGTGTGAAACGCAGAGACGAGTTTTTTTTCTGTCTGAAAGGTCACGATATTTGCCATTGTGATCAAAGTTTTACGAGAGGCACGAAGCCGGGATGAGTCGGGTATTTGCGTTAGTTTTGCATACGTATGCAAAAAAGTCTTGCCTGAATTGACGTATGCGAATTACAGTTTTGCAAACGTATGCAAAATGATTCCTTGCAGGGGGCACCATGGCGGAAATTCAATTGCGGAACGTCGGCAAGCGATGGGGCTCATTCGTTGGGGTTCACAATTTCGACCTGACCATTGCTGATCGCGAGTTTCTGGTCCTGCTCGGCCCCTCGGGCTGCGGCAAGACCACCACGATGCGGATGATCGCCGGGCTTGAGGACGTGACCGAGGGCGAAATCCTGGTCGATGGCAATGTGATCAACGATCTGGAGCCGAAGGACCGCGATGTTGCGATGGTGTTCCAGAGCTATGCGCTTTATCCCAACATGAACGTCTATGAAAACATCCGCTTTCCGCTGAAGGTGCGCGGCATCGACCCGTCGACCCACGACGAAAAGGTACGCCGCGCCAGCGCGATGGTCGAGCTGGATGATTTTCTGCATCGCAAACCCGCCGAGCTATCAGGTGGTCAGCGACAGCGTGTGGCACTCGCCCGTGCCATTGTGCGCGAACCAAACGTGTTCCTGATGGACGAGCCGCTGTCGAATCTTGACGCCAAACTGCGGGTCTCCACCCGGGCGCAGATCAAGAACCTCAGTCATGAGCTGGCGGTGACGACGATCTATGTGACCCATGACCAGATCGAAGCGATGACACTGGCCGACCGCGTTGTGGTGATGAAACAGGGCGTGGTGCAGCAGGTTGGCAGCCCCACGGAAATCTATGACATGCCGGCAAACACGTTTGTGGCCAGCTTCATTGGTTCACCCGCGATGAACTTGATGGATGGAGACGTTTCAGGTGGAATGTTCCGTGCCGAACACGTCGAAATCCCAGTGGATGCCCCAGACGGTCCTATGACGCTGGGCTTCCGCGCCGAGGATGCCAGCCTTGCCGAAGGGCAGGGCCAGATCACAGCGCCGATCTACACGCTGGAATTGCTGGGCGACGCGACCATGATCTCGGTCCGGGTCGGCGGTGCTCTGGTATCGGTTAAAGCCGATAAAGCCTACCGCGCCGAGATTGGCGAGACAGTCTCGTTCTCGGTGCCGAAAGAAATCTGTCACCTCTTTGAAGCTGAAAGCGGTGCGCGGATTGGGGAACACCCCCGCAAACAGCCCAAACGGGCTTAACACCGGTCCGGACGTCGACGACGGACCGATCCTGACAGGGAGAAACGCATGAAACTCAAGACGATCCTAATGGCAGGTGCCATGTCCATCGCCGCCACCGGCGCATGGGCGGAATGCGCCTTCGAAAACGACGTGCCACTAAAGTCGCTGTCCGCCGGGTTTGAAGCCTGGAAAGCGGTCACCGATGCGATGGCGGAATGCGGCAACTTCAGTGCTTCGCTGGACCAGGAATTCCGTGAAAAGCAACCCGAAGCCTTTGCGGCTGATCCTGCACTTTATCAGATCGGCGGTGTATCGAACGCAACACTGGTCCCCTTGCTGAACGCGGGCACGATCCGCCCTCTGGACGATCTGGTTGAAAAATATGGCCAGGATTTGCTGCCCAACCAGTTGATCAAGGTGGACGGACAAACCATGGCCATCGCGATGATGGTGAATGCGCAGCACCTGATGTATCGCGACGATGTTCTGGCTGAACTGGGCATCGAAGAGCCGAAGACTTATGGCGATGTTCTTTCCGCAGCTGCCAAGATCAAGGAAGCCGGCGTCATGGACTATCCCATTGGTGGGACGTTCAAGACCGGTTGGAACCTTGGTCAGGAGTTCGTCAACATGTATTTGGGCGAGGGCGGTTCGTTCTTTGGTGACGGCAACATGCCTGCAATCAATAACGAGCAAGGCGTAGCAGCGCTTGAGACATTGAAGGCCATGACCGAGTATATGGACCCGGAATACCTGGTCTCTGACTCGACCTATGTGCAGCAGCAGTTCCAGCAGGGCAAGATCGCGATGGCGAACCTGTGGGCCAGCCGTGCCGCTGCGATGAACGATGAGGCCGAAAGCCAGGTCGTTGGCAAAGTGACCATGGCCGCGGCTCCAATGGGATCGGCGGTTCCGGCGACCACAATCTGGTGGGACGGTATTGTTCTGGCTTCGAACATGAGCGACGAAGAAGCGGATGCTGCCTTCCGCGTCGCACTTGAGGGCATGGACACCGATACGGTCAGTGCGAACAACGATGTCGCAGTATGGCTGAGCACGGCCTATTCGGCAGGTCCTTTGGCCGCCGGTGCAGCAGCTTCCGCTGAAGGCGGTGCCAAGGCTTATCCGGCATCCGGTCCTATGGGCATCATGCACACGTCGTTGGGCAATGGCTTGGCGGACTACCTGACCGGTGCCAAAGACGCGCAGACGACTCTGGCCGATATCGAGGCAGACTACGTCACCGCCGCGAAAGAAGCGGGTCTGATCAGCAACTGATCCTCCCTTGGGAGGGCTATGGCCCTCCCATCCCTTTCCCCCGAGAACCATTAGAAAGGCAGAGCCATGAATTTCCGGACATTTGCTGCTTTTGTCGGACCCTCTGTCTTTATGATGCTTCTCTTCATCGCGTTCCCGCTGGTCAGCGTGTTCAAGCAGAGTTTCTATATCACCCAGCCGATCTATGAGACGGTTGAAAAAGAAACCTGTACCCCTGGTTTCCTGACCCAGACCTGTGTGACCGAAAAGGTGTCGCAGCCAAAGCTGGATGAGCATGGTGAGATCATCACGCAAACCCAGTATGTGGGGTTGCAAAGCTATCGCAATGTTCTGGAACCTGACCGCGCATGGCGCGCCATAAGTGACGGCAGCTGGCATGTGCTGTCGACGATCAATTTCTGGAAGGCCCTGCGGTTCACGCTGACGTTTACTTTGATCACTCTGCCGCTGGTGGTCGGTTGCGGGTTAGGGATCGCGATCCTGATAAACAATGCTGCGCGTTCTATCCGCGGTCCGGTGATATTCGTCTCTCTACTACCTTTCATCATCACGCCGGTGATCGGAGTTCTGTCAATCAATTGGCTGTTTCGCGGCGACGGTATCCTGACTGCGATGATGGAATGGTGGCTGAACCGTGACATAGCCCTGTTCGCGCAGGCTTGGACGATTGAAGTCCTGATGATGATCTACCGCGTCTGGCACGTGGCGCCCTTTGCGGCCATCATCTTTTACGCCGGTCTTCAAACGGTCAATCAGGACAGTCTGGAAAGCGCGGTTATTGACGGGGCGACCCGCTGGCAGCGGCTGAAATACATCGTCATTCCGCATCTGATGCCGCTAATCATATTTGTATCGATGATCCACCTAATGGACAGCTACCGCGTGTTCGAAGAAATCGTTGGCTTCTCAAGCCAGGGCTATGTGATCTCGCTACAGTGGTTGACGTTTGACTACCTGACGCCGGATCAGGCGGGCAACCGGTCGATCAGCCGTGCCTCGGCCAACTCGATGCTGACCATGATTGGCGTTGTCATCCTGCTTATCCTTCCGCTGCGCCGCACATGGCGCGATCATAAAGGAGGTCACTGACATGTCCTCGCGCGCGCTTCGCCAACCGCTCAGCCTGCGGCTGACCTCGAACATCTTTCTGGCGCTTTGGTGCCTGATTGCGGCCTTCCCGATCTTCTGGATCGTGGTGATGAGCTTCAAATCGCCAGTCGATGCATTCGACAGTAACGCGCTGAACGTGATTTTTGGTCCGGCCACTCTGGGGGTTGGCAAGGGTCTGTCGCTGCTGGACATCATTCTGGGTGTTGCGGTGGTCTGGGCGACGATAATCATCGCCACCAAAACACTGCCTTCGATGGTAACATCTTACTCGAAACCCGGGCAGGAATGGTTCGGCTGGGTCATTGGCGTACTGGTCGTTTTGGTGGGCTTTCTCTTAGTGTTCTTTGTTGTCCTGCCTGCCGTTCTAAACGTACTGAACCCGTGGTTCGGGCCCTTGGGTCGGGACGTGCTTGGCCTGACCACGGAACACTACAAGACCGTCTGGATTGACCGGGGCTTTTCGAACAACTTCAAGAATTCGCTGATTGTGACAACAGGCGTGGTGACAGTCTCGCTGACAGTCGGCACGTTGGCGGGATATGGTCTGGCACGGTCTGGATCGACTTTGGCTTTCTGGATCCTAATTGTCGCCTTGGTGTTCCGGGCCCTGCCGCATTCGGTGCTGGTGGCTGGTTATCTGCCGGTTTTCATCAACTCGGCTGAATGGCTGGCCCCGATCCTGGGTGAAAACGCACCAACGCTTTACGGCAAGCCATTTGCGGTGATCGCCGTTCTGGTCGCGATCAATCAGCCATTCACGATCTGGATGCTGCGTTCGTTCTTTCAGAATATCCCGGCAGAGCTGGATGAGGCCGCCCGCGTTGATGGTTGCAGCCATTTTCAGGCCTTCCGCCGTGTGATCATGCCGGTAATGTGGCCGGGGGTGATCACCACAGGCCTGTTCAGTTTCCTGCTGGCGTATAACGACTTTCTTGTCACCGCGTTGCTGCTGGACGCGCAGAACCAGACGATGGTTCCTGCCATCGTCGGCATGTTCAACCGCGAGACGACTACAACCGACCAAGTGGTCGCGGTTGCCGCCGCCGTGTCGATCACTGCGCCGCTGATCTTCCTTGTTCTGATCTTCCAGCGCCAGATCGTCAGCGGTCTGACAGCCGGAGCGGTCAAAGGCTGATGAGCAACCATGCACGCCATAACGCCATGTCGCGCCACCCGGCGCTGAACAGGATGCCGAGGGACTTTCTGAGTATAGGGGCTGCGATCCCCAAACTCTCTCTCTGGCAACCTGAAAGGACATAGACATGAAAGGTTCCCGTCCCGAACAAGCGGTCCTGACCCGCGACACGGACATGAGCAAAACCGAAGACACGCGCCGCGTGATCGAAACCATGGTGGATGGTCTGAACGATCACCGCATTGATGATATCGGAGAGTTCTTCACCCAAGGCTTCCGCTGGATGGGCAATCAAGGCTGCGGCATCAAAACCGGGCTGAAAGAGTTTCAGGAAAACTGGCAGCGCCCGTTTCAAGCGGCGTTTTCGGACAAAACCTGCATCGATGAGGCCCGTCTTTACATGGGCGAATGGGCAGCAGCCTTCGGCCGTCAGGAAGCAACCCATACGGGTGAGTTTCTGGGCATCGCCCCTACCGGCAAGCGGGTCGAGATCCGCTACATGGATTTTTGGAAAGTCGTTGACGGCAAGATCGTCGACAACTGGGTGAATGTCGATTTCGCACATGTCGCGGCGCAACTGGGCGTCGACCTGTTCAACGGCGAAGGCTGGGAAGCATTTGACCGGGGTGAGAAATGTCCACCCCGGCCCGAAAACTGAGGATTGGAAACATGGCAATCGAGTATCTTAAACGCGGCAAATCCGATGCGGACCGGGCTGAAGATGATGCCAAGACCCGCGCCGTGGTTGAGGCGACGCTGAAAGACATTGAAACCCGCGGTGATGCTGCGGTGCGTGAGTTGAGTGAGAAGTTCGACAACTACTCGCCAGCCTCGTTCCGCCTGAGCCAGAAGGAAATCGATGACTTAATCGGTCAACTGACCGATAGGGAACTGGCCGACATAAAATTCGCACAGGAACAGGTGCGCAACTTTGCGCAGGCTCAGCGGGATTCAATGCTGGACATTGAGGTCGAAACCCTGCCGGGCGTGATCCTTGGCCACAAGAATATTCCTGTGCAATCGGTCGGATGCTACGTCCCCGGTGGCAAGTTTCCAATGGTGGCTTCGGCCCACATGTCCGTGGCCACGGCTTCGGTCGCGGGTGTCCCTCGTATCATCGCCTGTACGCCTCCGTTCAAAGGCAAGCCGAACCCAGCAGTGATTGCGGCGATGCATTTGGGTGGCGCTCATGAGATCTACGTTATGGGTGGCATACAGGCCATTGGTGCGATGGCTTTGGGCACCGAGACGATTGATCCGGTCCACATGCTGGTTGGCCCCGGCAACGCCTTTGTTGCCGAAGCCAAGCGCCAGTTGTTCGGGCGCGTCGGCATTGATCTGTTTGCGGGGCCCACCGAAACCATGGTGATCGCGGACGAGACCGCAGCAGATGCCGAACTGTGCGCAACCGACCTGCTGGGGCAGGCCGAACACGGATACAACAGCCCCTGCGTGTTGCTGACAAACTCTGAAAAGCTTGCCAATGAGACGCTCTCCGAGGTGGACCGCCTTTTGGGCATCCTGCCGACTGCAGACACCGCGAAAGTGTCCTGGGATGAATATGGCGAGGTGATCGTCTGCGACACGTATGACGAGATGCTGCAGGTTGCCGATGATATCGCCTCGGAACATGTGCAGGTGATGACGGATCGTGACGACTGGTTCCTTGAGAATATGACCTGCTACGGCGCGTTGTTCCTTGGTCCGCGCACCAACGTGTCAAACGGGGACAAGGTGATTGGTACGAACCACACCCTGCCAACGAAGAAGGCCGGGCGCTATACTGGTGGGCTTTGGGTCGGGAAGTACCTGAAAACGCACAGTTATCAGAAAGTTCTGACCAACGAGGCGGCGACACTAATCGGCGAATACGGCTCGCGTCTGTGCATGTTGGAAGGTTTTGTAGGCCACGCAGAACAGTGCAACGTCCGCGTGCGTCGCTATGGTGGCATCAATGTGCCCTATGGCGAACCCGCGCCGTATCGGGATGCCGCTGAATGAGTGACAGGCATACACAGCATAAGGCCCTGATCGCTCCGCTCAGGGCCGCGATGTATGATTTTTCCGAGGCCGGTGTTCGCGCGGCACTGGCCGAGGTAACGGCCTCGGACGCCGTTTTCCACCTATGCCATCCTTTTGGCGACAGCATTGGCAGCGACGCTTTCTATGACCGCGCCTATAAAGACCTGTTGACGGCCTGGCCCGAACTGGAACGCCGCGACTACATTGTCATGGCCGGCCCGGATGAACATGGTTCGGACTGGGTCGGGTGCGGCGGCTACTACACGGGCACATTCACCGGCCCATGGCTGGACATCCCACCGACTGGTAATCAGGTTACTATGCGGTTCCACGAATTTTACCGTTTCGAAAACGGCAAAATCGCGGAAATACAGGCCCTTTGGGATATCCCCGAGGTGATGATGCAGGCAAATGCCTGGCCGATGGCACCCAGCCTTGGACGCGAATGGCATGTGCCGGGCCCGGCCACGCAGGACGGGTTCGTTCCCGGTCCGTATGATGAGGCAAAGGGCAAAGAGACCTGTCAGCACATCATCGATATGTTGGAGCACCTCAAGAAACACCCCAAACAGGGTGGCCCCGAGGTGATGGAGATGGAACGGTTCTGGCATCCGCGCATGAACTGGTACGGGCCGTCGGGCATTGGAACCGGGCGTGGCTATGCGGGCTTTCGCAATTGGCACCAAATTCCGTTCCTGAGCGGAATGCCGGATCGTGGGCAGTTCGTGGACGACATCACCTACCACTTTTTCGGTGATGGCGAATACGCGGCTGTGACCGGCTGGCCCAATATGATCCAGACCGTCACTGATGACGGTTGGATGGGCATTGCGCCCTCGGGCAAGAAAATCACCATGCGTAGCCTCGATTTCTGGCGGCTGGAAAACGGGCGCATTCGTGAAAACTGGGTGCTGGTCGATCTTCTGGATGCTTATCGCCAGCTAGGCGTTGACGTCTTCGCCCGTCTACGGGAATTCAACAAAGCGCGAAACATAGGGCGCATTGAAATACCGGATGGAATGAGCTGATGACTGAACTGCCACGCACCCCTTCGTTTTACCTGACAGGAAAGACCGCCCTGGTGACAGGTGCCTCTTCAGGCATCGGGCAGGGCTGTGCCGTGGCGCTGGCCGAGGCGGGCGCGCATGTCGTCTGTGCGGCCAGAGGCGAGGACCGGTTGAATGATACGGTGGCTGCTCTGCAGGGGCAGGGCTGGTCAGCCGAAGCGCTTGTGCTGGACCAGGGCGATCTGGGAAAGCTGAAACAGCTTTTCGAAACGCGAAACTTCGAGGTCGTGGTGAACTCGGCCGGGGTCGCCCGTCATAGCCCCGCAATTGAAACGACACCCGAAGACTTCGATGTCGTTACCGGCGTCAACTTGCGTTCCGCCTACTTCCTTTCCGCCTATGCTGCGCGTGCCTTGATCGATGCTGGCAAGCCAGGGTCCATAATTCATATCTCCAGTCAAATGGGCCATGTGGGCGGCGTAGACAGGGCGCTTTACTGTGCAACCAAGCATGGGCTCGAAGGTATGGTCAAATCCATGGCCATCGAATGGGGCAAGCAGGGCATTCGGATCAACACGGTCTGCCCGACGTTCATTCGAACGCCGTTGACCCAGTCCACTTTCGACAACCCCGAACGCGCCGCGTGGATCATGGAGAAGATCAAGCTGGATCGCGTGGGCGAGGTCGAAGATATCATGGGCGCGGTACGCTACCTCGCCTCGGATGCCTCAGCGCTGGTTACGGGCACCTCGATGTTGATTGACGGAGGTTGGACAGCAGATTGATGGCCGAGAAAGTAACATCACTCCAGGTCGCGCAACTTGCAGGTGTAAGTCAGTCAGCGGTTAGCCGCGTCTTCACGCCCGGTGCCTCGGTCAGCAAGAAGACGGAAGAGAAAGTGCGCAAAGCCGCGACCGAACTTGGCTATCGCCCCAATGTGTTGGCGCGCGCGATGGTGTCGGGCAAAAGCCGCATCATTGGTTTGGTCGTCGCCTATCTGGACAACTATTTCTATCCCGAAGCGCTTGAGAAGTTGTCGAACGAGTTGCAGGAGCAGGGGTATCACGTCCTGATCTTCATGGCCTCCAGAACCGCCGGAAACATTGACGACGTTATGGAGGAAATTCTTGATTATCAGGTTGATGGCGTGATCCTGGCCTCGGTCGCGATGTCGTCCGATATCGCAACACGGTGCCAACAAGCTGGTGTGCCGGTCGTACTGTTCAACCGTAGTCAGGATATCGACGGGATCACCTCGGTGACCTCTGACAATTATTCCGGCGGTCGCAAGGTCGCCGAGTTCTTTGTTGCCGCAGGCCACAGTCGCATCGCTTACATTGCCGGTTGGCAGGGTGCCTCAACCCAGCGAGACCGCGAGGCCGGTTTTCGCGCCGCACTCGGTGATGCAGGTCAGGATTTGTACGCCTACGAAATCGGAGAGTTCCTGACCGAAAATGCGCGATTGGCCGCGCGCCGCATGTTTGACGTTGAACCGCAAAAACGACCCGACGCGGTGTTCGTCGCCAATGACCATATGGCGCTTGCCGTGATGGACGTCGTTCGGTTTGAACTCGGAATGCGTATACCAGAAGACGTTTCTATCGTTGGATACGATGACGTACCGCAGGCCGGATGGCTTGCCTATAACCTCACCACCATTCGTCAACGCGCCAACCTGATGGTTGCGGAAACCGTTGATGCCTTGTTGGATCATATTGAAAACCCGGCAGTTGCCGCAGCCCGCAAGGTCGCGATTGATGGGCCGTTGATCGTGCGCACTTCGGCACGGCTGCCCAAAGGCTGGACCCCGCAAAGGATGAAAACATGAAAGGCTTTGATCCCAAGTTCCGGGATTTTCCCGACTATATCATCGGAATTACCAAAGAGATCTGGGAAGACCGGGGCATCGCAACCCTGCACGAGTATTACAGCGAAGATATCGTCGTCCGCTCACCCGGTTCGGTGGTTTTGGGAAATCAGAATGTGATCGGCGCGACGATGGCGACCCTGGCCGAGTTTCCGGACCGGCAGTTGATGGGTGAAGATGTGATCTGGTCGGGCACGCCGGAAGAAGGCATGCTGAGCTCTCACCGCATCCTGTCTACTGCCACGCATCTGGCCGAGGGGGTTTACGGCAAACCTACGGGTACAAAACTATGCTATCGAATTCTGGCCGACTGCCACGCCATCGACAACCAGATCAACGACGAATGGTTGATCCGCGATCAGGGCGCGATTGTGCGGCAGATGGGCTGGGACCCAAAGGAATACGCCGCTGATCTGATTGCGCGCGAGGGCGGTAAGGACAGCTGCACCAAGCCTCTGACCCCCGAAATCGACCAGCCCGGCCCCTACAAGGGTCGCGGAAATGATAATGCGTGGGGGCAGCGATATGCTGATATCCTGACCCGGATCATGAGTGCCGATATGGGCACAATCGCGGCTGAATATGACCGTGCGGTGCAGTCTGAGTATGTGGGCGGCGTCACGGGGCACGGCCGGGATGCCGTCGACCGGTTCTGGATGGGGCTGCGGGCGAGTTTCCCGAATGCTGAATTCAAGATTGAACACCAGATCGGGCGCGACGACCCGGATATGCCGCCGCGATCAGCAATTCGCTGGAGCCTTTGGGGCAAGCATGACGGCTGGGGCATGTTCGGGGCGCCGACAGGGGCACAGGTTTATGTCCTCGGGATCAGTCACGCCGAGTTTGGCGCGTTGATTGCGGGGCAGCCGCAGCTGCGCCGTGAATATACTCTGTTCGATGAAACCTCGGTCTGGAAACAGATCCTGTTGCAGAGCGGAGAGGTCTGAGTGGCCCGCCCGGTCGCATATCACATCCTTGCAGGTGGTCTGCGTGAAACCGGAGCATGTCGACGTTTCCATATGTTTCGTCAGAGCCTGCGGGCGCGGCGACTGAATCTGCGCCCGCCAGGGGAGTGAGCGCCTGTGCCGCCAGAGCACACGAGCTTGCATTCCTGAAAACAAAAAATCGGATCATACGTCATGACCAAGTCAGCCATCACTTCCCGCATTGTCCGCTACGGCGAGCTCCAACCCTGTAAAACCGCATTTATCGATGCCCATACGCCGGGCAGCGATCAGAAAGAGAATTTCACGATCATCGGCGGTGGTGTCTCGGAATCCCCGGATCAACACGTGCACATCACCGACAAGATCGGTTTCAACATCGGTGCCGCCGGTCAACCGCCGAAATGCCGGAACTCATTGCACAGCCACACAACGGCCGAGGTTTTCTTTGTTGCCAAAGGTCGCTGGCGCTTTTTCTGGGGCCGTTATGGCACCGCCGGTGAGTTCATCGCCGAGGAGGGTGATATTTTCAACATCCCGACCGGCATCTTCCGTGGTTTTGAAAACGTTGGCCAGGACTACGGTATGATCATGGCAATCCTGGGCGGAGACGACGCGGGCGGAGGCGTCACTTGGGCCCCTCAGGTCATTGAAGATGCGCAGGCGCATGGTCTGATGCTGGGCGACAATGGCGTTCTTTACGACACCAAGAAAGGGCAGGAGCTGCCTCATAATGTGCGCCCAATGCCCTTGCTGACCGAAGAGCAGTTGAAGGGCTACCCTGAGGTCCCGGTTGAGGATGTCGTCGGCAAATATGTTGCACGGTATTGGGATCTGATGGCGTTGTCGGCCAATAAGCCTGCGCAGGTGATTGGTGAGAGCGGGTTGATCAAGGATAAGCCGGGGTTTGCGGTAGACTTCCTTGGCCGGGGGTCCTCTGTGACCGAACCGATTGCGGCGGATAAACCTGTGGTTCTGATGCCAGCCAGCGGTCACTGGCATATCTCGATCGACGAGCACGAAACCACAATTTCGACAGGTGACACGGCTCTAGTTTTGCCCGGTGAATCCTATAGCGTTCAGCCATCAATGACCGGGCAGGCGGGCCTGTACCGGATCACTGCAACCGATGAACCGGCAGGAGCGACCTGGACAGGATGAGCGCAGACCCGAACGACACCCAAGCCATATATGAGCGGCAAGCCACAGAGTATGACAAGCGCCGCTCAAAAGCCCTTTTCGAGGCGCGCTGGCTGGCGCGCTTCACGGCCAGCCTCAAACCGGGTGACCACGTACTGGATCTGGGCTGTGGCACAGGCGATCCCATTGCGCGCTGGTTTATGGCCGAAGGGTTTGACGTCACGGGTGTCGATTTTTCCGCAGCCATGCTGAAAATCGCCAAAGAACGCTGGCCGGACGGGGATTGGCGGATGGCTGACATGCGGGATTTTGAGCTGGATCAGCAATTCGATGGGATCATCGCCTGGAACAGCTTTTTTCACCTGACGGCAGATGAGCAGAAGGGCTGCATCACCCGCATGGCACGCCATTTACATAACGGTGGAATGCTGATGCTGACCGTAGGCCCACGCGCTGGGGAAGTCAGCGGTACGGTCGGATCAGAGCTTGTCTATCACGCCTCGTTGTCCCCGGCCGGTTATGCAACGTGCCTTGAAGAGAACGGGCTGCAATTGACCGGCTTTTTGGCCGAAGACCCCGAAACGCAAAGCCATACTGTGCTGATGGCACGAAAACTGTAAGGAGGTCTTTATGGCCGTAAAAACCACACATGTTGGGTCTTTGCCCCGAACACAGGACGTCGTGGATCTTATCTTTGCCAGGGAAAACGGCGAACCTTATGAAGCAGCCGCGTTTGACACGTGTATGACCGCCGCAGTCTCTGAAACGGTGCGCAAACAGGTCGAAGCCGGCGTTGATATAGTCAGCGACGGTGAGACTTCGAAGATTTCTTATGCAACCTATGTCAAGGACCGCTACACCGGGTTTTCCGGCGACAGCCCTCGAAATGCGCCTGCTGATTTGAAGAAGTTCCCCGGCTTTCTGCAGCGGCTGGCCAATGACGGCGGCACGCCGCAATACGCCCGACCAATGTGCACCGGAGAAGTGCGATCAAAAGGGCAGGGCGAGTTAGAGAAGGACATCGCCAACCTCAAAGCGGCTATGGCGCAGCATGGGGTCGAGCGCGGTTTCATGAATGCCGCGTCCCCGGGCGTGATCTCACTGTTTTTGCAGAACGATTTCTACTCCACGCGTGAGGCATATCTGGCCGCGCTGGCCGATGCCATGAAAGAGGAATACGAGACCATCGTGGCCGCAGGTCTGGATCTGCAACTGGATTGTCCCGACCTGGCCTTGTCGCGCCATATGCTGTTCACAGACCTTTCAGACGACGCGTTCGTCGAAATCGCCGATATGCATGTCGAGGCGCTGAACCACGCGCTTCAGAACGTCCCGCAGGATCGCGTGCGGGTGCATATCTGCTGGGGCAACTATGAGGGTCCGCATTGCTGCGACATTGCGATGGACAAGGTGTTCAACACCCTGATGGCGACCAAATCGCGCTATGTCCTCTTTGAGACCTCGAACCCGCGTCACGCCCACGAGTGGACCGTGTTCCGTGACCGAAAATCTGAGATACCAGATGACAAGGTTCTGGTCCCCGGGGTGGTCGACACCACCACCAATTTCGTCGAGCATCCCCAGCTTGTGGCCCAACGGATCGAACGTTTCACGGGAATCGTCGGCGCGGACCGGGTGATAGCAGGCAGCGATTGCGGCTTTGGCACCTTTGCGGGCTTCGGCGCGGTTGACCCTCAGATCGCCTACGCCAAGTTGGCCGCGCTATCTGAGGGGGCCAAGCTGGCCTCGGCATGATACCCGTGATTTTCTTGCCGGGTATGATGTGTGACGCCCGCCTTTTTGGCCCGCAAATCGACGCACTGTCAGGCAGGATGCCTGTGATGACATTCCCGTTGTCGCGACACGACAGCGTGCAGGCAATGGCAGATGACATTCTGCAAAATACGCCGTCTGAATTTGCGCTGGTAGGATTGTCGATGGGCGGTATCGTGGCAATGGAAGTATTGCGTCAGGCCCCGGAACGTGTTTCGCGCCTGGCTTTGCTCGACACAAATCCACTGGCCGAAAAGTCAGAGGTCAAAGCCCGCCGCGCGCCCCAGATTGCAGCCGTTCGCGACGGCAAGCTGAGGTCGGTGATGCGGGACGAGATGAAGCCCAGTTACCTGTCCGACGGGCCTAACCGGGGGGCTATCCTGGATCTGTGCATGGCAATGGCCACCGACTTGGGCCCTGACGTATTCTTGCGCCAATCGCAGGCGCTGATGGATCGCCCGGACCAAAGCGTGACGCTGACAGCTTACACGGGAAAGGCTTTGGTTCTGTGTGGGCAAGAAGATCGGCTGTGCCCCATTGAACGCCACCAGTTGATGCACGATCTATTGCCAGACAGCGCGCTGGAGATCATCGAAGGCGCCGGGCATCTGCCGACATTGGAACAACCCCAAAAAACCACAGCGGCCTTGATCCGTTGGTTGGAGGACACATGACGCCATCCCTTTTGTCCCTGCTTCGCAAGGTCGATACCCCCACCGTCTGCAATGCCATTGAAGTGGCGCAGGGCAAGCGCGGGTTCGATGATTTCACGCGCGGAACCATGCTGTGTTCAGCGCCAGAGGAACCTCCGATCGTCGGCTATGCCCGTACGGCAAAAATCGCGGCAGTCAATCCACCGACCGAACCGCCTGAGGTCATCAAGACCCGGCGTATGGCCTATTACAAATACATGGCCGAAGCGGCCAATCCGTGCGTCGCGGTGATCGAGGATTTGGATTATCCGGATTGCATCGGAGCCTATTGGGGGGAAATCAATACATCCGTCCACAAGGGGTTCGGTATCTCTGGTGTGGTAACCAATGGTGTTATGCGTGATCTGGGGGACTTACCCAAGGGTTTCCCGGTCGTCGCCGGTTCCGTCGGGCCAAGCCATGGTTTCGTGCACGTCCGCGAGATTGATACACCGGTTTCCGTTTTTGGTCTGACAGTTAATCCTGGTGAACTGGTGCACGCCGACCGTCATGGCGCGTTGGTCGTACCCGATGATGTCGTCGATCAGTTAGAAGCCGCAATCCAAAAGCTATTGGTGACAGAACGCATCGTCTTGGATGCAGCCAGTCAGCCAGGGTTTGATTTTGACGCTTTTGAGACCGCTTGGGCGGCCTTCGAAAAAGCCAGGGTCTGACTATAGGGGCCGTCATTCCGCATGCCGCCGCGCCTCAGAGCTTCTGCTCGACGAGGGCGAACAGCTCAATTGGATGCGCAACGCCACGAATGTCGTGAAACCCGCAAGGAGCAAACAGATCATCCGAAGCGCCAGCAACGACTGACGTTGCCAAAACTCTTCGGCCAATAGATTTTGTCAAACCCTCAATTCGGCTGGCGACGTTCACCGCGCCACCAAGTACAGTAAAATCCAGTCTTCCGGGGCTGCCGATGTTGCCATAACTGACTTGCCCTGCGTTGATCCCGATACCAACGTCTAGAGCCGGTTTTCCGGCTTCCGCGCGACTGCAGTTGAGGGTGGTCAGACCAGCCAAAACACTTTGCGCTGCATACGCAGCTTTGCGACATCGGTCAGCGCGATCAGCTTGCGTGGCGATGGTGAAAATCGACAGAATACCGTCACCCATAAATTTAAGAACATCGCCTCCATTCTCTTCCACTGACTGAACAACTAGATCGAAGTATCCGCTCAGCGCGTCAAAAACTTCCTCTTCAGGTGCGCTGTCCGATAGCGCCGTAAAGCCGCGCAAATCTGAGAACATGACCACGGCCTCAAGCGTTGTACGTTCCCCTCGTTTGATGCGCCCGTTCCAAACGCTGTCCGAGGGTCCATCGCCAAGGTAGGTTCTCAGAAGGCCTTTGGACGATTTGCGCATTGTGACAGGTTCCAAAGCCGAAGACAGCGCGGGCAGCGCGTCCTCGATCAATTTCAGATGCAGTGGTGAGAACCCTTCTGGTGCTTGGGTAACAAATGTGCAGCCGTGTAGTGATCTGTCGCCGTAATAAAGCAGGGTGGCATAATAGTCGGTGCCGCCCTGCTCGGCGAATTCCAGGTAGGATGAATGCTCTGTCTTTGAATCCAGCTGGCGTAGACTTTTGTGAAGTGGCTTTCGGTGTTCCAGAATATACTCAAATGAGCTTCCAACGTACCCGTCGGTCAACATCGTCTCATGTGTGACGTCATAGCTTTCGGTTCCATCAGGTGTCCAAACCACACCCCAAGCGATGAGTAGGGGATTGGCGAAGCGCTGGCCAATATTGACCCGCCAGAGCGGGACACCCGCCTTCATCAAGGACGAGCAGAAATGCGACACCACTTTCACGGGATCGCCTGATTGGCGTCCTTCAGTGATCATCCAGTTTGTCAGTTGGGCTACGGAGTCCATAATTTCAAACTAGTCGCTAGGGCTGGATGCACAAAGGAAATTGGGCCTGTGATGGGCCGATTTGAACCAATTGAGGCCCGCGCATGATGCCAGGCGCGTTTAGGCTTGGCGCAAATTCAGGAGGCGATCCATCGAAGATCTCAAAACACAAACAGCTTGTTTTGCACGACCTGGCCCCAGATTGGGCTACCCGCTTCAAGCGCCTTGCCAAGGACGGCTTGGCAAGGCCGTGGTCATGTCCCGCTTGATCCCCAGGATGCATTCGCGTTTTAAGGGCGGTCGTCAAAAACGGGTTTGTAGCCACTCGCAAAATGCGGTCGAAATGTGTAATCCCGCCGTACCTGTTTTGTGTTGCAAGACGTAGTGGGCCTGGCCTGTATCAACGGGGGCACCGACAATTCTGATCTGGCGGCCGCTTGCGATGGCCTGCTGCGCGAACCGGTTGATCATAATAGTGCAGCCGCTTTCCGCGGCCACCAATTCGCAGGCGGCAACTGAGGTATCGACGATAAGGCGCGGGGATATATCAGCATTGGGCAGACCACGGGCCGACAGATACCGCGCCCAATGGTCGTCAAACCCCAGAACGTGGATGGCAGCGTGCGCCATCAGGTCCTCGGGTGTTTTGATCATTGGCGCGGTGCGCGCACCGCAAACTGGAACGATGAACTCATCGGAAAGCTTGACCATGCGCGTGTCGGAATGGGTTTGCGGAGCCAGCAGGATGTCAATGTCCACGGGATGCCCTTGCTCGCCGCTCTGCCACAGAGAGGTGACAAGTTTGATCCCGATACCGGGATGGGCTGTCTGAAAGGTCGCAAGTTGCGGCGCCAGCCAAATGATCATAGCCGCCGACGCCCGCACAACGATCGTCGTCTCTAAGGCAGGCCCGAACAACCCGTTTGTGGAAAATGCGATGTGTTCCAGTGAATCCCGGACCGATATCAAATAGACTCGGCCGATTTCCGTCAGTTGCAGGCTTTTGGCCTTGCGAATGAACAGTTTCTGCCCCAGCTGACCTTCCAGCGCCTTCATGTGCTGACTGACAGCCGTTTGTGTCAGCCCCAGCTCTCGGCTGGCGGCGGTAAAGCTTAAATGACGTGCGGCGGCCTCGAAAGTGCGAAGCCAGTTCAGGTTGAGATTGCTTTTCATTGCCCATTCATAAGTTTTTTATGTGCATGGAGGCAAATTCTTTCATTTTCCTTCATTTTGGTCGGCAGTTAGACAAAAACAACCGACGACGAAGCCGACCAGACAAAAGGGAGCGATCTATGCCGGAGATCAATCTAGATGCAGCCACCGACATGGTTTTGAGCCTTGTGGATCTGGAGCGTTATCCCATTGCGGATGTGGAAAGTGCCGAAGGCGCTGCGTTTCTCAAGACCTGTCAGGACCAGATGGAGGAACATGGCTGGTGCAATCTGGATGGGTTCATCCGTCCCGAGGCACTGGCAGCTCTGGCCGATGAATCCAACGCCTTGCTACCCACCGCTGACGTACTGACCATCAAACGCAACATCTATCAGGGCGCAATTGACCCGTCGCTGCCCAAGGATGATCCGCGTCGTAAGGAATATACGCATGTTGCGACGCAATTGGCGGATGATCAGCTGCCGAATGAAACGCTTATTCAGCGGCTTTATCAGTCGCCGCGTTTGACGGACTTTGTGCGCCGCGTCCAAAAGAAAGAGGTGCTGCATCGCTGCGCCGATGAGTTTCAAGCGCTGAATGTCGTCGCCCTGCATCCAGGAAGCTGGCACGCCTGGCATTATGATACGACGGAATGCACCGTGACGCTGCTGTTGCAGGCCGCTGAAACCGGGGGTGATTTTGCCTTCTTGCCAAACTCGCGCACCGACGAAGCCGAAGACCGCGAGGCGGTGGATCGTTTGCTTGCTGGTGATAATTCCCATGCGCAGAAGTTTGACCGGGGTGCCGGTACTTTTACCCTGTTTCGCGGTGGCTATTCATTGCACGGGGTGACAGAGGTCGAAGGGTCGACCCCCCGTGTCACCGCGATCATGACTTATGACGAACAGGAAGGCCGCGTGATCAGCGACGACATCAACATCCGGATCTATGGTGATCGTGTCAAAAATATCCTCGCGGAACGCGCAGCCTCCAACATCAACGCATAAAGGACCAAGCCATGAAAACTGCTCTACTCGTCATTGATGTGCAAATGGCACTGGCTCATGAGGATGCCGCCGGTGCCGTGCGATCTTGCCCCGAGGCAGGCGACAATATCGGCCGGCTTCTCAGCCGGTTTCGCGCGCACGGTGACAAGATCGTCCATGTGCATCACCACGGGCTTGACCCGGGCGATCCATTTCATGCGGATGCGCCAGGCGCGGCTGTTCAACCCTTTGCGGCACCGCAGGGGGACGAGCCGGTGATCATCAAAAACGTCTCCAGCGCCTTCGCCGGAACTTCGCTCGAAGCTGATCTGCGCGCCGACAATATTGAGCGTGTGGTCATTTGCGGGGCCACGGCCAATCACTGTGCCGAGTCTGCCGCGCGCTCTGCAAGCAGTCTGGGCTTTGAGATGGTCTATGCCTCTGACGCCGTCTGGGCTTATGACGCGACCGGGCCGGACGGAGTGACCCACAGCGCCGAACAGATCCATTCCGTCACGCTTGCCAATCTGCAGGGTGAGTTTGGTGAGGTATGTTCGACCGACACCATCCTGAATGCCTAAGCAATATAACTAACCCCGAGGACGGCGAAGATGCGCATTGGATTTATTGGGCTTGGCACCATGGGCGGCCCGGCGGCCCTGAATCTGATCAAGGGCGGGCATGACCTGACGGTCTGCGACCTTGATCGGAACCGGGCAGAAGAGCACCTGGCGCTTGGGGCGAAGTGGGCAGAGACCCCTGCGGCAGCCGCGCAAGCGGCGGACATCGTGTTCACCATGGTCTTTGGACCAAAACAAATCGAACAAGTGGCAGGTGGCGACGATGGGCTGCGATCCGCCATGTCCGCGGGGCAGGTTTGGGTGGATATGACAACAAACAAACCCGCCTTTGTGCGCGAGCTTGCCGCCACCTTTGCTGAAAACGGTGTACAGTTGATTGATGCGCCGGTCACAGGTGCCGTCGATGGTGCACGCACCGGCAACATGCCCCAATTTGCAGGTGGGGATGAGGCGACCGTCGCGCGTATTCGCCCCGTGATGGAACTGATGGGTCCGCTTCATTACATGGGTCCCAGCGGCAGCGGGTCCGTGACGAAACTGGCCAGCAATCAGCTTTGGGCCATCCACGCGACAGCCATGGGTGAAGCACTTGTCATGGCGGTGAAATCAGGTGTCGATCTGTCACGAGCCTGGGACGCGCTTAAGATCGGGGCCAGCGAAAGCTGGTGCATGCATCACGACGCCCCGTCCGTTTTTGCCGGACATTATGATCCGTCTTTTACACTGGACTTGTGCCAAAAGGATCTGGGCCTGATCGTTGAGGCCTGCGACGACGCCGGCACCGCCGCCCCTGCCACACGGCTGGTATGCACGCAATTCGAAGCGGCCCGCGAAAAATACGGGGGCGACAAGGGCGAATTGCATGTAGTGAAGCTTGAAGAAGACAATGCTGGCGTGTCACTTCGCCTTGACGGGGATTGGGTCCCGCACTGGGAAAAATAACGAGGGGCCCAATCTGGGCCCTAACCCGGAGGACGCGTGGCGCTGGTTCATGAACACATCTGCTGCCCACCATTCGAAGGGCCGCTTTGAAGCGGTAGCTGACGCAAATGTTGATTCTTATTATTCTAACCCAACGTCCTGAACAGGAATGCCCAAACCGACTTTCTTTCTCCCCATGACAACAGATGTGCGAAAGCGACGGACGTTTGAGTTGTCGAAGAACAGTCGCTTCGTGAGTTCCTGAAAATCATCCATATCCTTTGCTGTGCAGACCAGACAGAAGTCGGCGTCTCCGGTGATGTAATAGCACTGCTGTACCATAGGCTCTGATTGCGCCTGACGTGAGAATGCGTCGATCTGATCCTGACGCTCGCGTTCCAATTCGACCATGACAATGAAGCTCATCGCGACACCTAGCTTTTTGGGATCAACGATCGCGACTTCTGAAAGAATTGCGCCCGAGGTTCTGAGCGCCTTTAACCGCCGCTGAACGGAGGCCACGGACAAGCCCGTCTCTGACGCAAGCGCTTCGAGGCCTATCTTGGCGTCGGTTTGCATCAACTGAAGCAGATTTCGGTCGTGCTGATCAAGTTTCATGCGAATTTCCCTTGGTGTGAGAAAATTTCCCGAAAATTAAGGAGAATTGACCATAATAGATCATCTTTCGCGTGTACAACTTTCTGTATGAAAAATCCAACGATACTCGATGTTGCAAAACCGCTGGCTCTGCTGGCTGCATGCCCCGCCTATAAACCAAGTCCGTTGGAGACGCGCAGTCTCCAAGACAGACCTATTCTGATCAAGGATGAAACCAACAGGATGGGATTGGGCGCTTTCAAAGCGCTCGGAGGCGTTTACGCTGTTGCCAAGCTGATAGAAGCGCGCGTCGGCCGCCCTTTGGAAGCAAACGCCTATTTGGATGATTCCATAAAAACCATCGCACGCACGATGATTTTTGTCTGCGCCAGTGCAGGTAATCATGGCATGGCCGTGGCGGCTGGAGCGCGGCTGTTTGGCGCAAAGGCCCGCATTCACCTTGCCGAAACAGTGCCAGAGGATTTTGCAATTCGCCTGCGGGACAAAGGCGCGGAAGTTGTCCGATCGGGTGACGATTACGAGGCGAGCGTTGCGGCAGCCATAGCCGACGCCGAGGCGTCCGGCGCAATCCACCTCGCCGATGGATCTTGGCCTGGATATACCGAACCTCCGCGGTTGGTAATGGAAGGCTATACCGTCATCGCCGAAGAAATGCGGACAGAGTTGGAAAGCTCCGGAAATTGGCCAAGCCACGTTTACTTGCAGGCAGGCGTTGGTGGTCTGGCTGCGGGGATCGCTTACATGATCCGGTCCACCTGGGCGGTTCAGCCAAAGATCATAGTGGTCGAACCTGATGCGGCCCCTTGCCTTGCCGAAAGCGCCCGGGCGGGACAGATCGTAACGGTTGAGGGCCCGGTTTCCAATATGGGGCGTCTGGATTGCAAAACGCCTTCTATGCTGGCTTTCGAAATTCTGGAACGGTGCGCCGATGACTGGGTTACGGTCACTGACCTGCAGGCCGTGGACTCTGTAAAACATGCGCGCGATCTGGGCTTTTCCACCACGCCGTCTGGCGCAGCGGGGCTTGCAGCCTTGTTGACGGACGAGGCTAAATTGCCGTTGATCGTGCTGTCCGAAGGGGCCGTTCCCGATGCTTGATCTCGTTGCGTTTCGCCGTGATCTGCATGCCCACCCGGAAACAGGCTTCGCCCTTGACCGGACGTCGGATCTGATCGCGGCGGAGTTGGAACGCGCGGGACTTGAGGTCACCCGGGGTGTGGGCCGCGCGGGAATTGTGGCCACCTTGCGCCGTGGTCCGGACGAAACCGCAATCGGTTTTCGAGCCGACATGGACGCGCTGCCGATACAAGAGGCCACCAACTTGCCGTACCGCTCGGGAACGGAAGGCAAGTTTCATGGATGTGGCCACGATGGCCATAGCACCATGCTGCTGGGTGCCGCGCTGGAGCTTTCGGCGGACCCGTCTTTTGACCGCACCATTCACTTCATCTTTCAGCCGGACGAAGAGAACGGAAACGGGGCAGCCGCGATGATCGCGGACGGTTTGTTTGAACGTTTCCCGATGGCCGCGATCTTCGGCCTTCACAACATGCCCGGAATGGAGCTTGGGCGCTTTGCCACGCAAAGGGGCTCATTCTGCGCGTTCGAGGATAATTTTGAGATACGCGTTCAGGGTCAGGGCGGGCACGCGTCGATGCCGGAAAAAGGCGTTGATCCGATTGTGACTGGGGCCGCAATTGTGCAGCAGTTGCAATCGATCGTCTCTCGCTCGGTTCCGGCGAGCGAGCATGCAGTGGTTTCCGTAACGGAGTTCCTGACAGACGGCGCGCGCAACATTCTGCCTAGCAACGTAACTCTACGGGGGGATTGTCGGGGCTTTTCCAGAGATGTGTCCGAGAATATCGAGCGAAGAATGCGCGCCATAGTCGCCGGTGTATGTGCAGCACAAGGCGCTGAGGCGGAGGTTGATTACTCGACTTCCTTCCGGCCATTGGTGAACGATGCCAGAGCCACAGACATGATCGCGGGTGCCGCTCGTGATGTTGGTAGCGTTGATGCGGATTACGGTCGGGTAGGATTCTCCGAGGATTTTGCAGAGTTTCTTGCGCACCGCCCCGGGGCCTTCATCCTGATGGGCAACGGATTGGAAGGGAACAATTCGATGCCGCTTCATAACCCGTCGTATGATTTTAACGACGAGGCGATCAGACATGGGATCGCGTTTTGGACCAGCACTGCGCGGCGGGAATATTGATGGCAAGCGATGCCTGAATAAGCCCAAATAGCGGGCAGTTTATCCACCCCACAGTTCCCAGTCGAACCTTCGGTCGATCCCATGCCGCGAATGCTTTCTTTGCTGGGCCATTTTATCTGGTGACCACCGCCAGGGCCGCATCGAGACCCAGAAACATTGCGTGACGCAGTTGTCGAAAAGCCTCATTGTCACGAACTTCGCCCCGGCGGATCGCGGCAAATCTGTTTCGTATCGCCCTTCGCGTAACGTGAACCAAAACCCGTGGGGCGGGTGCTTTTTTCTTATGCAGACGGCAGATCCCCAAGGTTAATAGATGGTTAACATATCTCGGTACTTGATTGCGCGCCGATCTTCTTGTTTTACTGAAAATCAAATCAACCCATGCCCAAACGCGGTGTGAATATACAGTGAAGATCGGTAGCAAAACACTGAATCTACAAAACTTTATGACGATGGGGGCAATGGAGTAGCAAGATGGATCAAGACGACGGATCATCACGCAATGAGTTTGGGAACCCTGGCTCGATTGACGATATGGTGGCGATGTATCTGGAAGCGCTTGAGGGTGTTCTGGGGTCGCTGCGGGACTACAGCGAAAAGGGTGCACGGGTCGAGCCCGATGTGATGTTTCTGCTTGCGCAGGCGCAAGCCCGGTGGCTCAGTTCAGCTTTGCGGTATTGGCAGCAGATTGCGACCATCGTCTCGACCCAAGGGACAGACGCGATCGAAGCAACCATACCCAGCGCAGATGGCCCGTCAGTGGAAGCCAGACAGCTGATCGTGCTGGACAAGGCCCGTGCCGTGTTGCGCGAGATATCGGATCTGTCGCTGAGTGAGGCAAAACTGTTGCAACGTGATCTTATGGAAATCGAGGCTGAGCTTCGCAAGTCAGTCGGCCCCGAGGGTGACGACCGGGAAGGCCCCCATCGCTATGCAAAATCCAAACCATGAATAACGAAGGTGCCCGCGCCGATTGGGTGATACCGGAACTGGGATTTGAATCTGAAACCGAACGGTTGCGCACTGCCATCGGCGCGTGGGTTGAATCCACACCCGCAGAGATGCGGCCGCAGTTGGAAGAACAGTTTCTGGCCGGCTCAAAGTATTTTCGCCCATTGACCATCTTTGCCTGTCAGACGGCTGTCGGCAGCGAGGAGATCACGGATGAAACCATACAGGCAGCCGTAACGCTTGAGCTGTTTCATAACATGACGTTGGTTGTAGACGACATTCTGGACCAGTCGGACGAACGGCGCGGCAAACCGACCATGCACACGGCCTTTGGGCAACTTGCGGCGCTGATGACGTCCGGGTTCATGGTTGCGGAAGGCTATCGGATGATGGCGACCGAGCCGCAGGTGGTCGGGTTGTTGTCCGAGCTGATGTCCCGGCTTGGCGCGGCCGAGATCGCGCAGTGGAACAGCCGCACGATGCCGCGCGGCGTCGAGGATTGGCGCAAGCTGGCGCAGGAAGACACCGGTTCGATGTTCGAGGTCGCTGCTTGTCTCGGCGACCGTAGCGAGGGGTTGCGCCATTTCGGTGGTCTGCTGGGCACCCTCTATCACGCCTGCGATGACGTGTCCGACGTGCGTGGAACCGAAGCCCTAGGTGGCGGCGGTGAAGAGGACATTCGCGACGGGATTCTAACCCTGCCGGCTGCGATAGCTGTACGCGAACCTGCAATTGCCGAGATGTTCCGCGATCCGAACCCCGGCAATTACGACGCGCTGGCCGAGGCCTTTCGCGCCGCTTTGCCAGAAGCCGAGGCCGAACTGGACCGGATCGCCGCCAGCGCAATAGCCGAGGCCAGACGATTTGCCCGGAACCCCAAAAAGCTGATCACACTTGTGGATCGCACACGCGCTTTGGGCGAAGCCCGCTGATCACAAATAGGCGCGCGCTGCCTTCAGATACTGGCTGTCGAACCCTTCCTCGAACTGCGCCACCAGCGGTTCGATAAGCGTGCGTTGTGCGTCTTTGGTGGGCAGCAAAGATGCCAACCCAAGCGCGGCGCGCAGTTGCCATGCCAAAGCTGACCGGTTTAGGGCTGCGTCGAAAGCAGCGCGATAGTGCTGCTCGGCGCTGCTGGTATCGCCACGCTTCTGTGCCAATTCCCCTTTGACTAGGCTCAGGTCCAGTACGTGGTTCAATTCGCCCCCAACCTGCAGTGGTTGGTCAAGATCGTCTAGAACCCGGGCGGCATCCTCGATCCGGTCCTGTGCCAACAGCAGGCGTGCGTGATTGGCTTCAAAGCAGACGCGGTGGTAATGGACCCCGGCATTCTTGCAGGCGGCAACGGCCGTGGCCGTGATCTTTTCGGCCTCATCCAGTTG
This sequence comes from Ruegeria sp. CDSC002, assembly GCF_059610905.1. Lineage (NCBI taxonomy): Bacteria > Pseudomonadati > Pseudomonadota > Alphaproteobacteria > Rhodobacterales > Roseobacteraceae > Ruegeria > Ruegeria sp. CDSC002. The sequence continues at coordinate 277,092 of NZ_JBXWOM010000007.1, forward strand.
ACCGAGTTGCGCCATTGCCCGGGCGCGCCAGAAGGAAGCCCAGACACCCAAGAACCTGTACCCATACTCTCCGGCAACCGCGCTGCATTCTTCGGTCAGGCCCATGACCTGTTCCCAGTCACCGTTCCAGTCATGGATGCGGATCACCCCGTTCGAAAGAGCATAGACAAGCGAATAGGGGTCAGGCAGCGACCGGGTGTAATTTAGGATGTCGTTCCCGACCTTCACCGCCTGATCCGGTCGACCCAGGGACCAGAGCGCTGCCGCCCGGAAGCACTCTGAAATCACCTTGGGTTCTGCGGCCGACAGGCGTGGCCCCGGCTGGTCCCATATGCCCTCATCATAGAGCTGTAGAACACGTTCGCCATAGCGCACCGACTCGGCGTAATCGCCGCGGTTGAAATGCGACCAAGTCTGCATCGAGGCGGAATAGACTTCATAGCGGGTATTGCCGCTGCGCGTCGCCTCGTCAGCAAGCGCCGCAAAGGTATCATGCCCCGAGCTCACGTCACCACGCATGGTTTCGAAGGCCCCGATCCCGTATAGAACCGCGACGCGCAGGTCTGGATCGTCAACATCCACAAACAGCTCGCGGGCGCGTTCAAAAGCGGTCTGCGCCTGTGGCGAGGCGTAGCTGGTCGCCGCAAAATGCACCACGCCAATGGTCGACTGCAGTTGCAGCTCCAGCTTTGCGCGATCCGTCAGGTCATCGACCTCTCCAACATATTCCAAACCATTGCTGAGCTGAGCGAGCGCTTCTTTCATCGAAGCCCGGCCCCACGCGGATTTGCCTGCCGTCAGCCAGTAGGGGACAGACCGGTCACCGAGTCCGGCGGCAACAAAGTGGTTTGCCACCTGTTCCGGACCGGACTTGCAACGTTCAGGGAATTTTTCTTCCAGCGTTTCGGCAATCTTTCCATGCAATTGCTGCCGCCGGCGTCGCAATATGGAGCGGTATGCCGCTTCCTGAATCAACGCATGGCGGAACATTAGGCTGTGACCGGTTTGGTCAGGGTATGCCAGGTCGGCGTCACCCAGTTGCGACAGCGAGTCTGAGAGCTCCGGCAACGGGGTTCCGGTCACCTGAGACAGCAGGTCGACATCGAATTCCCGGCCGATCACGGCTCCGATCTGGGCGTATTCGCGGACCGCTCCCAACTTGTCGAGGCGCGCCATCAAACTATCTTGCAAGGTTTCAGGCACCAAATCCGCGCTGTTTCTGGATTCTATCGCAGAGCGGGTCAGTTCTTCGGCGAAAAGCGGTACGCCATCCGACCGTTCCAGCAATTGCTGGCGCTGTTCGGCCGAAAAGGCATCCGATCCTGTCATACTGTCCAGCAGCTCTTCTACCTCGGCTGGCTTGAGACGCGCCAGTTCGCAGGTTTCCAGGTGACCCACCTGCCAGTCATGAGTAAATTCCGGCCTACAGGTCACAAGCAGTAGGATTTGGCAATCGGCGAGTTTGGCGGCAAATTTGGTCAACAAATCCAGCGATGTAGGGTCGATCCAGTGCAAGTCTTCAAAATGCACCAACAATGGTGCCCGCTTGGACAGAACGATGACCTGCTCGATCAGCATGTCGATCGTGCGGGTCTTTTGCAACTCGGGCGAAAGGTTCAGCGGCGGATACCTGTCACAGGGCAGCGAAAACAAAGACGCCATCAGCGCGCGGGCTTCGTTCAGATCGTCTTCGGCAACGACCAGTTTTTCCAGCTTGTCCAGCCTGGCTTCGCTGTCATCGTCCTCCTTGAACCCGAGCACGGTTTCGATCTGACGGCGGATAGGGTACAGGGCCGTGTTCTCAAAGTAGGGTGCGGATTGCAGGTGAAGAACGGTGGCACCTTCGCCCTTGGCCTGATCCACCACCTCATATGTGAGGCGGCTTTTGCCGATGCCAGCCTCACCTGAGACAAGGCAAACACTCCCCTTCTTAGATTTGGCATCCTCCCAGGCCGACATCAGGCGCGTTCGTTCCGGCGTGCGCCCGACCAGAGGCGTAAGCTGCCGCCGTGCCGATGTAACTGCGAACCGGTCCTGGCGCTGAGCTGTGGATATGACACGCCACGCCACCTGGCCGGGCTCAAACCCCTTCAGATGGATGTTTTCCAGCGCCTCATAGACGAACATATCTCCCAACAGAGACTGAGTTCTTTTTCCAATGACAATTTGACCCGGCTTTGCCAGACCCTGCAATCTGGCTGCAAGGTTGGGCGTATCGCCGGCCACTGCTGAGGTTGAATTTACCCCGTTCTGGTCAAGATCACCGGCCACAACCAACCCGGTTGCAATGCCAATGCGCACCTGTAGGCGTTCACCGGCTGCAGTATCCAACGCGGCGACGGCCTCGACAATTTCCAAAGCCGCGCGGCACGCGCGTTCTGCCGCGTCCTCCTGCGCAACCGGGTAGCCAAAATAGACCACAACGCCGTCGCCAAGGTATTGGGCCACGTGCCCTCTGGCCTCTTTAACCAATTGCGAGACCGTATCCTGATACAGCGCCATGAGGTCGCGATAGTCTTCGGGATCAAGCCGCGCCGACAGGGCGGTCGAGCCGACCAGATCGCAAAACATAATGGTGAGGTGTCGCCGTTCGGCGCTTTCCTCGCCCGTCATGGCACCGCTGGGTCTGGGCTGCGCCGCATCCGGTTTCAGCGCGGTGATTGCCTTGCTGATCTTGAGCCGATGACCCAACACCGTGACACCCATTTCTCTGAGATGGTCACCGGTCACATCTTCAAGAATGTCCAGGTCGATACCGTTCTCATCAAATAGTGTGGTGTATTGTGGCAGGCCAATTTCGTTCAGCCATGCCGCAATTGATTTAGTAGTCATCAGTCGTCTCTTATTCGTGCGAGGTATTCTTTGTTACTTTTTACGGGGCTTGCCGTCTTCTGTATAGTTCCAGAACATTGGACCCAGGCCCAAAGTCTTTTCGTTCCACTTACTTGCAGGCAGCCAATCCGTAAACAGCGAACCAAGATTCTCGGGGTTCGGTGTGAATTTTGACTTCGGAAACTTGAAGTCTTTCGGTGGCCAAAGCTTATTGATCCCCAGCGCTTTGTCCGCAAGCGTCCAGGCTTTGGCACTGGCGGCATAAGGTGCCCAGGCGATCTTGAGCGTCTGAAACATCTGACTGGGATAGAAATCGGGCGTGATCACCTCTACCGGTTTACCTGCATCGCCTTTGTCCGGTTCTCTTTGCGCGGCCTGACGGACGCCTTCAGCTGCGATCAGCCCTGTTGCACAAGCTCCTTCGACGGTCGAAACATCTGCGAAATTTCTGACGTAAGTCCCGGCAAGAAACAGGTTCTCGAACTTGGTGTTGACCTCGGGGCGATGTTCCCAGCTACCGGTTAGATTGGCAAAAAGCTCTTCGCCCGTATTTGTGTCGACAGAGGTCTGGAACAGATCGATATCGGCCTCGGTTATCTCTAACTTGGCAGTGATTTCTCGCAGAATATAGTCGATCGCGGTTTTGGGGTTTTTGAGATCCAGAATGAGGTTCTGGTTTTCGTCTCGGCGTTCGGGTTTTACAGACAACAGCGATTTGAAATCCGATACCGTCACATAAAGGAAGGTGTTTTTGAGGCCCCATGTCGCCGAGTAGTTGAGGAACGTCATCTCATAGGGCGTATCCATGAAAACCACCACTTCCGTAGGGATGCCGGGTAGTTTCCGCTTGAGATAAAGCTCCACCGACGCCATCGGTTCGGCTTCCAGATATCGCAACTGGCCCAGGGCAGGGTCAGCATTGTACAAATCATCGGTCACCATCGATGCCATCCCACCAGGTGTAATGCTGATGATCACATTCTCATCGCTTATATCTTCGACGATGTCTTTCTTTGCGACCTTCCAATCGGGATTAACCGATGGCGACTTGGTCACCTTGTCGAACACCAGCCGCTCGATCCGAGTTCCATCCTCACTGGGGTGAACTTCGCGAAGTCGGTGACGGTATTTGAGTTCGAACCGGTCACCAAACTGCTTGAGCTTGGCATGGAAAGGATCAATCAGGGTGTCCTTCTTGGACCCATCAAACAGCCAGAGCTGCGGAACGGGAACGCGGTTGCCATATTTCAGGAATGTTTTGTAGCTGCGCGCTGAGGCTTGCCAACTGTCGATGGCCCAGACGGTCTGCCAGATCTTCTCATGAAGTTGGGCGACCTCATCGGTGCAATAGGGCCGCCCGCGCAGCCAGCCGTTGAACGACATCCGGTCAAGCTTGTCATCTTCACTGTCCGGGATCGAAAGCAGATCGACCATCGAATACATGAACAGGAAGAGTTCAGCAGGCGGCGCTGCGCCACCGGTGAGGTTGCGGTAAAAATCCTGAATGCCGCCGGGGTTCACCATTTCGGGCATGTTGTCGAGATCACCGTCATAGAGGAACTTGAAGGCTTCGCGTGGTGTGAAGTTGTCTTCAATTCCCAGGTCTTCTGCGACCGACCAGAAGTTGTAATACCAATTGCACAGCATGTGATAGCTATGTTCGCGCGGATAATCGCCGTGGTCGTGCTCCTTATGGGACCGCAACATTCCACCAATGAAATTGTCCTGCTCATACAGCGTGACGTGGTATCCCCGCTCCAACAAACGAAGAGCTGCGGTGAGCCCGGCGATCCCGGCCCCGACGATAGTTACCTTATGCATGCTCACTCCCTCGGTTTTCTGCGTCACAAGCCTGCAAACCCAGACCGGCGCCGTCAAAACTTATCTAAGGTTACGCTGCTTGGGGCATCAAAGGAAACTATTTCAGAGTGTTGCAGGAAAATGATCCGCAGGACGAAGGAGAGCGGTTTTGCAATTTCGCAAGACCACACGGCGCGCGCAACGGGCAAACCTCTCACGAAGCCCTTTGATACATGTTGCAGCAATCCGAAAAGTGTCCCGCGGGTCCTGACCCTGGTCTGCGTAGGTCGGGCGTTTTGGGATTGTTGCCATGGCCCAAATCTCCTGTTTCGGAGACATCTTTTTCGTTTCAGGGCAGCCAAGGCGTAGCGGACGCAGTTTCACGCGCAGCACAACACTAGGTGCCAGTCGCGTAGGTCCTTGGTACATTGTAGGGAGAGAATGGTGGGTGATGAGAGACTCGAACTCTCATAACTTCACCGCAAGGTCCTTGTTTTTATAGCGCTTTCCAGTCGCTGCCTAGATGATGATGTACTCCTTAAATGTACTGACGGTCAACACTCGTCGGCTGGCCAGCATCAACAATCAAACGTGCGGAACCTGACCAGATGAGTCGCTTCGGGGCTTTGTGAGAACCGGAATACAGGTTCCAACCCGCTTAACAATGGCTTAACTGAGGGTATTTCCATGTGTCTTTGCAGCTCGATATTTGCTGCTAAGTATCCATTGCGACAAGTTGCTACTTGGCTCCACTTATCAACAATTGTTAGTCTCACTTCGAAACCGTTTGAGAGTTATCGCGATGTTGCTTACTTTCAGGTTTCAAAAAGAAAAAACAAAAAATGGGATAGTGGAAAATGTTCAAGCGACTAGTTTTCGCCGGGGTACTTCTAGTGCTTTCAGGCTGCGCTGAGTCAATAATGCAATCATATGTCGGGCGAGACATTACAGATGTGATACTCGACTACGGTCAGCCAGATAACGTGGTCAAACTCCCAGATGGCCGGTTTGCGTTTCAGTGGAGCAACACGACGTCCTACACGGCACCAACGACAACAAATGTATACGGCTACGGAAACAGCGCTACTGCCTACACGTACGGTGGTGGAACGACTTATTCGGAGTGCCTTTACACTTTGTTCGCGAAACCAAATCCACAAGATAGCTTTACAGTGATCGGCTATAAAAAACCGACTTTGATGTGTGCATAGTACAACCTGAATCGCTAGAGCGGGATTGCTAAAGTACAGACGGTCCCTTCTAGCTTTTTGGCACTCCCAAATGAAAAATGTCAAACCTAGCGGGTCGCCTGTGTGGCTGACGCTCGAGGCGCGTTGGAGGAAGGCAAACCTATGCCCCGCTAGTCAAGTATCCGAAATACCGGTGCAAAGGACAGTTTCAAGTGGAAACCTCAGCTATACTATGAAGCCACATTGTGAAATTTGGTGTCGTTAATACGTCTCAACAGGCCCAAAGATAACATCGGCTAAATTCACGTTGCAGAGTAACTAGCGGTTTGGAGATCGACGAAGGAGTACTAGCCCGTTGGAATACACTAAGTTAGCGATAGTATTGTTTATGGGGACACTTTTGGCTTCTGCGACCGGGGCGCAAACTGGCAAGGTGCCGAAATCTAACAATCACATCGAGGGTGGTTTCTCGATAGTTGAGTGGAACGGCGTCAAGGCGCTGAAACTAACTGGCCCAATAGAATATGGAACGACTAAGAAATTCAATGAGTTGTCCGAATTTGCGGAACCCGCGGCGCATGGTCTCCCCATACTCTTATTAGACAGTCCCGGTGGAAGCGTGATGGAGGCGTTAATTTTTTCGGCCGCTCTGAGAAATCGCCCATTTCATACGATTATCCCAAATGGTGCGAGTTGCGCATCGGCTTGTGCGTCAGTTGTATTCATTGCCGGTCAATATCGAACGATGGAACCTTTTGGTCTGTTTGGTCAGCACTCATGCGCGGTAGACGATTTGCCAGATCAAGAGTGCAACGAATTACTTGCTCAACATGCATTTCAACATGGCGTTTCACATGGTGCGGTCGCTGCATTTGTGACTGCGACTCGACCAGAAGACATGCTTTGGTTTTCGAGGGAAGATATCGATGGGTGGGGTATTTCTAGATACCCCGGAACAGAAAACACTAACTTCGAAAAAAGTGAACCAAGAGCGATTCAAGCGTTTCTCGGGGAGAAACCTGAACCACAAAAGTTCTGGCGACTGGACAATTGGTTCCGAGGGTGGAGAGCTTTTTATCGTCCTGTTGCCGATGACGAGCGAGAAATGCAGATAAATCAGTTTTGCATTGAGGAAGTTCCTGGGACGCTGTTTCTCGCTATGGAAATTCACGGTCCTCTAGAAGCAGTGAAACAGGCTGTGAATACTGTAGAGTTGAAGTCTAGTGCTTTCGCCCTTCAGTATGATAGGCCCTATATCTTTGAGATGGATAAGCGTGTGAGCGCAGTCAGCATTGCGATCCCAACTGAGTTCGTTAAGAAATGGCTGTTGGAGGTTTCAGATTTTGAGTTTCGTATCAACACTAAACAACCTTATGATCCGATCGTAGCCTGGGGAAATCTTGAAGGTAGCAGGGAGAATCTCATTTTTGCCGCCAACCACTGTGATTACGGAGAGTAATCAGGATTGAGTGCGCTTCATGTTAGTTTTGTTCAAGCTGGCAGTAACCTTCAAGTAATTCCGCTAAAGTAGCTCTAGAGCGTTCCCTTGGGCGGCTAGTCTAAGGTAATGGCTTGTCGGATAGAAGCGCCCATACGTCTTCGCTACTTTCCGAAGCACGGGCGTCCATTTCGATCAGTAGTCTGGCTGTCTCTTCTCGATTAGCACCAATAACATTGGACATCGTTTCCATTTTCCGCCACCCATCTGGACCCGGATCTCGCAATAGTTCCTTAAGGAGCTTCTTGCGCTTTTGGTCCAGATCGCGCTTTGGCGCAGTCTGGAAATGGTGAATGACTAAATGGCTAGCGGTGGTCACCATTCCTCCGACAATCACACCGCCCATCGCAATAAAGAAATCTGACATCACGTTACTCCGTTTTTTTGAAAAAATAAGCCGTCTTGGCTGTCATAGGCCTGACGAAGAGATCAATTTAGAAGACAAAAAAGTTCAAAGACCCCATCTAGCTAATGTCGCCTCTGCTGCTGCAGGGTCTTTCCTTATTCTTAGGATTGTCTGACGGGTTAGCGCAGTGGCTTTGGCGATCTCTGAAGCACCCCAACCTCTTGACAGCATGTCAACGACGTCTGTTAGCGTTTCCCGGTTATAGCTAGGTTTTTTCCCACGATATTTGGATTCGTTCCGCCGGGCGGCCTCTATACCAGCCTTCTGGGCCTCCTTCGTGGCTTCAGACTGTGCTTGTGCTGTGGCGGCCATAAAGGCAATCAATGCGTCTCTAACGGCTTCCTGCATGGGGTCTGCGGTGGCACCGTCGAAGGTGAGGTTGTTTATCACCGTCCGCACGACAACACCTTGTCTCATGAAGTGCCTTATCGTGTCTGTTACGTCTTGGTAGTTGCGGCCCAAGCGATCAACCCAGCGGACCACTAGCGTGTCACCGTGGCGCAGTTTATCGTACAGCCGCTTCCCTTCGGGTCTTTCCTGCAGGGTGGTGCTGACACCCGATACCCCGTGGTCTGATACAACCTCGTCGATCACAAACCCAGCAGCCTCAGCTTGCGCTCGCTGATGGTCAAGTGTCTGGTCAACGGTTGAAACTCGTGCGTACAGGATGGTCTTGCTCATGTCTTCCTCGTGTCCGTTTGGGTGATGTACGTTGATATGAGTGTACGTAGAAACAAGTCAACCCTTGCGGACAGTCTTTGTTCCAGCTCCACAGATGTACGCGGAGGTATACCCTTGCGGAAACAAGTGTTAGGTCAGTCGATCCGACCCACTGCCTTTCCAATTCAGGTGGGATCGCGCTTCAGTCATTCAGCCGATCTTGTTTTTAGCCCATTTAAAGAAGTCTATCGGGATCGGCTCTGACCCTATTACCTGTTTAGAGAGACTGCGACATCTCCTGAACCCTGAACTGGAGCGCTTTTTTTGAAGGCCATTGTTGCTGGCTTTTGGGCAGAATTATCTTAGCGCCATGGTAAGCCTTGTATGGAGATGCCAATAGCGCCGCTGACACATGAACTCGGTAGCTATCTGGATCAATATTAATAAGGCTTAGGTCAAACAAAGTGTGAAGATCAGTCCGAAGGAGCAAGCCGTTGGTTATATGGTTAGTTTCTTCCCCTCGATACGGAACTATGTGCGCCGCTTCTAAGACAGCTACAACATCCGTGCGACTGATTGCGCATTTGTAGTCATAAGCTGCCAACAATCTATCTCGAAAGCTCTTTTGGCCTCGTCGAGCGGCGATACTACGAAGTACCTGGGTGCGTCCGTCCTTGAGGTGACTTGGGTCAAATGCGACCAATGAAGCCTCATGGTCAACAGCAGTCTCAGCGGCAACTGAAACTCGCTCGATGCTATTCGGCTGGCACTCCATCAAAAGTGGACAAAACAACTCGAGGGCATCTTCGAAGGCAGAACTGATCAGTCTCTCGTCGACGACCTCTATGGGGAAGTTCTGAACGATAGAACCTCCACCCTCCGCGCGTCCATTTTGCTGAAGTTGACCAAGCATTGAAGAAAGTGAATCCCACTCATCGAAACCACGATCTCCACGACTAAGTCTCGCTTTTCTATTGAAGTGCCAATTTCCAGACTGCTCGATTTGTAGAGCGATTGCGCTCGCTAATTCGCTGTCTCTTGGTGGGAGTTTGGCGTAAATACGAGGTACTATTTCCCGATTGCGTGCTTTCACGCTGGGGTCGTGGTAATCTGCTTCGTCGATAGCTACAGCAAATCCAATTTCAACGCCCCGCTCCGACGCTATCACATATATTTGTGGCATCTTCCCGAACGCGCCAGAATCCGATCCACATACTGACATCCAAACATCAACGGGCCGATGCCCTCTGGCTCCATACTTTGGAGAGTAATTCATTGGCTTCAGCTGAAGCTGAGGCGCGTAAACGGACTTCTCCATCGAACTTGTCACAATTGCTTTTAGAGCATCGTGGATACGAGTGTAGCGTTGCTTGTCTGCCTCACTCACGAATGATGTCGGGTTCTGTCGACTACCGAAGGCATTTCCGGGCGCATCCCGATACTTATCAAAGACAATGAAATCGTCCGGTGTCATTTGTGCGCCTTACTCTGATCTTTAGGTTTCGCGATTCCCCGCGAAGTCTCCTCTGGATAGCGCTGCTCATTGACTGCGATTTTCGATTTTATTGCTTCCTCGAGGTCGACGTCCACAGCAGCGCACAGCAAAACCAAATACTGCGCGATGTCTGCAGCCTCAGAGGCAATCGCCTCTCTTTCCTGCTCTGAAACAGGCTCTTTTTGGTTTCTCCATTGAAATATCTCCAACAACTCTCCTGCCTCTATTGCAACAGAGATGGCGAGGTCTTTCGGTGTGTGGTACTTTTTCCAGTCGCGCCGAGCTGCGAAGTCCAACAATTTCCTCTCGATGTCTTTCATGCAGAAACTCTCCTTTAAAGAACACATCTCCCAATTCCATGCCCGACTGGCAATGGTCACAACGACGACAAAGGGGGAGAAAACTCTTCCGGCAGTATATTCATGGGCGCTCAGATATTTGCGTCGTGTATGTACCCGTACGTTTAAACATTGGATTTCGGCGTGGTTTATCGAGTTGCAGCTATCCCATAACTACAAGACTTCTCCCGAACAAAAAAACCTCCAACGAACTGTCGCTGGAGGGCTGTAGAGTGTGTGCTTTGACCCACGCACTGGGACTGAGAATCCCAACAGGGTGTAGCTATAGTGATATGGCTATAGGATTATACCGGGGGGAGGATGTAGCAACAGAAAGCTACATACAAAGGCTTAGCATAGCTATAGTATAGCGGGGGCATTTTACAATGGTGGAACTTAATTATAAGTCTTTGTTAATAATGATATTTTTTACTTCTTGATTTTCAGCCTGCAGCTTGCCCAAACACAGTGTTCCCGCAAAGAACAGCTATAGTTTTTTCGCACCGCATCAGTCGACCTTATATGGTTTTACCATCCGCATCTGAGCTGCCAAACCGGGAAGCATCGCATCGCTTTTGCCGTATCCCTCAGCCGAAGACCCGCGTGACCGACCTGTTATGTACAGCTTAGCGGCGTCTGTCATATGCGCGATCAATGCCACGTCTTCGAACAGGTGTCTCCAGCCGTGGTTCGGTGCCAATTCGCGCCGCGTCAAACCGAGATCATTTCTGACCCAGTCACGGATGTTCCCCTGCGATCTATTCGGGAACAAGCGTCTGATCCCGCGTCGACGTCCGTCTTCGACAAATCCAATCAATCCTTCGTCAATTAGTGCGGGGTGTACCGGGACACGTCTGATACTGTATCCGCCCTTGATCAACTTGTCGTCCTCTGAGGTGAGCCTGTAGAACCAGTCATCGCCGACGCAGAAAAAGTCGTCCGGCCCAAGCTGTGCCACCTCTCCGATACGCGCCCCAGAATATGCACACATCCAAGGCAACCAACGGCGCTCCGGCTTGCTTTCGTTACGTGCGGCCTTGAGGATGATTTTTGCCTCGTCCAAGCGGATGGTACGCGCTGCGCTATCTGTTGCCTCTGCTTTCGGTGGCTTAACCACGTCCAACGGGTTCTTGCCGGGAAACACCTCGCCCAGCCCTTGCTCTCGCGCCCATTCGATAACTGTTTTCACGTTCTTGAAGCGGTCGCGAACTGTTTTGATCTTGAGCTTTCCAGCCTCAAGCATGTCGGTCAGCCATTGGTCCGCTTGCTTGGCGTCGATAGACAGAACGTCGTCATTGCCTCTGGCTGCATCGAACTCAGCTACAGCTTGCCTGTACTTCTTTTCTGACCGTTCACGCAGCGGCGCTCCACCACGCCCAGAAGCCCGTCGTTGTACCTCTTTGTCGATCACTTCAGCAAAGGTCAGTCGGGCGCGGCTAACAAGTTCTGTTGGAGCTGCGATCTCGAAGGCTGGGTATTTGTTTGAATCGCCGCTGTCGGAGTAATCGCCGAGCGCTTTAGCTTCGTTGATCTTCGCCGCCTCATTCATAGAATTGTGCAGATGTCCTATCAGCTTGGTTCGCGAAGCTGCTGTTATACGCAACTGATGGCGGTTGAGAATAGCATCCGCAAGACCGCCAAACCTCTGTTCCATCCGCTCGTGTTCTTTGGAGGGGTCATCGACCTGTAATTCGTTAGTCCGCCCCGTACGAGCCAGTTCGTTCAGCTTCAGTACGTCCGCCCACATCTCACTGTCGCCGGGATTTCCATCCGGTATTCGAACGAAATCGGCTCTGACTTCGCCTGCTAAGGCCAAGGCTTGTTTGTGGTTGAGTTCCACTGGACCTTGTCTCAAGCTCTCCCAGTGGGCTTCTACGCCAGCTAAGGCGGCAGGGAACCTCTGCCGTGCTTCCTTCAGGTTTGATGTTCCGAGAGGTAGCTTCGCGTGTGTCCCGACTTTACGATTTATGATCTGGCCATTGATCGTCGCTGTCACGTACGTTCCCTTGGCCTTGCCCTTGAGATCGGCAGGGACCGCGACTCGGCAGTAATACGAGCCTTTGATCAGAGTTGGATTTGGCATTAAGAAACGACCCACGATGTACTCCCGCGATGTACTCCACACGGCAGCGTCATGTCTTTATTTTAAAGGACGCCAGTAAAACAAGGGCTGTTTGATGGTGGGTGATGAGAGACTCGAACTCCCGACATCTTCGGTGTAAGCGAAGCGCTGCATGCACCGCCGCAGGGGCAATGGGTCAATTGTCCCTCTGTGATCCTTAGATAGTGGCTCCAAAAAGTGTGTTGCAAATCCTTGTCGGCCCGCACTTGGTGTGTAGTGGAGAAGCAGTCCAAGTATTCGCAACGTAACTATACGCCGAGGCGGAAATTGGTCGGTGTCATTCCGGTTTGACCTCGGAAAAAGCGAGTGAAATGGGACTTGTCGGAATAGCCGAGCATCAAACCAATCTCCGCAATTGTCATCTGGTCTTCTTTGAGGTGCTCTTTGGCGACATCGACACGCAGCCGTTTGATTTCACGGGGTAGAGTTGTGCCTTGTTGCTGAAGCGCTTTCAGAAACCGTTCCGGGCGTATTCCCAGCATTCCAGCCACCATCTCTGGCCCCAAGTTGGTTTCATCTAGTTTGTCGCGTAAGACAGAGCGCAAAGCTGCCACCACGGTTACTTCTTCCTCTTGTTGAGGTGAAGCTATGGACTTGGCAGAGCCCTCAGAGACATGGTGCAAAAACAACCATCCCACAGGAAAACTAATTTGCATTCCGGGATCAGTCCCAAGGCCAACCTCGATCCCTTTATAGTCGATAGGCAGCCCATTGATGTATCTGCTTTCCCATCGCACGCGAGAAGAATCCCAGGAATCTCCGACGACGGTCTGCAATAGGCGTACATAGATTGCGGCACCAAAACCGGTCACCTGAATGGGCGGGACAGTTGGTTCCTGTTGCCTCTCGATACGATAAGTCGCCTTGTCTGCTTCAATCACAAGGCTGTGCCGCACAGAATTGGACTCCTGCGGTACGAGCCCAACAAAGCGGGTAAAAAACTCGTATAGCGTTTTTGTAGATTGCAAGGCTTGAGCGAAGGGCGGCCATCCTTGTAGGTCAAACACCTCACCTACATTCAGTCCTAGGTATCGATCTCCTGATACTTCTGAGAAGGCATTCACCAAACCGTAGACTAGCTCTGAGTGAACGAACACGGATGGGTCAGACAACAGTTCGGCTTTCAATCCGACCTGGTCCAATGCTGGTTGCGGATTGATCTTGCGATCGGTGAGGTATTGCAAAAACGGAGCGGCTAAGGAGAGGCGAATAAAGCCCTCGCTATGCTCTTGAGAGGTGGAGTTGAAAGGCAAGCTCGTCACCCTTGTGATGATTGGTCGATTTATTCAGTGGCCATTTTTACGATCACATTCGAACACGCCAATTCAAAAGTGGCAACCGAGGCAAAGTTTTCCGGACTACAGTTGGCAAAACATGAATATGAAGGGAGTACTTATGTCCGGTCTACGAATGTCGCTTTGCTCGACGGTAATTGTCGCTGCAGGTCTTGCTTTTTCAGCGTCCGCGCAGGCTCAGGATCAAGAAGAACCCCAAACGTTGTTTACCAACGTGCACATCTTCGATGGCGTGAATGAACAGCGTATCGAGAATGCCAGCGTATTGGTCGAGGGCAATCTGATTAAGGCCGTATCAACCGACGCAATCGATGCCCCCGACGCTACGGTCATTGACGGAGAAGGGAGGACACTGACCCCCGGCTTCATCGAAAATCACGCACACCTGATGCTGCCAGGACCCACGTTGCCCGCAATGGAAGCCAACAGCACTTGGGAAGACCTCGCGATTCACGGCACTCAAATGGCTGAGATGTACTTAATGCAAGGCTTTACCACCGTAAGAGATGCAGGTGGCGCTAATGGAGGTCTTCGCCGCGCAATCGACACCGGGACCATTGCCGGGCCGCGTTTCTACCCTGCGGCTGCTTTTCTAAGTACGCGTGGTGGCCATGCTGATTTCGCCAACTTTACGGCGCCTGTTGGCCAGTCTTCGAACTTCAGCCGTCTGAATATGGCCCAAGAAGTCGACAGCGTCTCTGACATGTACAAGTTTGCTCGTAACAACTTCCGGATGGGAGCAACACAACTGAAGTACATGCAATCAGGCGGTGTAGTTTCAGTGTTTGACCCGTGGCAGTTATTGGCAGGATCGACGGCAGAGTTAGAAGCGGCCGTGCAGGTTGCCAACGAATACGAAAGCTACGTCATGGCCCATTCCTACCGCAAGGAAACGATCATGGCGGCACTGAATGCTGGTGTGCGATCAATTGAACACGGGTTCATGTTTGATTGTGAAATATCAGCGCTGATGGAAGAGAAAGGAGCCTACATCACGACCAATCTCACCGCATTTGATCCAAATCTCTTCGATATTCCTGCCATTCGAGATGTCCCAGCCAGCTTACGAAAGGCACAGTCAGCTACGCAGGCTTTTGGCGACTACATAAAAAACATGAATGAGTGCCCAGCTAAAAGAGGGTTTCACACGGATTGCGTAGGTTCTGTAGCCGCCTGCAATATTCAAATTGCCTATGAAAAACATCTCAATAATGAGTTCTTTGGCTCTCACGCCTCGTTGGTCGCAATGACATCTACTGGCGGTGAAATCGCCGCTTTGTCCGGACCATTCATGAACCCCTATCCCGAGGGCAATCTGGGTGTGATTGAGGAAGGAGCCTATGCGGACATCCTGCTGATCGACGGTAACCCACTAGAAGACTTCTCAGTTGTGGGAACTGGTGATCAGTGGTTTGGCGCCGACCCGAGGCCTGAAAGCCCTGATACGATCCGGCTGATCATGAAGGACGGTGTGATATACAAAAATACACTGAAATAACCCCAAAACTCGACCGGAGAGTATTCATGTTCTTTTGGTTTCGCTCCATCTTGCTCGCGGGTTTGGTCTGTTACGGTCATTCCGCCATGGCAACGCCAAGAACGGCGCTGGACTGGGTCGATCTTCCAGACCCATCTGTGCAGGTATATGAAGATCCCTATCGGGACCTCAGCCCCGAACAGTTCGACGACGTCCTTTTCGTTGTGCGGATGCGTGGCAGACTGCAGCAAGACGCTGGCAGCGCGGAAGAAAGACTGAAATGGCAGGAGCTTCTGACCGAAACCGAGGATGCCTTGGCGGGAGTTGACGTTGATGTCGATTGGTTGCTCGATCAAAGAGAGATTGTGAAAGAACGGCGAAGAAAGGCAGGAACAAACGGAAATCCAAAATTCGACGGTCAAACAATCACACTCGCGGGCTTTGCCATTCCTGCTCCGAGTGATCCGGACGGACGGCCTGTCGCATACTTGGTGCCAGAAAGAGGGATGTGCAGTCACATGCCGCCACCTCCGCCCAACCAGATGATACGTGTGCGGCTGAATGGCGACTGGGCGCCCAGCTATTACCACGAACCCGTTCGGCTGACGGGCACGCTGACTATCGATCCTTCTGTTCAGAATATGATGGTTGTGGGCGGCCTCGTGCCTATGAAAGCGACTTTCCAGTTAGAGACGGAACGTGTCGAAACTCTGGAAACTGAAGCAGACGGGCTGGAATGGAAGCAACGTGCTGCTGATCGCATCCGAGCGGCGGGCCATCGCAAGACCGGCGGGGCAAAGGCGTCTGAATGATAAGATTTCTCGTTGTCGCACTGAGTATTGTCTTTGCTGGCGCAGCGTCGGCTCAGGGACTATCCGGGCCATCTTCGGTTGAAGCTGATCTAAAGCCCGGAGATGGGCTAACCGATCCGCAATACCGTTCCGATTTTCCACGCAATATCGCTCCGGGTTGGTTTCAGTGGAAAGACCGACTGGCTGAGGGAGGGTTTCGGTTCAACGTGGACTATTTGGCGTTGGGCCAAACCTCGAACGCGAATCTGGGGGAGGGCGAAGCTTCCAGTGGAATTGCGCGGTTCTATGGCAGTTGGCAGGCGACTGAACGGGGGTCTCTGACATTCAAGATCGAAGACCGGCACAGTTATACCAATGTTGCCCCGCAATTCCTTGGGCTAGATGGTGGAGCCCTTTCGATCACAGGGACGGCCTTCAACGATAATGGTTTACTGCTGACCAACCTGTTCTGGACCCAAAGGGCCGAGAACGGCGCGTGGACGCTGCAAGTCGGGCAGATTGATGTAACAGACTTTGTGGATATCTATGGGTTGGTCAGCCCTTACAGTGGTTTCCAAAACCTGTCTTTTAATACCAATCCGACAATTAACACGCCCAACCAAGGTCTTGGCATTGCCGGTGGGGTAAAGCTGAGCGAAAACTTCTACGCTGTTGCGAGCGTCTCAGACGCAAACGCCGACCCGTCTGATCCAAACTTTGATGTGTTTAGCGACGGCAATCTCTTTAAATCGCTCGAACTCGGCTACACCTCCGGGTTTGACCGCATCTATTTCGACAATATCCATCTGACCCTCTGGCATGCGGATGCGGCCCACGATGGCAGCCGCCCTGAAGACTATGGGGCTGCATTTTCAGCGGCATGGTTTGTTGGCAATAAATGGATGCCATTCTTTCGGGCAGGGGCCTCAAAAGGAACAGCGGCGCTTTACGATCGGTCCATCTCTGCAGGTTTGGGATATTACGGTCGCAATACTGATCTGGCCGGGCTGGGCCTGAACTGGGCCGAGGCAAGAGGTATAGACGGTGACCAATTCACGCTCGAAGCATTCTACCGTTTTTCAATCTCGCCCGGACTGCAGATCACGCCGTCACTGCAGTTCATTTCTGACCCGCTGCAGGACCCCACTCAGGACCGTATTACGCTGTTCGGCCTAAGAACCCGGATCGTTTTCTAGTGTGAGTCGAAAGCAGACGCCAAAAACAACAAAACACTCAGTTTTGTCGACAAAAGAGAGGATCTATCCATGCGTACCTTGTTTCTGGCATGCACGTTGTCTGTGTGTTCGACTTTGTGTTTCGCGCAGACTTACGACGTTGTCATTCTCAACGGTCGGGTAATGGACCCGGAAACCGGGTTCGATCAGATCGCTAACGTGGGAATAAGCAACGGCTGGATCACTGCAATTACTGACGAAGAAATTAATGGTAGCGAGTCCATCGACGCAACAGGGCACGTTGTTGCCCCCGGGTTTATCGATCTCGAGCAGCACGGGCTGGACCCTTGGGGTATCAAGGTAAACCTTCGTGATGGCGTTACGACTCAAATGGATTTTGAGGTTGGGGCAGCGAACATCGACGAATGGTATAGTGCGCGCGAAGGCGCAACACAGGCAAACTATGGCACGGTCGTTGGGCAAGAATTCGCACGGATGCGGGTTCATGACGGCCTCGTGCTTGAAGGTGGGGATATAGACTTCCGGAACTTCTTCGCACTGCGGGCACAATCCGTGGAAGATGGCGTCGAGGGGTGGTCTTCTGTTCCAAGCAACCGCGAGCAGATGAACGAAATCACTGCCCAGTTGGATGAGGGACTACGTCTTGGAGCACTCGGTGTGGGATCGACCATCGGCTACGCCCGCGAAGGTATTACCACCTATGAGATGTTCGAAGCGCAGCGGGCTGCGGCACGTTACGGTAGACTGACTTCCGTCCACCACCGATTTCATCCCAGTGCTTCTACACCGACAGAAACACAGACGGGTGTAAATGAAATCTTAGTAAATGCGATGGCGCTTAGCGCTCCGCTCCACATACACCATGACAATGACTATGGCTGGTGGGAAAATCAGGAAAAGCTCCAGATGGCCCGCGACCAAGGCTACAACGTCTGGTCCAGCTATTATCCTTGGACTGCCGGATCGGGAAACTACGGAGCCTCGATCATCGCCCCTGAAAACTGGGAAGGTTCGATGGGGTACAAATACGAAGACACCATCTTTGACCCCCAGCTCGATCGCTTCGTGACAAAAGACGAGTTTTTGAGCTTCGCTGAGAATGAACCGGGACGGACGGCAATTGTTTTTAGCCCGCCAAGGGAGCAATGGCTGAATGATTGGATCACCATCGCAGGCTATGGCATCTCGGGCGACGGTATGGCCGGGCTAGACATCGAGGGCAATTTGATGAGTTGGGATGCCCCCTACGAAGACTATGCTGGGCATCCTCGGTCAGCAGGCAGCCACGCGCTTGTCTTGAGACTGGCGCGCGAAGCGAATGTGCCGCTTATGCTCACACTCACTCAGCTAAGTTACATCCATGCGAAGCGATTGGGTGACACAGGTTTGCGAGCGATGCAGGTGCGTGGGCGAATGCAAGAAGGCATGGTCGCGGACATCACGATTTTTGATCCGGAGACTGTGACCGAAAAGGCGAACTATACTCTCGGTCAGCAAGGTCTTCCCTCAGATGGCATTCCGTATGTGCTCGTTAACGGATCCCTTGTTGTTAAGAACAGTGAAGTGCAGCGAGATGTTTATGCCGGACAGCCGGTCCGGTTTCCAGTCGAGGAGAGCGGGCGTTTCGTTCCGGCTGGTCGCGAGCAGATCATGGGTATTCTCACACCGGATACCGGCACGGCCCGTCCAACGCTGCTCAATGATATCACAAATAGTGAAGCCAATGTCGCACCTGTTGCTACACCAACCAATCAGATTGCATCGATAGAGCCCACCGACCCCTTTGATTGGTTTACACCTCGCAACGGTCTAGATGACAGTACTCTATTCTATTGCGTCGTGCATGCTCGCTTCGAGGACAGCGCAACAGCAAAACGTGATTATGCGAAGGCTATGTTGTCTAAAGCTGGGGGACAATAAACTCGAGCTAATAGAGAAATACAGAGCAAACTACCTACCAGAATGCAAAGACGATGCGCAGCAAACACAGTTCCACGGACGGCACAACAATAGGTGCTAGTCGCTTAAGAGCTTGACACATTGTGGGGAAAGGATGGTGGGTGATGAGAGACTCGAACTCCCGACATCTTCGGTGTAAACGAAGCGCTCTACCAACTGAGCTAATCACCCGTGACGGTGCATTTAGCTAAGCCTGCGCCCGGGTGCAAGAGGGTCTGGCAGAATTTCTTTCCCAGAATCTGATTTGTTGGCCACTGACAATTCAATCGGGCAGGAAATTCGCCGTGCCTCGTGTTGCGGGGTCTTTTCGATTGTGAGGGGCTTATCGTTTTGCGTTCTACGTCGTGGGTGATTGCAAAGGCGCTTGCGTGTCACCTGCCGCCTCAGATATCCCCAAAGGAACTGCAACTTTCCAGGCGGGAGAAAACCGATCCTGTCCCACGCGCGCCGAGTTCTGATTGCGGCCCTGGTTCTGGGCGCTTTGACGCTGGCCCCGCTTCGCGCGGGGGCAGAGGGGACTTTGGTGTTTGCTGCGGCCAGCCTCAAGACTGCGCTTGATGAGGTGGCATCTGAATTTGAGCAGGAAACTGGGCAGGGCATAACTGTATCTTACGCGGCCTCGTCCGTTCTGGCGCGCCAGATTCAGTTGGGTGCCCCGGCAGACCTGTTCATTTCCGCCAACGTTGATTGGATGAATGTGCTGCAAGATCAGGGCCTAATTGACCCCACAACTCGTGTAGATTTGCTGGGCAATGGCCTGGTTCTGGTCGCTGGGAGCGAAGGGGCTGACATTGGCGAAATGCGGCCCGGGGTCGCTTTGGGCTCCGCACTGGACGGTGGATATCTGGCCATGGCGCTGGTTGATGCCGTGCCGGCTGGGATCTACGGAAAGGCGGCGTTGGAAAGCTTGGGGCTGTGGCAGGGCATTCAGGGTCAGATCGCCCAGACGGATAGCGTGCGTGCAGCCCTTGCACTTGTTGCCACAGGTGCTGCCCCAATGGGGATCGTCTACCGATCCGACGCGCAGGTCGAGGGACGGGTTCGTGTCATCGCCGAATTTTCGCCCGACCTGCATCCGCCCATCATCTACCCGGCGGCTCTGACGGCTGCCGGTGCTGAATCCGCGCGGGTGTTTCTGAATCACCTGCAATCTCAGGCCGCGCGGGCTGTTTTTGAAAAGCAGGGTTTCACCCTGCCGAACGGATAGCGGTATGGGGTGGTTGGGACCTGCAGAGCTTGAGGCGCTGAAGTTGTCGCTACGTGTGTCGTTTTGGGCAACACTGGTGACATTGCCGTTGGGCATATTCGTTGCCTACGCGCTGGCACGTTGGCGGTTTCCGGGTCGGCAGGTCTTGAATGGGCTGGTGCATCTGCCGTTGATCCTGCCGCCGGTGGTGACCGGCTATCTGCTTCTTCTGACATTTGGAATTCAGGGGCCGCTGGGCAAGTTGCTGGCAGAGATCGGAATTGTCGTGGCGTTTCGTTGGACTGGCGCCGTCCTTGCCGCGGGTATCATGGCATTTCCGCTGATGGTGCGGGCCATACGCCTGTCGATCGAAGCTGTGGATCCCAAACTGGAACAGGCCGGAGCCACACTGGGTGCATCACGCCTGTTTGTGTTTGCCACGGTGACCCTTCCGATGATCCTGCCCGGCGTCATCGCCGGGGCAATACTGGCCTTTGCCAAAGCGATGGGAGAATTCGGGGCAACGATTACTTTTGTGTCGAATATCCCGGGTCAGACGCAAACCCTGCCGTCAGCGGTCTATGCCTTCCTGCAAGTTCCGGGCGGCGAAGCCGCGGCCACCCGTTTAGTGGTCATCTCGATCGTGGTTGCTATGAGCGCGCTGTTGTTGTCCGAGTTCATTGGGCGATGCGTTGCAGCGCGGGTGGCCGGATCATGAGCCTGTCCGTTCGTTTGCAGCACGATTTGCCTGACCTCAAGCTGGATCTGAGTTTTGATGCCCCACCCGGTGTGACGGTTCTGTTTGGGCGGTCCGGATCTGGAAAGACAACCATTGTAAATGCCGTCGCCGGTTTGGTGAAACCCATGGCCGGTCGGGTTGCTGTAGACGGGTGGGAGCTGTTTGACACCGCGCAAGGCCTCTGGTTGCCACCGCACAAAAGACGGCTGGGTTACATCTTTCAGGAAGGTCGTCTTTTTCCACATCTCACTGTGCGCCAGAACCTGTTCTACGGAAAATGGTTCGCGCCCAAGGGTGCGCGCCGCGAAAGCCCGGATAAAGTGATCGAAATGCTGGGGATCGGGCACCTGTTGAACCGGCGCCCCTCGGGGTTGTCCGGCGGGGAAAAGCAGCGCGTTGCCATTGGCCGCGCTCTTCTGGCCAGTCCACGGTTGATCCTTGCGGATGAGCCTCTGGCCGCATTGGACGACGCGCGAAAGGCTGAGATATTGCCTTATTTTGAACGGCTGCGGGATGAGGTTTCAGTACCAATTTTGTACGTCACACACTCGGCCGCGGAAGTTGCGCGTTTGGCGACGTCGGTTGTCGCGTTGCAAGAGGGCAAGGTCCTGCGGCATGGCCCTGCCTCCGAAGTATTAGCCGATCCGTCAGTCGCACCGGCTGGTGTGCGGGCTGTCGGTGCAGTGTTGCAGGTTCGGGTCGTCAAACATCATTCGGACGGGCTGACTGAGTTGGACGCAGGCGGGTCGTCTTTGTTTCTGCCCCGGGTACCCCTGCAAATTGCGGAAGAACTGCGAATCCGCATTCCCGCGCAAGAGGTTATTCTGTCCAGCAAACGCCCCGAGGGTCTTTCGGCTTTAAATGTTCTGGAAGGTACGGTCGACACGATCCGCGCGGGCGAAGGGCCGGGTGCTATTGTGTCCGTAAGAACACCCGCGGGTTCTGTTTTGGCCCGGGTTACTCGCCGTTCCGTCGAAGCGTTGGGATTGGAACCGGGCAAACCCTGTTTTGCGGTCATCAAAACGGTCGCACTGGCACCGCAAGACGTGGGTGGGCACTTGCGCGGGGTCTAAGCCAGCGCGCGGGCTTCGAATTCTCGCAGGATCAGGCGGGCTGCTCGGCCGAATCCTAGCCCATTCGGCATGGCTGTGTCCGGGAAAATGGCGGCGAGCTCCTGCAATGCGTCCGAGGACAGAGTGTACAGGGATTCTTCGCCGAGATAGAGGCTTTCAGCCAGTGCGCCCTCGGCTGTCAGTATTTCGTGGCTATCCAGCAGGATGTGAAAATACTCGACCGGGTCATCCGAGGTGTCAATCGCGATACCTGGCCAGGAACAAAGGTGCTTGGCCGCAACCAGCGCGTCGGGCGCGCCGAACAAAAGCTCGACCTTTGGTCCGCTGACCAGAATGCGGTGTTGCTGTGATACCAGCAGATCGCGTTCGGGCCGTCCTGCGCCAAGGCTGCCAGCTTTGATCCGAACCGGGCGCATGGCCGGATTGTCTCGCAATCGGTCCGGCGATAAGGCGCTGCTTTCCACCCACCGGATCGGTTGCAGCCCGCGATCTACGGTCATCACATTGTCGCCAACGCTCAGGGTTTCTATCTTTTGATTGCCTTTTTCAGCCAGGATCAAGGTGCCTGCAGTAAAGCACACGCCTTCAAGGATGATGGTGATCTCTTGGGTCAGGTCATATGGTTGGAATAAAAAGTCCAATCCGGTGACCTGTACCGTGAAGGTATCAGTGACCGTCGTCCCGAACGGGATATCGTCAAAATCGCTTTGATTGACCGTGTAGGTCCATTCGCCGGTATTTGGGTTAATGGAGGCCACGCCCAGTGATGGCTGATCAGAGATCGACCAGGATTGCGTCCGAGGAAAGCCGGTCAAGCCAAGATCGCCACTGGCCTGATTAGGGGGATCTCCGGTTACAAAGCCAGTTGTTGTCCCTACTATCGATACCATTTCAAGACCCCTCCATTTTCAGGACCTCGCGGAACTCTTTCTTCCGGTAAAGCTTCATGTGTACGTCCCCCGCGTCGTCGCGGGTCCACTCCACGATGCGATTTCGGGTCAGGTCGCTGTCCATCCGATTGGTTCGAACCCGAGGGTGGGGGATTTCTTTTTTCAGTATTTCGACGATCTGGTTGGTCTGTCCAAACGGGGCCACAAGGTCGACGATCCAGAAGGACGTGCCGCTGGCAAAGTCCGTATCTTTCAGCGGTTTTTCCTGAATGGCGTACCGACGCTCGGCTTCGGGGCTGAGGCCGGCGAAGGTCACAAACCCGCGTGGGAAACCGTTCTGCCGGAAAATGTGGTACTGGTTCAGCCGAAAAGGCGTTTCAAAAGCATAGAGCACCTGCCCGAGGGTGCGCGGCCTGTGTGTATTGGTCAGCGATGCAAGATAGAACATGGCGCCGAAATCCGCGTATTTTTCGGACGGGATATCAAACCAGTCATTTGGAAACGCTTTGCTCAAAACAAACCCCAGCCAATATATGCCTTGATCCTAATTGCTTATAATCAAAAATGATACTGATTTGCCTGTATGTGCTGTGTCGGGGTCCTGTCGGCCGAATTCCCGAAAATGGTGCCGCTTTACTCGGACCACGTGTCCGGTATGATCTTGAATAAGTGTTTCGAAACAGGAATTGCCATTATGCGAGTTTTGAAAATAGCGGCCCTGGCAACATTTGCGGTGTCGCCTTTATTTGCACAGGGAATTGGGATCGGAATCGGCGCTTACCCGGGTTTTAAAACCACAGTCACTCCTATGAACAACGGTGTTTACGAGGTCGCCGTCAGTGGGTCTTCGGCCCCGGTCGCGTATTGGTGCGGGATAGGCGACTTTGCTATTCGCAGCCTGAGAACAAAAGCAACCCAGCGTATCTATATAGTTCGGGCCTACGAAAAAGGCGTGCGCACGGTGCAGTTTTCACTCACCCCACCCGATGGTGTCGATACCACGCCGGGATATTCGATTACCGTAAAACGTGTGGGTGAGAACATGTCGGCGGGGTCCGCGCAGGGCTATTGCTTTGACAACTTCCTGGATTTTGGGTTCCGCTAATCTATCAGGCCCATTTTGCCATTGGAGGAAGGCTCATCAACACCGCATCCGGGTCATGGCCGGTTTCCAGCCCGAATTTTGTGCCCCGGTCGTAGACGAGGTTGTATTCGGCATAAAGGCCCCGATGCACCAGTTGCGTGTCTTTGGCCGCTTCGTCAAAACCCTGGACTCGGCGCTTTTCCACCAATGGCAGGAAAGCAGGCAGGAACGCGCGACCGATATCCTGGGTCAGCGCGAAATTTGCGGCCCAGTCTCCGGTACAATAGTCATCCATGAATATCCCGCCTACGCCTCGGGCGCGCTTGCGGTGAGGGATATAGAAATACTCATCAGCCCAGTCTTTCAGGCGAGGGTAATGGCCGGGACCATGTGGATCCAGATGCGCCTTTTGGGTGGCATGAAAATGCGCTGTGTCCTCATCGTATTCGATGCAGGGATTCAGGTCCGAACCGCCGCCGAACCACCATGCGTGCGGGGTCCAGAACATGCGGGTGTTCATATGAACGGCCGGTACATGCGGGTTTTGCATATGCGCGACCAGAGAAATTCCCGACGCCCAGAAACGCGGATCTTCGGCCATCCCCGGAATCCCCTTACGCGCCGCCATGGCCTGTTGCGCTCGCGCACCCAAAGTGCCGTATACGGTCGAAACATTGACGCCGACCTTTTCAAAGACCCGCCCGCCACGCATCACGGACATCAACCCGCCGCCCGCATCGCTGCCGTCTTCGGATTGGCGTTTGGTTTCCTTGACCTCGAACCGGCCAGGTGCTGCGTCTGCAAAAGGGCCAGAGCTGTGGGTGTCTTCAAGTGCCTCAAACGCGGCGACAATCTCATCGCGCAATTGGCGGAACCACGCGGCGGCGGTTGATTTTTCGGTATCGAACATAGGGATTAATGAGCCGGAGCTGCGACGGGGTCCAGCAAGGTGCGGCCGCCATCAATTGTCAGAATTTGTCCGGTGATAAAGCCGGCTGCATCCGAGGCCAGGAACTGTGCCGTTTCGGTCAGTTCGTTCGGGGCTGCGATCCGGGCCAAGGGCGTATGTCTCTCGATATCGTTGCGAAAGTCCCGGTTTTCCTTGAGCGTGGACTGCAGCGAGGCGCTCATGACCGATCCCAGCGCGATGGAATTGACGCGGATTCGTTTCGGGGCCAGTGCAACGGCCAGCGAACGTGTCATCTGATCCAGTGCGGCGGTGGATACGGAATAGGCCATCAGATCAGGGTGGGTGCGTCGCGCCGCGATTGAAGACAGGTTGATGATCGACCCGGCGGGGCCTTCGTCAGTGTCACCTGCTTGTTTTATCATGCGTTTGGCGACCGCCTGGCTTAGGCGCAGCGAGGGCATCAGGTTCTGATTGAGCAGCATGCGTACGGAATCGTCGTCCGCGTCCAGTGGATCGGACGGGATCACCTGGCGCGCGCCATTGATCAGGATGTCCACCTGATCAAACGCATCAAGCGTGGCAGACAGCAGGTTCGCGATGGTCAGCTTTTCCCGCAGGTCGCCAGCAAAAAACCGGATGTTGCTGTCATCGGCCTGTTCGCCAAGCTCGTCGGACAGCCGTTTTTCGTCCATGTCGGCGAACATGACATTGGCCCCGGCATCCGCAAAGTGGCGCCCGATGGCCAGTCCGACACCATTGGCGCTGCCTGTGACAATGGCGGTCTTGCCGGCTATGGAAAAGGACATGCGTTGTCTCCTGATTTGCGGCAGAGGTTAACCGGGATCACCGTCGAGGGCGAGAGGCGTGAAACACCTTGAACCGATTGTCGCCGGACACCTCTTGAACCTGTACGAAATTCTCGGCCAGCGTGACCTCGTAGGGCAGGTGGCGATTTGCGACCATCCACAGATTGCCGCTCCGGGTCAGGTTTCGAGCTGCGGATTTGATAAAGCCCTGACCCAGCTCAGGGTCGGCGGCGCGCGATGTGTGGAACGGAGGGTTCATGATCACCGTGTCCAACGGTTCTGGCGCGTTCCACGCGACGGCGTCGGCCCAGTGGAACTGCGCGCAGGTCTTGGCCAAATTGACGCGTGCGCAGGTAAGGGCGATCTGGTCAGCCTCGACAAGATGTAACGCGCGCGGATTGGCGGCCTTTAGCACACCGGCTGCGAGATACCCCCAGCCAGCGCCCAAATCAGCGATCCTTGCACCCAGCTTTTCGGGTAATGCGCCCAGCAGCAGGGCCGAGGCAGGGTCAATCCCATCAGCCGAGAACACACCGGGCGCGGTCTGAAAGCCATCGACTGTCTGATTGTTCGGGGCGGCCCAGTCGGCAAAAGCCTCGGGTGCGGATTGGAACCAGAAAATCTTGCCATGCGCCTTGGCGATGGGCCCTTCGACGTCAACGCGTTTGCGGATGTCTTTCAGCAGGCTATCGACGCCGTCGGTTTTGGCACCGTCTATGACAATCAGTCCGCTGGCCCGCTGACAGGCCTGATGCACCATGCTGCGCGCCAGCGCCTTGGCGCGGGGCAGGATCACGATGGCATCCTGACAAGGGTCTTGGGCTTCCGGCACAGCGGCAAAGCCCTGTCCGGCAAAGTGGTCGTGAAACGGTTTGAATGGCTGCACCACCTGCGTTTCACGCGGCAGGGCCGACAGATCGCTGTCGGATGATGGTCCAAGCACGCTGAGTGGTTGCGACAGCTCAAGGCCGCTTTGCAGGGCAAGATCAAGACGAGGGGACATCGGCAAATATGAGAGAGAAGGCTAAGGTGGCCTTACTCTTCCCGTTCCATTGTGCATTGCAGGGGGTGCTGGTGCCTGCGGGCAAAGTCCATGACCTGGCCCACTTTGGTTTCGGCGATCTCATGGCTGAACACGCCAACCACGGCGACGCCTTTCTTGTGGACGATCAACATGATTTCAAACGCCTCGGCATGGGTCATGCCAAAGAAACGCTCCAGCACATGCACCACGAATTCCATCGGCGTGTAGTCGTCGTTCAGCAGCAGTACTTTGTACAACGGCGGGCGCTTGGTCTTAGGGCGCGTCTGCACCAACAGCGACGGATCATCGTCGTTGTCCGGTTGGTCAGACATCATCCATTTGTGTTCAGTCATTGCGCCTTTGTCCGATTCAGGCTTCGGTTTGTCTGATCGGTTATATAACGTGCATGGGGCCAGAGAAAAGAGCCAGCAGGACGTAATCGAAATGGAAAAAGCGCTGACCACAATTGGGTTCGACGCCGACGACACGCTTTGGCACAACGAGCGGTTTTTTAAACTGACGCAGACGCATTTCACGGGATTGCTGGCCGATCACGCTGATCGCGATCACCTGTTGGATCGGCTGCTTGCTGCGGAAAAACGTAATATCCGGCACTACGGCTACGGAATCAAAGGCTTCACCCTGTCGATGATCGAAACCGCAATCGAAGTGACCGACGACCGTGTTCCAGCCTCGGTTATCCGCCAGTTGGTCGAAGCGGGGCAGGACATGTTAGCCCACCCGATCGAGCTTTTGCCCCACGCGCGCGAGGCCATCGAAGCGGTGACTGATACGCATCGGGTGATTCTAATCACCAAGGGCGACCTGATCGATCAAGAGAGAAAGCTGGCGCAATCCGGTCTGGGAGAGTTGTTCGACGAGGTCGAAATCGTGTCCGAAAAGTCAGCGCAAACCTACCGCGATATCTTTGCGCGGCATGGTGACGGACCCGAATCTGCAATGATGGTAGGCAATTCGATGCGGTCCGATGTCGTCGCCCCAATTCAGGCCGGGTGTTGGGGCGTCTATGTGCCCCATGGGTTGGTTTGGGAGATCGAAAAGGCCGAAACCCCTGCGGGCAATCCGCGCTATCGCGAGATGCGGGATTTGGGCGAACTTGCTGATCTGGTTCAGCGCCTAAGTTGATGTTGCCAATTGGTCTCAGTTTTCAAAAAACGAGGTGGGAATTACGTTAAGGGGTTCAATTTGCGTGGATGTGGTAGGTTGCGGGCTGCCCGCGTCTACATGTAGTGCCGGTTCGGACGCTTAACAAAACAGCGAATTTGCACGCTTTCGGTTTATTTCATTGGGTCTCTGTGTTAGCCTTGTAGGCAATAAAAAATAATTAACGCTGACCGGGAAAACCCGGCGGCCTGAGGTAGACAGAGGCAAAGATCGTGCAGGTTCGGCGGACAGTTCCGGCCCGGATGGGCTTATTTCTTATAGCATTCTTGTGGCTGCTCTCCTTCGCGCCGTTGCAGGGATTTGCGGCACCATATGCGGCGATGGTCATCGACGCCCGGACAGGCGAGGTTCTGCATTCGCGCAATGCTGACACCCGACTGCATCCGGCCTCTCTGACCAAGATGATGACACTCTACATTGCATTCGAGGCGGTGCGGAATGGTGAGATCACCTTGGACACGCCCGTTCGGATTACAAAAAAGGCCTCTTCTGAACCCCCCTCGAAACTGGGCCTTCGCACCGGGCAAACCATTGCGTTCCGATATCTGATCAGGGCGGCTGCCGTGAAGTCCGCCAATGATGCGGCCACGGCGATTGGCATCGCGATCAGTGGATCCGAAGCAGCATTCGCCCGTCGCATGACGCGCACGGCCAAGGCCATGGGTATGAGCCGCACAACGTTCAAGAACGCACATGGCCTGACGGAATCAGGTCATTTGTCGACCGCGCGGGATATGACCACGTTGGGTCGCCACCTGCTTTATGATTATCCGCAGTATTACAACCTGTTCTCACGCCAATCCACGCATGCGGGGATCAAGACGGTTCCAAACACGAACCGTCGCCTGTTGGCGGCCTATAAAGGCGCGGACGGGATCAAGACCGGATACACGCGGGCTGCGGGCTTTAACCTGGTTGCATCGGCCAAGCGCAAGGACGAACGCATCATAGCAACTGTCTTTGGCGGTAAATCCGGCGCATCGCGGAACGCCAAAGTGGCCGAATTGCTGGATATGGGCTTCCGCCGCGCCCCCTCGCGCGCCCCGATCCGCAAGCCGGCGCGCCCCACCTATGCCGGAAACGCAGGATTGGGTGCGACAGTCGCGGCCCTGACTATCGCGCCAAAATCCAGTCTGCGCCCCGTTCTGCGCCCTGGACCGGGTGCTGCAGTTCAGGTTGCTGGCGCCGTGGCTGAGACGGCTGCCAAAAATGGCACGCGCATCAAGGATGGTATCGCCGCAGCAATCGCGGCCGCTGACATTCAGCCCTCTGGTGATGGTGACGCACCCCGTCCCGCTGCGCGCCCGGCTGACCTGGTTCTGGCCTCGACCGATCCGGCAGTGCAGCCCGAACCCGAGCAAGAGATCGTGACCCGACTGTCAACATCGGGCGGACGGCTATGGGGTGTGAACGTAGGCCGCTATACCACCCGATATGAGGCGGAAAAGATTTTGCTAAAAACAGCCCTTTCGGAAATGACCACTCTGGAAGGCACGCTGCGGAAGGTGAACCAAAGCTCGCGCGGCTTCGACGCGACATTTCAGGGCATGACCCGCGAACAGGCCGATCTGGCCTGCCGCCGGTTGCAGGCCCGGAATGTGACTTGTTTCATGATCGGGCCGTCATAAGGCTCGACATACTCTCCTGAATGGATCTGGGCTGCGAGGAAACTCGCAGCCATTTTTTGTCAGTCGAAGACGTGGCCGTGTGTGTATTGTTCATCCTGACCCGCCGCAGCGGTCAGGGCGGCCACGTTATCCTTGGTAAAGAACCCGTCATAGTGGTGACAGCGTTCGATATACTCGGTGATTAACAGCGTGTACTTCGAATGCTTTGAGAATATCTGCTTGAGGTTCGGATCATCCTTACACTCGCCCACCACATGGGCCAGGAACGGTACGCCCTCGTCTTTGAGCGTGTTGACCACAAAATCGACGTTCTTTTCACCCGCGCCGTGGTCGCCGTCCTGGATCTCGATTGCCATGTGGTGCAGGCGACGGCCAAAGTTCCGCACGAAATCCTCAGTCGGCATCGGCAGCTGTTCAAAGGAATTGACGAAAGAGGGCGTGTTGTTCGCGGTGAAGACCTTGGCGGGGGATTTCTTGTCATCATCCACATTCGCGTTTCGGTTCACATTGGTAGACGAGTTCATCTCAAAGATGTTGTACGCGCCCCAAAAGTAATAGGGCACCATGGTCAGAAACTCGAGGATGGCGTCCTCACGCTCGCCGGCTAGAATGCGTGTTGCAAGGTGGTCGACCCCCAGCATCAAAGGCGCGATTTTGCTGTCGGCCCCGAATGCCGCCGCCTGATCCAGCCGCGCCTGTTCGTCATTGCTCAGCAATATCCGGTCACCCAAACCGAGGCTGTCGGTGTCGTTGAAATCCAGGGATGAGTAGCCAACCCTGTTACAGGTGAAATCGGACGGCGACGTAAATCTGAACCCGTCCGAAGTGTAGAACGGGTTTTCGGTGTCTCCCTTGTACTCAAACCTGATGTTCTGATCTTCAAGCGTTTTGGTCAGGGTCTTGAGGTCCGTGGCGCCATAAATCTCTCCGACATAGCGGGTCTGGGGGGTGTTGCGGGCTAACGGGTACATACGGTTGATGCGCGGGATAAAGTCTTCGAATGTCGGGCTTAGTGGCGCCATGACGATAATCGCAGGATAATCGGTGTGTGAGTGCATGACCGCAAATTTGTGCGTCTGACCCAGATAGCTGGCCGTATGTCGGTAGGGTGTCATGACATAAAGCTCGATCAGCGTGTCGAACATCGCGTCCGGTTCAACCTGAATGACGATCGCCTGCATCGCCCCGACCTGATCAGCCACGCCCGAGCTTTGGCGGCGTTCGTAGATCATCGGCAGATATTGGTGGAAGAACTCAGAGTTCTTTTTGTCGCCGCGCGGTTCGTAATTCATCAGATCAAAAGACATTGGCCAACCTCCTTGCCTATACCGGTTTGGCATGGCGTTGCTTGGAATTGTGGTATTCAGAACATGCACTTGTCGGGCATGCTAGGGTCTGTATCCCATACAGGCAACAGTCAGAGGATAGATCGTCAGGATTACGCCCTTCTTTCTACCGCATGAATTTTGTCACATCGACCCCGCCGTCGATCAGGGATGTGCGAACCGAACGGGCGATTTGTACCGCGGTTGGACCGTCGCCATGCAGGCAGATCGTGTCAATGGATGTCTCTAGCCGCTGGCCGCTTTCGGTGATGATGGCACCTTCGCGCACCATGTTCAGGATGCGCGGTCCGGCAATTTCGGGGTCATGAATAACCGCGCCGGGCAGGCCGCGGTCGACAAGAGTTCCGTCGCCGTTATAGGCCCGGTCCGCAAAGATCTCGCCGACCCACTTGCACCCCAGTTCGCGCACGGCTTCTTCTTGTTTGGTAACGGCCAAAACCATGATGATGATGTCCGGATCGACATCCAGCGCGCCCTGATAACAGGCTCGGGCCATGTCGATATCGACCGAGCACATGTTGGCCAGCGCCCCGTGCAGTTTCAGGTGCCGCACTTCGGTGCCAACGGCCTTGGCCATTCCGATTGCCGCCCCCAGTTGATACCGAACCAAATTGCGCAGGCCGGCATGGGGCACTTTCATGTTGCGGCGGCCAAATCCTTGGAGATCGGGGAAGCCGGGATGCGCGCCGATCCCAACGCCGCTTTCGGCGGCCAAGGTCATCGTCTTGGCCATCACATCCGGGTCACCGGCGTGAAAACCGCAGGCGATATTGGCGGATGTGATGATTTTCAGAAGACTTTCATCATCGCCCATATTCCATGGGCCATAGCTTTCGCCCATATCGGCATTCAGATCGACGCTTGGCATGGGTGATACTCCTTAGTCGGTGGCAGAGATCATTCCGCCGATCAATTGGTAGGACAAGAGGTCCGGGATGTCATGCGGATCGCGGACCAGCGGTTCGACCCGCATAGGTAGCCGGGCAAGTTCGGCTTTGTGGGCGGTTTGCAGGGCTGTGGCCTCGTCCAGTGACACGAATTCGAACTTGATCTGCCCGCCCGCCGGGGTTTGCGCCGCGCGCGGAAGGTCACAGGGCAGAACCGTCGCGATACGGGGATAACCTCCGGTGGTCTGACATTCAGGCAACAGGATAAAGGGGCTGCCTGTTCCGGTCATCTGTATGTCACCGGGGGTAATGACCTCGGACAGAATGTTCAGCTGACCCTGGGCCGCGAAACCTTCGCCCTCGCTATCCAACTGCATCCCCATTCGGTTGGCCCGACTGCCACGCCGAAACTCGGTTTGCACAAAGCGGTCCAACGTTCCCTGATCAAACAGGGGGGTCTGAAAGCTGGCGATCACGCGTAGAACGCCACCCGAGAAGCGATCATCCGGGTAGAGTTTCATGCCCGTCACGCCTGATCCGTCGGCGACTGGCAATGTATCTCCGGTCTGAATGGTACTTCCGATCTTGGCGGTCAAATGCGCTGAGCGTGATCCCAGAAAAGCTTCGGACGCGATCCCACCGCTGACATGCAGGTAGCCATAGGTCCCGCGCGTCGCAGCACCAATCACCAGCCGCTGCCCGGCTTCCATCTGGTGCGACGCATTCCAGACCACAGGTGCGCCATCAATGCTGGCCTGCATCGGAGCACCTGTCAGAGCGATGCCGAGAGATTGCGTTGCCTCGAATTCGCCACCCATTCCAGCCATTTCCAAAGCGGCAAGTCCCGGGCTTTGACGCAGCAACGCTGCGCCCTCGTGCAGGGCCAGTTGATCGGCGGCGCCGGATCGGGACAGCCCCTGATCCAGATACCCGACACGACCCTGGTCTTGTATGGTGCAGGCCGGGCCAATGCGATGAACAATCAGACTCATCCCGCGATCTCCTCGCAGGTGGCACCGCCTGAGCCGTCCGAGTTGTTGGCGCGGATGGTTTCCAGTTCGTCGCGCGAAACGGACAGGAACTGCATTTCATCCCCTGGCTTCAACGCAAAGCTCTGCGGTGCGTCAGGGCGAAAGCAGCGAAATGCGGTTTGGCCCACGTGCCGCCAACCGGTCGGAGTGGGGCCCGAGAACAGTACGAATTGGGAAATTGCCATTACCAAGGCCCCCTCTGGGACCATAGGAGTCAGTTCCTTCAGACGTG
The DNA here is from genome assembly GCF_059610905.1 of Ruegeria sp. CDSC002. Taxonomy (NCBI): domain Bacteria; kingdom Pseudomonadati; phylum Pseudomonadota; class Alphaproteobacteria; order Rhodobacterales; family Roseobacteraceae; genus Ruegeria; species Ruegeria sp. CDSC002. The sequence continues at coordinate 310,172 of NZ_JBXWOM010000007.1, forward strand.
GAATATTGAACTCAGGACTAAGCGGACCAAGATACGGCTGCCCTGGTGCAAAGCCGATGGTCAATACGCGTACCTTTGTGTCGCTCAGCCGCCGAACGGCTTCCATGGAATCCAACCCCGCCGCCGCCGCTGCCTCGTCCAGTTGCGGAGCAAGCTTGCCCCCATAAACTGTGGGGACCCGCCACAATCTGCGACCGGCAGGCAGTGGTGCCTCAAACCAATTTTGCTGTGCAAGTAGGTGTCGCACTTTACGCTGGATTTCAGTGCGAGGCAGTTTGTCGGGATCGAACCTCAGATAGGCCGATGCAAGGGATGCAGAGGTTTCGACAACACCGTCCCAGGATGCCGCGTCGATTGCGCCCCTAAAGGCCAGCGCCGCCCGGTTCGAGGGTTCGGCCATGGCATCGGCAAAGGAAATAAGAAGGCCGTCATAGCCTACGGTATTTATGCGTGGAAACATGTCGGCTGTATCGGTGGTCATTTCACGGCTAACCCGGGCATCTTACAGAGGCGACCACACATCATCCCGGGCCAATGCGCAAGCCCGGCGTAGGTAGACACGCGCGGATTCCATACCTGAATTGAGTACTAGCACCGTTTTTTAGGCCGGTTCCGACTCATTGAATCGCTTCCGACTCGATTGAGTCTTGTGGTGTGATGGGGCGCCCTGTCTATATATAGGGGTACGATTACTGGAGGCGCAGGCAGGTGTAGGTCCGACTTGTATTTCAACTGATGAGATCGCCGTTCGAAGGGGTGTATGATACAACTTAAGATATTGATAAAAAACAAATAAGTAGAAAAATGGAAAAAATTCGCCTAGAAGGTCATTTTCTGCTTGCGGACTTATGCGGTTATACTTAGAACCCCCTTCACCGGCGCTGCTGAGGCGCTTGGGACACACTGGCGAGACGGTGGGACGGGTTGGAGAGACAGCCGGACGCATCGGAGAGACGGTGGGCATCTTAGGGAATGATTTAGGCGGGCGCGCTGATGTTATTGGCGCAACGGT